>CAZDNG010000039.1:0-82068 GCA_964506835.1 uncultured Polyangiaceae bacterium
TCGGTGGAAAAGAGGTAGACGGCGCCCGACACCGGCGCGGTCATGTCGGTCGGGTCTACCATCGACCCCGACATCCCGTGGGTCGATTCCCACGGAGCACCAACGGCGAGCAAGCCTGGCGCGAGGGCGACCGAATACCCGAAAAGTTGATTCGGCGCGTCCCCCGGAGGAGGAAGCATCGAACGCCCGCGAAAAGCCGAGGTCACGTCGTCGAAGGTGAAGGTCGCGCCAAGGACCTGAGGCTTACGATTCACTTCGGGCTTCGGAGGGTCGTACGGTTCCCACATCGCACCCCCCGCGAAGCGAGTTCCGAGCAAGCTCACGTCGAAGCCGAACAAGGTGGGCACCGTGCTCACCGTCGCACAATTCGCGGTCCAGCCGGTGCTCCCCTTCGTATAGACGTACGCGGCCCCGTTGGAGGCGCCCGGCGCCTGTTCGCCGCCACACGTGAGTGCGCCAGGCGAGCCAGCTGCGAAGCGCCCGTTCGAGACCGATACCGATGCTCCGAAGAACCCCTGCTGCGCCGTAGCGTTTGGTTTGACGTACTGCTCGAAATTCCACGCGCCATCCACCAATCGATAGACGTAGACGGCGCCATCTCCTTTGGCCGAGGTATCGTTCGGGTCGGCAGTGAGCCCTTCGCCGTTGCTCGCTTCTCCAGGTGCTCCGACGACCAAGAGATCGCCCTCGAGCGACACCGACGTGCCGAACGAATCGCCGTCGTGGACGATGTCGGGTTTGAGGGAGGCGGTGGGCAGTTCGTTGAAGCCGCCGTTGTTCCGTTCGTAGAGGTACACGCGGCCGCTGTTGGCAGCGCTCCCGTCTTCACCTGGCGCGCCGACCGCGAGCCACCCGTCCGAAAGCGCAAGGCTAGTGCCGAATAGGTCGGCTGCAGCGATGGACGGCTCCTTCAAGTATTGAGGAACGCCGCTACCCGCGCGATCGAACACCCACACCGCGCCCGAATCGATCGAAGAGTTGTCGTGTGGCTCGTCGCGGACGCCGCTGTCTTCCGCCGGGAACCCGAGAACGACGGAATCGTCGTCGAGCGCGACGGGAAGCGCCACGTAGTAGTCGAACGTGGAGAATCCGGGCGGGAGATCGGCGGCGGGGATCACCGCGTCGTTCGTGCCTGACACCGGCGCCGCCAATCGAATCGGGTTTTCATCGAGGTGATCCAGGTCGTAAACGTAGGCGGCCCCCGCAATCGGCTCGAGGCCGCCATCGGCGCGTTCGCCGTTCGCGCCAGGCGACGACACTGCGAGCGTCCTGCCGTGAATCGCGAGCGCCGCACCGAAGCCTGCCGTCGGGGTCGGGGGCGATTCCTTCAACCGTGTCACGAATCGTGGCGTTGCACCCGCTTCGGGTCCGGGCGTGCCCTTCGTGGACTTGAAACGCGCGTTGGTCGAGTCGAGGAGCGCGCTGCATCCAGTACCTAAAATCGCGAGACCCGCGATCCATCCACGAGCGTTGGCTGCGAGCCCTCTCATCGTCTTTTCACCAGTCCGTGCCTACCCCCAGAAGCAAAGCACGGGCGAGGGGTCACTTTCCAGTTGGACGATATCGGAGCACGCCCAGAGGCAACCGACACAATTCGTAATGGACGGGACACTTCACTGGAGAATGCGGCGGTTAGCTTGGAACCATGACAGAAGAAGAATTTCCACGACGATTGACTCGACGCGGCGCACTGACCGCGTTCATCGGAGCAGGTGCGACGCTCGCCCTCGGGTGCGGCAATTCGTCGAGCACCGGCGGATCCGACACCGAGGGCGGCGCCGGCGCGGGTGGAACTGGAACGGGTGGCACGAAGGGCTCCGGCGGAACGACGGCGAGCGAAGGGGGTGATTGCGCCGTCACGGCCGAAGGCGAGATCGGTCCGTATTTCGCCGACGACAGCGACGCGCGGTTCAACCGCAGCAACATCGTGACGAACATCGACGGCACGAACGCGCAGACCGGCATTCCGCTCACGCTCACCGTGACGATCGTCGACACCGAGAAGGCGTGTGCGCCGTACGCCGGCGCTCAAATCGACATCTGGCACTGCAACTCGGCAGGCGTTTATTCCGACCAATCCGCCGAGAACACGACGACCGAATCGTGGCTCCGCGGCTATCAGGTCACCGACGACAACGGGCAGGTGACGTTCATCACCATCATTCCGGGTTGGTATCAGGGTCGAACGACGCACATTCATCTACGCGTGCGGTCGACGTACAGTAGCGCGTCGTCGACCTCCGACGGAACGAACACGACGCAGCTCTTCTTCGACCAGACCTTCGTCGACACGCTCGCGACCAGCGTCGCGCCGTACAGCGCCGAGGGAAAAAACTCGACGACCAACGCGAGCGACCACGTGTACACCGGCGAGACGCACGGCGAAAATCTGATGACCGTGTCCGGCGACACGACGAACGGCTACGCCGCGTCCGTCACGATCTACCTGCCGATCACGAGCGACGGCACGAGCACGACCACGGGCCCCACCGGCGGTCCCCCGGGCGGCCCCTGAAAAAAACTGTTTGGGGTTGGGGCCCCAAACTAGGGGGGCCCCGAACCGATTCACTCGGTCGGGGCGAGGGGCAGCGCCCCTCGAAGACAGGTCGCTCTAGGATTTGACTCCCTCACCGTCGTTCTGCGGCGGCGGGACGTTCATCGGCGCCGCGTTGCGATTCGACGGCGCCGTCGTCTCGGGGGTGGCCAGCGCGGTTCCGTCGGCGAGATGCAAGATGCTCGTCGGGCGCGCGAACGACGTGTGCGCCTTCTCGACGAGCTCCATGATCTCGAGGAGCAGGTTCTGCCGGAGCAACTGAAACTCGCCGAAGTCGCGGGTCTCGAAGAGGCACGAGACATCGATGTCGAGCGACGCCTGTCCGATCTGCGAAAATCGCGCGACGACGCTTTCCTTCGCGACCTTGGGTTGTTTCGCGAGGAGCGCCTCGAGCCCACTCAGGATCTCCCGCATCGCCGACGACGACGTGTCCTCGGCCAATCGGAGCGTCGTGGAAAAGAACACCTGATCGCGCGGCGCGTACGACTCGACGCGCATGTCGGCGAGCTTGCCGTTCGGTAGGGTGATCACGGTGCGATCCGGCGTTCGGATCCGGGTCGACCGAAGCCCGATGCGAAGGACGTTTCCGGTGATGCCGTCGACCTTGATGAAATCACCTTCGCGAAACGGTTCGTCGGCGCTGATCGAAAAAGCGCCGAACAGATTCTCGACCGTCTTTTGCGCCGCGAGCGCCACCGCGAGACCGCCGATCCCGAGCCCGGCGATGATGCTCGTCACCGGATAGCCGAGGGACGACAACGAAGCGACCACGGCAAATGCCACGACGACGAGCTTCGTGACCTGAACCCCGAGCGAGATGAGGCCGCGCGAGCTCAGCCGGCGCATGCCCCACGACGAGCCGAGCACCATCTCGCCGACGACGTCGATGAGCCGCGACGCGGCCCAGAAAAAATCGAAGAGCACCAGCCCACGAAGCAGCTGATGAACGAACTCTTCCGCCGGCTGGTAGAGCGACAGGTACGGAATCGCGAAGTAGGCGATGACGAGCGCCCACGCGAGCGTCGCCTGGCTCCGGAGGCGTTCGACGATCGCGTCGTCCCAGGGCGTCTTGGTGCGCTTGACGAGTGGGAGCAGCACGCGGCGCGCCGCCCAATTGACGAGGCCGCCCGCGATGCCCGAGAGGATCAACAGAATGGGCAGCGCGATCCATTGCCAGAGCAGGAGATTGCGCGGCCCGAGTCGCAAGAGGAACGGCGGGAGGTGCTCGAGGAACCACTTGTCTTCGAGCTCGTCGTACCAGCCGTCGATCTTTCCGACGGTCGCCAGCGAAAATACCCAGCGGTCGCTCTTCCCCGTTTGGCGCACGAGCAACACCGGATCTCGCGGCCCGACGCCCTCGGGGATGCCGCCGATTTTCTCGTAGTTCGACGGCAAGCCGTCCTCGAGATCGCCGCTCGGCTTCGGTGAGAGCGTGTCGGGATCGAGCCACGAGTCGCGGTCGAGCACCTCGATCAACCGACGGGCGAGCGCAGGGCCGTCGGCTTCGCGATCCTTCGGAACGTCGAGATACTGCGACGCCTCCTTGAAGTGACGGCTCCGGACGAGCTCGAGAAACCGCGTCATCGACGCGCGCGGCGAGTCCGGCGCGATCGGCTCTTCTTCTCCTTGCGCCGACGCGGAGGGCGCCGGCTCGGTCGCTTTCTTGGCGACCGACGCTAACCCCTGCGCCGTCGACGGACGCGTCGACACCGCGAATAGGGCGACGAGGGCCGCCGCGAAAAGCCGGCGAAAGAAGCGACGAGGAACGCTCACGGTCCATGCCTTAGCACGGCATATTTTCGGTTGATCGGGCCTGATTCACGGTGCTCCGCGGTGGGGCGTCTCGTCGCAGTCGACTGCGACGAAATGGCGACGCCCGCGTCGTCCGGACGGCCGCGTGCCAGCGGTTCCAACGATTTTTGCCCCCCGGACCACCCGTCGAGCAACTGCACGCGCGCCCGCACTCCAGAGAAACAAAATGAAATCGGACATCGAGCGAAAGTTAACCCGCAGCTGCATCGCGCTTCGCCTCGGAGCGATGACCGCTTCCCTCTTGGCACCCGTGGTTCTCGCGAACGCGTGCTCCTCTTCCGGCTCGGACTCGGGAGGAGCCGGCGGCACCTCGGGTGTTGGTGGCTCCACCGGCGCGACACAATCCGGAGGATCGACGGGTGTCGTCGACACGGGCGGCACCTCCGGTACGAGCGGAGCGGGCAACGGCGCGACCGGCGGAGCCAATCAGAATACCGGCGGGGAATTGCAGGGCACGGGCGGAGTCGCTGGAATGGGTGGCGCGTCGGACGCGAGCGGCGGCACGACGGCAACGGGCGGCGCGTCGGCGAGTGGTGGTGCAACGGCGAGCGGCGGCACGTCGGCGAGTGGCGGTGCGGCCCCGGATAGCGGCGGCCCCGTCAACGTGCCGCCTGGTGATGTCGCGGCGGCGGCGGGAACGCCGTTCGTCGCCGCGCATAGCATGACCCGTGCGCTCTACGCCGCCTATGCCGGCCCGCTCTTCCAGGCGAGGCGCGCGTCGGACGGAAGGACGGAAGACATGTCGCCGAAGGCCGCCGGCGGCTCGATCGATACCGACGCTTTGAACGCGTTCTGTACCGGCACGACGTGCTCCGTTTCCTTGCTCTACGATCAAAGCGGCAACGGGAACGACCTCCCGCAATCCAACCCGACGAATCAGCCGACCGTCGGATATTGGACGACGTCAGGAGGCGCCAAAGTCCCGATGGCCGTCTCCGCGAATCGGCAATGGCTCAGGAACCGAACCCACACCCACCAGATCCCGATCGGATCTGCCAGCCAGACCGAGTACATGGTCGTTCACGGCAACTATTTCAACAATGGATGCTGTTACGACTATGGAAATATGGAAACCAACGTCGGTGATGACGGCGCCGGAACCATGAGCGCGCTGTATTTCGGCTCCGACACCGACTGGACCCGGGGCGACGGCAATGGTCCCTGGGCGATGGCCGACTACGAAAATGGCCTCTTCTCCGGCAACTACGCCGACCCCAACATGGGTAGGTCGAGTGTGAACCCCAACGACCCCACCATCGCCTACCCCGGAAACAACATCGTCACCGTTCTGTCAAAGACCAACGGCACGACGAGCTGGGTCTTGAAAGCCGGAGACGCCGCAAACGGCTCGCTGAATACCTACTGGAACGGAACCTTGCCCAACGGATACAGCCCCCTCCAACAGCAAGGTGGCCTGTCCCTCGGCGAGGGCGGCGACGGTTCCAACTCCGGCACCGGTGCCTTTTCCGAAGGCGTCGTCATCGCCGCGGTGACCAGCGACGCGACGGACGACTCGATTCAGACGAATTTGACGTCCGTGTATGGGAAGTGATCACCAGGTCCAGGCAGCCTGTCGAGCGCCGGTGGCAGCGTCGTCTGGCTTTCAATCCGCGCGGCGGTGCCCGGTGCGGTCGACGCGAGCGCTGGATCAAATTCCGAAAAAGACGATCTGCGAACCCGACGTACCCACGCCCCAACCGCAGCTCGCCTGCGCTCCGCTCGACAGGAAAGGAGACGTGAACTGCACCGGGTTCGTGGTGTTCGGTTGTCCGGAGACCCAGTTCGTTCCGAAGTCGTGAAATACGTCGGAGGTGGAGGAGAACTCGCGCACGATCGTCGTGGCAACGACCGGGGAGATGATCATTTCGGGAAAGTCGTTGCAGCTGCTCGCCCCGTCGACCGGTATTTCGAGGACGAGACCCAGGGCAAAATCGGGCGGCTGCTTGATCAAAATGTCGCCGGAGTTCGCCGCGATGTTGGTGTTGTTAGAGTCGATGAATCCAGTGGTGTAGTTGCAGTTCGTTCCGAGCGAGAGGTTGCAGTTCGGCCCCGGGTTCGCCGTGTCGAGGGCAGCACCCGCGATGATCGTGTCGCCCTGCTTCACGGGAAGGATGTTGGTGATGATGCTGAACGGGTTATTGGGGTCGTGGCTCTCGGCTTCCGTGTGCATCGTCCAACCATTGACGCCGTCGTTCGCCCAACCGAGGACGGGCTGGATGATGTAGTTGCTTTTCGAGCTCTCGAACCCCGGGAAGATGGCGCTCGGGAATCTTTGCTGCCCCGACGGCGGCGAATCCGGGACTTTGATGCTACTGAGAATCGCCGTGAAGTACGAGTGTTGCCGGAATTGCGTTGCCCCCATTACCCAGTGAGTCGCCGAAGCTTCACGAGCCCCGAACAAACAAAAGCAGCTCGCAAGTACAGCCAGCGGAGTCCGCCCCACACTCATGTTCCTCATGTCGTTAGCTACTAAGTGAATGCACGACTCGAGTCAATCGGTGAAACGCGACAATGGTGTGAAAGAAGGCGTCCGGCGTCACTTTGCCGACGAGAGTGTGCACCGTTGTGCTCACACAGACATTTCAGTGTGTTCACACATGCACACTTGTCGGCGCTCTGAACGCGCGCCGTGCCGGCACGACGTGCTCCGGCTCCTCGCTCTACGATCAGAGTGGCAACGGGAACGATCTCCCGCAGAGCCATCCGAAGAATCAGCCCACCGTCGGATATTGGACCAGGTCGGGAGGGCGCCAAAGTGTCGATGGCCGTCTCCGTGAGTCGAAAGCCGGAGATGCTGCGAACGGCTCGCTGAACACGTGCTTGAACGGAACCTTGCCGAACGTCCGTGTATGGACAGTAATCGCTAGGTCCACCCCGCCGTGTCGAGCGCCGCCTTGGCGGCTTCGTTCGGATCCGTTTCCGTCGCCCAGCGCGAGGCGTCGAAGCGCTTGCCGGTGACGCCGTCCGACGCGGGGGAGGCGAGCCACAGCAGCGGCGGCACGATGATCTCCGGCGGGAGCAAGGTGCCGCGCAGATGGTCCGGAAACGAATCGGGGATCATGCCGGTCAGCGTGGCGCCCCCCGGCACGAGCGCGTTGACCGTGACGCCCGTGCCGTCGAGATCCTGAGACCAGATGAGCGTCTCGGATTCGAGCGCGGCCTTCGACGGCCCATAGGGCGAAAAACCCGCGCGACGCATCGTCGCCCGCGACACCGAGATATTGACGATGCGCCCCCAGCCCGCCGCGATCATCTGCGGCGCCACCGCGCGGGCCATCAAGAACGGACCGGTGACGTTGGTGTCGATCACCAGCTTCCACGTCGCGAGCGGCACGTTCCAGAACTGCGTCGGCTCGGTCATGAACGACTCGCTGACGTACTTCATCCCGCGCCCCGCGTTGTTCACGAGCACGTCGATGCGCCCGAACTTCTCCAGCGCAGCATCGGCCACGCGCTGACACGCGGCCTCGTCGGTGACGTCCGCCACGAGCGGCAGCGCGCGATCCGGCCCGAGCTCTGCCGCCACCGCTTCGATCTCGCCCTTTTCGCGCGCGGCAACGAGAACCACCTTGGCCCCTGCGCTTGCGAGCCCCATCGCCATGGCGCGGCCCAGGCCGCGTCCGGCGCCGGTCACGATGGCCACGCGGCCGTTCACGTCCGCGGATACGTCATTCGGCATCGGTGTTGCTCCTGTTCGCAATCCGTTCATCTAAGACCCTGTTCCGCGACCCGCAATTGCGGGGTGTCATTGCGGTCTTGTCGACACTGGTCTGCGCGCAGCGCCGGATAAAAGAGCGCCCCCAACACAAGGGAAGCGGAGCCTTGCGGAGCGAAGCGCCGCGCCGCCAGGAAGAACTCTTGCCGACGCTGTTCGGAGCTTCGCTCTCGAACAAAGAGCGCCCCCGGCAAGAGTCGAACTTGCGACCTTGGCTTTAGGAAAGCCCTGCTCTATCCAACTGAGCTACGGGGGCGATGGTCGGGGCGGCTGATTTCGCGGCCACTTCTCGCGAGGCGCGGCGGAGCATGCCGCGCGGGCATCGCGCCGTCGAGGGGGTTCGAAGGGCGAAACCATCGGGCGATTTCTGCCGTATCTTTCGGAGCATGAAGCTCCGTCGCTCGGTGGGTTTGCTCGCGTTGCTCTCGGTGGCTTGTGGGGGCGGGGGAGCACCGCCGGCCACGCCGGCGCCGGTTCCGGAGAGTGCGGTGACGGTGCCGGCGGCTCCGGCGGCGAGCGCGGCGCCATCCGGGAAGACAGCGGACTACGCGGCGATCATCGGCGCGCCGGATCGCGATCCGGAGGACAAGAAGCTCGATGCGGGGCGGCACCCGGCGGAGATGCTCGCGTACTACGGCATTGCTCCGGGCATGAAGGTCGCGGAGCTCGGCGCCGGCGGGGGCTACACGTCGGAGCTGCTCGCTCGTGCGGTTGGGCCCACGGGCGTCGTCTATGGACAGAACGCGAAGGGCATCCTCGAGCGCTTCGCGGAGAAGCCGTGGAGCGAGCGGCTCGCGAAGCCGGTCATGAAGAACGTCGTCCGGTTGAACCGCGAATTCGACGATCCGTTTCCGTCCGACGTGCACGACCTCGATGTCGTGCTCATCGTGCTCTTCTATCACGACACGGTATGGCTCAACGTCGATCGCGAGAAGATGAACCGCGCGGTGTTCGCGGCGCTTCGTCCCGGCGGCACGTACGGCATCGTCGACCACAGCGCGCGCGAAGGCTCCGGCGTTTCCGACGTGCAGACGTTCCATCGCATCGAAGAGAAGAACGTGAAAGGCGAAGTGACGGCGGCGGGCTTCACGTTCGTCGGAGAGGCGGACTTTTTGCGCAACTCGAGCGACACCCGCGACTGGAACGACTCGCCCCGAGTCGCCGGGGATCGCCGGGGAACGAGCGATCGATTCGTGCTGAAGTTTCAGAAGCCGTAACCGGACCCAATGCGCGCGCGTTGCCGAGCGTCCGAGCCGGGTCGATCGAGAAGCTCACCGGTCTTTTCCATCGATCGTGATGGTTTCTTGATCTAGCGGTCCAGAACCTTGACGACGAGGTGATCCGGGGCGGCCTAACTAAGAAGCATGCGAACCGCAGCGCGCCCGTTCCGGTCCGAAGTCCGGCGTCCCGATCGCGTCTCGAACGGCCGCAGCTCCCTCCGGAGCGACGAGCTCGACATCGCGTCCTTGATGATCGTCGCGGGGATCGCTCTGGTGGTCGGGACGCTCGTTCACGGCGGAAGGTGGGGCGTCGGCCCGACCCTCGGCGTCGTGCTCGCCGCACTGGGCGCACGGATGGTCGCGACGATCCTCGTATTGCGACGAACCAACCGCGCGCGCGAGCGAACCGCGGCACATTTTCCCCCCCACACCTGATTTTCGACGAGCGCAACTCCCTCAATTGCATCGGGAGCTATGATGCGCTTCGACGGGCCAGGACCGGGCTCGCGCTGACTCCCCCATGACCGAGCCGAATGTTCGTCCGGACCCCGATGCGCTCTTGCTGCGCGCGCATCGGGAAGAAGACCGCAAGCACCGCGCGAAGCTTCGCGTCTATCTCGGCTACGCGCCGGGAGTCGGCAAGACGTTCGCGATGCTGTCGGCGGCTCGAGACAGCCGCTCGGCGGGGCTCGTGGTCGGGCTCGCCGAAACCCACGGCCGCTACGATACGGCGGCGCTCGTTCTCGGGCTCGAGATGATGCCGCGGCGACACATCGAATACCGAGGGCGCAAGCTCGAGGAGTTCGACCTCGACGCGACGCTCACTCGAAAACCGAAGATCGTCTTGCTCGACGAGCTCGCCCACACCAACGCGCCCGGCTCTCGTCACAACAAGCGCTGGCAAGACGTGCTCGAGCTTCTCGACGCGGGCATCGACGTCTACACGACGCTCAACATCCAGCACATCGAGAGCCTGAACGACGTGGTCGCGCAGATCACCGGCGTTCGCGTCCGCGAGACGGTGCCCGATTCGATCCTCGCGCGCGCCGACGAGATCGAGCTCATCGACGTTCCGCCGGAGGAGCTCCTGAACCGTCTTCGCGAGGGTAAGGTGTACCTCTCCGAGCAGGCGGCGCGAGCGGTCGATCACTTTTTCAAGCGCGGAAACCTGCTCGCCCTGCGTGAGCTCGCCCTGCGTCGCGTCGCCGATCGCGTCGATCTCGACGTCCTCGCGCATCGGCAAGAGAACTCGATCTCGGCGACGTGGCCGACTCAGGAACGCATCCTGGTGTGCGTCGGGCCCGCGCCCGCTTCACAGCGACTCGTGCGCGCCGCGGCTCGCATGTCGGGCGGTCTGCGCGCGCCCTGGGTGGCCGCGTACGTCGAGCCCGCCACGCCCATGACCGTCGCCGCACGCGAGCGGCTCGACTCCCACCTGAAGCTCGCGGAGTCGCTCGGCGCCGATGTCGCCCGTCTCACGGGCACCCGGGTGAGCACGGCGATCATCGAGTACAGCCGACGCCACAACGTCACGCGCATCGTCATCGGCAAGCCGACGCATTGGCGAATCCGCGACGTCTTGCGGGGCTCCGTGCTCGACGAGGTCGTGCGCGGAAGCGGCGAAATCGACATTCACGTGATCTCCGGCGACGCTTCGGCGCTGCCGCAGCCGCCGGAGGTCGTCGAACGGCAACCGTCTGCGGTCGATTGGAAAGGGGCGGCGTGGGCGACGGGGCTCGTCGTCTCCGCCACGACGGTTTCGGCATTCGGCAGGAACCTCCTTGCGCTGCCCGACATCGTGATGATCTACCTGCTCGTCATCATGATCGTCGCGGTGCGCTTCAGTCGCGCGGCGTCGGTGCTCGCGGCGGTGCTCTCCGTCGCGTTCTACGACTTCTTCTTCATTCCGCCGTTCTTCACGTTCTCGGTGTCCGACGTTCGGCACACGCTCACGTTCTCGATGATGTTCGGGGTCGGTCTCGTCATCAGCGGCCTCACTCTTCGCATCCGGCGGCAAGAGCACGACGCACGCTCTCGCGAGGTTCAGACCGCGGCGCTCTACGCGCTCTCTCGCGAGATCAGCGCCGCACCCGACGAGGACACGGTCGCGACGGCCATCGTCTTGCACGCGGCCGAGGTGTTCGAGGCGGCGGCGGCAGTCGTCTTCGTGAGCGAGACGGGCACGCCGACGATCGCGGCCCAATCGGGCGAGGTGCCGTTCGGCCCGGACGAGCAAGGCGTGGCGCGCTGGGTGTTCGAACACGAGCGCCCAGCCGGTCTCGGAACCGACACGCTTCCCGGCGCGCGCGTCATGTGCTTGCCCCTTCGCGGCACCTCGCACGCGGTCGCGGTGCTCGCCCTCGCGCTACGCCCGCACTCGGGTGACTTTGCCCTCGATCGCCACTTTCGCGACGCCTATCTCCGTCAGGGAGCGATGGCGCTCGAGCGCGCGCGGCTCGCCGAGGACGCGAAGACGTCTGCGCTCCGGGCGCGAACCGAAGAGATGCGGAGCTCGCTCCTGAGCGCCGTGTCGCACGACCTCCGGACGCCGCTCGCGGCGATCACCGGCGCGGGAACGATGCTGCGCGACGACGCCGCGCGCCTCGGCACTGCCGACCGCGCCGACCTGGTCGACACCATCTGTGAAGAAGCAGAGCGACTCGAGCGGCTCGTCGGAAATCTGCTCGACATGACGCGTCTCGAATCGGGAAGCCTGAAGGTGAAGCGCGAGTGGGTGCCCGTGGAAGAGCTGGTCATTTCGGCGCTGACTCGGCTCGGTCATCGGCTCGAAGGGCGCGAAATCACGACCGACTTTCCGCGCGAAGTGCCGCTCATTTCGGTGGATCCGGTCCTGGTCGAGCAGGTGTTCGTGAACCTGTTCGAGAACGCCGTGAAATACACTCCGCCAGGAAGCCCCCTGGAGATACACGCCCGAAACGCCGACGATGGCGTCGAGATCGAGGTCGCCGATCGAGGTCCGGGGTTGCCGCCAGGCCTCGAACGCCGGCTCTTCGAGAAGTTCTTTCGCGGCCCGAACGTCAAGGGCGGCGGCGTCGGGCTCGGCCTCTCCATCTGCCGGGGAATCGTCGAAGCTCACGGCGGAACGCTGGTCGCCGAAAATCGACCTGGGGGTGGCGCGGTGTTCCGCATTACCCTTCCGAAGATGGAGGGGGCGCCCGTCGTCGTTACCGAGCCTGACGGAACCGGAGTCGAGGTGCCGTCGTGACCGGTGACGATCGCCTGGTGCTCGTCGTCGAGGACGAACCGCAGATGCTCCGCTTCCTTCGGGCGTCGCTGAGCTCGCACGGCTTCCGTCTCCTCGAGACGCGAAACGCTGCGGAGGCCACCGCCGCGGCGACGTCGTACACGCCCGAGGTCGTCTTGCTCGACCTCGGCCTTCCCGACATGGACGGGATCGAGCTCACGCGTCGGCTGCGTGAGTGGAGCCGCGTGCCCATCATCGTCATCTCCGCGCGCGGACGCGAAGAGGACAAGGTCGAAGCGCTCGACGCCGGAGCCGACGACTATCTGACGAAGCCGTTCGGCGTGAACGAGCTCCTCGCGCGCATCCGCGTCGCGCTCCGGCACGCCGAGCAATCCGGGGGCGGCCCGCAATCGCCGATCCTCGAGTTCGGCGGGCTCAGGCTCGATCTCGAGAAGCGATTCGTCGCGCTCGACGGCGTCGAGCTCCATCTGACGCCGATCGAATACCGTTTGCTGGTGCTCCTGGCGCAAAACGCCGGCAAGGTGCTGACCCATCGGCAAATCCTGAAAGAAGTGTGGGGGCCGGCGTACATGGGTCAAACGCACTACGTGCGAGTGCGCATGGCGGAGCTCCGAAAGAAGATCGAAGCGGATCCGGCGCGACCGAAGCTGCTCGTCACCGAGCCCGGTGTCGGTTACCGGTTGCGCGCCGAGCCGTCGTGACGCGTCGGCGCGCGAACGCCGAGCCGCGGTGACGCGTTACCGTTCCTTGATGGCGTGCCACCGCTTCTTGACGTCGCCGTAACCGTCCGCGCTGTATCCATCGTGAACGCGACGCTCGATCCCCTCGAATTGCCCTGCTCGGCAGCGGTTTAGGAGGGAGATTTCGCCGTCGGCGTCGCTGTCGCCTTTACATCTTCTTGATGCATTCGCGACAAGGCCAAATCGTTTGACAAGACTTGATCGGTGACAATCCGAGGGCCAATATCCCCCTCACGCCGAGTGACCGATGTGTCGGTCAACGGGGGACCCACCCGCAGGTCTGCGGTTCCTCGGGGCTAACTGCCGTCCGGAGCATGGGCTCGAGCCGGCAGCGGGCAACCTCTCCACGCCCGAGCCCGTCAGCTAACCCCGTAGGCGTCAGGAGAGGACGAGCGTTCGCCAAACGGACGAAACCGCAGTCCTCGGTGCCGTCGAAGGTTTGGCCATGTCAATTACAGCGCGAGTAAGACGCGTGGTGTTTGGCGCTCCGAAGGACGTCAAAGACCCGCACGCATTCCATAAGCTTTCCCTCGTCGCCCTACTCGCCTGGGTCGGGCTCGGCGCAGACGGGCTCTCGTCGAGCGCGTACGGCCCCGACGAAGCCTTTCGTGCCCTGGGAGTACACACCGGGCTCGCTGTGTTTCTGGCTGTCGCAACGGCGCTGACGGTCTTCATCATCAGCTACGGCTACAGCCGGATCATCGAGCAGTTTCCGTCCGGCGGCGGCGGGTACCTCGTCGCGAGCAAACTGCTCGGTCCTCGCGTCGGCGTGCTCTCGGGCGCGGCGCTGCTGGTCGACTACGTCCTGACGATCACGATCTCCATCGCATCGGGCGCCGATGCCATCTTCAGCTTTTTGCCGCCCTCGTGGCTCGCCTACAAGCTCGGGTTCGCGTTCGTCGGGCTCGCGGTGCTGTCGGTGATGAACCTTCGCGGCGTGAAGGAGTCGGTCACGGCGATCGCGCCGATCTTCTTCATCTTCGTGATCACCCACGCGCTCTTGCTCATCATCGTCATCGGACGACACGTCAACGCGATTCCGGAGGTCGCGAGCGAGGTTCACGGGAGCGTGTCGCACTCGTTCGGCGCGCTCGGCACGCTAGGGGCGCTCGCGCTCTTCGTGCGCGCGTACTCACTCGGCGGCGGTACCTATACCGGCATCGAGGCGGTCTCGAACGGCGTGGCCATGATGCGCGAGCCGCGAGTGAAGACCGCGCAGCGCACCATGGTGTTGATGGCGACGTCGCTCGCTCTCACGGCGGGCGGCATCTTGCTCGCCTACCTTCTCGTCCACGCGAAGCCCGAAGAAGGCAAGACGATGAACGCGGTGCTCTTCGACATCGTCGCGTCGGGGTGGCACGTCGGCTCGATTCCGATCGGCAAGGCCTTCATCATCATCGCGCTCGTGAGCGAGGGCGGTCTCCTGTTCGTCGCAGCGCAAGCGGGCTTCCTCGACGGGCCGCGCGTCATGGCCAACATGGCGACCGATTCGTGGCTGCCTCATCGATTTTCCGCGCTGTCCGAGCGCCTCACGATGCGAAACGGCGTCATGCTCATGGCTTTGGCGGCGTGCGCCGCGCTCCTCTACACGGGCGGCGACGTGTCGAAGCTGGTCGTCATGTACTCGATCAACGTCTTCTTGACGTTCTCGCTGTCGAACATCGGGATGACCCGCTTCTGGGTGCAGCAGCGCAAGAACGACCCGACGTGGTTCCGCCACCTATGGGCGCACATCGTCGCCGCCGGGCTGTGTCTCACGATCCTCGGGATCACGATCTTCGAGAAGTTCACCGAGGGTGGCTGGCTCACCCTGGTCATCACCGTCGGCGTGACGGGCCTCTCGTTCGTCATTCGCCGGCACTACGACCTCGTCGTGCGCGCGATTCGACGTCTCGATCGCGAGCTGCCCGGCCCCGAAGAAGGGCCCGACGCAGCACGCCTCTACGGGTGGAACGGTTCCGCGCTATCCATGGGAGAACCCTCCTCGAAGGATCCGGTGGCCATCGTGTTCGTCGGCGGGTACGGCGGACTCGGCCGGCACGCGCTCTTGACCCTGCTCCGCATGTTCCCCGGCCACTTCAAAGGCATCGTCTTCGTCGGGATCGCGGTCGTCGACTCGGACAGCTTCAAAGGCGCGAGCGAAGTCGAAGCTCTCGAACAACGGACCCGGAAAAACCTCGCGTCGTACGAGCATTTCGCGGCCGTGCTCGGCCTTCGCGCCACGAGCGCGTTCGCCGTCGGCACCGAGGTCGCCGTCGAAGCCGAGCGGCTCGCCACCGACCTCAAGGATCGGTACCCGAAGGCGCTCGTGGTCGCGGGGCAGATCATTTTCGAAGAAGACACCGCGTGGAATCGCGCGCTCCACAACGAGACGGCGTTCCTCATCCAGCGACGGCTTCAGCACAACGGAATCCCCATGGTGGTGCTGCCGGTGCAGCTCGATCTTCGTGCGACGCGAAAGAACCTGCCGCCCGAAAATCGCCGCAGCCTCGAGGCCGCAGCGCCGGAGCAGATGAAGGCGAGTGCGTAGTCGGATGTAGGTCGGGCGACGAATCGCGGTTCGCGCAATACTGCAACCGATCGCCACCTTTCCCTACATCTCTTGCCCCGCACGCGTGCGAGCACGCGCAACGTCGGCAACGAGGTGCTAAAACGGAACCACGGGGCGAGCGGAGAGCGGGTCTCTCCAACGCCGGCCGTGTTCCATGACAGCGCGATTCTCCGATCATCAGCAGGATCGATTTCGAGCAGGCTCGATCCGCGTCGCCCTGGGCGTCTTTTCAGTAGTCGCAATTCCGTTCTTCCAGCCGGTAGCGCGGACGTACGAGCCGGTGTTGCTCGGCTACCTCGTCGCGTCGATCGTCTTTCAGTTCCTCATCCGGAGGAACATCGGCGGCCCGTATCGAGTCCTCGCGGGCGGCGTGATCGACACCGCGTTCACGACGTTCCTCGTGCATCGCATGGGTTCGGGCTCGACGCCGCTGGTGGCGTCGTACCTCGTGATCGGCATGTTCAACGTGCTGGTCTCCCCGGCTTGGGCAGCGCGCCTCGTCGGGGGTCTCGGCATCGTCGCTTACGCGTCCGTGACGTACGCCGAAGCGTTGCACTTCCTCGCTTACGCCCCGGACTACCCGGTGCTCTCCGCCGCCGCGCCGGACCTCACCGTGACGACGCGCAACGTGATGTTGCTCGCGGCCCTGGTCCTCGCCTGCACGAGCGTTTCCGATCGCATCGCGCGGGCGCTCCGGACTCGCGAGCAGCAGCTTCGCGTCATGAACGGTCGCCTCGAGGAGTTGAGCCAGCGCGACCCACTCACTCAGCTCTATAACCGCCGCTACTTCGTCCACCGCGTGGACGAGGAGCTCCAGCGCGTGCGCCGCGGTCACCCCATGGCGCTCCTCATGATGGACCTCGACGGCTTCAAGCACGTCAACGACAAGCACGGGCACCTCGCCGGTGACGATTTGCTTCGTCGCATCGCGCGGGCCCTCGAAGACTCGACGCGCGCCGTGGACGTCGCGGGCCGCTTCGGCGGCGACGAATTCGTCGCGATGCTTCCGGATACCGACCTGGAGCAAGCAACCGTCGTCGCGGATCGACTCGTCAGCACGGTTCGGTCCGTCGGGTCCGAGCTCGACCCGAGGAGGCCCGTGACGGCGAGCGTCGGCGTCGCGATGGCGCGCCCGGAGGACGACGTGACTCTCCTCCTCAACGCCGCCGACGAGGCATGCTACCGAGCCAAAGCGGCCGGGGGCAGCCGCTTCGCGCATGCGTCGTCAGTGCGCAATCCACCTCAGCTCGAGAGCGGCCCGCGAGCCTCCGCGAAGGCCGGCTGAAGGCGTCGCGAGGGACTCGTCGAGCGGCGCACCCGGGCGTCGGCCGGATTGTTGAGGTGGCGCGAGAAAGCGTGCGACAGTTGGCGCCGTGGACGTCGGACAATTCCGCGAAGCGTTGCTCGCCGTGATGGAGCAGAAAAAACACTGGGGTTGGCCGCTGTTCACCTCCGGAAAAGTGCCCCGCGACCGGCTCCACGTGCACTTCGAGCAGGAGTACGCGACCTACGTCCGTGACTTCCCGGTCCTCGTCGGCCGCGCGTACGTGAAGTGCCCGATCGCCGCCGTTCGTCGCGAGCTCGCCGAAAACTTGTACGAAGAAGAGACGGGCGGGCTCGTCGCCAAGCGTCCGCATCCGGAGCTGTTTCTCGATTATCCGCGCGGCCTCGGGCTCGACGTGTCGCGCTTCGAGCACGTCGACCTCTTACCCGAGGCGCGCGCGTACCGCGACGTCCTCGACGAGTTGACCGAACGGCACGGCTGGGAAGTCGCCGCGGCCGTCACGACCCTGTTCATCGAGGGCACCGAATACGAGCGCGGCGAGGTCGACGGACGCGCGGAGCGCCGTCCGGTCCCGCCGCTCGAAAAGCATCCGCTGGTCGTGCACTACGGGCTCCCGCTCGAGGCGCTGTCGCTCACCAAAGCGCATCGCGCCGTCGAAGGGAGTCATCGGCAATCGGCGTGGCGCAACGTGCTCGATCACGTCGCGGAGCGCGTTCGTCCGAACGTCGTCGACGGCATGAAACGCGCGCTCGACGCCTGGCTCGACTACCGCGACGAAGTCTCGGTCGCGAGCGGTCTCGTTCGCCCTTGAGCCGAACTTCGTGAGCGCTTCAGAGTTTCTCGGCGAGCTTGGTCACGTCGAATGTGTCCATGAGGTCGAAGAACATGCCGTCGTTCGGAGAGTTCGCTCGATCGTTGGCGATGAAGGCGCCGGCCCCAAGGGCGGCGGTATCTGAGATGTTCAGAATCGCGCCGACGTAGGTATCGCTGATCTCGCTCGAGCCTCCGAGGTAGTCCACCATGAAGCCGACGCGGCCGGCGATGAGGGGTGTTTCGTACGCCAACATGAGTGCGCTCCGGGTGTCTTTGAATGGAAACGTCCCGTTGAACTGCCCTCGGTTGCCCGCATTCAAGCCGTAGCCTACCGTCACGCGACCGTACGACGTGGCGTCCGGTGACGCGCGCAGTGTCTTGGTCGCGGCAACGTACGTGAAGTCCATGCTGGCGAGCGCAGGAGAGATCTCCATGACCCCGACCGACACGCTCGGCGTATAGATGCCCTCGGTGATCACCCCGAGCTTGACGTTCAGCACGGGCTTTACGATCGCGCCATTCGATGTGTCGAAGGGGGTGATGACGTCGAAGCCGACCTCGAGACCCCCGAAAGAAACACCGGAATCACCGTACTTCCACTGCGGGAAAATCCCGCCTTGGATCCCAAACCAAGAGGAGCCAGGAGTGACCTTTGGAGATAAATTTACTGCACCATAGGCTAGTAGGCCCACCGTCCCGAGAGGTTTGGCTTCTCCATTCGGACTGAACACGACGGATGACGGATAGGCGAACGCAGCGACAGGAACGAAGAGGAGCGCGGACGAGAGTACGAAGATCCGCCAGATTCGCCGGGAGCGCCCACAGCTAGTCATTGCTTCCCGTCCTCGCCGAGGGCTTGTGCTTGCGCGCAAGCGGTATTCGAGCCCATCTGACACACCTTCGCGAAGAGACCGTGCGCCCGCGCCTGGTCTCGTTCGACTCCCTTGCCGGCTTCGAGGAGCACCGCTGCGTTGTAGCAACCGCCCGCGTATTTCAACTCGCACGCTTCTTCGTAGAGGGGGAACGCTCGCGAAGGATCCGCCGTGACGCCATGTCCAAACTCGTACAAGCGACCCGCCGAGACACATCCGGTTGCGCGCTTCTCGGCGCATTGGCGGACACAATCGTCGAGGGTGCTACATCCCGCGATCGTCGAGGCGACATCGACGGGCCTCGCGGCGCTGCCGTTCCGCGAGGAGGCGCTCGGTGCTCCGCAGGCCCCGAGTCCCAATGCACCGAGCAAAGCGATGATTCGGGGCGTTCGATGTTGGAGTGGGGTCTTCACTGGCGCCCCGACTCACAGCATTCCGAGGAGCAGAACGCCGCCGTTCACCACGACGTTCTCGTTTCGCTCGACACCGTTCTTGATCGGCACGTAGGTACCGTCCGCCATTTCATCGACCGCGATGGGCCGCCGTTCGAATCGAAGCTGACCCGTTGCGGTGGTTCCCACTTGAGCGAACACGACGGGCTGTTCCCCGAGCAAGAGGAGGGCCGAGCGTTTGACGGCAAATTTCTGATCGGGGTCGACGGTGATCGCCGCCGTTCCGAACATCTCGGGACGAAGCTTCTCGCCAGGATTTTCGACCGAGCAGCGCACCTTGGCAATGTGCGAAATGGGATCGAGCGCGCCGGAAATCCACTCGACGACACCGCTGAAGTTGTCGTCCGGATAGGCGAGCACTTTGACGGCAACGTCGGCCCCCTTCTTCACTCGGGCCAGGTCCATCTCATAGACGTCGGCGAGCACCCACACGCGATCGAGCTCACCGATGGTGAAGAGCTCGACGGTGGCACCGCCGGAATATTGACCTTGGACCTCGAGTCCGGGGTTTGCGCCTCGCATGATCACCTCGCCTTCGATGGGCGAGGGAAGGACATACTCCTGGGTGACCGCGTCCAAGCCAGCATTGCGGAGGAGTCTCGCCTTCCGCTCTGCGCGCTCCATCTCGGCCTTGGCGTTCAAGTACGTAATCTCGGCCATTTCGTAGTCTCTTTGAGCCGCGGCATGGAGCTCGAGCAGATCCTTCTGGCGCTTCCAGTCCGTCTGCGCCTGGAAGAGCGACGCCTGCGCTTTGGCCATGTCGGAGATCGCGCTCCCCATATCGGGTGATTGGATCACACACAATGGGTCTCCCTTTTTTACGCGTTGCCCCGGTTGTGCGAGGATCTTCGTGATTCGACCCGTCACCGGCGAAAAGACATGCCCTACGCGAAGATCGTCGAAGGTCACGCGCCCGGCGGCGTGGATGGTTCCGCCCACAGGCCGATCCGTGGCCGCCTCGAGCTCGAGATGAGCGTCCTTCACCTGCTGCGGCGTCAGCCAGACCTCTCCGGGCGGAGCCTCGGAGACCTGGGACGCTGCGGGCGCGCGCGAAATGCACCCACAGGTAAAGATGGCCATCCATGCAAAAACCGCGTTTCTCATCTTCGTCATCGTTAACTCCCTTCGAAATCCTTTGTGTTGGTGCGCTCATAGCGAGGCGAACGACGTGGGGTCGGCGTACCTCGAGATGCGCGCGATCCGCCCGTCCTTGAACTCGGCGATGTCGACGAACCGCGCGTGGATGGGACGGCCTTCGGCGAAGGCGACCCCGGGCAGCGGTGCGCGCTCCAGACCAGTGACCACGTATTCCGTCACCGCGAACGTGCGAACACCCCAAGCGTTCCTGATGACCGTATCGAGGAGACGAATCGAGCGCCGCATCGTCCGGAAGTACTCGCGCGCGGCGTTCTTTCCGCGGGTTGGCTCCGCGCGATCCAAGGTGAAGACCTCGACGTCCTCGTTCATGGTCGACAGGAACTCCGCCTCCTTGTCGTCTTCGAGCGATTGAATCATCGTGCGCATGACCGCGACGTTCGCGCTCTCTTCCGGCGTGCCGCTCCGCTCGAACACCGGGCGCGCGTCCCCGTCGGGCGACGGGGCGGCGACCTTCTGAACCGCCGCCGGGTCGCTGACCGTCACGCTGCTCGGTTGAGCGGTGCGTCCTTCACGCAGCTCGACAGGGCTTCGCTGCAATTGGGCGCGGACCACCGCCTCGTCGAAGTAAACGTGCAGCTCCGAGATGATTCCGTCGTCGTTCGTCCAGAGCAGCGTGAGCCCCCTGATGACGACCGACCTTCCCGTCGGAGCAATACCCATGAAGGCGCGCGCCTGGACGCCCGTCATCGTCCACTCGATCGCCTGCGAGTCGAGGGGTCGTGTGCTGTCCGTGAGCCAGAGTCGGCTCGTCACGAAGCGTCGCTCATCGAACGCGCCAAACATGTCTTCGTGGGCTTTCAGCACCCGCTCGCGTCCGTGGGTGCTCCGGCCGTCGAAGGCGAACTGGGCCTGCTCCTGGAGCAGGGAGCCGAGGTCGACGAAGCCTGGCGACTCGAGCGCATTGGTATAGGCATCGGCCGCCCCGCGCTCCATGTCGGTCGGCGTGGTGGGGCTCGGCGCGGGAGCGACCCCAGGCGTGGTCATGAACTGCGTCGGCGCGGCCGGCCACATCCCGACGGTCTCGCTCGAGCAACCCGCTACGAGCACACCGAGCGCCATCCAACGCGCGAGTAGTCTCCGGCGATTCATAGCGCCCACCCCACTGAAACCAAAACGCGCGGAAGGACAGCGGTGTTCGCGAAGACCTTTGCCCAGAGCATCTGGTCGGGGATGGATTTACTCGTCGTGGTGTACTGCAGCCCTGCGCCGAGACTGAGAGAAAGCCTGTCCACGACGAGCGCCTGGTAGCCGATGTCGGCCGCGACCCCATAGTCGAGGTAAGCCTTCTTGTCGCCGTTCTCCGCGGTGGCCGTGAACGACCCGAGGATGAGCGACGGGCCGGCGAAGAAACCGCGCAAGCCGCCGTGACCCGTATAGTAACGATAGCCGAGCTCGGTCCCGTAACCCCTAAATGTCTGAATGGGAAGCTGCGTGGGGTTTAGGTTATCGTCGAAGATCCGAATTGGGGTGGTACGCGTCAATACATAGAAGGGGCTGATGATGATGGCGTGATGCTCGAGCGGGGCCACGATCACGTTGGCGCTCAGCTTGCCGAGGCCCCCTTGCGCGGGTCTTTGGGGGAGCGGGCGCTCGCCCGTGTGCATGACGACGAGGGGCAGCGGATTCCATTCGATGGCGACGTATCGCCGGGGTGGCAGCTCGGCCGGAATCACGACGTCGACCGGTCCCGTCGGCACCACGTCGGGTCCACTCGATGGCGCGGTGTCGGTGGACGGCCGCGCCTGCTCGGGCGCGGTCTGTGCGCCAACGCCGCGAGGGATCGCGATCGCGACGGCGCACCCGAAGGCCGAAAGAAGCCGTGTGACTAGAGGCTTCATCGCGTTCGTTCCTTCGTGCGTTGGGCGCGACGGCGCAGAGTGCCGAGCCCAATCGCGGCCATTGCAGCGGCCACCGAAACGGGCGAAGTGACCCTTCCGTCCTCAAACCCCGGGGCGACGTTGCATGCCGTGGCTCCGGTGGTCGTGGCGCACAGTGCTTTGTTGCAGGCGAACGGGCCCTCGTCCGAGGTCCCGTCGGATGCGTCGGTCGACGAGCCACCGCGAGGCCCACCGTCGGCCACGGGCTTGCTGCCGCTTTCGATGGCGGCGTCGCGATCCGTCCCGCCATCGTCTGGCCCCGCGAAGGCCACGCGAGTCGGACCGACGGCGGTGAAGAGCGCGATCGAGAGGAGCGACACGATGAGCGGCGCTTTCATCGGAGATCCTTCCCCACGGCCGCCTCCAGTTGGAAGACCGCAGTCCAGTAGCTCGTCAAATCGCCGAGGTACTCGTTCTTGGTTGCGATGTACGTTCGGAGCGCATCGAGGTAGTCTGTGAGGTTCGCCGCTCCCTTGTCGTATTGGGTAGCGACGGCGTCGAACGCACCTTGCGCGCTCTCGAGGAGGCCTCCTCCTTCTCGGCGTGGTCCCTCCATCCGCTGGACGAGCTCCTTCGACCCATCCAACGCGGCGACCGCAGTCGTGACGTCGTTCACGACTTGCGCCGTGGTCTTCGCGTGCTGGAGCGCGTTCGTGTCGCGCTGCGCTTCGGCCTGACGCTGCTCGCCTTGAAGCTGGTAAAAGACGGGGAGCGGGGCGGAGACCGAGAACGTCACCGTGGGGCTCGCGAGCGAGTTGTCGACGGACCACCCGTTGAATCCACCCCATGCGTAGTTCAGGCCGAGCGTGATGTCGGGGATCTTCTGGCGCTTCACGAGCTCGATCTGGGCGTCCGCCGACGCGCGGAGATACGCTGCGGAGACGAGATCCGGCCGATGCTCCACCGCAGTGCGGAGCAAGCCGACCGTGCTCACGTTCTGCACCCATGCGGGCTCTGAATAGTTGAGTACTTTCGGATCCACGTCGAAATCCGGCATGTCCCCTCGGACACCTATGAGGAAGGCCAGCCCGGCGCGCGCCTGGCGTAGCGCGACCCGCGCCGTGTCGACTGCCTGAGCAGCTTCGAGCTTCTCGACCTCGATGCGCTGCAGATCGCCTTCGTTGATCGCGCCCCCCCGATAGCGATCTTGGAACTTCTTCAGCGTGGTGGCCTCGGTGGTGTCCACCTCTTTTGCGAAGACATATACGAGCTGCGCCTGGGCGACCTGCAGGTACGCAGATTTCACCTGAAGGGTCAGCGTGCGTACCGCATCGACCCGTGACATCTTGGCCGCAGCGAGCGCATTGCGGGCCACCTTCAACCGGAGGTCGCGCTTGCCGGAGAGCCAGTCCTCGAGGGCAGCAGAGTCGGAAATGCCGACCCCATAACTCCACGGCACACACAGCGCGCCGTCGTTGCTGCAATCGACCCCGCTGGCGTAGGTGTTGGACCAGGTCAGGTTTTTTCCGATGCTCGCGCTCACTACCGGGTTCTGAACGGCCCCAGCGGCAGTCACTGCACCCTCGGCACTTCTGACGCCGGCTTCAGCGATCAAGAGGTCGAGACCGTGCGCGCGAAAAAGGCGAAGCGCGTCGTTCAATGTAAGCGTCGGCGGTACCGCGGCGGCCGGTGGGATGACGTCGGCGGACGCGTCTCGGCAGAGGGCGAACGTCGTCCAGAACGCGAAAACGATCGCCATGAGGGTGCTTACCCATGGCCTTCCGCGCCTAAAGACGCCGACGTCGATGTGCGGATTCATCGAGGAGCGCTCGACGGTCGATGCGTTCGAGTCCGTCACGTCGCCTCCCGTAGCGTCTTGCGTCCCCGACGACCTTCGAGCCAATGGTAAGCAATCACGCAGAGCGGCGGCTGTACGAGTCGCGTCAGAATCATCAGTGCGAGCGCGCCTCCGATGACCACGATGGCGAGGGGCTTCTGCGATTGCGAGCCGATGCCGTTCGACAGCGCAGCCGGAAGGAGCCCGAGTATCGCGGTGAGGGTCGTCATGAGTACGGGACGGAACCGTTTCTCGGACGCTTGACGTGCGGCCTGCTCCACGGACAGCCCTTCTTTGAGATGGAGCTGTTGGAAATAGGTCACCATGAGGAGTGCGTCTTGCACGGCAATGCCGAATACCGAGACGAACCCAATCGCAGCCGATTGCGAAAAGTGCGTTCCCGTCGCGAGCAGTGCGAGCACCCCGCCCGTGCATGCGAGCGGAATGTCGACGAGGACGATGAGCAGATTGACCCACCCCTTGACCGCGAAATAGATGAGGAACGCGATCACGATGATGGTGATCGGTAAGATGACCAGCATCCGCGCCTCCGCGCTGTCCAGCTCGGCCATCTCCCCGGACCAGATGAGGTGCGTGTCGTAAGGCAGTCTGACGTTGTTTTCGATCCTCGTTTTTGCCTCTTCGATGGCGCTAGCGAGGTCGCGTCCGCGAACCGAGAACTTGACGGGAGAGAAGCGGCTCCCATCCTCGCGGAAGATGGCGAGGGGCCCCTCGACTTTGCTGACCGACGCCAGCTGACCGAGCGGGTAGAAGTTCTGGTCGGGTGACTGCAGCGGGATCTCTCGGATCGCGTCGATGCTGTCTCGATACCGCTCTTGCAAGCGGGTGGTCAGCGCGAAGAACTTCTCGCCCTCGTAAACCTGGGTGACGGGCGTGTCCCCGATCAACCCCTGCACCGTCGCGTCGATGTCTCCGGTGTTGAAGCCGTAGCGGGCGCCGATCGTTCGGTCCGGGATGATACGAACCTGGGGTTGTCCGAGTGTGCGAAAGGTGCCGATATCGGTGATGCCGTGGACCTTCGCAAGCTGATCCATGATCTGACCCGCTTTGGTCTCGTTCACCTTGAGATCGGGGCCTGTCACCTTGATGCTGTTCTCGCCTTTGACCCCGGATACGGCCTCCTCGACGTTGTCGCTGATGTATTGCGAGAAGTTGAACGTCACGCCCGGAAAGGTGTGCTCGAGCTTGCTCCGGACGACACCGGTCAGTTTTTCCTTGGTCAGGCCGTGCGGCCACTCGTCGAAGGGCTTGAGCGGGCAGAAGAACTCGACGTTGGAAAGCCCGGTGACGTCCGTGCCGTCATCGGGGCGGCCGATCTCCGAGACTACCGAGAGCACCTCGGGATAACTCGCGAGAATGCTCCGCATGTGATTGGAGTATTTGATCGATTCGTCGAGCGAGATGGACACCGGGAACGTCGAGCGAATCCAGAGGTTCCCCTCTTCGAGTTTGGGCATGAAGTCGCGCCCGAGGAACGGAAACAGGGCGAATGCGGCGAAGATGGGGATGGCGAGCAACGCCACTGCGGTTTTCGGCTTGCGCAGCGCTGCCTCGAATACTGGATTGTAGATGCGATGGAGGAACCGCATGATTCGGCTGTCTTCTTCGTCCCCATCGAAGTCCGGCTTCACGAACTTGTTCGTCAATACGGGCAAGAGGAAGGTCGCCAGCACGATCGCCCCGCCGATTGCGAACGCGTACGTCCGTGCCATCGGGGTGAAGAGAACGCCGGAGACGCCGGTCAGCGTGAACAGCGGGATGAACGCTGCGCCGATGATGATCGTCGAGATGAACATCGGGCCACCGACCTCGCCGGCGGCGGTCACGATGCGCTCGCGCATGGTGCCACTTCCATGGCGGCCCAAATGTTTGAAGATGTTCTCCATCATGATGACGGAGGAATCGACCACGATCCCGAAGTCGACGGCGCCGATCGAAAGCAAGTTTGCCGACGTACCGGTCAAAACCATTCCCGCGAAGGCCACCAGTAGCGAAAGGGGGATCACCAGAGACGTGATCATGGCGGCGCGGAAGTTGCCGAGGAACAGCAACTGAACGACCATGACCAGGAACATGCCCATCATCAGGTTCTCGAGAACCGTATGGCTGGTCACTTTCACCAGATTGTCGCGGTCGTAGTACGGCACGATGTCCATACCCGGCGGGAGAATGTGGTTCTGCCGGATGAACTCGATGCGCTTGTAAATACCTTCGAGCACGGGGCGCGTGTGCTCGCCGTAGCGCATGAGGATGATGCCTTGAACGACGTCGGACTCGTCCGCAGTGTAGGTCGAGTTACAGTTCCTTTGTGCGACCGGGTTGTCGAGCAGCTCCCGCTGGTCGCGTTCCTCTTTCGACTCCCAGAGCCGCTGCCACCAGGTCGCAGTGTGTAGCTGCAGTGGGCATCCCCCGGCCTTGCCGATGACGCCCAAGCGAGGCGAGTGGTCGATCGTGACGTCCGCGATGTCGCGCACGCGGATCGGCGTGCCAGTCGGGTTGCCGCTCTTGTCCATGGCCTCCTCGACGACGATGTCGCCGATGTCTTTCAGGCTCGTGATGAGGCCGATGCTTCGAACGTTGTACGACTGTTCGGTGATCGGCATGTAACTGCCACCCGTGTTGGCGTTTCCGTTCGCGAGCGCGGTCTGTAGCTGGTTCAGGCTGACTCCGCGAGCGCGCATCCGGTAGGGATCGACCTCGACGTGGTACTCCTTCGTTTCTCCCCCGAAGCTCGTCACGTCGATGACGCCCGGCACCTGCCGCCACTGGCGCTCGAGGGTGAAATCCTCGACCGCCTTCAGATCCTTGAGCGTGTAACCCTTCCCCTTGACGAAGTAGCGAAAGACCTCGCCGACGCCGTTCCAGGGCGAGATCTGCGCTTGCAGCCCATTCGGGAGCGGAGCGAACTGCAGCCGATTGATGACCTCCTGGCGCGCCGCCCAGTAGTCGGTGCTCCACCCGAAGTAGCATTTGATGTCGGACAGCTCGAACAGCGACTGCGAGCGAATATGCTCGAGTCCAGCCATTCCAGAGAGTCCGACCTCGAGCGGGATCGTGACGTATCGCTCGACCTCCTCGGGCGACCAACCCGGGGGTTGCACGATGGTCTCCACCAGCGGGGGTACCGGATTCGGATAAGCCTCGATCTGGAGCTGGCTGAACGCAATCAAGCCTCCGATGACGAGGGCTGCGGTCGCTAGAAACACGAAGCCCGGGACGCCGAGTGCGAAACTGACGAGTCGCTTGATCATACTGAAGGGGAAGGGTGCGTGTTGTGGCCACCGCGAACCGCGGTAGGGCCGGGTGAGTGCGTCGACGCCGTTGCCGCCGACGTCACCGATCTTTCGACGACGTCCACGGGAGGTCGTCTCCCGCGAACGCCAAGAAGGCGACGATCCCGCGTGCTGAGGCTGGGTCGGAGTGCAGCACTTCGACCCGGACGCCGCCGCTCACACGTTCCTGCCGTGCTGCGCGCGGAGCTCCGCAGAGATCGTTCGGTCGCTACGACGGCACAGACCGTCGTTTGAACCGTTTGAGACCGTCCCAATGTGGGAGAGGTGCCAAAGCGTGAACGAGCTCGGCCCCAGGCGCCGCAGCCCCGCCCCCCCGGTGACCGGCAGCTTCGTAGTCACGCCCACAACGGAAGCCGAGACATCCACGACGTCGTTCGCGCGGTCTGTCTGGTTGATTGCCCAGGAACCGGAAACGCTGGGCCTTCGTTGGGACGTCGGTTTGTGGTCCGAACGTGCGAACCTTCACGTGCGGCGGATCTTGGCCACCGCTTCCCCCCCAAGATCCGGACCTTTTGAAGGACCGGACGGTGCTTCCTGTTGATGCGCGCATATTACTATACCTCCGAGCTTGCGTTCGTAACGCTTAGAGCCGAACCAGGAAGTTCATCGTGATCCGGTTCTCGCCCTTTTGCAGATCGGGCGTGAAGCCGGGGACGGCGCTGCCTGGAGCTCCCACGTTGCTGTAGACGCCGGGGGCCACTGCGGGCGTCACACCGTTCGGGCCCGCGAAGTACGGGACACTGGCCTGCCGGTGCGTATACTCCATACGAAGGGTGTAGAACTGGCTCGGCATCCAGTCCAACGTTTCTGTAGTGTCCCAAGCCTTGAACTTGTCGCCTGGGTTCTGAGTGAAGTAGGGGCTCAGTGTGTAGGCCGTCGCGCCGTTGATCGGGGGCGTCAGGACGAGGTAGCGGCCGGGATTCGTCATCACGCCGCCACCGAACGTAAACCCGAAATGGTTGTCATCGAACCACAGACGGTTGTAGAGCATGGCGCCGAGGAAGGCCTGATCCGGCTTGGTCTCGCTTCCGCCGCCGCAGGAGACGTGCGTATAGCCGTTCCCGCCGCCATTCTCACAACCGGCGTCGACCGTCAGCGAGAACGCGGCCTTGCTGAGGAACGAGTCGCCACCGGCGTTGTCGACGTACTTGACGAGGAGGCTATTGTCGGTGTGGAACCGAACTCGGTCCGGGACGCCCATCGCGTCCTTGCCGAAGTAGCCGCTCAATACGACGCCGACGTTGCCGTTCGGGCGCCAGTAGGACTGTACGCCGAAGCCCGGTTGCTCGTTGAACATGCCGTACGACTGCCAGCCGTTGATGATCCAATACTCGATCTTCAGCTTGTCGCTCGGGAAGGTCTGAATGCGGATACCGTCGAAGAACCACGGCGTGTTCGAAGATACGTAGGACGCCTGGTCTTGCCAATTCTCGTAGTTGTAGTAGCTGTCGAGTCCGACGTACGAGAGGAAGATTCCACCGTCGACGTTGATCCCGTTCCAGACGTTGAAGTGGTATCCGCCGTATCCCTCCGTAATGTATTTATAGGCGTCTCGCAGGTTCCATTGCCCACGGTCTGGGCTCGCATCGTTGCGCGGAGTCATGGTGCTATAGAGGCCAAGCTGGGTCATGATGCGACCCCGCACGTTCTTGTAGCCAAAGTCTGCGCCCACACCGAGGTGCATGATCTGAAACTCGTTGGACCGTCCGGCGGCGGTCGATCCGATGATCGTGTGGTCTCTCGGATGCGAAAATTCGTAGTTGTATCCGGCATCGATGGTGAACATCGGCTGGATCACCTTGCCGGCTAGCGGAAACTCGGTCTGCCGGCTCTGGCCGTTCATCCAGCCGAAATCCGCGAAGGCGAACGGCACGGCGGGCTCGTCGCTCGGCGCTTCAGCGGCTGCGGGCGGCTGCGGCTCCGTCGTCGCCGGCGCGGCGTTGGTAGGCGCGGGAGCCGTGGGTGCCACCGCCGGCGGCGCAGCGACGGGCGGCGGGGTTGGCGTCGCAACCGGAGGCGGCGCGGGAGGAAGCGTCTCGGTGGGAGGGGCAGCAGCCGCGGGAGGCGCACCGGGTGGCGGTGCGCCGCCTGGAGGCGCCGCCGGTTCCTGCGCCTGCGCGGCGAGTGGCGCGAGGACGGCAGTCATGAAAAAAGCGGCGCTCGAATACCGATGGGAACGACGAAACATGAGGGCGGAGCTCCTTTTTTCGCAAGTGATCGCCGCCAACCTAGAGCAACCAAACGAAAGAGTGTCTAAAGACGTTGTCGTGTTGTCTGGATGGAACTGCGGCTGTCGTCGAGTGATGAAATGGCGTGTCGAATTTGATCTGATCGGGATGCGCAGAATCGAAGTCTCTCGGGATCTCGTGTCGAGTCGCTCCCGAAAACCGGCTAGCGACATGGACACTTCCTCGCTCTTGCGACTGCTGGAAGCTAGCGACCGAGAGCTAAAAACAATCGAAAGAATTCGCCGATGAATCTAAGGAATTCCTAAATCGGTGCCGCTGTACCGAGTCCCGACACCACGACGAAAAGTCTTCGCAATACGTGCTGCGAATCATTCTGCGCGTCGGAGCCGTTCGTTGCTCTTGAGAAGATCCTTAGAGCCGGCGCGTTCTTCTTTTTATCGTTTTTAGATCGCACGCTATAGGCTGCATTCGGCTTTCGATGGGAGATGCGCTTTTGCTCCACAACGTTGCTGGGTCGGCAATGGGCGATGCGGCCCCTGAGGCGCCCATCGAGGGAAAGCTTCTCGTTTGCGTGGGAGCGGAGCGCGGCTCAGCGCGGCTCATTCGGGCTGCCGAGCGCATGGCGACTGCGTCGCGCAGCGATTGGACTGCGGTTCACGTCGAACTTTCCACCGTCGGTTTGCCGGAAGACGCGCAGGAAGACCTGTCCAGCGCTCTCCGACTCGCCGAACAGCTCGGCGGCAATGCCGTCGTGCTCAGCGGACGAAGTCCGGCGGTCGAGATATTGCGCTACGCGCGCGAGGGAAATTTCGGAAGGATCGTCGTCGGAGCGCCTCGAAGCCGTCTGCTGAGGCTCTTTCGCCTCACGGTTCTCGACGCGCTCTTGACGGAGTGCGATACCATCGACGTCTGCGTCGTCGCGTGCGGCAGCGAGAGTGCCTCTCGAGCGCCCATGAGATGGGCTTCGAGGGCACCACGTTGGCTGGGATTCATAGCGGCGGCTCTGGCCGTCGCCGTGGCCACCATGTTTGCGGACCTGATCTTCGGACGGTCGCAGCTGTCCGACGTGGTCATGGTCTACCTGCTGGTCATCGTCATGGTTTCGATGCGGCTCGGTTATGGCCCGTCGATCCTCGCGGCCGTCCTGAGCGTAGCCGCACTGGATTTCACGTTCGTGCCTCCTTATTTGAGCTTCGCCGTCGCTGACCGGCGACGCGTGGTGACCTTCGCCGTCATGTTCGCGGTAGCGCTCGTCATCAGCAGTCTGACCCAGCTCGTGCGCAACCAGGGCTCCGCGGCGCGGCAGCGCGAACGACGAACGGCGCTCTTGTATGCGATGAGTCGCGAGCTCGCCGGCACGTTGGGCATCGATACGATGCTCGTCATCGCGAGTCGCCATCTGCACGACGCTTTCGACGCCGGGGTCGTCGTCTTCTTGCCTCGGAGCTCCGATCGGCTCGAAGTGGCGATCCGAAGCGAAGGGACGTTCGACGCCAAAGAGCACGCAATTGCGGACTGGGTGTGGGGCCACGAGCGCAGCGCCGGGCTCGGCACGGAGAGCTTTCCCTCGGCGACGACTTTCTTTCTGTTGCTGCGTGGTTCTCGTGACAAGGTCGGAATTCTAGGGGTGCGCCCCGGTCACGAGCGTCGTTTCGCCGACCCGGAACAGCGCCTGCTCCTCGACGCCCTGGCCGCGCAGATCGGCTCCGCGCTCGAGCGAGGGCAGCTCGCGGAGGCCGCCCAGCGGGCACAGGTGGAGATCGAGACCGAACGACTCCGAAGCTCGCTCCTGAGTTCAATCTCCCACGACCTCCGGACGCCGCTCGGAGTGATCACCGGAGCGACGAGCACGCTGCTTCAGGACGAAGAGGTGTTGATACCGGAAGCTCGACTCGAGCTGCTGGAGTCTGCACACGAAGAGGCGGAACGGCTGAATCGACTGGTGGGAAACCTGCTCGACATGACGCGCGTCGCTTCGGGCATGCTCTCACCGAAGAAGGAGTGGCACCCGCTCGATGAGGTCATCGGCGTTGCATTGAATCGATTGGAGAGCCGTCTTGCGGACCGCGACATCCAGGTCACGTTGCCACCCCTTTTGCCTCCGGTTCCGCTCGACGCGATCCTCGTCGAGCAAGTGCTGATCAATCTGCTCGAGAACGCGCTCAAGTACACACCGTTCGGCACGCCGATAGAGATCTCCGCAATCGCGAAGGGTGACACGGTAGAAATTGCGATTTCGGATCGCGGGCCAGGCGTCCCTGCCGTATACGCCGACAAGATCTTCGAGAAATTCTACCGGCTGAAGCCGGACATTTCGGACGGCGGCACGGGCCTCGGCCTCGCCATTTGCCGGGGCGTAGTGGAGGCGCACGGCGGTCGGATCTGGGTTCAAACGAGAATCGGTGGCGGCGCGAGCTTCCGCTTTCGGCTTCCCATCGGCGAGTCGCCACCACTGGTAGGTGAGCCTTGGCCGCGAGCGAGTTGACCGTCTTGGTGATCGAGGACGAAGTACAGATGCGGCGGTTCTTGCGCGCGTCGCTACCGCCTCACGGTTACGCCTTGATCGAAGCGGCGACGGCGCGCGAAGGCGTCGCGGCCGCCGGTACCCGCAAGCCCGACATCATCTTGTTGGACCTCGGATTGCCGGACGGCGACGGCATCGCCGTGACGAGGCAGCTGAGAGAATTCACGGAGACGCCGATCATAGTCATCTCCGCCCGAGGCCTCGAACCGGACAAGGTCGCGGCTCTCGACGCGGGCGCCGACGATTATCTGACCAAACCCTTCGGAGTCGGCGAGCTCCTGGCGCGCATGCGAGTCGCGCGTCGGCACGTGGAGCTCCGCGCCAGCGGCGACGGCGGCTCGATCTTCACCGCGGGGCCATTGCGGCTCGACCTCGGCAAACGGCAACTATGGGTGGACGAACGCGAAGTCCATCTGACGCCCATCGAATACAACCTGCTGGTCGCGCTCATGCGCAACGCGGGTCGCGTGCTCACTCATCAGTTCCTCTTGCGAGAAGTGTGGGGCACGCGCTTCAGCGCACAAACCCAGTATCTTCACGTGTATATGGGGCAGCTGAGGAGCAAGATCGAATCCGAGCCGGCCCGTCCACGGTGGCTCGTGACCGAGCCTGGCATCGGCTATCGGCTCCGCTCCGAATGACGCCGAGGGGGGGACCCGGGCCGTTGTATTACGAAATCCTTAGGGCATCTTTCGAGCCGCTTTAGGCACTCGTCGATAGATTCAAATCAACGAGTCATGACTCTCTCCACCGCCCTCGCCATTCCGCCGGTCCTGCGGGAGATCGCGTTCACCGACGCGCGCGACCGCGCGAGGACGCTCCTTTCGGAGTTGGGCTACCACCGCCTCGATCTGAGCAATCTGGACGATCTCGGCGAGTCGCCCTCGACCGCTCTGCCGGGGGTGTTGGCGGAGGCGACTCGCAGACTCAACCCACTGCTCGACGCGCGTGGCGTCTCGTTCGTGGTGCGGCAGGTTCTCGAGGGACGATACGACGGCATCTGCGACGTCGATGAAGCGGCGCACGAAGCGCTCGTACACGGCGTGTCCTTGACGAAGGAAGCGGGCGCAGCCACGGCCGGGGCCGCGGTTCTCATCGACTTCGATCATCTATCGCGGAACCATTTTGCTCATGCGCGGATCCGCGTTGGATCGTCGTCGGACTTCGATCTCGTCGTCGTCTTCGTGAATGGAGTTCCTCTCGTCGCGATCGGGCAGCTGCCCGGGGCCGAGTCGATTGGAGAAGTCGTCGAGCGGCTCGTTCGTTGGCAGAGGTCTTCGGACGATGCGCCAACAGGCGGCCTCGGACCTCGGAGATTCGTTCAGTTTCTCGTCGCCCGGCACCAGGGCGACGCCTGCTGGGGAACTCCGTCGAGTCCGGCGCACCGATGGACCCGTTGGTCCGATGGCGCCCCCGACCCGTCCGAGTCCGCGAACCAGTGGTCGGCCTCCCCGTTCGAGCGCCTGGTTCGAGGGTTGCTCGAGCGCGAGACGTTGCTCGACCTGGTTCGAAGCTACACGGTGTTCGATCGGGCGGCCGGGCGCCTTCGTAAGCGCGTCGCCCACGGGGCCCAGTTCGTCGCTGTATCGAGAGCGCTGTCTCGCGTTCGCGATGCGCGCCAACCCGCAGCTCGAAGCAGCACAGTGACTCTCGCACACGGGTCGGGCCGCACTCTGGCCATGGCGTTTCTCGCCGCCAAGCTCGCGACGCAGTGTTCCGGGGCGACGGCCCTGGTGCTGGTGGTCTCCGATCGAGAACGACTCACTTCCGATGTCTCATCCGTCTTCTTGCACCGTCGCCTCCAGCAGCCCGTTCATGCAAAGAGCGCGGTGCATCTAAACGGTCTGTTGTCGAACCGGTCGGCTCTCACCATCACGACGTCGTTCACGAAGCTTCAAGGTGCCATGAGACGGCGCGCGCCGTTGGTCCCGTCGGCCCCGGTGTTCGTCTTGCTCGACGACCCTCCGCGCGGACCGGATACCGCGGTGGCTGGGAACATTCGGCGCTACATGCCGGACGCCTGCGTGTTGTCGTTTTCCGGAACTCCGGTGCGAAGGAAGGACGTACGGATTCTCGACGAGGTCGGCCCTTACGTCTTCCGGTACGGCACGGAGCAATCCATCGACGACGGCCTCACGGTGCCGATCGTGTACGACCAGCGGCTCGTTCCACGCCGCGCGAAGGATGCTCGAAGGCGTCGCGATCCATCCCACCTCTTCGACCTCGAAGACGAGTCCTTCGAGCGGATTCGCATCATTTCGGAAGATTTGAGCCGACATTTCGTGCAGCACGTCATGCCGCTCGGGTTCAAGGCCCAGCTATTCGCTGAAAACCGGCGCGCCGCCATGACGTACAAGGCACTCCTCGACGACTGCGGTGCGGTGGAATCGGCGGTCGTGACCTCGACGCGCTGCGAGACGGTAGAGGCCACGACCGAATGGCGCCGTGCCCGGATGTCTCGGCGCGCGGTGTTCGAGCGGTTCGCGGACCCCGCAGATCCGCTCGGCATCTTGATCGTGTGCGACGTCGCGGATTTCGACGCGCCGAGCCAGCACGTCCTCTACCTCGACGCGCATCTGCGTGACTACACGCTCCTCAGAGCGATGGCGCGCGTGAATCGAACCGCGGCGGGAAAGAGTCACGGTCTCGTCGTCGACTACCGCGGCGTGTTGCCGCAGCTCGAACGTGCCCTGCGAACCATTCTCGGGACCGACCTCCGGCAAACACGGAGTGTCGCCGTCCGCAAATTGGGAACCTTGGACCATACCGACAAACGACGTCGGCAGGCTCCAGTGCGAAGTGAATTCAGTCAGCAGGAGATTTCGCCATGAAACATATTTCGATCCCGGCAGTTCTCGTGTGCACGTCAGCTCTAGTCGGATGTGCGGCACAACAGGGTGGCGGCGCGGCGGCCCCCCACGGCTCCGAGATGGTCGCAGAAGCCGATGCTTGCAACGGTATCTCGCCGACCGACGAGGACCCCTTCGTCGACTCTCACGCGATCACCAGCGTCGAGCCGCTGAGGGAACAGGTCAACCTCGGCAAGATCAGCTGGATGCAGCTGCGGGGTGCGAGGGTATCGGTCGCTGCCACGCATTCCATGACGAGGCAGTGGCTCGCGAAAACGGCGTTGTGCCATTTCAGCCGTCACCCGATCTCGTCCAGCCCGATCTCCATCGCAGTCGGTGAAAGCACGACTGGATTCGTGGTCGCGCTTCGGACCGAAGATCAGCTCGACCGAGCGGGCGCCGAGCGACTCTTGCATTCGAGCGAGGTGGCGTGGGCGCCGACTTCGACGCGCCAGCAAGCTGCACGGTAAGACGACGAGCGCGGTGCTTTCGCGCGAGCACGTCGTTCCGTGCTCTCTACGACGACAGCTCGTGCCACAGCCTTGCCTGAAACGCCTCGCGGCGGATCCGAACGTCGAGCTTCGACAGAAGAGGGTCTTCTCGCTCACAGCGCTCGAGGGCCGCTAATAAGCGGGCGTCGCTCGAGTCTTCAAGAATGAACGCCGCTCTCGAGAATTCGCGCTCGAGAGCGGCGACGAGCTCGTCGTCAGCATCGCCTAGAAACACGCCGCAGATGCCCTGATCCGTCCGGGCGATCAACGCCCGACCCAGGCGGACTGGATACGTCGCATACGCAACGCGCTGACCGCGGGCTCCGCCGCGGTAGGCGGCCGGCGTCATCCCCAGCATCTTACGAGCTCTCTCGTACACGGAACGCGTCGAGCCGTAGCCGGCACCATAGATCGCGTTGGCGATCGATTCGCCGGCCCGCAGGCACTGCCTGAGTCGCGCGAGTCTGCGAAAGTCGCAATAGGTCTTGGGCGAAAGTCCGACGATGCGGGTGAATGTCTGTTGAAGATGGTTCGGGCTGAGACCGACCACGCGGGACAACGTGACGAGCGGGAGCGGCGAGTCGAGGTGAGCCTCGATGTACTCAAGCGCAGCCCTCACGCTCTTTTCGGCCGGAGCGAGCGATCCCGGCGACGGGTGGCAGCGAAGGCAGGCGACGTATCCCCGTCGCTCTGCTTCGTCGGCAGAGTGAAGAACGCGCACGTTGCGCCGCCGGGGCAGGCGGGCCGGGCACGACGGCCGGCAATAGATGCTCGTCGTGACGGCGACGTACACGAAGTGACCATCCCAGTGGCGGTCACGTGTCGAGACCACGCGCCAGACCGAATCCGTTGGCTCTTCGTGATCACCGCTCATCGACGCTCTCGGTCTCTCGGTTTTAGGGCAACGCATTCGTGGAGCTTCGCCCCGGGAGGCGACGAGAGCCCTTCGGGGAACGAGTCGAGTCATCAACGGCGGGCGTCAGCGAAGCTGCCAGCGCCTGCTCTCCTGCGCCCTCGAGGGCGCCGACAATCCGGCGGAGATCTCGCTCCCCGAGCACGGCCGCGAACTCGAACGCGGTCGCTGTCACGGCCAGGTAATCCCCCGAGGTCGCGTGAAGGTCCACGAGCAACCGCACGGCGTCGAGACCGAGTTCCCCCGTTTGTTTGGCGCGCTCGAGCGTCTGCAGGGCGCGGTCGGATCGCCCGCCGGCGTGCTCGACCGCCGCGAGCGTGTATGGGTCGACGGCTCCCGCGAGGAGCACGTGGTCGAGCACCCGGGCGGCTCTGCCCGGATTTCCGCGCTCGAGCGCGATCCACGCCATCGTCGTCAACGCGGCGGCACGAAGTCGCGCCGAGTACGCCGAGGTAAGCACCTCCTCGGCTGCGGCCCGAGCTTCCGCGTACCGCTGCTCGCCGAGAAGAAGTCTCGAAGTACGGAGCCGGGCTTCGGCTGCCGCATCGAGCCGCCGTTGACCCGTGCGGGCCCAACGAACGCCGGAAGCCACGCCTGCCGAGAGCAACACGAGCCCCAGCGCCCAGCTCTTGAAGACCACGACCGCGAGGCAAGTGCCGAGCTCGGCCGCGACCACCGAGAGGAGCATCGGGAGCCATTCCCGGCGTACGTGGAGCCCGATGGAGCGGGCACGGCGCCGAGTTTGCGCGGCCGCTGACGTGGACCTGACGGGCGACTGCAAGGGTTCCATCACTTCCTACCTTCGTGCGCCGGCGGTGAACGAGGCATCCGCCGAGGCGCCGACATGAAGCCGGGTCGGTGAAAGCACGATAAGCGGCGCCGTTCGAACCATCTATCCGCTTCGTACGGGCAAACTCGGAGAGCCAATTCGAACGCTCGTCTAGCTGGGCTCAAAACGATCGAAAAATACGAGCTGTCCGTCTAACGATTCGATCAAAAACCGCCTCTTCAGCGCATCGCAGCGGCGAATCTCGGTGAGCGGCCGCTGCCGAGCGCGGACAAGGTGCTCGAAGTCACCGGCAGGGTTCATGAGACGGTGTTGACCGACGGGCCTCGCTTCTTGATGCGTTCGTGACGTGCGGGGGCGTAAGTTGATGTAACGACCGACGACAGCACGCGGATGGAGTCGCCCACGTTTACGCAGGCGACGTTCGCTCTTTCGCCGGACGAAACGATGGTCACGGGTGAAGCATGACCGCATTCGTGAAGAGCCCGGATACGCGCGAGCTCACGGTGCTGACCATCGAAGATGAGCCGCAAATGCGCCGCTTTTTGCGGGCGTCGCTGCCTGCGTTCGGATACCGGCTCATCGAGGCATCGACCGCTCGAGAGGGCGTCGTGGATGCGGGGACGAGAAACCCCGACGTGATTCTGCTCGACCTGGGACTACCCGATGCGGACGGAATCGAGGTGACCAGGCAGCTCCGCAAGATCACCAACGTCCCGATCGTCATCGTTTCCGCTCGAAGTTTGGTTGGGGACAAGGTGAGCGCGCTCGACGCGGGCGCCGACGACTATCTCACGAAGCCCTTCGCGATCAACGAGCTCCTCGCACGACTGCGCGTGGCTGGCCGCCGCGCCGGGCATCGAGATGCACCGGTCGAACGGGTCGTCGTGGTCGGACCTCTGCGCGTCGACCTCGACAGCCGCCTCGTATTCATCGACGATCGAGAAGTGCATTTGACTCCGACCCAGTGGAGGCTTCTCTCGGCCCTCGTTCGGCACGCGGGTCGCGTGATGACGCATCAGGAGCTCTTGCAGGAAGGATGGGGAGCCCGCTACGGAACCCAGACCGAATACTTGCACGTCTACATGGGACAGCTGCGAGGCAAGCTCGAGCAGGATCGAACTCGTCCGCGGCTCATCATCACCGAGCCGGGCGTCGGCTACCGCCTCAAGGCGGAATAGTTCGTGGCGCAACACGCGAAGCCGTAGGAACCATGGCTCGTCTTCTCGGTCCGGTCCTCGTCCTTTTCATTCAAGTCCTCGGCACGTTCGCGGTCGGGTGCTGGCTGCTCCTCACGCCCGGTCGAGCCGCCAATTTGCTGCACGACGCATTCGTCGTCTTCCCGCAAGTGGGTCCCGAGGACCATCTGAAGAAGCTCTGCCTTCGCATTCTCGGCAGCGGACTCGTCGTGGTTGCAGCCCGGGCAACGGCCGGTTTCGTCAAGGCGCTGGCGCTGCTTTCGAACTGAGCATTCTGCGGTCCCCCGAAAGGGCTCGGGAGCGACATCAAAAAGGGATCAAGATTTCGCCGCTGATCGCGAACCGTGCGGTCTCGCTGACTAGAGTAGCGCAGCCGACCCAGGCGCCGCCGGCTGCGCAACGTGATGGAGCAATTTCGGGACTTCACGACTCTCGACGAAACGGACCTCGCCGCCGATCGTGAGCTGACGACCAGCGTCCTCGTCGAGCACCTGAACCTAGAACGCCAGCGTCGGGTGCGCCTGCAGCTCGTGCACGTGGTCGCCGTGCTGAGTGGGCCCGTCGGGGTACAAGTCGTTTTTCCGGCGTTGCTCTCCGCCGAGAGTCGCCGCGTCGTCTTCGCCGCTTGGCTCGGCGCCGCGATCTCGGCGCTCGTCGCGGCGGCGTCCGAATGGAGGACGGCGAGGCGTCAAGCCCGCGGAATGCAGGCGCTCCGTCGTCTCTCCGACGGCGCGAAACAGCGCGGATCCCGATGATTCGGCACCGATGACGCTTTCTTGAGATGCCGTGAGCCAAGCTTGACGGCCTCGTGATGCTCCGGAGCTTAGTTTCTGGGCACATGAACTGCGTCGGAATCATGGTGCCGTACGGGCGTGGGACGCGATTTGGTCATTCGCGGCATCGTTTGCGTCTTCGCGCGCCGCTTGCGTCCCTGGCGGTATCGGCGCCGCGCACTTCGATTCTCCGGGGATTCGCGCCGTCGAGTTTCGGCGATCTCCCAGTGAGCGGTTGTGGGCCGACGGCGGCACGCGTCGTGCACTATGCGCGGCGTGAGACATTCAGGTTCTGAGGGCGAGGGGCGTGGCCGTGCAAACAAATTTGCCAGCGTGGCTCCACGCAATCCATTTCGATCGCTTCGTTCGATTTTCCAACGTTCCCCATCGACGAGACGCGCGTTCCCATCGAACGCCCGTCTCTAGAAGAGCATGACCATGGCCGACTTCGTCTACCTCGTGATCACCGTCGGATTCTTCGCGGTGTCCATCGCCTACACGCACGGCTGCGAGAAGCTTCGCGGGAGGCAGTCGTGACCGACACCCTTTGGGTTGGAGCCGCCACCGTGTTGGTGTGCGCGTATTTACTCTACGCCTTGCTCGTGCCGGAGAAATTCTGAGTCATGACCCCTATCGCAATACTCCAGATCGTTTTGTACTTCGGCATCCTGCTGCTGATCACGAAACCCCTTGGTTCGTACATGGCGCGGGTGTTCGAGGGTGAAAAAACCTTCTTGCACGGCCCGCTCGGATGGCTCGAGCGCGGCACTTATCGCGCCCTCGGCGTCGACCCGGACCGGGACATGAAGTGGACCGAGTACGCCACTGCGATGCTCATGTTCTCGCTAGCGTCGATGGTGTTCACCTACGGCGCGCTCCGTCTGCAGGGGGTCCTGCCGCTGAACCCCCAACAGTTCGGGGTCAAGCAGATGCCGGCGGACCTCGCGTTCAACACCGCGGCGTCGTTCACCACGAACACCAACTGGCAGAGCTACTCGCCAGAAGTGACGATGTCTTACTTCTCGAACATGGTCGCGCTCGCGATCCACAACTGGGCGTCGGCGGCTGTGGGCATCGCCATCGCGATCGCCGTGATTCGCGGCTTCTCGCGCAAGAGCGCCGACGGCATCGGGAACTTCTGGGCGGACATGGTCCGCTGCACGCTCTACGTGCTCCTACCGCTCTCCTTCATCGGCGCCTTCATTTTTCTCGCGATGGGCGTCCCGCAAAACTTCGACCCATACACGGTCGTCACGACCCTCGAGGGTGGAAAACAGACGATCGCGCTCGGTCCGGTCGCGTCGCAGGAGATCATCAAGCAGCTCGGCACGAACGGCGGCGGCTTCTTCAATGCGAACTCCGCCCATCCGTTCGAGAACCCGACGCCGCTCTCGAACTTCTTCACGCTCGTGCTCATCTGGTCGATCCCCGGCGCCATCACCCACACGTTCGGCAAGATGGTGGGGAACACCAAGCAGGGCTGGGCCCTCTTCGGCGCGATGTCCGCGCTGGCGCTCGCAGGCATGCTCATTTGCACGAGCGCCGAACAGGCCGGCACGCCGCATCTTGCGGCTGCGCACATCGAGACCGCTGCGACCGCGATGCAGTCCGGCGGCAACATGGAGGGCAAGGAAGTGCGGTTCGGCATCGCGGCGTCGTCTTTGTTCGCCACCGTGACGACCGGTGCGTCCTGCGGCGCAGTGAATTCCATGCACGACAGTTTCACCCCGATCGGCGGGCTCGTGCCGCTGTTCAACATGCTCACCGGCGAAGTGATCTTCGGCGGGGTCGGCGCGGGGCTCTACGGCATGCTGATGTTCGCGGTCCTTGCGGTCTTCATCGCCGGATTGATGGTCGGGAGAACTCCGGAATATCTCGGCAAGAAGATAGAGAAATTCGAGGTTCAGATGGCGATGCTGGCGACGTTGGTGCTCGCGGCCAGCGTGCTCGGCTTCGCCGCGCTCTCGAGCACCATCGATCTGCCGAAGACGGGCGCGCTGGCGGCGCTCAACACGTGGCCCGGGAGCGCGTACGGCGGCGCGGACTCGGTATACGGCGCCGCGACCGGCAACCTGAACAACGGCGGACCTCACGGCTTCAGTGAGATCTTCTACACGTACGCCTCGGGCACCGGAAACAACGGTTCGGCCTTCGCCGGCATCACCGCGAACACGCCTTGGTACAACGCCACCATCGCGCTCGCTGCGCTCATCGGTCGCTTCTTGATGATCGTGCCGCTCCTGGCGATGGCCGGCGCGCTCGCCAAGAAGGTCAATATACCGGCCTCGTCCGGAACCTTCCCCACCGACACACCCACCTTCGCCGGGCTCCTGGTCGGCGTCGTCGTCATCGTCGGGGCACTCACCTACTTCCCCGGGCTCGCGCTCGGACCGATCGTCGAGCAGTTCCAGATGAACGTGCTCGCCACTCATTGACGGGAACACCCACATGGCTATCCAAAAGCAGCTAGAGCTCTCGATCCCCGCTGGGATGGACGACCCGCCGGTCCACGTCCATCACAACGTTCGCCCCAAGAATGCGCCGCGCGCGCTGTTCGAAGGCGCGATCGTCAGGCGCGCCATCAAGGAAGCGTTCGTCAAGCTCGACCCGCGTGTCGTCGCCAAGAACCCGGTGATGTTCGTGGTCGAAGTGGGCAGCGCGATCACCACGTACTTCTGGATTCGCGGCGCCGTGACCCACGCCGCCGACACGCTCTTCGTCGGCCAAGTCAGCCTCTGGCTCTGGTTCACGGTCGTGTTCGCGAATTTCGCCGAGGCGATGGCCGAGGGGCGAGGCAAGGCCCAGGCCGACGCGATGCGGAAGACCAAGACCGACACCATGGCGCGTCGGCTCGTGGGTGAAAAAGAGGAGCGCGTGGCCGCGCCTCAGCTCGTGAAGGGCGATCTCTTCGTGTGCGAGGCCGGCGACATGATCGCCGCCGACGGCGAAATCATCGAAGGCGTCGCCAGCGTCGACGAGTCGGCGATCACCGGTGAGTCCGCGCCCGTCATCCGCGAGAGCGGTGGCGATCGCAGCGCCGTCACCGGCGGCACGAGGGTCCTGTCGGACCGGATCGTCATCCGCGTCACTCAGGACCCCGGCCACAGCTTCCTCGATCGCATGATCGCGCTCGTCGAGGGCGCCAAGCGGCAGAAGACGCCGAACGAGATCGCACTGTCGATTTTGCTCGCGGGCTTGACGCTCATCTTCTTGTTCGCGACGGTCACCTTGTTGCCGTTCGCGAAGTACGCGGCGGGTGGCACCGACGCCGTGCCGAGCATCACCGTTCTCGTCGCTCTGCTCGTCTGTCTGATCCCGACGACCATCGGCGGCCTCTTGAGCGCCATCGGCATCGCCGGAATGGACCGCGTCATGCAGCACAACGTGCTCGCGATGAGCGGCAAGGCGGTCGAAGCCGCCGGCGACGTGAACACGTTGCTCCTCGACAAGACCGGCACCATCACGCTCGGCAATCGCCAGGCGACCCAGTTTCACGCGGCGCTCGGCGTCAAGATCGACGAATTCGCCCGGGTCGCGCAGCTGGCGTCGCTGGCCGACGAGACCCCCGAGGGACGCAGCATCGTCGTGCTCGCCAAGGACAAATACGGAGTCCCGACGCGCGAGATCGCGGAGCTCGGGGACGCCACGTTCGTCGAGTTCTCGGCGAACACACGGATGAGCGGCATCGATCTGAACGGAAAGCAGATCCGAAAAGGCGCTTCCGACAGCGTGAAGCGCTTCATCGAGTCGCAGGGCGGCACGTTCCCCGCCGACATTCAGTCGACGGTCGAAGGCATCTCTCGCGACGGTGGCACGCCGCTGGTGGTTGCGGAAAACGCTCGCGCGCTCGGCGTGATCCAGCTCAAGGACATCGTGAAGGGTGGCATGAAGCAGCGCTTCACACAGCTCCGAGAGATGGGGATCAAGACCGTGATGGTCACCGGAGACAACCCCCTCACTGCTGCAGCCATCGCGGCGGAGGCCGGGGTCGACGACTTCATCGCGGAAGCGACGCCGGAGATGAAGCTCGCGTTCATCCGTAAGGAGCAGTCCGGAGGGCGTCTGGTCGCGATGACCGGTGACGGCACCAACGACGCGCCCGCGCTCGCTCAAGCCGACGTGGGTGTCGCCATGAACACCGGCACTCAGGCCGCCAAGGAGGCCGGCAACATGGTCGACCTCGACTCCAACCCGACGAAGCTCATCGAGGTGGTCGAGATCGGCAAGCAGATGCTGATGACGCGCGGCGCGCTGACGACGTTCAGCATCGCCAACGACGTCGCCAAATACTTCGCGATCATTCCGGCGATGTTCTTGGTCACGTACCCGGCGCTCGGACAATTGAACTTCATGCGCCTGACCAATCCCCACTCGGCCGTGCTCGCGGCGGTCATCTTCAACGCGTTGATCATCATCGCGCTGATTCCGCTCTCGCTCCGCGGCGTGAGCTACCGCCCGTCGAACGCGATCTCGACGTTGCGGCGCAATCTTCTCATCTACGGCGTCGGGGGCGTGATCGCACCGTTCCCGGCAATCTGGCTCATCGACCGACTCATCGTCCTATTGGGGCTCGCCTGATCATGAAACAACTACGTCCAGCCATTCTCCTGACCGTGTTCTTCGTCGTCCTGACCGGCATCGGTTTCCCGGTGGCGGTCTGGGCGATAGGCAAAGTAGCCTTTCCGAGTCAGGCCGCCGGCAGCTTGATCAAGGACGCGCACGGCAACGTCGTGGGCTCCTCGCTCCTCGGTCAGAGCTTCACGAAGCCCGAGTACTTCCACCCTCGGCCGTCCGCGGCCGGCAACGGCTACGACGCGGCGAATTCGAGCGGGACCAACCTGGGTCCGACCAGCGACAAGCTGATCAACGGTATCAAGGACGATCCGGCGACCAAGGACGTCGACGAGACGTACCCCGGCTTCAAGGATCTCGCGAAGGCGTACCGTGAGGAGAACGGACTCGGCCCGGATGCCGTCATCCCGGCGGATGCGGCGACGCGCTCGGCGAGCGGGCTCGATCCCGACATCAGCCCGGCGAATGCCGACCTCCAGGTCGCCCGCGTCGCCAAGGCGCGAGGACTCAGCCCCGACCGGGTGCGCGAGCTCGTGGCAGCACACACCTCGGGACGCACGCTCGGACTCTTCGGTGAACCGCGCGTCAACGTTCTGGAGCTGAACCTGGGGCTCGACGCGCTGAAGTAAGAGCCTCAGTGGTCGGCGCTGGCGTCGCGGGTCTTCCCGCCGTCGGCGCCGGCGTCTTTGTGCGACGGCCCTGCGTCGGTCCCGCCACCGCCGCCGGTGCCTCCGGCTCCCAGGATTGCTCCGGCATCCGTGAAGCAGCTGTCGTTCGCCGGGTCTTGATTGGCCGGGCACGGATCGACGAGTGCGTTGACCGTGTAGACGTCACCGAGGATCGCCGGTCGCGACGTCCAATAGACACCCATCGATAGCGAATCGCACTCGGTCGTGGCGTCGGCAATTCCGTTTATACCGCTGTACGTGTCGATCTGCTGGCAGATGTTGGCCTTGAACGTGGGGTAGGTGACGGCCTGTGTGCAGAGCGGCGCGCGGTGATCGGTGATGCTCGGGTTCGGAAACTGACCGAGCTGATGCACGAGGTCGTCGGCGCGCCAGCGTCCGCCGAGGGTGCACGATACGGCATTCCAGCCCCAGGGACCGGCGTCGGTCGGCTCGAGATTGCACACGATGATCGAACCGCGGAGCAGCATGTCGAGCTTCACGTCGCCGAGGTTCGAAAGGCCGACGTCGAGCCGGAGGCTCGTCGACTTGAGGCTCGCGACGACCTGGTAGTTTGCGACGTACGCGTTCGCGTCGCGGTAGCGCGAGTTCGCGCGCACGCCTCCGTTCACCGAGTCGGAAGCGATCGGCCAGACGTCGTTGCCTGCCCACTTCGGTGACGAACCTTTGGGGTTGTCGATCGAGTCGAACGGCGCAGCCACGTACGTTTCGACCAGCACCTGGTCGTCGTTCGCTTGTCCGTTCCACTGCGAGATTCGATAGATGATGTTCGACGCGCCGGTCTGCAGCGCCGTCGTGTAGTTCTCGGAGCTGAACGAGCCGATGAGATCTCGCACCTTCTGAATGACGCCGCCGAGCGCGTTGTCGACGCCGCCCGGCCCGTCCAGAACGCCGGGGTCGCCACTCGGGAGCAGGCACTCGCCGAAGGACGTGAGGGTCGCACCAGCAGAGCAGAACTTGTCGAGGTCGAACCCGATGGTGCGATACCGGCTCGTGTCGCCACTGACCGGATTCGAGTCCCCGAGGTCGATGGTGTACTGGACGGAGACGGCTTCGACGTCGTCCTTCCCGGCGTCGTTCTTTTGCGGTGGGGGCTTCGGGGGGAACGTCTTCTGCGGTGCTCCAAGACAGTAAGCAGCGGCTCCGCTGCTTCCGCCGCTGGAGTTAGTTCCGCCACCGCTGCTCGTGGCGCCGCTTCCGCCGCTGCCCGCCGTACTGCCGCCCGCGCCGCCGGCCGACGAGGCCGCCCGGCCGAGCAAGGACGAGTCGTAGACCGAGCAGGCCGTCGCTCCCGTGACTGCGCCCAAGATGAGATAAGAAATGCCCCGCATCGATACCCTACCTATATCACGCGAGCCTTGCTCGGCTAGTACGCGCGGCTTCACGGGACCGCGGCCCTCACCGCGGCGCAGGTGGCCCCGCTCGGAACGGCCGCCGCCGAGTAGGTGGCGCTCGAAACGGTGTAGTGAGGGCGAACGGCATCGACGATTTGTTCGTTTTGCGTCGAGCAGGCCGCATTGCCGCTCTGCGCGTCGAGGAGGCACCCCACGATGTGATTGTCGAGGAAGTTCACCGTGACGGCCCCGTGCATCGACGTGCAGCTATCGAGGGACCCGACCTCCGAAGAGACCTGCTTCACGGCCAGATAAAGCTGGTCCGCGCGAGCAGGCGGCGTGTTCAAGTCCGCGATGACGTCGGCATATTGGCCCGTGCTCGAGGGCTTGTCTGCGGGCGGGAGCGCGCCGGTCTTCACGTTGGCGGTGATGCCGTCGTGCTTGTCGCCGTCCGGGTCCGATACGGCCACGCCGGGCTGCTGGACGAGATCGGTCCAGGCCACCGTCGGATCGGTCCACGTCCCGAGCGGGGTCGCCGGGCTCGTGAACGTGACCCCGAGCAAGATGACGACGGTGTCGAGCTTGATGACCGCCCCCGGGGCCCGGTTACTCAAGGAGCCCGTCGCGTCGACGACGGGGATCCCGGGCTTCTCCCAGAGCGCATCGGCGAAGGTGACGCCGTACCACTCTCCGCCCAAATCGGTGGTCGTCGGAAAATCCGGAATGCTGAGCCCGCAGGGCTTGAGCTTCATCGCGAGCTTCAGATCCGAGCCCTGGGTGATGTTCGAGAGCTCCGCCCACTGAACGAGCTGCCCGGTCGTCGGCTCGAGAATGGTCCCGTCGCCCCAGCCGACGTTGACGGCAATTTTCACGCCCCACGTCGTTCCGGTGAGATCGCATTTCACCTGTGCCTTGCAGTTGGCGTCGCAGGCGCCGGTGTTCGGCGGATCGCATTCCTCTCCGATGCTCGAGTCGGTGTATCCGTCGCCGCACACGCTCAGGCGGCAGCCCCCGGCGATGCAGATTCGTCCGGTGCCGCACGCGGTATCGTCGCCGAGCGCGGTGCCCGGCGCGCAGACGTTGGACGCACACGTTTCCGATCCGTTGCAGGGATCGCCGTCGTCGCAGTCCCCGTTCCCCTGGCAGGAGCAATTCGCCGTGCACCCGGGGGTGTTCTTCTTACAGTCGTTCGTGCAGCCGTCCTTGTCGTCGAGGTTGCCGTCGTCGCACGCTTCACTCGGCGCGACGATGCCGTCGCCGCACACCGCGTTGCGACAAGTCCCCTGGACGCAATTTTCTCCGGTTCCGCAGCCGGTTCCCGCGGCCTTCGGTACGAACGGGTCGCAGACGTGGCTGCTCGTGTCGCAAGTGCCCGCGTTGAAGCAGCTGTTCGGCGCGCCGCAATCGCGCAGGGGGTCTCCCGCGGCGCAGGTGTACTTGCAGTTGGGCTCGCAGCCGTCGCCGGTGATGCCGTTGCCGTCGTCGCACTCCTCGCCCGGATCGACGACATGATTGCCGCAATACTTGCTCGAACAAACGCCGCTGACGCAGGCTAGGTTGGTCCCGCACGGGTGGAGGTCGGCGAGCGGCGTTCCGGGCAAGCAAGTGTGGGTCGAGTCGTCGCACCGCGGGCTGCCCGCGCAGATGTCCGTGGATTTGCAATCGCGAGTCAAGTCGGTGGAGACACACGTGAACCTGCAATCCGCGCCGCAGCCCTTACCGTCGGGTGGGTCGCATTCCTCGGGCGCGATGACGAGCGTGTCGCCGCAGTCCGCCGTCGCGGATCGGCAGACGCCGCCGAGGCATTTGTTCACTTCGCCGCAGATCGTTCCGTCCGGAAGGTTCGTCGTGGACGCCTGACAGAGGTGGTTCGCGCTGCACGTCTCGATGCCGTTACAGAAATTGCCGTCCGAGCACACCGCGTCGCCGACGGGTCCCGCAATGCACGTAAACCGGCAGTCGGCGTCGCACCCGTCGCCGTTGATCTTGTTACCGTCGTCGCATTGCTCGCCCGGGTCGAGCACGTGGTCTCCGCAGTGGAGGTGCGGGTTGACGCCGCCGCCGTCCTTGGTCGTCGTGCCCGAGTCCAGGCCCGTGGATCCGTCGATCGTCGACCCCGCGTCCGTCATCGAGCGGCCGGCGTCGGTGCCGCCACTGCCGCTAGTGCCGCCACTGCTACTCGAGCCGCCGGTGCCGGCCGGCGGTGCGCTGCCGCCGCTGCTACAGCCCGCAGCGACGATTCCAGCGACGAATACGAGCGCTCTTGCGACGACTCCTCTCGAGGTCGGCATTCTGATCTCCCGGTTCGGGCCCTGCGCGGGCAAGTCTAGATCGCGGAGCATAGCGCGTGGGTCGCCGCGCACACACAGTCTTCTCGAACGCGACGAATCGTTCCAGAATCGGCGACCGAAAGGGACACCACGCGACATGGCGAACTACTGGCTCACCAAGAGCGAACCGGACGTTTACTCGTGGGACCGGCTCGTTGCCGAGGGTCGCACCGTGTGGGATGGCGTTCGGAACTTCCAAGCGCGCAACAATCTTCGCGCGATGAAAAAAGGCGATCTCGTCCTCTACTACCACTCGGGCGACGACAAGAGCGTCGTCGGGATCGCCAAGGTCGTGCGGGAAGGCTATCCAGATCCGAGCGCAAAAGAGGGGGATTGGACGGCCGTCGAGCTCGCGCCGGTGCGACCCTTCAAGGAGTCGGTCACGCTCTCCGCGATGAAGGCCGACAAGAAGCTCGCCGGTCTCGCCTTGATCAAGCACTCGCGACTGTCGGTGGTGCCGGTCGGCGAGGCGCATTTCGCGCGCATTCTCGAGCTCGGCAAGACCAAGGCATGACGCGCCGAGCCGTGCCGTCTCGAAGACGTCGCGGCGCGCCTCAGGTCGTCGCCGACGTCTCTGCGCCCGTAGCGCGCACGTCGCAGAGCTCGATGAGGGTCGAGAGCGCCTCGATTTCGCGCTTCGCACGGATCTCCTTTTGGCGGAGCGCCTTGAGATCGGTCTCGAGCTTCCGCTGATCCACTTCGAGTTCGCGGAGCTCCGTCTTGATCCGGTCGCGTTCGGTCTTGAGCGATTCCACGTCGATGGGCACGGTGATGGTTCCTTCCAGCGAGACGGGGTCGACGCTAGCCCGGTCTTCCCCGCAGCTCAACCGAAGGACACGAGCCGGGAGTTCTTTTTTCGCGCCGCGCGCTCGCTGGAGGGGCTAATCGGTCGCGACGATGCGATTTCTGCCAGCCGCTTTCGCCGCGTAAAGTCGCCGATCGGCCGCGGCGATCAGGGCATCGGCCGGCCGCTTGTCACAGCCGAACAGCGACGCACATCCGACGCTGACGGTGACGTCGATGCGGCGCCCGTCGTAGTCCGCGCCGGCGGCGTGAACCGCAGCCCGCAGGCGCTCGGCCGCCCGCGCCGCGCCGTCGATCGCGGTCGACCGCAGGAGCACGATGAATTCCTCGCCCCCGTAGCGCGCGAACACGTCCTCGGTTCTGAGGACGCGCTGCACCGTTTGCGAGAGCTGCCGTAACACGGCGTCCCCCGCCGGGTGCCCGAAGGTGTCGTTGACCCTCTTGAAGTGGTCGATGTCGAAGAGCAACACCGAGACGTCGACATCGTGGCGCGTCGCGAAGGCGAGCTCGCCCGCCATTCGTTCCATGAAGTAGGTGCGGTTGTACGCGCCGGTGAGGGCGTCACGGACGCTCGACTCGTAGAGCTGGCGCAACATGCGCTCCTGGTTTTGGTCGAGGACCGAAAACCGGAAGTGCACGCGCGGCCCGAGCTGGATCAGCGCGCCGTCGACGAGCTCGGCCAGAGCGATCCGCGCCCCGTTCAGATACGTCCCGTTGCTCGACCGCAAATCTTCGACGAAGTATTTCTCGCCTTGCTTGTAGATGCGCGCGTGCACCCGGCTGATCCCGTCGTCGTCGAGCACGATGCCGTTGTTCTGGTGTCGCCCGAGCCGGAGCTCGACGTCTTCGAGCGCGCTCACTCGCCCCGCGTGCGCGGCGTCCATGCGGACCAGGACGGCCCGATCGCGCTGGGCGGCCGGGGGCGGAATGATCTGAAGATTCGTCGACGTGATGGACGTCAGCGTTTTTTGCTCGCCGCGTCCCGGCGTGGCCGGGCCCGTGAGCGAGGACATGGCCGGCTGAAGGCTCGTGCTACCCGTCATGCGATCGACGATCTGCGCGATGCCGCGGTCACAAGCTCACGACGGGGAACGGTTTACCGGGCTTTGCGAAGAAGTAACCTTGCAAGAGGTCGCAGCCGAGCTCCACCAGAGCATCGCGCTCCTGGACGGTCTCGACGCCTTCCCCGACGACGAGCATTCCCATGTCGCGGCAGAGCTCGGCCATCGAGCGAATGAGCTTTTGCTTCGTCGCGCTCTGGTGCACGTCGCGGATGAGCGTCATATCGAGCTTGACGATCTCGGGCTCGAGGAGAGCGAAGCTCGTGAGGCCCGCGTAGCCCGCACCGAGGTCGTCGACGGCGATGCGAAACCCAATCTCGCGGAGCGACGCGATCCGTCCGCGGAGATCTTTCACGCGATCGAGGGACGCGCGCTCGGTGATCTCGAGGACCACGCGCTCCGCGATCTGGGAGAGGGGAGCGGTCCGCGAGAGCAGGGTGGGGTCGAGCAAGTCCGTGGTGTGCAGGTTGACGAACAACATGCCCGCCTCGGGCCGGCCGAGAATGGGCTCGACCGCGCGGTCGCGGATGATCTGTCCGAGTGCTTCGAGCTGACCGAGCCGTTCCGCGGCGTCGAGGACCGCGCCCGGGTGCGGCAAGCTCGGCTCGTTGCTACGGAGGAGCGCTTCGTAACCATAGATCGTCTTCGACTTCACCGAGACGATGGGCTGATAGGCGATCCAGAGCGAGGCGAGGGCGCGGTCGAAGTTCTCGGCGAGCCGCTTGGCGTCGTCGCTCTCGATCGGATGACCGAGGAGCTCCGCCGCTTGCCGCTTCATCATGGCCATCCGGTGGAGGCGAACCGCTCGCTCGACGACCTCTTCCAGGTCCGGGATCTCGAGCGGCTTGGTGAGATAGTGAAACGCGCCGAACTCGAGCGCCTTCACTGCGGTACTCACCGCCGGCTCGCCGGTCACGAGGACGACGGGGATGTCGAGGTTCCTCTCGCGAACGAACTGAAGGAGCTGGATGCCGTTCATCCCCGGCATCGCGATGTCGCTGAGCACGGCGTCGTAGCCGTCCTTTTCGACGAGCATCTTCGTCGCGTCGTGACCGTCCGCGGCGCACTCGACTTCGTAGTTTCGCGACCTGAGCACGCGCGCGATGCTTCGGAGTTGGAGGGGCTCGTCGTCGACGACGAGGATGCGACCCTTCGGGGCGGAAGCGGTTCGGACTTCGCTCGTGGCCGGGGAGTGCTCCGGTCTCGATGTCGGTTCGTCCGAGCGCTGCTGCGCAGGACTAGGCAAGTAGAGAGCACTCATGTTCGAGTGGAACGGTCCTTTTTCCGCGATCTGTAGCGGTGTTCGATCTCCGATCGGCCCCCTGCGGCTGTCAGCGTTTGGCTGACACGCGTAGCGATTCGTGCGGTCGCAATTTTCTTACTTGTATCCGAGAGTTGCGAAGGAGAGCTTCCGCAGCGCGCGGAACTTGCGACGGCGGAGCGTGCGTGCGTACCCTCTGTCGCATGACAGCCCCTTGGATCGCCAAGGTGCGCGGGGGTGGGCAGGATTGAAGCAAAACGCAACTGAGACGGGCAAAGGGGCACCCCCCGACGTGTACGACCTCACCGCAGGTGACGTCGCCCGACTGCTCTCCGTCGACCTGAAGACGATCCACAACTGGGTGAACCAAGGTCATCTCTTCGGCCGGCGCACCGAAGGACGGCATCTGCGATTTCACCGCGTGGAAATCGTTCGATTTCTCAGACGCTCGGGCCATCCCGTTCCGGAGTCCATCGGCCGTCCTCCCCCGCGCGTGCTGCTCTGCCGGCGCCGGCCGCTCGACAATGCTTCGCTGCGCGGGGTGATCCAATCGGTGAGCAACGGCCTGTTCGCCCCAGCGCTCGAAGTCGCGACCGGGTACTACGAGGTGTTCGTGCTCGAGATCGATTCGCACGATCTGGAGCTCACCTGCGAGCTGCTCGCGGCGCTGCGCAGCCGGCCGACGACCCAAGCGCTCTCGGTAGTCGGGCTCAGCCGAAGCGCCGAACGCCGCCGACACTTCGTGAACCAAGGCGGCGACGTGGGGCTCGCCGCCGGGAACCTCGCGGACATCGTTCACACCGCCAAGTGGCTGACTGGCGCCGTCGCGACGCCTCCGACTCGGGCCATCACGCGTTAGCGTGACGGCGCGCGGTTCGGCACGCGCTCGAGCGAGCCGTCGCGCTTCACGTGGAACGTCGTTCGTCGAGACGCGGTCGGTCGGCCCTTCGAGGTGCCTCGCAGGTACTTCATCGGATCTTGCCGCGCGTCGGCGCGCGGCGTGGTCTCCACGCGAAGGAGCTCGGTTCCGGCCGGCACCGCGATGCGGACGGCGCGCTCCCAGACGGTTCCCGGACCGGCGCTCTGCGCCTCCGCGACGGCGCCGGGCCATTGCGTCACGTTCACCCAATCGTCGTCGCGTCGCACGAACCACGTCGTGCGCGACGTTCCTCGCGCTACGACACGTTCGTTCTCGAAGACCTGGACGGAGCGGTCGGCAGAGCTCACTGCGCGTAGCCGGGCTTCGCCGGCGGGGGGACCACGGCGTCGCCCTCGTCGTTGCCGGGGGTCGCCGCCGCGGGCTCGGCGCCGTGGCTCGTCGCGGGTGAAGCGTCGTGCTTCGGATGATCGTCGTCCTTGTCGTCGTGCCGCTCGTGCTTCGCGTCGGGCTTGGGCCGAATCACGAAACGAGGCCGCGTCGTCGGATCGCAACCCGACGTGAAGCCGGTCGCGTCGAAGTCCGAGCCGAGCGTGCCGTACACGTCCTGCCCTTTTTCGTCGGTCGTCGTGACCTTGATGCGGAAGTGCCGATCGCCGGCGCGCGCGGGGGAGCAATAAGAGAGGAGATAGTAGCCGTTCACCGCGGCCGCGAGTGTCTCGCCGGCGTGCTCGAGCGTGCCGTCGATCGTCGCGATCGTGTCGGCCGTGAAGGTGCCGGCGCGGCCGAGGCGCGACGCGTGGAAGCCGGGACCGTCCTTGACGTCGACGGTGTAGACGAGGTCGTCCGAGTCCTCGATCGCGTCGGTCATCTTGTCCTCGGACACGCGCCCCGCGAGATCCGGCCCTCGGGCGAAGACGACGAGCGAGCCGACGCGGATCGGTTTCTGCTGCGTCATGAGGCGCGCGTCGAGCTCACTCAGGGCTTCGACGATGGCGCTGTTCAAGTTGCTGGACGAGTCGGTCTGCGTGTACGACGCGAGCGACGCGATGTCGGCGATGTCGTCCGTTCCCTGCGGATACTCGCCCACGAGCTTCACCGAAGCGCCTCCGTCGAAGGCGAACACCGTGACCGGTTCGCTCGCGTGCGCCTTCGTCACGAAGCGCGCGACGGCCGAGGCGATCTTCGCCCGGGTATCGCCGATGGCTACCGGGCCGCTCATGTCGACGAGCAAGAGCGCGCGGTGCACGGCGACCATGTCGCGCGGCAAGAGCGTCTGCTTCGTCTGATCCGCCGTCAGGTCCTGTCCGTCCTCGGAGATCTGGAAATTCTTCTCGAACAGTCCGGCGACCGGCGCATGATCCTTGTTCACCGAAAAGTAGACGGCGACGTTGCTCGGCTTGTCGACCGAGGTGGCGACCGTGTTCACGCGAAGGCCGCCCATACAACCCGTCGTGCTCGCGGCGAGGAGCCACACGAAGACGCCGAGCCCACTTTCGCCGTGGCCGCGTTTTCTCTCGGCGCTCATTCCCAAAAAACTCCTTCTTTTCGGGCGTTCTGGATCATGTCGCTCATTCCCATCCCGATGTTTTCGGGCAGCGAACCGTCGGCGAACAGCCGCACTTCCCGGATTTCGACCGGATTTTCGGGCGGGCGCGTCGGTTCCGACACTTCGGCGCACACCACGACGGTGACCGCGTGAAATCGCGGGTCCCGGTCGCTCCGCGAGTACACGCCGCTGACTCGCCCGAGCGATTCGACCGTCGCACCCGCCTCTTCGAGCAGCTCGCGCGCGACGGCCTCTCGGAGGGTCTCGCCCCACTCCAGGGTGCCCCCGGGCAGCGCCCACTCGCCGGTGTCTCCGCGACGAATCAGAAGCCAGCGCCCGTCGCGCGTGCGGGCGGCCGCCGCCACGCCGACCACGGGGCGCCGGAGGAGGTGGCGGGACGCCTCGCGCACGAGTCGCCAAACGCCGCGGGGGATCTGCATGGCGGCGAGCATGCCCGAGCCGGCGCGTCGGGGCGAGTCGCGAGATGACGCTCGCGGCGAGAAGGAGCTGGGAACGAGCGCGGGGGTGGTGATAGAGCGGGGCTCGAAGTGGCCCGCGTTCGCCCCGTCGATTTCCTCTGCCGATTCGCGTTCCCCTTCGCGTTGCCCGCGCTCGTCGCGTGCTCGGGGAAGGATCCGCCGGGGGCGCTCGTCGCGCCGAAAGTCACCGAGCCGCTCGTCGTCTCGGCGGCGCCATCCGCCGAGGCGGGCACCCAGCTTTCGCCGACCCCCGAGCTCGGAACGGAGCGCGACAACCTGCCGTTCAAACCGACCAGCGATCTCATCGCGAGCATCGCGTGGCGCACCTGGGTTTACAGCGACACGGGTTCCAAGCGGACGCGCTACGGGTATCTCCGCGCAGGCGCCGTCGTGCCGCGACGCGGGCCCGAGATCAAAAACGACGGGTGTCCGGGCGGCTGGTACCGCATCAACCCGCGCGGCTTCGTCTGTGTCGGACGCGGCGCGACGCTCGATCTACAGAACCCCGTCGTCGTGGCCGCGCAAGATCGCCCCAAGCGCGGCGCGGGCCTTCCGTATCTCTACGCGATGGCCGGAAACCCAGGGCCGCACTTTTACTTTCGATTGCCGGAGCCTGCGGAAATGAATCGCGTCGAAGGGTCGGGCTACGCCGCGCGCGGCGCGGAGTGGCACGAAGCGGTGAAGCGCGAGGGCCTCTCCGCGCTGGTGGGCGAGCTCGCGACGCCGCCGGATTTCATCCCTCGTGAGAATGGGACGTCGCTCGTCAAACCTTACGGCACCGAGCAAGGCCTTCATCGTTCCGTGCAAGCAGGACAATCGGATCCCGACGCAGGCTTCGCGATGGGGCGCGTCTTCGACTGGCAAGGACGCCCGTTCGGACTCACGACGGAGCTCGACCTCATTCCGCTCGATCGCACGAGGCTCGTTCGGCCGAGCGAGTTCCACGGCGTCGTGCTCGGCGACGACGAAGATTTGCCGGTCGCGTTCATCACCAAGAGGTGGGCGCTCCGCTACGTCGAAGAGCGACCCGGATTGCTCAAACCGGTCGGCACGTTCGCGTTCCGGCAGGGCGTGAAGCTCACGGGGCGAAAAGTGATCTTCGACGGCGTGACGTTCTGGGAAGGTCGCGGCGGCGAGTTCGTTCCGGTGTCGAGCGCGCTCATCCTCGAAAAGCGCGCCACGTATCCGAGCGTCGCCGACGGGGAACGGAAATGGATCGACGTCTCGATCAAGAACCAATCCCTCGTCGCGTACCAGGGCGACAAGGCGGTCTACGCGACCCTGGTGAGCACCGGGCTCGCGGGCCTTGCCGATCCGGAAAAAGCGCCGGCCACCGTGCGCGGCACGTTCATGATCGTCACGAAACACGTCTCGGCGACGATGGACGCGGACGACGACGTGAGCGACTCCTTCAGCCTGCGCGACGTTCCGTTCGTCCAATATTTCCACAAGGGCTACGCGCTCCACGGCGCATATTGGCATGACCAATTCGGCAAGGTGCGCAGCCACGGCTGCATCAACCTCGCCCCCGACGACAGCGCGTGGCTCTTCGAATGGACGGATCCGCCGGTCCCCGACGGATGGCACGGCGTCATCAACAAGGATCGCGGAACGCCGATCGTGATTCACGCCTGAGCGGCGCGTCGGCGTTGTCGCGCGTCGAGGCTCACGGGGGCAGCATGCCGTCGGCATGCGCGGTCCAGTCGCCTTGGCCGCCCCGCGTCGAGTTCGGTTCGGTGAACTTCCAGGTGCCGTTCACGAAGGCGTGGCTCGACGGATCGTACGACCCGTCCATCGACCCCGAGTATTGCCCTCCTCCGATGGGGAGGGCTCCGTACGTCCCCTTCTCGACGGAGATCGTCACTGCGTCGGTGACGCAGTTCATGATGCCGTAGAGCGTCGCGCTCGACGTCTTGTCGGAGGTGCCCGTGAGCGTTCCGGAGACGTTGCCCGAAGCGTCCACCGTGAAGGTCAGATCCGCGGTGAACGTGCTCGTTCCGATGACCGCGCTGTACGGCCCGCTCAGGGTTCCCACGTAGCTTCCCGCCCCGCAGTCGCTGCCGGCTTCGGCGGAAGGCGGCTGTCCGCCGTCGGAGGATCCGCCGCTCGACGACACGACGCCCGCGTCGCCCCCGCTGGCACCGGCGCCGCTGCTTCCGCCGAAGCCGCCGGTCCCGAGTTGTCCACCGGTTCCCGCAAGACCACCGGCAGAAGAGCCACCGCTACCGAGCGGCGTTCCGCCGGCACCGCCGGAACTCGTTGCACCGCAGGTGCACGCGCCGAGTTGCCCGTTGCTACAGAGTTGCTGACCCTGACAACCTGTGGTGTCGGTGCACGCCACGGTCGCGCCATCGACGCACAGCGTGGAGTTCGCGCTGTCGGAATGAAAGAGTCCTGCGTCGGAAGGGCCGCCGCAAGCGCACGCCAGGATCGTCGAAGCGAAGAGCAAAAAGAACTGACGCACAGGTGAAGGCTACTCGGCCCACTTCAAGCAGCAAGACCTTCGCAAAGCGTCTCACCTTGTCGTACAAGCGCGCTTCCAACCGCACTCGGAAGGCATCGGGCTCGCGCGAAGTGCATGTTTCTAATGGTAACGCAGTCGCGCGTGGACGCGGAGTACGGCAGCCTGAAGGTCTTGAGGAGCAACCGGCTTTTCGAGGACCTCGATCATCGGTGACGCACGTCCGTCTGCGAAAAACGGAAGGTCACCCCCGTTGGCGAGCACCACGACGGGGACGCGGCGACTCAGTCGTCGCACGAGTGATAGCGCGGCGTCTCTTTGCGGGCCCCATGAAGGAAGGTCCGTCACGATGACGTCCGGAAGGGAGCCTTCGTGACCGGCGTCGGGTCCTTCTTCGATGTACGCCGCAGCGCGGGGAAGGTCTGGCACCGGGATCACGGAGAAGCCGCTGAAGGACAGCGCTCGGCCGAGCGCGCGCCGCAGGGCCTCGTCGCGTTCCGAAAGAAGGACGACTTGGCGGGGGGTCAGACTGCTGAGGAGATCGGGGGTCGGATCGAACGTCATGGGTGTTGGGCTCGCACGGGGCATCTTGCCTGCATGACCAGTGCCACGCTCGTCGCGCGCCGATTCTTCGCATTGACGCGCTGCGGAGCGGCCCTGATGTTTCAACTTTGGAACGCGCCGGCGACGTGAAAGAAAGAACGCGCGGGGTGTCGGTCGACTCACCCCGGCGGCGCGAACGCGCTCGACCTACGTCGGCTTTGCCGTTTTTCCTGCGCGACGCTTCCGCACGAAGAAGAACACCGCTGCCGCGATCCCGGCGACACCGAAGAAGACGATTTCGTACGAACGCGCTCGATCGAGCACTGCTTCGAACGCTTTTCCGAAGAAGTAACCGGCACCGGCGATCGCCGGCGCCCAGATGGCGGCGCCAAGCGCGTTCCACGGCAAGAAACGCCGCGGCGCGACCCCACTCAGTCCGACCGTGAACGGGACCAGATTTCGGAGCCCGTAGAGAAATCGAAAGCCGACGAGGAGCGCGGTCCCGCGTCGCTCGAAGATGTCGTGAACGCGGGCGACACCGGGGCGCCACTTCGGAAAGCGGCGCAGAAACGGCTCGCCGTAATGGCGCCCGGCGAAGTAAGCGAGCTGATCGCCGGCGAAACTGCCGGCGAACGCGAGGAGCACCACCGCCCAGAACGCGAAGTGTCCCCGCTTGGCGAAGAAGCCCGCGAGCAGCACGATGCTCTCGCCCTCGAGGAACGCTCCGACGAGGATGGCGGGATAGCCATAGTGAGCGAGGAGGTGACCGAGCTTCACCTGGGGCTCCTAAGGCCGACGACCCTAGAAAACCAGGTCTTCACGATCGGCCACCACTTCGAACGCCTTCGGGACGATCCCGTCGGGGTTCGCCGTATCGAATGACACGGAGATCATGGCCCCGCGGTTCGGTGCGAGGTCGCCCGCGAGCTCGTAAGCGTGCTCGGCGACGACGAGCGGCGGCGCCTCGACCGGGGTGTCGTGGCGAAAAGGTCGATCGAGCGCGCGTACCTTGAGCGCGAGCTTCGACCGCGGCGCGTTGCCGGAATTGTAGACGCACGCGCTCACCGTGCGCGGTCCGGCGCTTTCGGCCGCGTCGACGTTGCAGGTGCGCACGCCGCCGAGCGTCCACAGCAGCCGATCGATGTACGGCGCTTCGTCTTCGCGCAGCGCCTCCCGGAGCGAGAGCGCGCCGTCTCTCGCGCGCGAATCGCCGAGGTACGCGAGCATCATCGCGCCGTGGAGCCGGATCGGCCGGTGAATCGCCTTGAGCAAATCGACGAGCAGGTTCGTCGGCGCCGCGTCGGAGCCCGACGGATCGAGCATTTCTTGCGGCGGCGCGACGACCTCGAAATCGTTGCCGCGCGCTTCGACGTGCCACTTGATGGCTTGGCCCGGCTCGAGTGGGCCCTCGAAGTAGAGCGGGCGATCGAAGGTGGGCACGCGCTTCGTGGACGGCGGTGGATCGCGCTCGTAAAACTGCACGACGAGCGAGACGTCGGGGATCACCTGCGACCAGTTGTTCACGACGCCGAGCTCGAGGTCGAGGTGCACGTGGCCATTGTGCTCGTGCTGCCGGCGATCGATGAGCACGGTACTCATGCGCGGCAGTCCGTCGCGCCAGAGCAGTGAATCGGCGCGCTGGCACGTGCACGCCGCACCGCTGAGCGCGATCTGCGTCCCACTTGCCGGTGGGGGAGGCGCAGAAGTGGACGCCGCGCTCATCACCAGCGCCCGCGGCTGCGGATCGGGGACCGTCGGCGGCGGCTGCGACGCCGTTCGTCCGAGCGCCGTCGTGGGCTCGGGCGGCGCCGGGAAACGATCGCGTTCCGCGTACGCCGGGCGTTCCGCGTCGGGCGGCACGCGTGAGAGCCAGTTCGCCGTCAACGCGGCGCCGAGCAGCGCGGCGCTCATCGTGATCACGATGGCCGTCGTCGAGCGCGGCAAGAGCGTCTGAAACGTCGGGAGCGACAGCGGCGCGGGTTCCGCCGGAGGCGCCGGCGGTGGCGCGGTCGTCAGTTCCGGCACGTGCTGAGCGAGGTCGGTGACGAACCCGGCGCGCGCGGCCTCGGCTTCGAGCCCGTTGCCGCCGAGCACGAGCCTCCTATCGGCGACCATTCCGAGCGCGAACACGACGCCCGCGGAGAGAAACCCGAGCAGGATGGCCGCGGTCGCGCCGGTGTCCGTCGAAAAACGCGCTGCGGTCACCGCGACGAGGAGCCCGGCGACCAACATGCACGCACCGGTGCCGAGTCGCAAAATCATGCGCTGCCGCCGGAGCTCGCGAAGACTCGGGACGTCGCCCGTCGAAAAGCCCGACAAGAGCAGCCGGTGGTGCGGCGTGAGCGCCTCGTCGATCTGGAAAAAAACGCGGTCGCCTTCCAGGCTCGCTTTGACCTGCGACCACGGCACGACGAGTCGCGTCCCCGACGTCACCGCGGCGGGGGCGTAGCCCTCCTGGAACGCGCCGACCCCCTGGTGCACGATGACCAGGCCCTCCGAGGTACATTCGACCTCGACGGGGCCGACCGCGTTACTGCGGTCGCTTGGGATCGCGACGGCGCGCGTTCTCATCGGGCGGCATCGTAGTCAAAAACGTCGCCCCAGGGCGGAGCGGACACCGACCCGGGGCGACGGGGCTACCGCCCAGGCTTCAGGAGAGCCGAAACCATTGAACCGCGTCCGCGTTTCGGGCGCGTTCCGCCCCCGCGTCGCCTAGAACAGCCGGGTTTGCTTCGGGCTGTCGGCATACGGCAAGCCCAGGTGATCGTACGCTTTCTTGTTCGCGACGCGGCCGCGCGGCGTGCGACCGAGAAACCCCTGCTGAAGCAAGTAGGGCTCGTACACGTCCTCGATCGTGTCGCGTGGCTCGGCGAGGGCCGCCGCCAAGGTTTCGACCCCGACGGGACCTCCCTGATAGTGGTCGATGAGGACACGAAGGAGCCGGCGGTCCATGTCGTCGAGGCCGCCCGCGTCGATTTCGAGCCGCTCGCACGTGATGCCGACGATCGCCGAGTCGATCACGCCGGTGCCCTGCACCTCGGCGAAGTCGCGCACACGGCGAAGCAGCCGATTGGCGACGCGCGGCGTCCCGCGCGAACGTTCGGCGAGCGCATGCGCGCCGGCGGGGTCGCAGGGGATCCCGAGGAGCTTCGCGTTTCTCATCACGATGCGCTCGAGATCGGCGACGGGGTAAAAGTCGAGGCGGAGCGTGACGCCGAAGCGCTCGTGCATCGGCTCGGTGAGGAGGCCGGCGCGCGTCGTCGCGCCGATGAGCGTGAACGGTTTGACGTCGATGCGAATGCTCTCGGCGTACGGGCCGTCGCCGGTGACCACGTCGATCCGAAAGTCTTCGATCGCCGGATAGAGCGTCTCTTCGACGGGAGCACTCAGCCGATGGATCTCGTCGATGAACAGAATGTCGTTTCGGCCGAGCCGCGTCAGAGTCGACGTGAGCGCGCCCTTGTGTTCCACCGCGGGGCCGCTGGTGACGTACAGTTGCACGCCCATTTCGTGCGCGAGGATGTGCGCGAGCGTCGTTTTTCCGAGCCCTGGCGGCCCGCTCAGCAAGATGTGATCGAGCGGCTCGCCGCGCTTGCGCGCCGCCTCCACGTACACGCGGAGGTTCTCCTTGTGCTTGTGCTGCCCGACGAAGTCGTCGAGCGTCGTCGGGCGAAAAAGCCGGTCGAACCGATCGTCGTCGCCGCCCGTTTTCGTCTCGACGACGCGCGCCGCATCGGCGCCTTCCGGAACTGGGGCATTCTGCTTCTTCTTGGCGGCCATGGACGGCGCCGGCACACTACATCAGTAAGCGGTACCCTGCTCGGCGTTTGACTCGTTGCCGTGCGCTCCTAAGGTTCGGTCATGCCGTTTTTCGCTTCGGTCGCGACGTTCGTTCCCCGTGCCGTGCGCGCCGACGTGCTCGCGGTCCTGCTGTTTGCTGCCGCGCTACCGGCGTGCGCCGCAACGCAACGCCCCGACGGTGGAACGGGCATGCTGCCGGTCGGCTCCGCGGCTCCGGACTTCGCCGCGAAGGACGCGACGGGAAAGGCAGTGCGCCTCTCCGACGCGGCAGGGAGCTCACGCGTCGTCTATTTTTATCCGAAGGACGAAACGCCGGGCTGCACCAAGGAGGCGTGCGCGTTCCGCGACGCGTTCGACCAGTACAAGGCGCGCGGCGTCGTCGTGTTCGGCGTGTCGCGCGACACGGAAGCGAGCCACGACGAGTTCCGGAAGAACCACTCGCTCCCGTTTTCGCTCGCGGCGGATCCGGACGGCACGATCGAGCACGCCTACGGTGTGCCCGAGCTCATGGGGCACAGCGGTATCGCGTCTCGCGTGACGTTCCTGGTCTCGAAGGACGGGCACGTCAGCTACGTGTGGAAGAACGTCGATCCCGCGATCCACGCCGCGGAAGTGCTCGCCAAGGTGCAGTGAACGAGCGCGGGCAACGCCCGCCGTCACCCAATCGACGACATGACGCCACCGTGTCGACCGCGTCGCGTCATCCATTCGCCCGCGGATCCTTGCCGAGCAGTCACGCGCGCTCCCGCGGACCGTCACCGATGAAGACGATCCTCGTCGAGCATGAGAAATCCATTCGGGGCTCTCTCGCTCGCGGTCGCGGCGACGTTCGCCGTGACGCTATCCGGCGGCTGCACCGAGGCCGATCGCGCGCGACCCGAAGTGCCGAGGCTCGTCGCGACCGTCGCCAGTAACGCCATCACGACGGATAGGGCATCGAACGAACCGGCGCGCTCGGTCGTGCTCGTCGCGATCGACGGCGTGCGCTACCAAGAAGTATTCCTCGGCGTCGATCCCGAGCTCGCCGAGCGTTATCACGTGCCGGCCGAAGAGCGGCTCGACGCGGCGCACCTCGTGCCGAATTTGCATCGCCTCATGACCGTAGAAGGGGCTGCGGTCGGCGCGCCCGGCGCGGGGTCTCCGATGGAGTCTTCGGGTCCGAACTTCGTCTCGCTTCCAGGCTACATGGAGATGCTCACCGGGCGCCCCGACTCGGGCTGTACGAACAACGATTGCGGTCGCGTGCCGTTTCCCACCATCGCCGACGACGTCGCGTGGAACCGCCTCGGCACCGCCGCCGTGATCGCGTCGTGGACCGGCATCGGCAGAGCGGCGAGTGCCTACGCGAGCGGCGCCGTGGTGTCCGTCGGTCGCCACGAGGGTGTGGGACGCGACGCGTTCGAGCGCGACCCCGACTTGGCGCGGCACCTTCACGACGCGGAGTCGGCAACGCCGTTTCCCGGCGGCGGCGACTATCGCCCGGACCGGTTCACTGCCGAGCTCGCCGTCTCGTATCTCGAGCGACAGCGCCCGGGGTTTCTCTTCGTCGGCCTCGGCGATACCGACGAGTACGGGCATCAGAGTGCGTACCGCGCGTACCTGCACGCGCTCCACGACGCCGATCGTACGGTCGGAGCGCTGTACGACATCGTCGCACGCCGGAACGAAGCGGGCAGCCCTTCGACGCTCTTCGTCACGACCGATCACGGCCGCGCCGACACGTTCACGTCGCACGGCTCCGAATATCCGGAGTCTTCGCGCGTGTTTCTCGTCGCCGCCGGCGCGGGCATTCGCTCGCGCGGCATCGTGCCGTCGGAGGTGCCGCGCAAATTGTCCGACGTGAGCCAGACGATTCGCGCCGTGGTCGGATTGCCGCTCATCGTCGCGCCCACGCCGGGACACGTGCTCACCGAGCTCTTGTCGCCGACGTAACCGCCGTCCCGGCGCGCCGGCAGCAAATCCGCACCAACAAAAACACCCTGCGTTCGGAGGCGAAGGGCCGGTTCCTCTGCGATCCGGCTGGTGTCAGTTCTGCCGCCTCCCCCCGATGGCGTTCGTCGGATAGGAATTGAGCTCACACGCTCCGGCGTGCCCGAGCTCCCATGAACGTCCGCATCCTCATCGACGGCATCGTCCGGCAAACGACGGTCCTCATCGCGCAACTCGCGACGTCAGGTGGTCTCCGCGCGCCGCTCGCCCACGTCGCGGGACAGGTCTTTCTCGAGCTCGCGAAAGAGCTCGAGAGCCAGGGCGTGACGAAGAAAGTCACCGCGGACATGTTCGGGATGGCGCTTCGCACCTACCAGCGACGGACCCAACGCCTGAGTCAGAGCGTGACCGACCGCGGGCGCTCGCTCTGGGAGGCGCTCCTCGACTACATCGAGCGCGAAGGGCCGGTCACCCGCGAAGAGGTACTCCGTCGCTTCCGTCACGACGACGAAGCGTCGCTCCGCGGCGTGCTCCGCGATCTCACGGAAAGCGGCGTCGCCTTTTCGTCGGGCAGCGGCACGAACGCCGTCTATCGGCTCGCGACGCCGGACGAGCTCGGCAAGATCCAGCGCGGCTCCGAGGGGCTCGGACTCGAAGCGCTCGTCTGGAGCGTCGTGTTTCGCGAAGGGCCGGTCACGAGCGAACGCCTCGCGTCGCTCTCCGGTATCTCGAGCGTCGATCTCGAGCCGGTACTCGAGTCGCTCGTCGCCTCCGGACGCGTCGAGCGCACCGAAGCCGGCGACACCGTCGAGTACTTCTCCCGCGAGCTCGTCCTCGGTCTCGAAGATCCGGTCGGATGGGAAGCGTCCGTTCTCGACCACTTCTCGGCGCTGGTGAAGACCATCTCACTCAAGCTGTCGATCGATCAGAAGGCGACGCACGCCGACGAGACGGGCGGCAGCACCTATCACCTGACCTTATTTCGCGGGCACCCGATGGAGCACGAGGCTCTCGGCGAGCTCCGGCGTTTTCGCCAGCGCATGAGCGCGCTCCGCGAGCGCATCGATCGCTACAACACCGAGCACGGACTCCCGGCTCGGACGCTTCGTATGGATGCTTATTTCGGTCAACGGGTGGTGGAAGAGGACGGTGAGGAACATGTTTCGGACGATTTTTAACCAGCTTAGCTACTCAATCATTGCCGTCTCGCTCGGGCTCGTATTCGGGTGCTCGAGCTCGTCGCCGAACTCGAGCGGGTCGGAGCCCGCCTCGAGCGACACCGGCGGCACGCCCAGCGCCGGAACCGGTGGCGCGCCCGACGTGGGCACGGGTGGAACGCCCAGCACCGGCATGGGCGGAACTCCTATCGGCGCTGGCGGCGCGCGCCCCGGGAGCGGTGGCAGTGAGTCGCTCCTCTGCAAGACCATCAATGACGATTCCGGCGATACCGACGCCTCGACGATCGCGTCGATTCTCGGCGCCGCCGCGGCGTCGTGCGACATCGAGCCGTCGAGCTACGATCGGAGTTGTCAGGTAGATTCGGACTGCACCGCGGTCGGCTTCGGCAACCTCTGCGAGGTGCCTTGCGGCGTCCAATGCGCAAACTCGGCGATCAACGTCGGCGCCCTCGCGAAGTACCAGGACGACTACGCGAAGAATCCCGCGGCGGCGTGCGGGCGCTTCTTTTGCGGCTGCCCGGCGGAAGGCGTTCCGACGTGCGTGAAGGGCGTGTGCGAGCTGCCCTTCGGCGTCCTTCTGTCCGACGCCGGGAGCTCTTCGAGCGGAAACGACGCAGGTCCGAGCGACGCCGGCTCCGACCACCGGTAGGGCCACATGTGCGACCAAGGGCATCTGGAGGCACTCTCGGTGCCCTTGGTCTCGCTGGAAGCGGCTTAGTGTGAAGAAGGAATGCGAACATGACGACGAAGATTCTCGAAGTGCTCCACGTCGGCGCGGCGGCGCTGGCGCTGATGGTCGCGACCGGCTGCGCCGCCTCGTCGCCGAACACGAGCGGCGAGACGCATTTCGTCACGTGTAACTACACGTCGGAGTGCCTCGACGAGCTCGGCCCCGACTACACCTGCGTCGACGATGTTTGCAAACGGAGCTTCGACGGTTCGGTCGGCTCGGGCAGGGCAGGGGGACCGGGGGGTGCCGCGTTGTCGCACCTCTGCAAAACCATCAATGACGACTCCGGCGATACCGATGCTTCGACCCTCGCGTCGATTCTCGGCGCCGCCGCGGCGTCATGCGACATCGAGCCGTCGAGCTACGATCAGACCTGCAAGGTCGACGCGGATTGCACGGCGGTCGGGTTCGGCAATCTCTGCGAAGTGCCGTGCGGCGTTCAGTGCGCCAACTCGGCGATCAACGTCCGCGATCTCGCGACGTACAACGCCGACTACGCGAAGAACCCGGCGGCGGTGTGCGGGCCGTTCTTTTGTGGGTGCCCTGCGGAGGGCGTTCCGACGTGCGTGAAGGGCGTGTGCGAGCTGCCCTTCGGCGTCCTTCTGTCCGACGCCGGGAGCTCTTCGAGCGGAAACGACGCAGGTCAGAACGACGCCGGATCCGACCACCGGTAGGGCCACATGGTCTCGCTGGGAGCGGCTTGGTAAGTGAGTGGTGAAGAAGGAATGCGAACATGACGACGAAGATTCTCGAAGTGCTCCACGTCGCGGTAGCGGGCCTGGCGCTGATGGTCGCGACCGGCTGCGCCGCGTCGTCGCCCAACACGAGCGGAGAGACGCACTTCGTCACGTGCCACGAGACGTCAGAGTGCGTCGCCAAGCTCGGCCCCGACTACACGTGCGTCGATGACCTGTGCAAAGAGACTCTCGATGGTTCCCTGGGGTCAGGTGGAGCGGTGGCAGCCGGTGGAAGCGGCGGAGGCGGAGCGACAAGCGGCGGCGCCAGCTCGAGCACCGGCTCCGTGGGCGGAACGAGCGACGGCGGTCCCGCGCTCATTGACTCGGGGCCCACGTGCGCCGCTTGCGGTGGGGGCACCTGCACGAACGGCCGCTGCTTGACGACCGTCGTCCTGTCTCCCGATTCTGCACCAGGCCAGATCGCGGTCCAGGGGGGCGTTGTGTATTGGGCGTCGGACTCGTCTGGCTCGTGCGGCGTGCAAAAGGTCTCGCTGACCGGTGGAACGCCCGTGCAACTGTCCACCTGCGTAATACCGCCACTCGAGGCCATGGCGGTTCATGGCTCGTACGTCTACGAAATCGACTTCGGGTACCTACAACGGACGCCGATCGGCGGCGGAGCCACGGTGCGAATGGGTGAAGGCTACAGGGTGGCCATGGGGTTCGCGTTCGACGCGTCGTACGCTTATTGGAGAGACACGGACGATGGAGAAGTGTGGAGGACCTCGCTGACGAACCCGGACGGCGGTTTCGGAAGCACGCTTCTGGCCTTCGGACTGAACGGAGACTCGAACGTTGCGCTGGCTCGCGGGCGGCTCTATTTCGCCGACGATCCGTTCATCGTGAGCTCGCCTCTCGACGGCGGGCCGACCGCCGACGCGGGATCGGGGGGCGTGGCTCCGAAAGGATCGCGGATCGTCGCGACCGGACAGACCCACGTCGAGAATTTCTCGGCCGACGAAGCGAATCTGTACTGGACCACGGCCGTGCCGTCGCTCGATTCGTCCGATTTGTACGCCGACGGTGAGGTCCGTGCATTGCCCCTCGACGGCCTCGACGCGAGTGCTCCAAGGACGCTCGCGTCCGAGCCCGGCCCCATCTTTGCGATGATCGTCGACGGGACGAACGTGTACTGGTCGAGCGGCGAAACCGTGAAAAAAGTATCGCTACTCGGAGGCCCGGTGACGACGCTCGTCGCGGCGTTCCAGCCAGGCTGGCTCGCCGTCGACGGGGAGGCCCTGTATTTCACGGAATCCGACCGCAGCATCATGAGGCTCTCGCCGAAGTGAGTCGCGACCGACGACGACCGCGGAGTTGGTCGCGTGGTGGCGTCCGCGCATGGGCGATCGACGCGTCAATACCGAACCACCAACGGCATCCGGATCGCGAACACCGGCGTTTCCGACGTCCCCTGGAACGTGCGCAAGGTGCCCTTGTGCAGCTCGACGATCGAGCGCGAGAGACTGAGTCCGAGGGCGAGTCCCCGGTGCTCGCCGGCACCGGGCTGGCCCGCGGCGGCGATCATGCGGGCGAGGCGATCGGCGTCGCGACGGCCGGCGATTTCGATCTCGATGAGCACGTGAGCGTCGCCGTCGGGGAGGGCGCGAACGCGGACGGAATTGAGCCGCGTTTGTCGGACGGCGAAGGCGACCAAGGTGGCCAGGGCGCGCGCCATCCGGATGCGGTCGACGGCGATTTCGCGAGCCCCGTCGGCGACCTCGCCGACGAGCTCGACGGCGGCTTCGGCGCCGAGGTCGCGCGCCTTGGAGAAAGCGTCACTCAAGAGCTCGCTCGTCTTGACGGGCTCTACGAAGAGCGAAAGCTGTCCGGCCTCGACGCGCGCCGCGTCGAGGATGGTCTCGATCAGCGCGAGGAGCTCGCGGCCGCGCCGTTCGATCACGGCGAGGCTCTCGGCTTGTCCCGGCGTGAGGGGTTCCCATCGCACGAGCTCCGCGAAGCCGAGCACGGCGTTGAGCGGGCTCTTCAAGTCGTGGCTCACGCTCGCGAAGAACAAGCCGCGTGTCCGCGTCGCCGCTTCGCGGGCGAGGATCGCGCGCTCTTGCGCTCGCGCGAACACGCGGAATCGCTCGGCGAGGCGTTCGATCGCCTGTTCGAGGTCGAACACGACTTGAAAGCGCGGCGGGCGGACCGAGAGACGGCCCCCGCGGAGCACCGCTTCGGTGCCGAGCAAGCGAATACCCTCGGTGGCGTGTTCCAGATCCTGCGCGTGAGCTCGGCCGAGGGCGCTTCCGAGGGCCGCGGCGAGGAGCACCGTCACCACGGCAATGATGACCGGCCCTTCTCCGAGGACGGGCACCGTCGAGCCGTGAAAGCGGACTTGCGCGGTGCCGGCGTCGAGCGGCGTGGTGAGGACCATGACGTCGTCGTCGCCGCGACGGAGCGCGTAGGGGCCCGGGTCGTCGGAGACGGTCGGCGAAAAGCCGAGCGACTCGGCGCGCACCCGCGCTTGATCGATGCCCGCGGTCTCGACGACGCCGGGGCCGAGCTCGAGGGCGGCGCGCGACATGGTTCGCGCCGTCGTTTCGCGACTGTTCTCGTCCGCGCGGCGGACGTGCGCGTTCACGATGAGCGCCGAGCCGATCGCGACGAGCGCGACGGGGGTCGCGACCGCCGTCCGGATCCGGCGTTGAATGCGAAAGCGCGCGGTGCCGGCGCGCTCCGCGGCGTCGATGACTTCGCGCATCACCTCGGGTGGGGCGAGCTCCATCGCCTTCAAGAACTGGTTTCGGACGACGACGTAGAGGACGAGCGACGCCGCCGCCACGACGACGCCGCCGAGGAGCGCGAAGCTCGTCCCGGTGGCGACGCCGACGACCGTCGGGCGGAGCGGCGTGACGAGAATGCCCTCGGCGAGGATGTGCGGCACGATCCAGCGACGGACCAGGCGCCCCGGTTCGCGACCGAGGCCCTGCACGTCGCTCGTTTCGACCGACCGCGATCCGAACGCGAGCGCGCGGAGCAAGTATCGGTATTGCTCGAGGCGTCGCGACACGACGAGCGCCGCCGCGAGCGCCGCGATCGCGAACGCGATGAGCTGGCGCGCGCCGATCGCCGTCGCCACGTCGTGATCGAGCAGCAAGAGCCCGGGGATCAGCCCGACGAGCACGAGGCTCGTCGCCGCCGACACCAGGAGCATCGCGCGGACGACGCGCTGAGCGAGCTTGGCGGCGGCTTCGTTCATCCGGGGGGATCTCCGAGCGTCGCATCCGGGGGCGGGGGCACGCTGCTGATGAAGCGCGCGGCGTGCGAGCCCGCCGAGTGGATCGGCAGACTCACCGTGAATTTCGTGCCCTCGCCGAGCTTGCTCTCGAGCTCGATTTTGCCGTCGTGCATGCGGACCAGACGCCGGGTGATGGCGAGGCCGAGACCGGCGCCGGTCCGGCTCTGCCGCGACGCGTGCGTTTGCCGATACTCCTCGAAGATCGCCGCCTGTTCGTCGGCGGGGATGCCCGGACCCGTGTCCGCGACGGACACGACGACCATTTCGCCAACCAGCAAGACTTCCACGGTGACGCTGCCCTGGCGTGTGAATTTCACCGCGTTGCCGACCAGATTTTCGAGGATCTGCCGCACTCGCCGCCCGTCCGCCCACGCGATCGCCGGTTCGCCCGAGAGATTCACCTCGAGGGCGCGGTCTTGCGCGGTGACGCGCGCTTCGCGGACGACCTCGGCGGCGAGGGAGAACATATCGACGGCGCCGACCTCGAGCCGGAGCTCGCCGGATTCGAGGGCCGAAAGATCCAGGATGTCGTCGATGAGCTCGCGGAGGTGATCGGCGCTCCGCCGCAGCACCGTCAGGTTTTCGTGCGCGTCGTCGCTGAGCGGACCGTCGACCTCGGCGAGCAGCACGTCCGCGAACCCGAGAATGGCGTTCAGCGGCGTCCGGAGCTCGTGCGAGAGCGCCGCGAGAAACGCGCTCCGGTCGCGGTCGTACGCGAGGGCGCCGGCGAGGTCGTGCTGATACGCGCGTTCGGCGGCTCGGAACCGCTCGACCAGTTCGTTGAAGGCGCTCGTCAAGATGCCGACCTGGTCGGTGTCGCGGACGGCGATCGGTTTGCCGCTCGGTCCGGTGTTTTCGCGCGCCATCTCGACGATGCGCTCGCGGACGAACGTGACGTCGGCGTGCACGTCGCGCGAGTACATGTACGTCACCAGAGCCGCCGCGCCGACCAGGAGTGCGGTCAGCGCCGCGACCGATCCGACCAGTGAACCGGTCGCAAAGGGCAGGCGTGGCGCGGGCACGAACGTGAGCAGGGCGAGGTGTTCCACCGGGGCGCCGAGGGTGGCGGCGTGGAAACGCGTGCGACCGAGTCGGGTTTCGGTTTCTCCGTCACCCAAGACGAGCAGCTTGACGATGTCGTCCTTGCTCGGCGCTCCGAGCGACCCATCGACGACCACGCGGCCGTCTTGTTCGACGAGGAGCACCTCGCCGCCGGACCGCTGCGCGGCCTTGTCGACGACCGCCGGCCGATCGGCCGCGGGCGTCGCGCGGAGCCGTTCGGCGAGCATCAACGAGAGCGCGCGGCTCCGGAACGCGACCGACGAGTCGCCCTCGGCGCGGAGCTCGAGCAAGCCGAGCAACATGATGAGCGCCGCGACCGCGACGCCGAGAATCACGACGAGGGACGGCGCGAGCTCCACGAGGCTCGGTCTGGCCGCCTCTCGTCCGCCCCGCGGGCGAGCCCCCGGGCTTTGACCAAGGGCGAGCAGGTCCCGCCACCACATGGCGCGAGGGTAGCACCGCTGGAACTTGATTCGCGGCTGCCCGAGCGAGTCAAATGGGCCGCATGGGCCCCGTCGTTCTCGTCGACTTGCCGGCGGAGCAAGCCTCGTCGCCGCGCGTACCGGCCATGCTTTCGGCGTGCACGGCGGCCCTCCGGCACGGTGAGTGCGTGCTGTCGAACGGCGACGAGCGGGCGGACGCCCGCGCGATCGCCGTCGTGACGTGGCGCGACGCAGCGCAGCTCGACGTCTGGATCGAAGTCGGTGCGCGTCGCGAAGGGCAAGCCATCTGGACGTCCCGGAGGCTCGATTTTCATCCCGAGGACGCGCCGGAGGAGCAATGGCGCAGCATCGGGTTCGCGATCGCCGGGCTCGCCGGTGCGCTCGACCCCGCGCCGCCCGAGACGGCGCCGGCGTCGCCGCCGCTCGAACCGGCACCCCCGGCCGTCGTGGCGCACGACACGGCGACGCCGCCGAAGGCCGCGCGGCCGCTCCCGTTTCGTCTCGGCGGTCGCATCGAGGTGGGGCCCGGATTGGATCGCGGCGCGTGGCGCGTCGGCGGCGTGGCCGCGCTCGAATACGACCTGCCGGGCCAGCTGATCTCGGTCGTTGCCACGGCGGGCGACGCGGAAGCGACCGGCGCGATCCAATCGGTCGACATGAACTGGGCACGGTTCGGGCTCGGCCTCGCGATTTCGACGCCTCTTCCCGCGGGCGCCGAGGGCAGCGCCGGAGTGCTCTTCGGTCTCGAGCGCATCGCGGCGACCGAAAGCGACGCCTCCGGGACTTCGGAGGCCAAGAGCCGTTGGCTCGGTGGCGCGATCCTCGACGTGAATGTGCGCTGGCCTCGATCGTCGCAAGTGGGCGCCGTGCTCGGCGCCCAGCTCGTTCGACTGTCCGGCGGCACCGCCGTCCGAAGCCACGGCGAGCCCGTCGCTTCCAGCCCGGCCACGGAAACCGCGCTCCTCGCCGGTCTCGACGTGCGGCTGTAGGGCAGGTGCGGCAAAAAACCGACATATTGCGAGCAGTTGGCGATGTGCCTGCTCGGGTGAGGGATACGGTACTGATGGAGGGATGACGCTCGCGCGGAGAAGCACCCGGGGATTTCTCCGGCTGGTTCCCGGCGCCCGTCCGCCCGCTCCGACGTACAGCCTCGAGGACGAGGCGCTCATCGAGGCGATCGAACGGTGCGAGCCGCGCGCGGGAAGCGAGATCTACGACCGTCTGATCCGCATCGTCGATTCGACCCTCTACCGCATCGTCGGCGCGAACGACCGCGACCACGACGACCTCGTGCAGATTGCGTTCGAGCAGATCGTCTCGACCATCGCGAAGAAGAAATTCGCGAAGGCATGCAGCCTGACGTCGTGGGCCGCTGCGGTGACGTGCAACGTCGCGCTCAACGCGGTCCGGGCGCGCGTCTCGGAGCGGAAGGTCTTCGACGGCAAGGCCGGCGTGGACATCGCGATGGAGCGGCTTCGCGATCAGGTGGACCTCGAACGCCAGCTCGAAGCGCGCCACGAGCTCGCGCGCGTGCGCGGTCATCTAGCCGAGATGATTCCCGAGCGCGCGGAGACTTTGTTGCTGCACGACTTTTTCGGCAAAGAGCTTTCGGAGATCGCCGTGCTCACGGGCGCGTCGGTGGCCGCAGCGCAATCGCGCCTCGTCCGCGCGCGCCGCGACCTCCTCGAACGACTCGAAAACGACCGCAATTCCGGGGATGCGTCATGATCGATCGAACGGGTTCCGTGAAGAAGGCGCTCCGTCCGCTGGAAGCCGCCGAATTTCCGGAGCGAGACGAGACGAACGAAGCGGAACGCCGCGCTCGGATCCTCGCGGCGCTCGACGTGCGCATGGACGCGCTTTCCGTTGCGAAGCGGCGTAGCGAGCGGCGGCAGCGATGGTCATGGGTGGCCGCGGCCGCCGCGCTCCTCGTCGTCACGGGGGCGGGCGCGTTCGAGTACCGTTCGCACGCGGCGCGCGCGAGAGCCGCGGCGGACGTCGCGGTCGTCGGTGCGGGCGGCATTTTTTCCCTCGTGCGTCGGGGCGAAAACGTCGCCGTCGATCCACGCGACGCGCTCGACCTCGTGCCCGAAGATCGGCTCGAGACGCCCAGCGACGGGCGTGCGCGCGCCGTGCTCACGAGCGGCGCGGTCGTCGACGTGCAGGCGTCGACCACGGTCCGATTCGCGCGCGAACGAACCGCGACGCTGACCGGCGAGGAGCTCGTGCTGTCCCACGGCTCCGTCGCGCTCAAAGTGCCGAAGCTCGGCGCGCTGCGAACCCTCGCCGTCGTCACGCCGGACGCCCGCGTGACCGTCCACGGAACGGCGTTCCGCGTCGACGTCGACGAAGCGGGCGCTCATCCGACGACGTCGGTGACCGTGACCGAGGGCACGGTGTGGGTGACCGAGGGCGGGCGCGACATCGTGCTGCCGCGCGGTTCGCACTGGAGCTCCGCCGCCCCCACGCCGGAAGAGCGCACTGACCGGACGCCGCTCGTCCCCACACTACCGGCAGCTCCGCCGAGCGTGCCACCACCCAGCGAAACAACTTCCACTCCGAGTCTCGGCGTCACGGCGCGGTCGGCGTCGTCCGCGTCGAATGCGATCGCGCCGTCGTCGAGCGCGAGAACGGAGGCGGCGAACGCGCCCGTCGCTTCGTCGTCCCGCACGACCGCGGCGCGGAGCCACGAAGAAGCGACGAGCACGCTCGGCGTCGAAAACGACGAATATCATCAGGCGGTGTCCGCCGTTCGGTCGGGCAACGACGCGAGCGCGGTCACCGAGTTCGACGGGTTCCTCGCGCGATTTCCGAGCTCGCCGCTCGCGCAGAACGCGGAGGTCGAGCGGTTCCGTGCGCTGCATCGCCTCGGTCGCACGGCGGAAGCGGCGCGACGCGCGCGGAGCTATCTCGTCTCTTACCCGCGCGGGTTCGCGCACGACGAGGCGCAGGCGCTCGCGGTCGACGCGCTTCGTCCGTCGAGCGGTCCATGAGGCGCGCCCGACGCGCCGCGCTGTACGCGTTGGGCGCGATGAGCGCCGTCGCGATCGCGGCCTGCGACTCGGGCAATACCGGCGTGCTCGATCTGTTTCCGGGCGCCGCGAGCGGGCCAACCACGCCGACGGGAACGACGCCTTCGGGTTCGAAACCTCCGCCGGCGACGTCCCGTTGCGACGCAGCGACGTGTGCGGACGCGGCGCCTCCCGGTAAAGTTTTGGGGTGCTCCCTCGACGGCGGGTGTGCGGCGGCGTGCACCACTTCGGCAGCCTGTCCGTCGGCGCGTCCCGTGTGCGACCCCAGCGACGGCCAATGCGTCGAATGTTTGCCGAACACCGATTGCTCGCACGGCGGGCGCTGCGACCCGGTGACGCGCACGTGCAGCTCCTCGTGCCAGTCCGATGCCGATTGCAAGATGGGCAGCGACGGTCGCTGCCTCACCAGCACGAACCAATGCGTCGAGTGCCTCGGCGCGAACGATTGCCAGAGCGGCGATCGGCCGATCTGCAACACGACGTCGCACGCCTGCGTCGGCTGCGTGCACGACGCCGATTGTACGGACGCTCAGAAACCGGCGTGCCTCGCCAGTTCCGGACAATGTGCGGAGTGCAGCGCGACCGTCCCGTGCTCGAGTGGAGCGACCTGCGACACCTCGCAAGGCCAGTGCAACTGAGTATCGTCTGATCGAGTGCCTGCTCGGTCCGTGCTCGCGTCACTGACCTGACGACCCTACGCCGAGTGCGCCGTCGCGCCGGCGCCGAGCCACGGGAAGGAATGCCGTTGCCCGCTCTCGGCGGAGCTTTGCCTGCTTTTTCCGAAAAGGAGTTCGCCATGATCGCCCCTGTCTTCTCGTCCTGCCGCCTGACGGTGTTCTTCGCCTTGTCGACGCTCGTCGCGGCGTGTGGCACCGACGCGAACACGACCTTTACGTCGACGGACGGCGGAAGCGGCGGTTCGGTGCTCGGCGGGGGAGGCGGCTCCGCGGTCGGCGGCAGTTCCGGCACGGCGAGCGGCGGCGCTCCAAACGGAACGGGTGGCGTCACGGGCGCGACCGGCGGCGGTGTGAATGCAACCGGTGGCGTCACCGCGAGCACCGGAGGCGCAGCGACGGGCACGGGCGGCACCACCGCCGGCACCGGCGGAGTCGATGCGGGAACGGGCGGCGTCGCAACGGGAACCGGTGGCACGAAACCGGGGACCGACGCCGGTCCGTCGCCGATCGACGGCGGAAACGGCGGCGTTGCCGATGCGGCGGACGGCGCGACGGGAAAGGCGTGCGCCGTGACGTGTACGCGTCCGACGCCGATCTGCGATCGCGCGACGGGCCAGTGCATCGAGTGCGCGACGTCGGACGACTGCACCGACGCGAATCACCCCGCGTGCAACGCCGCCGGCGCGTGCGTCGAGTGCACGAGCGACGCGACGTGCAGCAACGGGAACCCGGTCTGCGACGTCGCGAACGAGCTGTGCGTCGAGTGCAACGCCGACTCCGACTGCAAGGACCCCGGCAAACCGGGTTGTCTCGTCACGACGCATCGCTGCGAGGACTGCAGCAAGGACGTGAAGTGTCCGGGCAACAAGGTCTGCGACCTGACGCAAGGCAAGTGCAACTGACGGCAAGGCGTTCGCCTTCGAAGGAACAACGACGATGAAAGAATTCGAACGTCTCTACGGCATCTATCGATTCGTGCTCCTCGGGCTCGGCGTCTCTGCCGCGATCGGCGCGCCCGCGTGCGGTTCGAGCAACGGAGCGTTCGCGTCGAACGGAACGCCGGATGCCGGCGCGCCGCTCGGCTTCAATGGCGGCAGCGGTTCGCTCGGGTTCAGCGGCGCGCCCGGAAGTGGCGGCTCATCGGTCGGCGCGAGCGGCGCACCAGCCGCCGGCGGAGCGACGGGCGCGGGAACGGGCGGCGCGAGCAGCGTCGCGCCGTGCACGGGGATCGGTTGCGGCGTGGGGCCGAACCCCGCCGGCAAGCCGCCGAATGCGTCGTGCACGAAGGCCGCGGAGTGCCAGACCGGGCGCTGCGAACCGGTGACCGGCACGACGAACGAAGTGTGCCTCGGCGCGTGCTTCGCCGACGGCGTCGCGTGCACCAAGGCGCTCGATTGCTGTTCCACTGGGTGCCACGGCGGGGTGTGCGGCGGACTCTGCACGCTCGAAAATGATCCCTGCAAGACCGACGCCGAGTGTTGCTCGAACCTCTGCGACCCGACCAACGGGCGCTGCATGATCGACCATGCCAACCCGGATTGTCGTCCGACCGGCGAAGATTGCACGTCCGGCGAGGGCAGCGGCTGCTGCAACTCGTGCAACAAGGCGACCAAGCGCTGCGCGTTCGGAAAAGACACCTGCTTCGCGCAGGGCGTCGCGTGCACCGCCGACGCCGATTGCTGCCACGGAGCTTGCACGGCCGGCGTATGCAAGACGCCCTGCGCCGCGAACGGCGCGACGTGCGCGACGGCCGGCGATTGCTGCAGCGCCGATTGCGGGGCGGCCGGGCTGTGCGTGGTCAAGCCGCCGCCCGCGAACCCGCCGCCGAACCCGGACGGGGGAACTCCGATCACCACCGCCTGCAAGACGACCGGAACCGCGTGCGCGACCGCCGCGCAGTGCTGCAGCTCGATCTGCTTCGGCGGCTTCTGCGACACGCCGCCGAGCTAGTGTCGTGTCTCGCAAGTCACAATCGCCTTGCGAGAGTCGGCTTCGCCGACCGGCGCCGTCGGCGCCGCACGCCACTATTTTTTTTCTTGGGGCGCCTCGCACCCCCGCCGGCTGCGCCGGCTCCCCCGAGTCATTCGCTTCGCGAATGGACTACTGTCGCGCTCACCACGGACGTCGTTCCCCCGAACGATTGCGACTTTGAGACGCGACACTAGTCACTCAATCGGTGGACAGGTGGGCGAACACGGCGTGATCGACCCACCGACCGCCCACGTGTTCGGCCTGGCGCGCGATCCCTTCGAACCGAAAGCCGAGGCGCGCGATGACCCGGAGGCTCGGGTAATTGTCGGTGGCCGCCGCGCACCGCAGGCGATGCACGCCGAGTCGCTCCATCGCGAACTCGACGCAGGCGCGCGACGCCTCGGTCATCAATCCACGCCCCGTGACGTCGAGCTTGAGCCAGTAGCCGAGCTCGCAGGAGCGGTGCAGATGGACGCAGGAGTCGAGCCCGACCACGCCGAGGAGCGCGTGCGACGAGCGATCCCGGATCCCGAAGCGGACGGCGCGGCCGGCGTCCCAATCAGCGGCGCAGGCTTCCGCGTAACGCTGGCTCGCTTCCGGCGTGTTGTTGAACGGCACCCACGGGAGCCATCGCTCGAGGTGCCACCGCGATTCGTCCACGACGCTCCAGAGCTCGGGTCCGTCCGCGGGATCGATCGGCGTGAGGAGCACGCGCCCGGTTTCGACCGGATGCGAGCGCACGGCGCTTCGCGATGGAATGGTCAGAAAATTTCCGCCGGAGGGCGGCCCCCTGCCGACGGTCTCGCCTCGCGAATCCCTCGCCCTCATCGACATTCCGCGCGGGCGACGAACGCCTCGTGCTGGCCCGCTTCGAAGTCGCGCCACGCGACGAACCACGTGCCCGGTTTGGCGCCGGGCAGCACGTCGGGGGGCGGCTGATAGCCGCTCGCGTGACCGAGCAGGGTGATGGGTCCAATGCCGTCGCGGCTGAGCCGCGCGATCCGGAGACGGCTCGTGTCGTACCAGGCAATGGCTACGTCGCTCGCCGAACCCGCGACCGTCGGCGACACCGCGCGCGGCCCGAGATCGCGCCGCCAGATGACCTCCCCGGCAGTGCCCGAATAGAACGCCACGTGACCGCCATTTTTTTGATCGTCCCACGCGACGAAGCAACCCTGCTCGATGCACGCGATGCTCGGCTGGTCGGGCTGGCCGACCCCGGTGCTCACCGGGACGATCTGGCCGAGGAAGCGATCGGGGTCATGCGAGCCGTCCGCGGGCGGCGCCGGCAATCCCCCCGTCGCGAACGTCTGATCCTTGAGCGACACGCGTAGCGCGTACACGTGATGCTCGGTGCCGCGCTCGAGCGCGTAGGCCACGTTCAGAAACCCGTGCGCGATCGCGAGCGACGCTTTCGATGCGGTCGAGACGATGCGCGCGGCCGGCGTGTATCGCGTGAGGCGTATCGTGCGACCCGACGGTTTCAAATCGGCATCGAGCGGGCGTGCGAACAAGTCCGAGACACGGGCGCCGTCTTTCTCGGTCCACGCCACCCAGATCTTGCCGCTCGCGTCGCGGGTCAACGTGGCGAAGCTCTGACGTTCCGTCGAGCTCGACACGGGGAGCGGCGGGCTGGTGATGCTGCCCGAAGCGTCGAGCTTTCGGACGAAGGCGCCGGAGGCGTCCGGTGAGCTGTCCCAATAGAGAAGCATCAAGCCGTCGTCGAGCGCCTCGAGCGACGGTTGCTGAACGAGCTTTCCCTCCGGCGTGACGGTGAGCACCGGCGTCACGCGCCGGAGCTGCTGGTCGAGCACCGTCGTGTAGGCGTATCGGCGTCGTGATTGCGGATCCATCTCGGCCCAGCCCGCGACCAATCCCGCTCCGGAGAGCACGATCGTCGGCAGTGAGCTCGCGTCGGGACGCCCGGAGAAGGGGCGCGGATGGCCGAGCGCGGTGACCTTGCACGGCGCGTCCGGCGCGTTCTCTCCGATGACCTCGGCGTGGTTGTAGAGCGAGCGCGCGGCGTTGTTCTGGCTCGCGTCGAATGCGCCCTTCAAGAGCTGCGCCGCGATGTCGATCTGTCCGCTCGCGATGTGCTCCTGCGCCGTCGCGATCTGGAGCGCGTACGGCTCGGTCTCCGCGAGATCGCGGCGGCTCGGGTCGAGGCTCGCGCTCGGGTCCGGTGCGAGCGTGCGCTGCCGTGCGACATGCCCTCGTTCGGCGGGGTGAAGCAGATAGAACCACGCCGCGTAACCGCCCAGCGCGAGCACGCTCGCGGCGAGCAAGAAGAGGATCGCCGCTCCCGGGCCGCGCGATTTCGACGGGGGCAATCCGCTCGGAAGCAGCGCCGCGACCTCGTCGTGAGCGAGGTGCTCGAACGCGATCGGCGGCGGAGAGCGATCCCGCCGTCCGGAAGGCGGAGACGGCCGATCGGTGGGGCGCGACGGCGCTTCGAATTCGCCACTCACGAGCCGATCGACGTCTTCGCCCTCCTCCGCGGTGTGGATCGGCGCGAGCTTCACCGAGCCTTCGGGCGGATCGAGCGCGAAGAGGAGCCCGTCGGAAAAATCCTTGGCCGTCTGGTAGCGCTTGTCGGGGTTTCGATCGAGCGCGCGCAGGAACCAGTCGTCGAACGTTTTCGGCAAGTCGTCGCGGAGCCGCGACGGCCGCGGGATGGGCGCGCCCGCGATCTGCGCGAGGATCATCGCCACGCCCTGGTCGACGTTCCACACGGTGCGCCCGGTGAGGCACTCATACACGATGCACGCGAGCGCCCAGAGGTCCGCCCGATGGTCGACTTCCCCCTGCGCTTTCGCTTGCTCCGGGCTCATGTAGGCCGGAGTTCCGAAGAGCGCGCCTTCCTTGGTCAAGCGCGCGGCGGGGCCGCCTTCGAGCGTGGGTTCGTAGAACTTGGCGAGGCCGAAATCGACGACCTTGGAGACGACCTCGCCGTCCTCGTTCTTCGTCAGGAAAATGTTTTCCGGCTTCAGATCGCGGTGAACGATGTTCGCTTCGTGCGCCTTGGTGAGGCCCTTGCAAACCTGTGTCGCGATGACCACCGTCGCTTTTTGATCGAGCCGGCGTACGCGCGACAGGCGATCGTACAGGCTCTCCCCCTCGAGCAACTCCATCACCAGGAACGGTCGGTCCTCGAACGTGCCGACGTCGTACACGTCGCAGATGTACGGACTGCGGATGGCCGCCGCGGCACGCGCTTCGCGGATGAATCGCTCGGTGACGGTTCGCGACGAGACGAGCTCGGCCGCGAGCACTTTCACCGCGACGCGCTTGCCGATGTCGACGTTCTCGGCTTCGTACACGACCGCCATGCCGCCGCGCCCGATCTCCCTCGTGACACGGAACTTTCCGTCGAGGATCGTGTCCACGGGCAGGGGGTGGCTCTTGTCACCGGGCATTCGAATCGGCAGAGGGGTGCCCATCGTCAGGGGGCGCCCGCCCCGAACGGCGAGCGATCAGACAGGTGGCCGACAGAGTATGCCAATCCGCGGCGCGCGGGAGGGTGCTCGACGACACAGCCTACCAACGCCAAAATACGCCGCACTTCCGGCCGAGAAGGGTTGTCGGACGGGGCCCTCCGCTGCCCTGGACCGAGGGGCCATTGGGCCGGCGGGCCGGCTGTCCTTCTCCCCGCACGGTACTCGTTTCACCAAGAAGTTCGGCCAACTTCACTGGATGCCCTCGAGAAACATTTCGGAAACGTGGTCCCCGCTACTCGACGCTTACGCCGCACAGGCGTGTCGAAAAACGCGGAAAATGCATAACCTCTCGAGTTCAAGAGAGCTCGGGCGGGCTATTGCCGAAGCGAGGGACCCATGAAAAAGGTTGAGGCCATCATCAAGCCGTTCAAGCTGGACGAAGTGAAAGACGCGTTGTCAGAGGTGGGCATCCAAGGGATGACCGTCACCGAGGTCAAGGGCTTCGGCCGAACCGGCGGCAAGAAGGAAGTCTACCGCGGCTCCGCGTACGTCGTGGACTTCGTTCCGAAGGTCAAGGTGGAGATCGTCGTGGCCGATAGCCAGGCGCAACAGGTCATCGACGCGATCGAGAAGAGCGCGAAGACCGGCCGGATTGGCGACGGAAAAATCTTCGTCAGCGGGATCGAAGAAGCGGTGCGTATTCGTACCGGCGAGCGGGCCGAAGAAGCCATTTAACGGTCGCTCGTCGACCGACCACTCCATCGCGGAGGTTCGCAGAGGCGGGGAAGTGGTCTCTCGGGGAAGAGCGGCGCCGGCAGGATTCGACACGACGCTGGGCTGTGAGGAGAGAGACAAGGAATGACGCCGAAGGAAGTACTCGAGTACGGAAAAAAACATGGCGCGGTGATGGTGGACTACCGGTTCATCGATCTCCCGGGCAAGCAGCAGCACACCAGCACGCCGTTCTATCGACTGGAGGAGTCGACGTTCACGGACGGCGTCGGGTTCGATGGCTCCTCGATTCGAGGATTCCAGCCGATCAACGCGAGCGACATGCTGCTCATCCCCGATCCGGCGACCGCCAAGATGGATCCGTTCATGAAGCACCCGACGTTGGTGCTCTTGTGCACGATTCAGGACACCATTACTCGACAGAACTACACGCGCGATCCCAGGAATATCGCGAAAAAAGCGGAAGCGTATCTGAAGAGCACCGGCATCGCGGACACCTGTTACTTCGGTCCCGAAGCCGAATTTTTCATCTTCGACGACGTTCGCTACGAGTACGGCCAGAACGGCAGCATGCATCGGATCGACTCCGGGGAAGCGATCTGGAACACCGGTCGTGACGAAGGGGGAGCGAACCTGGGCAACAAGATTCGGAACAAGGAAGGGTATTTCCCGCTTCCGCCGAACGACACCCAGCAAGACATCCGCACCGACATCGTGCAGACGATGGAGGCGCTCGGCATCCCCATCGAGGTGTCGCATCACGAAGTCGCCACGGCCGGTCAGGGCGAGATCGACATGCAGTACGACAAGCTGACCACGATGGCCGACAAGCTTTTGTGGTTCAAGTACGTCGTCAAGAACGTCGCGTGGAAGGCGGGGAAGACCGCGACGTTCATGCCGAAGCCGCTCTTCGGCGACAACGGCAACGGGATGCATTGCCACCAGTCGCTGTGGAAGGACGGAAAGCCGCTCTTCGCCGGCGACGGCTATGCCGGCATGAGCGAGCTCGCGCTCCATTACATCGGCGGCGTGCTGAAGCACGCGCGCGCGCTCGCGGCGCTCACGAACCCGACGGTGAACAGCTACAAGCGGCTCGTCCCCGGGTTCGAGGCCCCGGTGAATCTCGCGTACTCGAGCCGGAATCGATCGGCGGCCATTCGAATCTCGACGTACTCGTCGTCGCCGAAGGCGCGTCGTATCGAGTGTCGCTTTCCGGATCCGACCTGCAATCCGTACGTCGCGTTTGCGGCCATGATGATGGCCGGGCTCGACGGCGTGCAGAACAAGACCGATCCGCGCGATCCACTCGACAAAGACATCTATTCGCTGTCCCCCGAAGAGCTCAAGGACGTTCCGCGGATGCCGAGCTCACTCGAAGAAGCGCTCACCGAGCTCGATCGCGATCACGACTTCTTGATGAAGGGCGACGTGTTCACTCGCGACTTTTTCGACATGTGGCACGAGTACAAGCTGGAGAACGAGATCAACCCGCTCCGGCTCCGCCCGCACCCGTACGAGTTTCATTTGTATTATGACATCTGAGTTTGTGTGATCCGTTAGAAGCGTCTTGCGATGCTTCTGTTCCGCAGGCGACCCGCGCCGGGCTCGCCGGCAGTCTCACTCGCCTCTCATTCGAGGATCGTGATCTGGTCTTCCAAAGACTGATCAACGCCTGGCGGCGACCGGGGCCCCAACCCCGGTCGTGGGTGCTCTGTTGGCTTGGTGGATCCGACCCGATCAAACGTGACGGCGCGTTCGTCGCGGTCGCGGGTGTTCCGTTGGCTTCGCAGGATCCGACTCAATCGAACGTAGGGGCGCTCCGCTCCGACAACGACCCGCGCCGCTAGCTAGTAGACGTGCTTGCTCTGCGATCGATCCGACCGCCATCACGTTACGAGCACCAGCGAACGGGGTTGGGGCCCCGTGAGCCGCCGCGACGCGATCAGTCTTTGGAAGACCAGATCACGATCCTCGAATGAGAGGCGAGTGAGACTGCCGGCGAGCCCGGCGGGCGTCGCTTGCAGCACGGGATCATCGCGCAACGCGTCTA
>CAZDNG010000040.1:0-46559 GCA_964506835.1 uncultured Polyangiaceae bacterium
GAACCGATCATCGCCGCGATTGCGCTCCTCGTTGCGTGTTCGTCGTCGCGCGGCGCCGATGGTCTCGGTGGTCAGAGCTACGGCGCTGGCGCGGCCGTGAGCGCCGGCGGACAGGGCGCAGCTGGCGCAATGAATCCGGGCGGCTCAGGCGGGACGTCGGCGCAGAGTGGGAGCTCTGGGAGTGCGGGCGCCGTGGAGCAAGGCGGCACGATGGGCATCAGCGGCAGTTCATCCACGGGCAGTAGCGGCGTAGCGGGTGCGTCGGGAGCCGGCGCGTTCCCTTCCGGTGGCGCGATCGGCGCCGGGGGAACGGCGGAAACGGGCGGCGCAGCGAACGTTGGTGGTGCCATGAACGCCGGTGGCAGCGCTGTCGGCGCGTCGGGCAACGACGGCGGTGGCGGTGCCGGCGGTTCGGGCATGACGTGTCCGCTCCCCACGGCATTCGAGTGGACTTCGTCGGGGCCGCTCGCTTCGCCGAAATCCCCTTCGGGGCACGACTTCGTCTCGCTGAAGGACTTCACGTGCGTTCATTGGAACAACCTGTTTCACGTCTACGCGACCGTCTACGACCAGACCGTGTCGGGGTGGAACATGGTCTACTTCAACTTCTCGGACTTCACGCAGGCGAACGCCGCGAGTCAGTTCTACATGCAGAACTCGCCGACGCACGGCGGGGTCGCTCCGCAGCTCTTCTATTTTACCCCCAAGAAGAAGTGGGTGCTCGTCTACCAGTGGGGCGCCTCGTTCTCTACGTCGGATGATCCCAGCCAGCCACAGAACTGGTCAGCGAAGGCATCGCTGCTCAACGGCGGGCCCTCGAGCGGTATCGACTACTCGGCCATCTGCGACGCGCAGAACTGCTATCTGTTCTTCGCCGGCGACAACGGTAACCTCTACCGATCCAAGATGCCCATCGGGCAGTTCCCGAGCGCGTTCAACGGCTTCGAGACCGTCCTCACCGATAGCACCAACAACCTGTTCGAGTCGCCGCGCGTCTATTCGATCGCCGGCACGAACGCGTACCTCCTGATCGTCGAAGCGATCGGTGGCAGTGGAAGGTACTTCCGCTCTTGGACCGCGACGAGCCTCGACGGACCGTGGCAGCCGCTCGCGGCGACGGAGCAGTCCCCGTTCGCCGGCAAGGCGAACGTCACCTTCGACGGCAACGCTTGGACGAACGACATCAGTCACGGCGACATCGTTCGCTACGACCCGGCGGAGACCATGCCCGTCGACCCCTGCAATCTGCAGTTCGTCTACCAGGGATTCGACAAGTCCGTCCAGTCCGGCAACTACGACCTGATCCCGTATCGGATGGCGCTGCTCACTCTCGCGCGCTGACGAAGTAGGCCGGCTCCGTGACGCCAAAAGCGCCAGTGAGGCGTTTCATCGTGCCGTTTTTGCCGATGAACGGCGTCCACGACGCGTCGACGAGGCGCAAGGACGTGGAACGCCTCGTGCAGGGTCGGCGCCATGAAGCAAATGACGCAGGGACTCCGAGCATCATTGTTGACTGGTCTTGCCGTCGTCGGAATGGCTACCGCGAGCTGCGGTAACGGGCACGCGAACAGCCCGGATCCCGTGCCGAGCGGGCCAGAAGCGCGACTGCAATCCGCGACCGACGACATCGTGACCGCGCGATGCAACCGGGAGGAGCGCTGCAACAACGTGGGCGATGGGAAAACTTATCGAGACCACGAGGCGTGCACGAGCAAACTCGAGGGAAGCACCGCGAGCGATCTGAATCTCAAAGATTGCGAGCACGGCATCGACCACGCGAAGCTCGATGAATGCCTTTCCAAGATCAAGGGCGAGGACTGCGGCAATCCCATCGATACGCTGAGTCGCATTGCCGCGTGCCGCACGGGGGCGATTTGCGTCGGGAGCTGAGCGGCATCGAACGTGCAGACATTCCGTTCACTCGTAGGCCCGTTCATGGCGCCGCGACGAAAAGAGGACAAGTGAAAGCGACGACTTTGCTCAAGCGGCAGCACAACAAGGTGAAGGCGATTTTCAAGAAGCTGGAAGGCGGCCACGCCGCACCCGCTCCGTTGCTCGAGGAGCTCGCGAACGACCTCGCGGCTCACATGGCGATCGAGCAGGATATCTTCTATCCGGCAATCAAGAAGATCGACGAGGATCTGGTTCGCGAAAGCTTCGAGGAGCACTCGCTCGCCGAGCTCGCGTTGAAGCGCCTCCTCGCGTGCGATCCGAAGGATCCCTCGTTCGCCGCGCATGTTACGGCGACGAAGGAGCTCATCCAGCATCACGTGAAGGAAGAAGAGGAAGACCTGTTTCCCAAGGTCGAGAAGAAGCTCAACGAAGAGCGACTGAAGGAGATGGGGATCGAGATGGAGTCGAAGTTCGACGACGTCGTAGCGGAGGGGTTCGAGGCCGCCGTTCCCAAGGGCTTCGCGAAGACCTCGTCGGACATGGCGCTTCCGAATCTTTGAGCGTGCGACTCTTGGAAATCCACCCAGCGCTCATCTCGAATGGGCGCTGGGCGTCGCTTGCCGGTGGCGACGCACTCTGCTAGCCATTGCGTGTCGCTGTGACTGGCGCCTGAGAGTGGATCACCACTAGGGAGCAGCGATGTTCCTGCCGCGCGCCTGGGCCCATCCGAATTGGAGGTCCCATGTCCGCAAAGCTCCTCGAAGGCAAACCCGTCGCCGAAAGCGTGCTCGATCAGGTGACCGCGCGCACCGCTCTGCTCCGAGCGCGCGGCATCGTTCCCGGTCTCGCCACGATTCTCGTCGGTGACGATCCGGCGAGCGCCGGCTATGTCCGCAAGAAGCACGAGGCGTGCACGAGGGCGGGTTTCTGGTCGGAGAACGTGCAGCTCCCCGCGAGTGCCACCCAGGACGAACTCCACGCGGCCATCGACCGACTGAACGCCGATGCGCGTGTTGACGGCTTTCTGATTCAGCACCCCCTACCGGCGGGGCTCGATTTTGGCCGCGCGCTCCTCCGCATGGACCCCGACAAGGACGCGGACGGTCTTCACCCGACGAACCTCGGTCGCCTTGCGATCGGCGCTCCCGGCCCCATTCCCGCGACGCCCGCGGGCGTCCGCGCGATGCTCGTCCACTACGGCATTCCTGCCGCCGGTCGCCACGTCGTCGTGCTCGGTCGCGGACCGACGTTGGGTCGCCCTCTGTCGATGCTCCTCAGCGCGAAAGGCGAGGGCGCGAACGCCGCGGTCACCGTCGTTCATTCGGCCGTCCCCGATCTCGCGTTGCACACGCGCCGCGCCGACATCCTTGTCGCGGGCGTCGGACAGCCGGGCATCGTGCGACCGGACATGGTCCGCGACGGTGCCGTCGTCGTGAGCGCCGGCATCACCTGGGAAGGCAAACGCCTCTTGCCTGACGTCGACGAGTCCGTCGCCGACAAAGCGTCTTGGATCACGCCGCGCCTCGGCGGCGTCGGCGTGACGACGGTGGCGATGCTCCTCAAGAACACGGTGGAGCTCGCGGGGCTCCGCGAACGGTGAGCGCGCGGCGTCGAGCGTGGAAGCTCGACGCCGTCGCCGATGTGGTCTCCGCCGATCAGCGGCGCGTTTGGATCATCTTCCAGCCGTTGCCCGAGGGATCCCGGAAGCCGGCGTCGACGGTTCCGTAGCGCTCCGTGGGCTCTTGCGTGAACTCCACCCCGCGGGCAAGCATGCGATCGTGCGCGGCGCGACAGTCGTCGACCTCGAGCACGAGCGAGGGCATTGCCCCCTTCGCGACGATCTCACGGAGCGTTTGCGCGGTGCCCGCGTCGTGCACCGGCGGCCCCGGCGTGAACAGGCCGAGCTGGAAAGACGGCTGGTCCGGGTGCTGCACCGTGAGCCAGCGGAAGTCGCCGTTCTTCACGTCGGTGTGGATGCGAAATCCAAGCTTCTCGACGTAGAACTCGACGGCTTCGTCTTGATTGCGAACGTACAGACCGACCATCTGGACACCTTGGCTCATGGAACCTCCGTTTCTTCGGACCAATTCGTACCGTCGGCGTCCTGCCTTCGCTTCTCCGAAACTGCGATCGTGAGATCGGGGCGGTCAGCCGCGCTGAGGATGCAGACGGGCACGCGTTCCGGCTCGCGCGGAGCGGCCTTCTCGCGCGCCCGGAGCTCGCCGGGGCTCTCGCCGGTGATGTCGCGGAACGTGCGCCCGAACGTGCCCAGGCTGCCCCAGCCCGTTTGGAAAGCGATCTCCGTGATGGCCAATTCGGTGTCGCGGAGCAGCGCCGTCGCCCGCTCGATTCGCCGCGTCAGCAGGTACCGATGCGGCGGAACGCCGAAGGCCTCCTTGAAGGACCGCGCGAAGTGCGCGGCGGAAACGCCGCTGACGCGACTGAGCCGATGCACGGGCCACTCCTCGTGCGAGGCCGCGTCCATTCGATCCTTCGCGCGCAAGAGGCGCCGGAGTAGCTCGGGGTCCTGGCTCATGCGTTTCCTTCGAGCCTCCACCTGAGATATATGCGAATCATTCCGAGGAGGCGACGATGAAACACTCCGGGGCCGGGAAACCAGGCGAGCCTGCGTCACAGAAGATCACGAACAGAATCGCCGAGCTCGGCGACTGGCGCGGCGAAATGCTCGGCCGGATCCGCGCGCTGATTCAGGAGACCGTTCCCGACGTCCTCGAGGAGTGGAAGTGGATGGGGACCCCCGTCTGGTCGCGCGACGGCATCATCTGCACCGGCGAATCGTACAAGAGCGTCGTGAAGATGACGTTCGCGAAAGGCGCGTCCTTGAAGGACCCATCGCGCCTCTTCAACTCCAGCCTCGACGGCAACGTGCGACGCGCGATCGACATTCACGAGGGCGAGAAGCTCGACGTGCCTGCACTGAAGACGCTCATCCGCGCGGCCGTGGCGCTGAACGGGTCGGGAAAAAAGGCGACGCCCGCGAAGCGCAAGAAGGCCGCGACCCCGGACGCCAAGAAGCCGGCGGCCGCGAAGAGCAAGAAAGCGCCGCCTGCCAAAGCGAAAAAGGCGACGCCTGCAAAGGCCAAGAAGGCCGCGTCGCCGAAGCGCTGAAAAACAGAGAACACCGAGGCGCGCGCCAATTTGGGCGGCTGCTTCCTTCCGGAGTCAGTTGGCCGTCGAGCGATTGAACGCCGCCGCGACCTGCGGCAGGCTTCTCCGAACCTGCTCGATCGCGCCCCTCTTGCCCGTCGCCTGTGCTCAGGTCACCTCGTCGAAGTAGTGCCCCGCTTCGAGATCCTCGATGAGCCCGGGGTGCGTGGGGTTCCAGCCCATTTGCTTGCGTGTGATCACGCTCGACGCCGGCTGATCCATTGCGAAGAACCGGGTGAGCCAGCCGAAGTGCGCACTCGCGGCGTCGGGCGAAATGGGCGATGCGGGTAGCCCGAGTTTCTTTCCGATGATCTCCGCGATCGTCCGGGTGGGGATCGTCTCCTCCGCGACGGCATGAAGCAACGCCCCGGGCGGCGCCTTTTCGAACGCGAGTCGGAAGAGAGGCGCCGCGTCGAGTCGGTGGACCGCGTTCCAGCGATTCGCACCCTCGCCGATGTAGCCCGATACCCGTTTCTCTCGAGCGATGGCGATGAGCCTCGCGACGAAACCGTGATCTCCCTTCCCGTGAACGGTCGGCGAGAGCCGGACGAACGACACCCGCACGCCGCGCTCGGCGAACCCGAGAGCCACCACCGCGTTCGCGCTTCGCGGATGGACCTTGGGATCGTACGGCATGTCCTCGGTCGCGACGCGGCCCGGCGCGAGACCGAGGGTTCCGGACGCGAGCACGAAAGGCCGGTTGGAACCCTCGAGGATCGCGCCCATCGTCTCGATCGCGTGGAGGTCGGCTTGCACCGAGGCTTCGAAATGATCGAAGTCGTGGATGAACCCGAGGTGGATGACGCCGTCGGATTCCGCGGCGCCCGCGCGCAGGCTCCCGGGATCGTTCAGATCACCGCGATGCACCTCTGCCCCGGCCGCTTTCAGCGCCGTCGCCGAAGCATCCGAGCGGGCGAGCCCGAGCACGCGATGACCTGCGGAAATGAGGTCCGGAACGACGGCGGAACCAATGAAACCGGACCCACCAGTGACGAATATGCGCATGAAGAGCCTCCTGGGCTTGATGACAGCGGCTGACATCGACTATAACTCTGATGTCAGTGACTGCAATGCCCGACCGCGATCTTTCATGAGCCGATGGGAACCCAACGCGCGCGAGCGGCTCGAGCAGGCCGCGATGGACCTCTATGTCGAACGCGGGTTCGACGAAACGACCGTGGCGGAGATCGCCACGCGCGCAGGCCTCACCGAGCGAACGTTCTTCCGCTACTTCGCCGACAAGCGCGAGGTCCTCTTCTCGGGTGCGGCGACGCTGCAAGAGCTCTTCACGAGCAGCGTCGCGAATACTCCCGATGGGGCCGCGCCGATCGACGCGGTGACCGCTGCGCTCGACGCAGTCTCGCCGCTATTCGAGGAGCGCCGCTCGTTTGCTCGCCGTCGCCAGGCCCTCATCGCCGCCCACGCGGAGCTTCGCGAACGCGAGCTCATCAAGCTGGCTTCACTTGCGGCGGCGATCGCCGCCGCACTCCACGTTCGGGGCGTCCGAGAGCCGGCGGCGAGCCTCGCGGCCGAAACCGGCATCACCGTCTTCAAGATCGCGTTCCAACATTGGGTCGACGATCGCGAGCAGAGAGCGCTCACGCATCACATCCGTGATTCGCTCGAGGCGCTCAAGGCCGTCACTGCGGGGAAGAAGGTCGCGGAACTTCCCCAGAAAACCTCGCGCGCGGCGCCAGCATCGCGTCCGAAGCGCGTGCGACAGCCGAAGCGAGCGCGATAGCCATTTCGCTACGTCGAGGGCGCGCCACCGGTCGGGGCCGATGGACGAACTACGACCCCGCGCGGCAGAACCAGGCGGGGTCGTGACGCTGTCGTCGTTCAGCGGAGCGAACGGAACGCGGCGCGCATCTCCGTCGCGAAGACTTCCGGCTGTTCCCACGCGGCGAAGTGACCGCCCTTGTCCACCTTGTGGTAGTAGACGAGCTTGGAATACGCGCGCGCGGTCCAGCTCCGTGGTGCTTCATAGAGCTCGTCCGGAAAAGCGGTTACCGCGACCGGGATCTTCACACCCTGCGGCGCGAAAAAGGCGAGGTCCCGGAGAGGCACCTGGTGAGCCGTATCCCAATAGAGACGAGCCGCCGAGACCCCGGTGTTCGTCAACCAGTAGAGTGTGATGTTGTCGAGGACGTCGTCTCGCGTGAGGCCCTCTTTCTGACCGTTGAACGCTCGCGCGATCAGCTCGTAACTGCGAGCGTCGTGGTCGAGCATCCACGCGGCGAGGCCAATCGGCGAATCGTCGATCCCGTACAGCGTCTGCGGGCGCTGGCTCATCTCCTGGGCGTAACCCAGGCCCTTCCTGTAAAAAAAGTCGAGCTGACCATAGGCATGACGCTCCTCGGCCGAAAGACCGCTGGGCGCTGGACTGGCGGCCTGAAGTGCCTTGGCAATGTCGTCCGGGACGGCGGCCGGCATGTTGGTATGAATGCCGAGCAACTCGGGAGGCGCATCCACCGCCATCTGTTCGGATACCGCATTCCCCCAATCGCCCCCTTGCGCCACGAACCGCGTGTAGCCGAGGCGCTTCATCAGGACGATCCACGCGCGCGCGATCCGACCCGGGTCCCAACCTGGAGCAGTGGGCACGGCCGAAAACCCGTGACCCGGCAAGGACGGAATCACCACGTCGAACGCGTCCGATGCACTTCCGCCATGTGCGGTCGGGTTCGTCAGTGGTTCGATCACCTTCATCTGCTCGATGATCGAACCCGGCCACCCGTGCGTGATGATCATCGGCAACGCATGCGGGTTCTTCGAACGGACATGGATGAAGTGGATGTCCAATCCGTCGATGTTCGTGATGAACTGGGGCAGCGCGTTCAGTCTCGCCTCGACCTTCCGCCAGTCGTAGTCGGTCCCCCAATAGCGCGCGAGCTCGCGCATCGTCGCGAGCTGCACGCCTTGTGATCCATCCGTCACCGTTTCCCGCGACGGCCACTTCGTCGCCGTGATCCGCCGACGCAGGTCTGCCAGAGCCTCGTCCGTCGCGTGAAACTTGAACGGACGAATCGACTTGTCGTCCGGCGCTGCTTTTTGCGCGGCGGCCTGAGCGCTGGTGGCGAGCACCGCGATGGCGAACAGTCCCCCAACGGCGGCTGCCAATGTCGTGTTTACGAGATGGATCATACCGTAGTCCTTCCTGAAACGCCCTGCCCAAAACCCGAGTGGATCGGGATGCGCGAAGCACGGACACGTAAGGGCGCGAGCCCGAGAGCCCCATTGGACGAAGGTATCGATCGGGCGCTCCGGCCTCACTTCTCGCGCCCCGGAGCCGTTCGAGAAATGCTTCCCGCAGTTGCGTAACGAGCACCCGCTGTTGCTCCACTGTTGCTCTTGCAGCGTTTTTCGGCCGCGCGAAGCGCCGTCTGGCCGTCCAGACCCCCCATTCGGCGTTGGTATCGATGCTGCTTAAGGCGCTGCCCTGAAAGTGGACCCGGCAAAGCCGCCCCGACCGGGAAGCTTCGAAAGAGGACTCGCCCATGACATTCGACACGACGCTCGCCTGGAGACAGCGGCTTGGCGGATCGAACCTGCCGTTCGTCGACAGCCGGATCTACACCGACCCGAAAATCTTCGACGAGGAGCTCGCGAAGATCTGGCGCCGTTCGTGGCTGCTCGTCGCACACGAAAGCGAGCTCGCCGACGTGCTCGACTTCCGAACGACGAGCGTCGCGGGAGAACCGCTCATCCTGGTGCGCGGCGACGACGGCAAGGTGCGCGCGTTCCTGAACGTGTGCCCCCACCGGGGCGCGCTGCTCATCCGCGAACCCTCCGGGAATTTGAAGACCGAAAATCCATCCGGCGCGCCGAAGCGCATCACGTGCATGTTCCACGCTTGGCAATTCGACGCGCGCGGGCGCTGTCTTTCCATTCCGCGCCGGAACGCAGGGTATCAAGATCGCCTTCGATGCGGCGATGTGACGCTCCATGAGGTGCACTGCGAGGTCGGGTTCGGCGGGTTCGTCTGGGTTCATCTCGAGCCCGATGCGCCCCAGCTCGGTGAGCAACTGAGCCCGGCCTTCGCGGCGCTCTTGCCGCACCTCGAGGCCGAGCCCCTCGAGGTGTTTCATCACCACAAGGCGATCGTGCGCACCAACTACAAATTGTGGCACGACACCAATAGCGAATTTTATCACGACTACATGCATCACTTCAATCGAGTGACCAGCATGCAGCAGCCCGGCTACTACGATCGCCGGTACGAGGCGTTCCCCGGCGCGCACGTCTCGGTGAGCAGCATGGCCGTGAAGTACGACGCCTACGAGCATGCGGACGTCGCGCTCGCCGCCAGCCGCGATCTGTCGTTTCCGCTCCTGGAACGGAACGGCTGGAAGCTTCTCGATTTGTTCCCCGGCATCACCATCAACCTGCGCGGCTCCGCGCTTCGCGTCGATACGGCGACGCCGATCGCCGCCGACCGCGTGCTCATCGAATTTCGCGGCATCGGCCTGAAGAACGATACGGCCGAAGAACGCGAACAACGCGTCAAGGACCACAACACCATCTGGGGTCCGTTCGGCCGCAACTTGCCGGAGGACTTGCTCGGCGTGACCAACCAGGGGCTCGGCATGCGGCGCGGCGCGGAAGGCCTTCACGTGCTTCACGGCCGCTACGAAGAATCGACCATCCACGATGAAACGGGGCTTCGTCACTATTACACCGAGTGGTCACGCCGGCTCGGCCGTCACGCCAACGCGCCGTACGATCGTTACGAAGCAGAGTCGTCGCCGCTCGAGCCGATCGAGCGCGGCGCGTCCGGAGCGCACCACGTGACGAGCAACTCGGCGGCATCCGGCGCTGGAGTTCATTCGGCATGAGCGCCGGCATTTCGCGCGCGGAAATTCGCGCCGCTCTCGAAGACGTTCTCCAGCGCGGCGTGCTTTCGCTCGATCGGGGCCGCTACGACGAATGGCTGTCGCTGACCGCCCCCGAGCTGCGCTATCGAATCACCGCGTATAGCCCCGAGCTGCGCAAGGACATGACGTGGCTCGATCATGATCGACGCGGCATGGCTGCGCTCATCGAGCTGCTCCCCAAGCATCACACGAGCGGCGCTGATTGGCTTCGTCAAGTCGTGCTCGGCACCGTCGAGGTCGAGTCCGAAGGCGCGGTGCACACCGTGAGTTCCCTCGCCGTGTTTCACACCACGTTCGACGTGGGCGATTCGCACATCGACGGCGGGAGCTCGGCGTTGTTCGTGGTGGGGCACTACGACGACCGCTTCCGACTCGAAGGGGGCCATTGGTTACTCGCCGAGCGCACGGTGCGGCTACATACGCGGCAACTCGGGATCGGAGCGCATCGGTTCGTTTGAGGACGATGCCTCGGCAAGCGGGCGGTGCCCGTCGCCCGAGCCCCATTCGAAGCCAGCCCTGGACAATAGAGCGTCCTCTATTATAAAAGACAAATGCAGCGTGGCCTTGGCTCTTCAGGCCCGTTCTGTACTAGTTTCGCGGACAACGGCTTTATCTAGAGTCTATTAAAGGAGACAAGATGACCAACAAGGTAGCATCGTCGATACCGTTCAACATTCACGGCGAGGGAGCCGGTGTGGCGCAGTGGCTCGTGACCGCGGGAAGCCCGGGCGGCCTCGAGTTCGAAAATGATTGGCGGCGCGTGCCGCTCAGCGCCGAGCAAGGGCACGCCGCGAAGGAGGTTGCCTGATGACGTCGTCGGTTTCATCGCACGATGGTTCGTTCCGATGCGCTGCCCGTGCAGTCATCGGCACTGTCCTGAGCGGGGCCGTGACCTTGAGCGGATCCCTGGCGTTCGCCGATACGGCGAGCACGCCAGTTCCTGCCCCGCTGACGCAAATTTCGCTTCCGGGATCACCGTTCGGCACCGTCGCGAGTCCCGACGGCCGCTACGTGTTCACATCTCTGAGCGGTGCGACCAGCGGCATCGCCGTCACCGAAACGAAGGGCGCAACGTCGACCCTCGTGCGCGTGGTACCGACGGCCGGCGGCGCGTGGGGGCTCGCGCTGAGTCGCGACGGGAACCTCTTGGTGGCCGCCGTTCAGCCGCAGGGCTTGGCGTTCATCGACGCCCGCGCCGCGGAATCCGGCGCGGCAAACCCGGTCCTGGGTTACGTGTCGCTCGGCGACGGCGCGGGAGCCATCGAAGCCCATTTCTCCAAGGACGAGCGCTTCATCTTCTCGAGTGAGGAGAACGTCGAAGCCGTCGCGGTGGTCGACGTCGAGAAAGCGTTCGCGACGAAGTTCGACGTTTCGTCCGTTGTCGGTGACATTCCCGTCGAGCAATTGCCGGTCGGGCTCGCCGTATCACCGAACGGCCGCTACCTGTACATCACGAGCGAAGAGGCCGACGCCGACAAGCCCGGTTACGATCCGACCGTTTGCAACATTCCTTCGGGCAGCTCGACCGTCCCCGGACCCGCGGGCACGATCACGGTCGTAGACATCCGCCGCGCGACCGTCGATCCGGAGTCGTCGATCGTCTCCCGCGCGTACGCGGGATGCGTCCCCGTGCGCATCGTTCTCTCGCCGGGCGGCGAGATTGCGTGGGTGAGTCAGCGCGCGGCAAACACGCTCGTCGCGTTCAGCACCGAACGGCTGTTGTCGAACCCGACTCACGCCCTCATCTCGACGACGCCCGTCGGCATCGCGCCGGTCGGGGTTCAATTGTTCGCGGGGGGATTGTTGATCGCCGTCGCGAATTCGAATCGATTCGCGAACGACCCGGGAACCGTGAGCATCGTCGACGCGACTCGAGCCTTGTTCGGCCGATCCGACGCCGTGGTGGACACCATCGACGTCGGACATTTCCCGCGACAATGGTCGATCTCGCCGTCGGGCAACGAGCTGTACTTGACCGAGTTCAACTCGTCGGCGTTCGACACGTTCGACGTCCGGCAGCTCGTCAAAGACATTCTCACCGGAAAAGCGAGCCCGTGATCTCGCCTCTCCGCGGCGACAATCCTTCCCGATCGCGGAGTCGTCTTGTATAATAGACATGACAAAGGAGAGCATTGGCCAATGTCGTTCGTTCTTTTTGACTCCGCCGAACGCCGGAAGGTCAACCTGCTGCAAGAGGGCGCGGGCGCATTTGTCTCTGGTCGCAATCGGGCGGCCCTCGCGCACGGACACCGCTTGCCGAACTGCGGCATTTTCTCGTGGTGGACGTGCTGAAACGGCGGCTCCGACAAAGAGGCGTTCGGGTCGATCAGGTCGTCGCGGGTCGCGCCACGGAGTTCGAGAGCGACTTCAGGGCACTCGGGATCGGCCTTCCGGAGGGCTGGGTGCGGGACTCACGGGAGTCGGAGAGAGCGCTCACGAATTTGCTCCCGGGGGCTCCGGCGGCGGAGCTGTTCACCTCCGCATTTCCCGTCGCCCATTCTCGCGCTCCCTCGTTGGTCCAAAGGCGGTACCTCTTGGTCGACGGGAGTCCCGCGCATCACTCCGTCCTCGTCGATTCATCCGGGTCCGTCCTGTTCCCGGAGTCGGAAGTGTCCGGCGTACGGCTCGAGCGCGAGTTCTCGCAGCTCGGGGATTTCGATGAGGTCAGAGCACGCGGGATCTCTCCGGCGGCATTCCGGGTCCATTGCCTCGGAACGCACTACCGAAGACCGCTATCGTTTTCGGTCCACGCGTTGCGACGCAGCGCGGACGTTCATCGCCACCTGATCGATCGGGTCCGACGAGCGGGAAGGGATCGAACCCCTCCCGGATCGTCGCGTGCCGTCGCTTACGAGCAGGAGTTCGGCCACGCGTTGGACCACGACGCGAATGCAGCTCGAGCATTGTCGGTGTTGACGCAGATGTTGCACGATCCGAGCGTTCAAGGGTCGGAGAAGGCCGAGCTCGCCTCGAGGATGGACGCCTTGTTGGGACTTCGCATCGTCGAGGAGGATCGCACGAGTTTCGCCGCGGAACGAGCCTCGACGGGCGAAGCTGCTCGGCCGCCCAATGCCGACGTGGCGGCCTGAGACGACGCGTTCGTCACTAGGTGCTCGACTGCGCGACGACGGGCGCGGGAGACGGCGCCTCCGTTCAACGACGAACGGCGTCGTTCACGGATATTCCGGAGGCCCTTGGGTGCAGTGACGACCCTGGAAGTTGTCTTCGGGGGCGCAAACCAGTCCTGCCGACGTGCAATCCTGCGTGTTCTTGCACGGATCGCTCGGGTACGCGCAATAAAGGACGAAGCCGCGGTCGCACATGCCATGCGTCGCTTGCTCGCCGTAGGTGCAGGTGCCGCCGGCATGCAGTGTGCAGTCGCCATTCGTGCGACAACCTCCGTAGACGCACGTCGCGTTGTACTCCCCGAGCGCACCCGATGGCACGCACGTCGACACGGTCGCCATCGCCGGCGCGTTCTTGCAATCGGCGTCGACCTTACAATCGTCGTAGTGGCACGTGTTCCCTGTCGGCACCGCGCCGCCGCATCCGAGGTACGTCGCGAGATTGGAAATGCAGCGTCCGCCCGTGCCGGCACAGTCGGCGTCTCCCAGGCAGCAGGTCATGTCGAGGCTCATGCACTGGGCAACAGGGACGTCCTTGATGGGGCTCACGCACGTGTTCGCGCCATCGAGCCCTTGCCAGCACACGCCGCTGGTGCAGGGGCCCGAACCGCCGCAACTGCCTTCGGTGCCGCCAGAGCCGCCGCTGCTCGTCGTGCCGCCCGTGCTCGTCGTGCCGCCGCTGCTCGTCGTGCCGCCACTTGCCGCGCCGCCACTCGACTCCGTCGCGCCGTTACCGCCGGTCGACAGCGATTGCGATCCGCCGGTGCCCGACGCGCCGCCGAATGTACTTCCCGAACACCCGCCCAGCGTCGCAAAGGCTCCGGAGAGAGCGAGAAATCGAACGCAGCAGCTCATTGAAATCGCTTGCACGGTTCGAACTAAAGCACGATCCGGACCGCGTCGGAGTGCGCTCCTAACGGCTCGAGTTCGTTGATAGCGAGCGATTTCGAGCCGAATTCGGTCATGAAGAGCGCCGTGAGAACGCAAATCGGCGGCACATCCTGGCACACGGCCCGATCGTACTCGCGGCTGCCCGGCAGTCCCCTCGCACTCCACGCCGAACCGCCGCTTCAACGGTCCCGCGGCTCCACGACGACGTCACCGCCGCCACAGCCCTTCGAGTGGGATTGCGCGTACGTCAGCCACATCGGCTCCGACGAGTTCGGGCAGCGCTGCATCGCAGACGGATGCGTATTGCGCGATCGATGACGTCGTCTGATACACGCGACGCATTCGGCGCGACGCCTCCATATCGCCGTGCGGCGTGCCATGAACGCACGGGTCGCTCGGTTCACGGATACGCGGGAGGCCCTTGGGTGCAGTGACGACCCTGGAAGTTGTCTTCGGGGGCGCAAACGAGCCCGGTCGACACGCAATCCTGATATGTCTTGCACGGATCGCTCGGGTACACGCAGTAGAGAACGAAGCCGCGGTCGCACATGCCGTGTGTCGCCTGCTCGCCGTAGGTGCACGTGCCGCCGGGGTGCAGCGTGCAGTCGCCGTTGGTGCGACAACCTCCGTAGACGCACGTGGCGTTGTACTCCCCGAGCGCTCCCGACGGAACGCACGTGGACACGGTCGCCATTGCCGGTGCGCTCTTGCAGTCGGCGTCGACCGTACAATCGTCGTAGTGGCAGGTGTTCCCGGTGGGCACGGCGCCACCGCACCCGAGGTCCGTCGTCCGATTGGAGATGCAGCGCCCGTCCTTGCCACCCCCCGACCGCGCTCGGTCGGACTTCGTTGCCCGCAGACGCGGGCCGACGGCGCACTCTGGCACACGACGGAGCTGGACGAGTGCGAGGTGCGGGAGGTCTCGATGGCAGCGTTGCTCTGCCGTGACGATTGCGCGGCGGAAACATGACGAGCCAATCGTCGGCAAACGCTGCACTCATATGCACGGTTTGCGCGGCTTTGGACGTCGATTGGCGAGAACTCGGGAGCGGCGACGCGGGCACGAGGTTTGCTGCCGGATGCGATGTGAGCGCCGCACCACTCCTGCCCCCGCCAGATACTCACGAAACCGCGTCGCTCGTCGCGATAGCTCACGAGCTCGTCGCAATCGAGAACACGATTCGCACGCTCGAAGAGGAGATGGCGCCGGCGCTCGAGCGCGTCGTGCCGACCCGCTCCGAGAGCGCGAAGAACCTCGTGCACTACGTTGCGCTGAGGCAGCACGACCTGCGAGATTTGCAGTGCCGTCTCTTACAGCACGGGCTCTCGTCGCTCGGGCGATCCGAGAGCTGCGTGATGGCAAGCCTGCTTCAAGTATCGGAGCGCGTCCACGAATCGCTCGCGCTCCGGGGCGACGCACTAGCCAAACGAACATTGGCTCGGATCGAGCGGCAGCGTGTCACGGCAATGAGCTGGGAATCGGCGCGTTCTCGTCTTCACGACCACACTCGCGAAGCGCTCGGGCCGCGCCCGGACGATCGGCATATTTACATCATGGTCACCGCGCCCGACGCCGAGGAGGGGGACCGCGCTTGGATGGCGAAGATGCTCGCCGCCGGGATGAACCTGCTCAGGATAAATTGCGCGCACGAAGGCGAGCAACAATGGGCTCGAATGGTGACCGCCCTCGACGAGGCACGAAAGCAAACCGGCAAGGCGTGCCGCGTGCTCATGGACCTCGCCGGCCCAAAGATTCGGACGGGCCCCATCGCCGCGGCTCGACGAGTTGCCACTTGGAGGGCGGAAAAAGACGAAGTGGGCCGTGTCACCGTTCCCGCGAAAATCGCCATTCGGGCTCGCTCCGCTGCCGCATTCGACGGCCTTTGCCTGCGCGTTACCGACGAGGCGTTCGATCGGTTGCGCGAGGGAGACGAGCTTCGGTTCCACGATGCGCGCGGCAAGAAGCGAAGGCTCGTGATTCGAGAAGCGCAAACGAAGGAAATCGTCGCGTGGGCGAGCAAGCGCGCCTATGTCGCGGACCATGTGTCTGCCCGCGTCTTTCGCGACGGTGCGCAGGTCGGCGACGTGATACTCGAAGTCGACGACACCAAAGACGCGGCCATCGGCATCCAGACCGGCGACGCTCTCGTCATCAGCAAGAACGCGATGCTCGGCAAGACGCCGCGGCGCGACCGAGAAGGTCGTATCGTGGAGCCGGGGGTCGTTGGGTGCTTGGTCCCTGCGGCGCTGGATCACCTGGAGGTCGGCCACCGCGTGTTGTTCGACGACGGGCGTATCCATGCCGTCGTCGAGGGCGTGGCGCATGCGGGCGACGAATTCTTTCTACGGGTGGTCCGTACCCAAAAACAAACCGTGAAGCTCCGTGCCGAGAAGGGAATCAACCTTCCAGACACGCCGACGAGCATCTCCGCCCTGACCGATGAAGATCGCTCCGCGCTCGCGTTCGTCGCTGAGCATGCCGACGCCGTCGGTCTATCGTTCGTTCGTTCACCGGAGGACGTTCGCGCGCTCCACGAAGCGCTCGACGGGTTTCACCGTCCGGACATCGGAATCGTCCTCAAGATCGAAACACGGAAGGGGTTCGAAAACCTCCCTCGCTTGCTTTTGGAAGGCCTCCAGCGGCCGCCTCTGGCGGTGATGATCGCCCGAGGAGATCTCGCGGTCGAGGTTGGGTTCGAGCGCCTCGCGGAGCTCCAGGAGGAGATCCTTTGGCTCTGCGAGGCGAGCCATGTTCCCGTGATCTGGGCGACTCAAGTCCTCGATACACTGGCTCGTACCGGTGTCCCCTCACGCGCTGAAGTCACCGACGCTGCGGCGAGCGTCGCAGCCGAATGCGTCATGCTGAACAAGGGGCCATTCATCGGCGAAGCCGTTTCCACCCTTTCCGATATCTTGCACCGGATGGAACAGCATCACGACAAGAAACGCAGCCTTTTCAGGAAACTGGAAGTGTCGACGTTCAACGCCCGATAGGAAACCCGCCCGCGAAAGACCCATTTTCGATGAGCCTTCGACGGCGGGGGAAGCGCCTAGCTACACTTGAGGCCGTGATGCGCTCGAACTATCGCCACTGCTACTGCTGCGTTGCGTTGTCACTCGCGGGCGCACTGCTCGGATGTGGAAGCTCGAGCCACGGTGGCTCCTCGGACGCCGGAACGCCGAACGCCGGTGGCGGCACCACGAGTGGGGGCTCGACCGGCGCCGGCGGCAATATCGCGAACGGTGGTGTGAGCGGCGGTGGAGGGCTTGCGAACGGCGGAGCGACCGACAGCGGCGGCGCGACAAACGGCGGCGCGACCGGAACCGGTGGCAACACTTCGAGCGACGGCGCGATCGGCGGCGGCGGTGCCGGAACAACTGACGGCAGCGTCCCCGATACCGACGTGTTCACGTCGATCGGGAGTCCGTGGGGGGTCGCGCCGTCGGCGTCGTCGTCGCGAGCGTTCGCGTCGTGGATGGGACGGATCGCGGCGGGCGGAGTGACCTGGGTGCGTGGCTTCGACGGATCGCAGACGGACGCGGTCGTCGCGGCCGCGAACGCGAACGGCCTCGGGCTGTCGGGCATCCTATTGTTCAGCAAGGACGACCCGCAGAGCATTCCGGTGGACGATCTGCCGGATTGGACGGCCTACGTGACGAGCACCGTCGGCGGCACGAGCGGCAAGGTGAAGTTCTGGGAGGTGTGGAACGAGCCGCCGAACTTCACGGCGGACACGTCGCCCGCCGACTACGGCGCCGTCGTGAACGCGGCGTACACCGCGGCGAAATCGGCCGACGCGACGGTGCAGATCGGCCTCGCGACGCAGAGCGTGAACTTGAACTACCTCGCGGGCGCGCTCGACGGCGGCGCGGCGGATCACTTCGACTACGTGACCGTGCATCCATATGAGACGCTCGGCCTCGTCGCGGACGGCTTCGAGGGCGAGTTCATGAGCATCGTGCCCACCATCCGGAAGCTCTTGGCCGACAAGGACCCATCGAGGAAGGACGTTCCCGTCATTTTCACCGAGCTCGGCGAACCGGTGCAAGGCGCCGTCACCGCGGCGCATCAGGCCGACACGCTCGTCAAAGCGTACGTCCTCGGGCTCGCGCAGGGCGCGGCGCGCATTCATTGGTTCGAACCGCTCGACGGCGATTCCGGGCCCTTCGGGCTCATCGGCAGCGACGGAAACGATCGACCGTCGTTCGTCGCTCTGAAAAAGCTCGTTCAGTACCTCGGAACCGAGGCGCACTACCGCGGCTGGGTACTCCTCGACAACGACAGCTACGGGTTCGTCTTCCGTGGCGACAAGCCGGTGCTCGTCGCGTGGAGTCGGCCCGGCCAAACGGCGAACGTCACGCTCGACGCATCCGCTGACGTGATCGACCCGGGAACGGGCGCGGTATCGCAGAAGACCGTCGTTCCACTCACGCCGTCGCCGATCATCGTCTCCGGCGTTCCCGAGTCGCTGCTCGAAGAAGCGCGCGCGAACGCATCGCGTCCATTTCCCTGGGGCGGCGACTACACGAACGCGACGTCCGTTTCGTTCACTGCGCCGAGCACGGAGCAGGGCCTTCACCTGCTCGGCACGCCCGTCATCACGAACGGAGCACTCGACGTGAGCGGAGGTGCGGGGCAGAGCTTCACCGTCGATCCGAACTTCGATTCGTACGGCCCGGCGAAGCTCCATGTGACCGCCGTCCTCCGACGAAACGGCGCGGACACCGCCGGGTTCAACTTGAAATACGAGTCCACGACGGGATGGAACGGCGGGCCAGGCTGGTACACGGTTCCCGGTTCCGACCAGTGGTACACGGCAGAGTGGGACATCCCCGACGCGCAGTTCGTCGGAAAGTGGGGCTACAACTTCACCTTCGATTCCGACTCCACGCAGTACAGCAAGTACAGCATCCAGAGCGTCACGGTCACGAAGGAGTGAGCGAGGCGGGGCACAGCCCGCCGTGCGTCGGGTCGCTCGTCGCGCAAATTAGTTTCGCGCCGCAGGAGTTACCCGGGTCGCATTGGGCATCGAGAGTCGTGCATGGAGCCCCGGCGGTCTGTCCGAGCGTAGGATCGCACTTCGGAACCCCAGTGCTCGCATCTCCCGGTCCGCTGGGCTCGATGCAAAGCCCAGGGCAGGTCTCGTACCAATGAGGAGTGGTGGGGGGACAAGAACCGTAGTTCGTGATGCACTGGCCGTTCACGCACGCCACCGATTGCGGCGCGCAGCTTCCATCGGGGCAGGGAGAGCATGGAGCGGTAGTCGCGCATTGGCTGTCCATCATGCACTCCGGAGGAGGAGGAGCAACGCAGCCAAGCCCGTAGTCCACGCCACAAGCACCGCACGGCGACTGACAGCAGGGCGTTCCCTCTCCGACCGACGGACACGTGCCCGCAAAACAGCTGACCGGCGTGACGCACTGTCCGTCCAGGCAGACACTCGACGAGCAGGCGTCTTCCACGAACGGACAAGGGTTCTCGGAATCGCACTCGGGTTCGGTCGAGCCGCCGCCTCCGGTCGCTGTCGCACCGCCGTTCGTCGATGCACCGCCCGCGGCACTCGGCCCACCGCCGCCAGTGCCCGCTTCGCCGCCGGCCTGCGGCGCGTTCCCGCGATCGATCGTGGTTCCACCGCATGCGACGACCGTCCAAGCGACCGCGCACCCTGCGGTCAGGGAGTGAATCGTCGCCATGTCGACGGCGTTGGTAAGCATCCGGCGTGCCGGGGAGGCGGCTCACGATTCCGCGTGATTCATGCCGAAAACCGCGGGCACACCGAAGCGCAAGGTGCGCCAAGTTGTGCCGCGTCGTCGCTCGAGTCAGTCTTCGCGTTGCTCATTTGTCGCCCGCCGAATTCTCGGTAGTCGGGGGAGCCAGCCGCGCCAGTTGCTCGCAGGCCCAATTGTTCCTGCTCGAACACGCGCGCTTGTACAGCGCTAGGCTCTTCGCTGCGTCCTTCGGCAAACCGCCCGCGCCGCTCTCGTACATGTGTGCGAGAGCCGTGCAACCCGCGGCGTTGAAGCCGTCGCAGCCCTGCTTGTAAAAGCGAACGGCAGCTCTCGCGTCGGTCGGCAACCCGCCTTGCCCGCTCTCGTAGAGCCAGCCGATGTTCGCGCACCCCGCGGCGACTCGCCCATTGCACGCTTTGAGATAGAGCTGCCCCGCGCGCTCGAAGTCGTTCGCATCGTACTGGTAGCTCTCGCCCAACAGGTTGCATGCGCGGAACACGCTGCGGCCGCACGCGCGCGAATAGAGGAGTGCGACGCGGCTCGGATCACGCGTCGCGCCCTCGCCGTGGAGGACCATCAGCGCGAGCGCGAAACAGGGGTCGCCGGCCGCGCCCTCGCTGCAAGCGCGCTCGTAGAGCGCTGCGGCACGCGGCACGTCTTTCGGGACGCCATTGCCGTGCTCGTTCAGGAACGCGAGGTGCGCGCAACTGCTCGGATCACCGTCGGTGCACCCTTTGAGGTAGACAGCGGCAGCCGCCGAAGGCTCGGCGCAGCTCACTTTGGGCCGCGCCCCCGACGGCCCCTTCGCGGCGCTGGCCGGTTGCGGCGCGTACAACAGGACCATCCCTTTGCTGCAAATGGGAAGCGTGGCCGGAGTCGCGAAATGAGCGGCTACCGCGGTTCGCTCCGGGGGGAGCGTCTTCATCGCCTCGAGGAACGCGACGAACCGCGCCTTCGCGCCCGCCTTCCGGGGATGCGCGACGCGCGGTGATGGAACGACATCACCGGAGGGCGCGTCGTCTACTTGTCCTTGGTCGACGTCACCCGTCACACGGGAGTTGTCGTCGTATCGGTTGTTCTGGTCGTCGCTACGGTCGTCGTTGCGATTGTCGCGCTCGGGCGTGGGATCGGGATGGTCCCATGCCGCACCCCACTGCCCGTCGTACATCGAGGGTTGCGGCGGATCGGGATGGTCCCACGCCGCGCCGTAGTTCCCATCTTCCGGCGATTGCGCTTCCGCACCCCGTGACAGGCACGCGATGAAGACGACGACACCCGCGGTTTTCATCCGCCGCATAGGCACCCCAAATACCGATGATGCATCCCGTTCGAACAGCTGCTCGGTCGATATGTCGGACCCACGCGCGCGTCAAATTGGGGCGCGCTTGCGCCCCGGCGCTGGACGCGAGATACGGACTGCACTCGTCTCGACCGACGGAACGTCGCCGTGATCGCGCTAGAACCTACCTTTTTTGCCGAGTGCGGTTCATGGAGCTCCTGAGCGCGCTCCGCACGCTGGCTCGGACGGTCCGAAGTGCGGTTCGTGCCGCGCGAGAAGAAGCCGTCGCGCGTCCCGCGGGCAACGAGCGAGAAGAGACGAAGCCGGTCGACGAAGCCGAGCGCCGTCTGATGACCGAGCAGCTCCAGCTCGCGACGCGGCTCACGGGGATCCGCGTGTGGTGCTTCGACCTGATCGACGGTCGGATCGACGAGACCCGCGCGACATTCGTCAATATGTGGGAGTCGCTCGGCTACGACGCTCCCGACGGGCCGGTCGATCTTCTGTCCACGATAGCGCGGGTGGTGATCGAGGAAGACCAAGAGGCGGTCCGCCGCGCGATCGTGGCGTGTCTCGACGGAGAGACCGACCTGTTCGTGGCCGAGTTTCGCGTTCGGCACAACGACGGAACCATCCGCTGGAATCTCGGGCGCGGGTACGTGACCCGCGCTCCATCGGGCAAGCCGCTTCGGTTTCTGGGCACCAGTGTCGACGTCACCGATCTGAAGCGCGCCGAAGAGGAGGCCAGAAAAAACAAGGAGCGCTTCGAACGCGCCGTGCTCGGTTCGAAAGCGTGCACCTGGGATTTCGAGCTCATCGACGGCACGCTCGCCAACAGCAAGGCGACGTATTCGAACGTGTGGGAGCTCCTCGGTTACGAAGGCGGCGCGCCGAACAACTTCGAAGCGAGCCTTGCCTACCACTTCCACTCCGAAGACCGGGCCTCGTTCGCCGAGAGCGTGCAGACGTTCCTCGACGGCAGCGACACCCAATTCGAAGGCGCATTCCGCGTGCGGTACCGGGACGGTTCCGACCGGTGGCAACTCGCGCGCGGCGTCGTCGTGCGCGACCCCGTCACGGGGCGACCGCTGCGGTTCACGGGCTCGAGCGTCGACATCACCGATCAGAAGCTCATGGAGCGCGCACTCCGAGAGAGCGAGGAACGCTTTCGAGGGATGTTCGAAAATGCGGCGGTCGGCCTCGTCATCATCGACGCGATCGGACGTATCGTCGAACACAACGCGACCTTGAGCGCGTTTCTCGGCCATCGCGGCGAGAGCCTGGTCGGGCGGTATTTCGACGCGTTCACGTTTCCGGTCGAAGTGGACGCGTTCACCGAACGCTACGACCGGATCGTCCGGGGCGAGATCTCCGGTGCGAGCGGAGACGAGCGCTACGTTCTCAAGGACGGCGCGACCGTTTGGGGTCATCTCACGATGTCCGTCATCCGGCGCGACGGCGACGGCGTCCCGACGCATACGCTCGGGGTCTTGCAAGACATTTCCGAGCGAAAGGCCCTCGATGAAGAGCTTCAAGGCGCGCGAGAAGCCGCGGAGTCGGCCAATCGCGCGAAGGACGATTTCCTCGCGAACGTGAGTCACGAGATCCGCACTCCGATGAACGCGGTGCTCGGCTTGACGGAGCTGGCGCTCGAGTCGGCGCACACCGAGCACCAGAAGCGGCTGCTCTCGACGGTGTCGTCGGCGGCCGGGAACCTGCTCGGGATCATCAACGATGTGCTCGACTTCTCGAAGATCAGCGCGGGAAAGCTCACGCTCGACGAGGAAGATTTTTCGCTCCACGCCGCGGTGGGAGACACCGTGCGGGCGCTCGCTGCGCGGGCACATCGGAAAGGGCTCGTGCTCGAGTGCTACTTCGGAGAGGACGTGCCGGACCTCCTGTTCGGCGACGCGGGCCGTCTGCGGCAGGTGCTCATGAACCTCGTCGGCAATGCGATCAAGTTCACCGCAATGGGCGAAATCGTCGTCGAGGTGGCGACCGTCGCGGGTGCGCCCGTCGACGCGCCCTACATTGGGTTGCTATTCGGCGTGCGCGACACCGGGATCGGGATCGAGCGCGAGAAACAGTCGTCCGTCTTTCGTGCCTTCGAGCAAGGCGACGCCTCGACGACTCGAAAATACGGCGGCACCGGGCTCGGCCTGACGATCTCGGCGCAGCTCGTCGAGCTCCTCGGCGGAACGATCACGGTGGAGAGCGAACCGGGCCATGGCAGCACCTTCGAGTTCACCGCGCGGTTCGCTCGCTCCTCGCGGTCGGCGTCCTCGTTCCCCCCGTCGCTCGAGGTGCCGGAACGAACCCCCGTGCCCGACGCCGCGTCGCGTGCGTCGACGTTCCGAGTTCTCGTCGCAGAAGACAACGAGCTCAACGTCGCGGTCATGCAGGAGCTCCTCCGTCAACGGGGGTGCGTCGTGGACTTTGCGAGCAACGGGCGCGACGCGCTCGCCATGGCCAGAGAGGGTTCGCACGACCTTCTCCTGCTCGACCTGCACATGCCCGAGATGGATGGCTTCGAGGTCGTGCGGAGGATCCGCGACGGCGAGCGCGTGACTGGCGGTCACTTGCCGATCATTGCGCTCACGGCGCGTTCGTCGAGCGACGATCGCGAGCGATCGCTCGATGCCGGCATGGATGATTTCCTGTCGAAGCCCATCGAAGTACGGGCGCTGTGGGCGGCGATCGAGCGACTCATGGCGGCGTACCCCGCGCGCGCGGACGCCGCGGGGCTCCTCGATTGGAAGACGATTTCCGGCTCGTGCGACGGCCAGCCAGAAATGTTACGCGTGCTCTGCGAAGCCTTTCGACGCAGCTTGCCGGGACAAATGGCCGCTGCTCGTGCTTCTCTCGATGCACGGGAATCGACGGCCCTCGGCGAAGCGGCGCACCGGCTTCGCGGGACGCTCGCATCGTTTTCGACGGTCGCCGGCGAGCTCGCCGGGACCCTCGAAGAGGCGGCGGCGAGCGCGGATCTGACGAGCGCGGCGTCGCTCGTGGACCGTCTCGAAGTGATGTGCACGGACCTCATCGCCGCGACGCGATCGCTTCCGTCCGAGGGTCGCGCGCACGCTGCGTTTCGTTGAGGGTCGCGTTCCGGCGGCGTCGCGCGTCAATGTTTGCGGCGTAACCGGCGCTGCGGAACTCGCGTACGCATGTTCGCGAAATCTCCATGCACGCCATTCGTCCCGCCCGGTTTGTGTTCGGTGTCTTCACCCTCGCGGCAATGCTCGGAGCGGTCAACGCGCGCGCCGAGTACGACTGGTTACAGTTCGGTGGCAATCCCCAGCACAACAGTAACAATGTCGACGAAACGCTGATCACCTCGGCGAACGTCGCGTCGCTGTGGAGGCGCTTTCAGGTGGCGCTTCCGTCCGACGCCGCCGGCGCTCCGGTCGTCCTCGCGAACGTGCCGACCGCAGCCGGCGTGCGCGACGTGCTCTTCGTGACGACGGAAGCGGGTCACATCTATGCGCTCGACGCACGCACCGGCGCGATCCTGTGGGCGCACCTGGTGCCGTGCGCGACCAGCACCGTCGGAGGCTTCGGCTGCAACACGACGTCGTCTCCGGCCATCGATCCGTCGCGCCGCTTCGTCTACTCCTACGGCTTGGATGGGTTCGTTCATCGGTACGCCGTCGGGGACGGGACGGAGACGACGACCGGAGGGTGGCCGGAGCTCGTGACCCGGAAGCTCACCATCGAAAAGGTTTCGTCGCCGCTCACCATCGCCGCGACGGGCAGCGGAACATTCCTTTACGTCGCCACGGGTGGCTATCCCGGCGACCAGGGTGACTATCAAGGACACCTCACCGCGATCGACGTGAACAGTGGCGCGCAGAACGTCTTCAACGCGCTCTGTAGCGATCAAACCGTCCACTTCGGCCGGAGCCCGAGCACCACCTTCCCCACGTGCCCCGTCACGCAATCGGCGATCTGGGCGCGCGAGGGCGTGGTGTTCGACCCCGACGTGAACAAGATTTTCATGGGCACGGGCAATGGTCACTTCGCTCCGTCTTCCCACTATTGGGGTGACAGTGTCCTCGCTCTCAATCCCAACGGCACCGGCACCGCAGGGGGTCCGCTCGACAGCTATACTCCGGCCACCTTTCAGACGCTGGAAAGCCGCGATACGGACCTCGGCTCCACCGGGCCGGTCTTGTTTCCCACGGGTTCGAATGCCACGTTCCCGCACCTGGCGGCTCAGGGCGGCAAGGACGGCATATTTCGGCTCCTCAATCTCGACAACTTGAGCGGTCAAGGCGGCCCGGGATTCACCGGTGGCGAGATTGGCAACGTGCTTCAGTTCGGTTCCACGGCGAGTCCGTCCTCGATCATCACGGCGCCAGCAACCTGGACGAATCCGGCTGATGGGAGCCACTGGGTGTTCGTTGCTCACTTTACGGGCGTCGTCGGTTTGCAGCTCGGAACCGACGCCAACGGGTTTCCGGTGTTGAATCCGGTTTGGCAAAATTTGAACCCAGGGACATCGCTAAATACTCAAGTGACGAGCACGTCGCCTCTCGTTGCCAACGGCGTTCTCTACTACGCGTCGAGCGACAAGGTGCTCCGGGCGGTCAACCCGACGACAGGGGCGCTCCTCTGGCAGGACACGACCAGCCTTTCCAGTGTCAAATGGCAAAGCCCGGTCGTCGCGAATGGAATGCTGTACTTCGCCGATCGGGGCCGCGTCGTCACGGGGTGGGAATCGCCCGCGCCTCTGCTCGTCGGGTGGGGAGCGAACGGCGTCGGACAAGTGAACGGCCAGGTGCCGGATAACCCCGTACCGGGCCCCAGGGTGACGAGCGATGACGGCGGGAACGTCGTGCAGGTGGCGAGCGGTTCACAGGCTAGCGTCGCGGTGCACGCCGATGGAACGGTCTGGACCTGGGGCGCCGCGATCATGCTCGGCGACGGAACCGCGGTGCAACGGGCGACGCCGAGTCCAGTGCCGGGTCTGCCCCGCATCGTCCAGGTCGCGACCGGCTTTCAACATGTGCTCGCGGTAGGCGCCGACGGATCCCTGTGGGCTTGGGGCGACGACTCTTGTGGTGAGCTCGGACCCAACGGAACCGGGGGCCTCACGCCGGTGAAGGTGCCGATCACCGGAGTCGCGCATGCCACCGCGGGCAACAACTTCAGCGTCGCCCTCAAATCCAATGGAGAAGTGTGGAGCTTCGGCTGCAACGACCAGGATCAATTGGGGCAGGGTACTTCGGTCACTGCCGCTCAGGTCTCGACGCCGGGCCGCGTCTCCGTACCGTATGGCATCATCCAGGTTTCTGCCGGCGCGGCCCACGGCGTCGCGCTTCGCAATGACGGCTCGGTGTGGGCGTGGGGTCGCAACACGGAAGGGCAACTCGGCATCGACACGACCGGCGGCGCTCCGAGCAGCGTCGGGGTCCGCGTCGACCGGCACGTCGCGGGTATCACACAAATCGCAACCGGATTTTACCACAGTATGGCGATCGACTCGAACGGAGCCGTGTGGAATTGGGGTGCGAACACGCACGGTGAGCTCGGTGACGGCAAGGGCGTGAACGAGGGCACTCCTCTGAAGCTGTCGCTTGCCTCGACGGCCACACAGATCGAAGGAGGCCAACAGACCAGCGTCGCGGTGCTCTCCGACGGGTCGATGTGGAGTTGGGGTAGCACCATCGGCTATACGTCCGATGCAAGCCACTACAACTTGACGCCCGTCTCCACCGGGGTGGTCGGCGCCAAGCAAGTTGCAATGGACGATTCGACGATCCTCGGGTTCATGTCTTCTTTGGTGCAGGTCCCCATTCTGCAATATGCGACGCCGGACGCGGCAGCCCAGTTCTTACAATCGGCCGGACTCGTCCTCGGTACCGCTACCCCCATCATGGCCGACTGCCAGTTCAACGGCGAGGTCATCGATTCGGATCCGATCTGGGGATCCTTCGTTCCGGCAGGCACCGTCGTCAACGTGACGTACGTCGACCCCGGGTGCATGTGATGGTCAGTCGGCGAAACGGGTGACCGTGAGGTGAGGGGGGGCGTCGAGGGCGGCGCTTGCAGTACTCGGCCTCGCACCGCCTGAACGCAATTCGTGTCGGTGGAGCGCCCACCATTGTGCGGCTCGAGCGTTGGTCCAGCGGCCCGCTGCGGCGCACGCGAGTAGACGCTCGCGGAGAACGTGCGCCGATGCAGGGCGATCCTCGGGTCGCTTCGCGAGACAGGCGAGGATCACGCTCTCGAGATCCGACGAAACGGGCGCGTCGAGCCGAGTGGACGGAGGAGCGGGTATCGAATGCAGATGGTGAGCGCACACTTCGAGTATCGATTTTCCGCCGAACACGTGCGTTCCGGTCAAGAGCCAGTACCCGACCGCGCCGAGCGCGTAGAGGTCCGTCCGCGCATCCACGCTCTCCGGCGCGGTCACGGTTTCCGGTGCGATGTAGAGCGGCGTTCCAGTGATCGTGTCGACCTGGGTGAGCGCGGGCTCCGACGTCGCCCCGTCGCGCGCCGCACCGCCGACGTCTTTCACCAGGCCGAAGTCGACGACTTTCACCAGGTCGGAGATGCCGCCACGATCGACGACCAGGATGTTGGCGGGTTTGACGTCGCGATGAATGAGCCCGGCGTCGTGCGCCTCGGCGAGCGAACCCGCCGCCTGTTCCAGGAGGTGGATGACGCGTTCCTCGGGCTGCGGACCATCGACCTCGACGAGCTCGTCGAGTGACGCGCCCTCCAGAAGCTCCATGGCGTAGTAGAAGACGCCGTCCGTGGTGCGTCCGTAGTCGAAGACGGTCACCGTGTTGGGATGAGTGAGCATCGCGGTACGTCGAACCTCGCGCTCGAAGCGCATCAGAGCCTCTTTTCCGGCCCGATCGGGCAGGAGAAGCTTGATGGCGGTGGGCCGGCGAAGCATCGCGTGCGAGGCGCGGTAGACCACTCCCATCCCGCCTTCGCCGAGCTTCTTCTCGAGCGTGTACTGTCCGAGCCGCTGGATGTCGCTCACGGCCTTGCGTAGACCGTGCACGGTCTGCGAGAAGACGGCCGCCATGGTCACGACGATCGCCCACATCGCGGCGGAGACGAGCGTGGCAGGGTAGGCCATGTCGCCAATCTGGCCCTTGGGCCAGGTCGCCGCCGGCGGATCGTAAAGGGCGGGGTCCCACGCGCGGAACGCGACGAAGATCGAGCCGAGTAGCGGGAACGTCATCAGCGCGGCGACCACCAGCGTGTGCCGCGCGGTGGACGGGACATAGACCGCGTACGCGAGCAGCACGTACATGAGCAACGTGCGCACGATCATGTCGGGCTCCGCGATGAGATCCATGATCACCGCGATCGTCGAGATCGCCGCGGTGCCGACGAACAGCGTCGAAAGTTCGACGACACGGACGAACCGGGGCGACCTCGGCGCGCCGCGCAGGAGGAGCCAGAGAGTGGCGAACGCGACGGTCGAGACGAGGAGCGGAGCGCTACTGCGATTTTGCGCGGCGCGATGCAGCCAGAGCGACGTGGAGAGGTTCAGTAGGACGAAGCCCAGGGTCACGAACGCGAGCACACGACCGAACTTGGACAGTCGGCTCTGCCGCAGCTCGTGGTCGACTGCTCCGTCGGTGGAATTCATCTTCCGGCGCTTCCGTGGACACGGCGACCTTCGACAATGCGCCCGGAGTGTTCCATGCACAAGCGAAACAAGTGGCGCACCTTTGCGGCGAAGCAAGGCTCGTCGACACTTCGAGGCTAGCGTGACCCCGAACTGAAGTCGTTCGACTATCATCGCTCGGTGCCGCTGACACCCGTTGCCCGCCCGTTCGGCGCGACGGGCCGCGCTGCCGTCGTGGGCGCCGCCGCGGTGGTTGGTCTCACGGTGGCGGCGAAGTCGACCCGCGACGCTCTCTTTTGCGCACAGTTTTCCGCTGCGGAATTGCCCAAGGTGATGGTCGCCGGCGCGGCGCTGTCAGCGCTTCTCGCCGTCCTATCGGTGCGGGTTTTTCGTGCGTGGGCGCCCGCTCACACCTTGCCCATTCTGCTCGTCGCGAACGCGTTCGGTTTCTTCGCCGAGTATGCCGCGGTCGCGCTCTCGCCACGAACCGTGGCCTTGGTCCTGTATCTGCACGTTTCGGCAGTGACCGGGGTCATCATCAGCGGATTTTGGTCCGCCGTGAACGAACGATTCGATCCGCACGCGCTCCGAACTTCGATATCGAAGATAGGTCTCGGCGGAACCGTCGGCGGCATCGTCGGAGGAATGACGGCCGAGCGCGTCGCCGCCTGGGCAGGAGCTCGCGAGACCCTGCTGGCACTTGCCGCCCTGAGCGTGCTCGGAGCGTTCGCGGTCTGGATGCTCGGCGCTCCCGCGGGCAAGAAGCAAGCGGAGCTTCCAGCGCCCCTGCCCACGACGGAGGGTGTGCTGCAATCGACGTACCTTCGCGATCTCGCTTCGTTCGTCGCCCTGACGGCGCTCGCTTCGAGCACCATCGATTTTTCGTTCAAGATGCGCGCGATAGAGCGCTTCTCGAACGCGGAGGCCCTCGTCCATTTCTTCGCTCTCTTCTACACCGCGACGAACGTCGCTGGCTTTTTGGTGCAGGCGTTCGTGACGCCGCCGCTCCTCGAGCGGGCTGGTCTCGGCGCGGGCCTTTCCGGACTCCCATTGGTCCTCGCAGGAACAGGCTTGGTCGCTCTGGCCGTCCCGAGCCTTCTCACTCAATCGATCCTGCGCGGCGCGGACGGCGTGCTGTCGAGCACGCTATCTCGCTCCGCTTACGAACCTCTGTATACGCCGCTGTCCCCTGAACGGAAGCGCTCCGTCAAAGCGTTGATCGACGTTCTCATCAATCGATTCGGAGATGGTCTCGGCAGTCTTCTCTGCTGGGGGTTCGTGCTGCTGCTACCGAGCGCCGCGGGTACGGCCGCGACGGGAGCCGCCGTCGCGGTGGCCATCGGCACGCTCGTCGTGGCGGGGCGACTTCACCGAGGTTACGTGTCGGAGCTGGCCGCCAGCCTGCGCTCGGGAGCCGTGGTTCTCGACCAGGTCGATGTGAGCGATCAGACGACGCGGCTGACCTTGTCGCGCACGATGAGCGAGCTCAGCGCCGACCGATTGCGCAGCGAAATCAAGAAACTGCGGGAAGCCGCGCTGACGCCCAGCCCGTCCAACGCGGGCGAGAGCACGGAGCGCGTCTCTCGGATCTTGTCGGACCTCGCCTCGGGGGACGTCGAGCGGATCGATCGCGCCCTCGACCAAGCGGACACGTCGCTCGCGACGTTCGTCATCCCACTGCTCGCAAGCCAGAGTGTCGGCGCCCACGCGATGAAGGTCTTGGCCGCGTTCGGCACCAGCATCACGGGTCAGCTCACCGATGCATTACTCGACCGCTCACGCTCGTCTCCCGCCGTCCGTCGGCGCCTCGTGCGAGTCATTGCCGAAGGGAAAAGCGCGTGGGCCGCTGCCGCCTTGAGCGCAGCCCTCGACGACCCGGAGTTCGAGGTGCGGCGGCAAGTCGTTTGCAGCCTGGAAGAGATCGCGGATCGCGGTGTGGCGGTCACTCTGGTTCGTGATCGGACGCTCACTTCGGCAATCGACGAGCTCACCGTCGAGACGGTCTCTGCTGGCGAGCGTGTCGAACATGCCTTGCGCATGCTCGGCTTGATCTTCGACCGGGACGCATTCAGGTTGGCTCGCGCAGCACTCGGCAGTGGCGACGACAAGCTGAGTGGCACGGGGCTCGAGTATCTGGAGAACGTTCTCCCTGAAGGTGTCCGTGCCGCCCTACTCGTGGCGCTCGCCGCGAAAAGCTCCCCCGCGCCGCGCCGCGCCGAGCGCGAGCTTCTCGACGAACTGAAGCGAACGCTGACGTGAACGCGTCGGGCGACGGGGATTCGGGAAGTGGATCAGCTACGGACTTCGGGCGCACCGCGCGCCGATGTAGGCGTTGTGGTTGGCGGGAACTCGATTGGAGCGTGAGTCAGAGACCAAGTAGCTCGCGGGGTCTCCGAAACTCGCCCCCCGAAAAACGCGGACTGTGCTGGTGGTGGTGACTTCGCAATCCGTGCACGCACCGGGGGGATACGGGGTGACGTATTCGTCGGCGTTCCACTCCCAGGCGTTGCCGGAGAGATCCGATTGGCCCCACCTGCCGTCGCCTTTCGGAGATTTGGAACCGACATTCTGTGCGGACGCACAGGACGCGCCGCAGAAGACGGCAAAGGTGTCGTCGGGCACGGCGGCGCCCCACGGGTAGATCCGTTGTTCGGAACCGCCTGTCGCCGCGTAGTTCCACTCCGCTTCGGTCGGCAGGCGTCCCCCGTCCCAGATGCAGAAGGCGTACGCCTCATACCAGTCGATGCAGGTGATTGGCCGCGTTTCGTTGCCGGCTGGTGAGGGCGTCCACGTCTGGTACGTCGGGTTACAGCTCAGCGCGGTCGCGAGGGCGGCTGCATCAGCCGGCAGAATCGGGTCGTAAGTCGCGTCCCAGCCTGGATCACCGCTGGCACTATTGGGGTTTTTCCCGCTGCCCGGCGCGATCATCGTTTGCAAGTACGCGCTCACGAACTTTCGGAACCTTCCCACCGTGATCTCGTACGTATCGAGCACGAAGTCGCTCACGGTGGCAGGGAAGGCAGTCCCCGTTCGGTCGAACGTGCCGCCAGGAACGAGCGCCGCCGCGCAGCAACCCGAATTGGCGTGGGGACCGCAAGTCGCGGCGAGGCCTTGGCACGACGGATTCGCGACGCTGGTCGTTCCACCGGAGCTCGTCGTTCCGCCGGTGCTCGTCGTTCCGCCGGAGCTCGTCGTGCCGCCGGAGCTCGTCGTTCCGCCGGTGCTCGTCGTTCCGCCGGTGTTCGTCGTCCCGCCGGAGCTCGTCGTCCCGCCGTTCTCGGCACCTCCATCGGTTGCGCCGGCAGTGCCGCCGGTGCCCGAAGGCAGGCCACTTTCCGGCGCTCCGGCTCCGCTCTCCATGGACGCGCCACCGTTCGAACGCAGATCACCGCCGTCGGTTCGCGGCGCGCCGAGTCGGTAGCCGCCGAAGTCGGTGGTGCACGCCGACGTCGCGACCCACGATGCGATCAGCACTTGTAGACAGAAAGAGCGATGCGCCACGAAGGACACTAAAAGTTCCTCGTGACCGAGAGCTGCGCGCCCGCGGGGATCGGTGCGATGCCCGCCACGGTGCGCGCTTCGCCGGTGCCGCTGGTCAGAACGAAATACGCGCCCGCACCGAGCCCCACGGCGCCGACGATCCACCCGACGGTGGAAACGATCTCGAGAGTGCGACCCGATTGCGCGGCGTCGACGCCGGCCTGTGAGCAGACTTTCCGGGCATCGCAGCTCGCGTCGAGGGTGCTCTTCTTGCCGAGCACCATGAGGCCCGTCACGGCGCCTGCTCCGAGCCCCGCGACGCCCACGCCACCGAGGACGAACCCGAGCGTCCGGGTGCTCGAGTGGCGAGAAGAGTCGTGAGGGATGGAAGCGGCGTCGCGAGCGTCGGGCGGCGATTCGGAAACGATCGCCGAATTTGCAAGAGCGCCGGGAGTCACGTCGAGGACGCGCGCGTCACCTTCCGCAAGCGTGATTTCGAAGCGACGCGGCGCGCGCCCCGGTGCGGAAACGACGAACTCGTGTCGTCCTGGGTCCAAGGGCAGCGCGACGCCCAGGGTCGCGGCGCCGAGCGCGACCTTCCCGTCGCGGACGGTGCTATCGAGGGGCGCACCCGGAGCCAGACGGAGCGTGAGCTTCGGCACGCGAGCTTCGAGCGCTTGCGCGCGACGTTCCGCGACGTCGATCCGTTCGTCGCCGGGTGGCAGCCTTTGTTCGACGGAGACGAAGAGCTCCCACGCGGTGGCGAGGCGCCCGCGTTTCTCTTCACAGTCGGCGAGATTGAAATCGGTTCCCACCGCCGGGTCTAGCCGACCGCTCTCGCGAAACTGTTCGCACGCCCGGCTGAAGTCGCCGTTCGCGATCGCCGCCCGGCCGCTGTCGAACAATGCCTCGGCGGCGGCCGCCTCTTGGGTGTGACCTCGCGACGAATAGAGGAGCGTTGCGACGACGAGCGGAAGGGAGACGGTGAAGCGGCGCATGGTGTTGGCCTCAGTGCCGCTTTGCAAACGGATCGCCCGAGTTCTTCGCAGAGCGCGGTTTCGAGAACGGAGTGAACGTGGGCGTGGCGCTCGTTCCGTGTGGGCTTGCTCTCTTCGATGCGCCAGAGCCGGCACCGGCGAGCAGTCGGTGAGTCGAAAGCGCGATCGGCGGAGGCGCCTCGTTGGCCGCACGAGCCGCCCTCGGAAGTGGTGCGGATGCGGCCTTTTCCGCCGGCGCACCCGTCGCCGCTGCCACCGCTGGCGCCTGCTCGGTGCGCGACGTGGCCGGCGCGAGAGTCTCTGCATGAGCCGCCAGACGAGGCACTGCGTCGGGGTTCGCCGTCGCCGGTCCTTTGCCGAGAAGGAAAAAGCTTCCCAGCGCAAGCAGCGCGACCCCGGAGAGTGCAGCCAAGGCACGCGCTGTTTTCGAGGATCGAATCCAAGTTCGAGCACTCCTCCCAGCGTCGAGCGGCACCGACGCGGACACGCCGCGCACGGTCGTTGGCGCCGCGAACCTCGGTTTCGAGCGCGGACGCGACGATATCACCGCAAAGTCGGAGAGCACCTCGGGCACGGATAGAGGCTCCGAGAGCTCGGTGCCCGCGAGCGTCGCGTAGGCGACACGGAGCGCCGCGCGCAGTTCCGTCGCGCTCTGAAAGCGGAGCTCACGCTCGTACGCCAGCGCCCGATCCACGAGCGTTGCGACCGCGGGGTGAACGTCGGGCAGGACGGTTGCAAGAAGGGGCGCCCGTGCCGTCACGGCCAACGCCAGCGCCTCGCTCACCGTCTCGGCCTCGTGCACGAAGCGTCCGGTCAGCAAGGTGAACAACGTTGCTCCCATCGCCCAGAGGTCCGTGCGTGCATCGACCTCGTCCCAGCGACCCCGCGCTTGCTCGGGTGCCATGAACGACGGCGTTCCCATGACGAGGCCCGTCTGCGTCAGCGAGTTGTCTCCGGCCGACTCTCGGAGCCGCGCGATCCCGAAGTCGAGCACCTTGACGACGCCGGCTCGGGTCAAAAACAGGTTTTCCGGCTTCAGATCCCGGTGGATGATGCCTTTTTCGTGCGCCGCAGCCATCGTGTCGGCGACCTGGCCCATGAGCCACAGCGCCTCGGCCGGTTCGAGCCTTCCGCCTTTGCGGAGCGCGCGCATTTCGAGGGTCTCACCGTCGAGGAGCTCCATGACGAGAAACGCCGAACCGTCTTCTGCGACGTCGTCGTCGTCGACCGCGACGGCTCCCTCGTGCCCCACTTGGTTGGCGACGTAGCCTTCGCGCAAAAACCGCAGTCGAACGCCCTCGTCGAGGGAAAGTTCCGGGTGGAGGAGCTTCAACGCCGCTCGTTTGCTGTTCCTGTGCGTGGCGGCGTACACCGCGGCCATCCCGCCCACGCCGAGGAGTTTATCGAGACGCCATTTGTCTTTCAGCAAGGTGCCGACGCGCGATTGCGCCCGTAAGGTCACGGGCTCGGTGTCGGTCATGCCTTGAGTCCCTCATGTCGGCCAGCTGGCTCGATGGTAGTCGTACCTGAGCTACGGGCTGAGCGAGCCCCGACATAAGGGGGCACGCTTCACGGTACGACGATGATCTTCGAGAGCATTCCCCTGGTGGCCCGCGCGGCGCGGCATGACGCGCGCGTGGCGCTCTGCGACCCTGACGAGTACCTCAGCTACGCGACGCTGCTCGACGAGAGCGCGAAGGTCGCGGCTTCGCTGCTCGAAGGGCGCCCGGATCTCGACGGCGCGGCGGTGGCCTTCTTGACGCCGCCGGGCGTCGAATATGCGGTGGTGCAGTGGGGGATCTGGCGCGCCGGGGGCGTCGCCGTGCCGCTGTGCGTGAGCCATCCGCCACCCGAGCTCTTGCACGTGATCGACGACTCTCGCGCTGCGATGCTGGTAGCGCACCCGACATTCTTGCCGCTGGTCGCGCCCCTCGCTGCGGCGAGGGGCCTTCCGCTGCTTTCGACCGCTCAGCTGCGCGCACACTCGCCTGCGCTCCTGCCACGCGTGTCGCCCGAACGCGGCGCGCTGGTCTTGTATACGAGCGGCACCACCGGCAAACCCAAGGGCGTGCTCAGCACGCACGCGATCCTGGCGGCGCAGATCGAGTCGCTCGCTTCAGCCTGGGAGTGGAGCGAGCACGATCGCGTCCTCCACGTTCTTCCGCTGCACCACCTGCACGGCGTGCTCAATCTGTTGTGCAGCGCATTGTGGGCCGGGGCGTGTTGCGAGTTCCTGCCGCGCTTCGACGCAGCGCGGGTGCTCGAGCGGATCGGCGGCGCCCGCGAGCTCACGCTGTTCATGGCCGTGCCGACCATCTACGCCAAACTGATCGACGCCTTCGACGTAGCGAGCGAGACCGAGCGGACCGCGTTCCGGGCAGGCTGCCGCCGCCTGCGGTTGATGGTCTCCGGCTCGGCCGCGTTGCCGGTCGCGACGCTCGAGCGCTGGCGGGAGATCAGCGGCCACACGTTGCTCGAGCGCTACGGCATGACGGAGTTCGGGATGGGGCTCGGCAACCCGTTGCACGGCGAACGCCGTCCCGGTTACGTGGGCGCGCCGTTTCCGGGAGTGCAAGTGCGCCTCGTCGACGATCACGGCGTCGCCGTCGGAGACGGCGAGCCGGGGCAGCTTCAAGTGAAGAGCCCAGGCACGTTTCAATGCTATCTGCATCGGCCCGACGCGACGCGGGACGCGTTCACCGAGGACGGGTGGTTCAAGACGGGCGACGTGGGCGCGCGCGAGGAGGGCAGCTATCGGATCCTCGGTCGCGAGTCCGTCGATATTCTCAAGACCGGCGGCTACAAAGTCTCGGCGCTCGAGATCGAGGAAGTCTTGCGCGAGCACCCGGCGATTCGCGAGTGCGCCGTCATCGGCGTTCCGGACCCGGTTTGGGGCCAGCGTGTCGCGGCCGCGGTGGTGCTCGCCCCGGACGCCGCACTGACGGTCGAATCGCTGCGTGACTGGGCCAAGGCGCGATTGGCTCCGTACAAGCTACCGAGCTTGTTGCGGCTTTTGCCCGAGCTGCCGAAGAACCCGATGGGCAAGGTGCAGAAGCCCGCGCTCGTCGCCGCCTTCGAGGCGTGACGCACCGTCATCGTCCTCGGCCGAGAGCCGTTGCACGTCGCGCACGCCGAACAGGTGTCGATGCGTGGCCGATCGCGTCAGCCCTTGGCCGCGTGCTCCTCCCACGTGCGTGTTAACGAAAACGGAGGTCATCGCAACTTTGGAATCCGTAGCGTCGCAACCGAAACGCATCGCCCCCGGGCCGCGAAGCTGGCCGCTGATTGGAAACGTCGGCGTCCTTCGAGGGCTTCTCCCGTTCATGGAGCAGCAGTGGGCCTTGCACGGTGACGTCTTTCGCATGCGGCTCGGCGGCATGCAGGCCGTCGTCGTGGTTCACCCCGATCTGCTCCAGCACGTCCTTTTGACCAAGCGCGAGAACTTCATCAAGGGCAGCGTTCTCGACTCGGTGCGCGGGATCCTGGGGGACGGGCTCATCACGCTCGAGGGGAGTGCGTGGAAGGAACGGCGCACGCTCGCGCAGCCCGCCTTTCACCGGCACTCGCTCGAAAAACTGACGGCCGTCATGACGGCGAGCGGTGCGCGCTACTTCGATCGCCTCGCGGAGCGGCTCGGCCCAGGAGGCGGGGAACTCGATATGCACCCCGAGTTCGTGCGGCTCACTCTCGACGTGGTAGTCAGCGCCCTCTTCGGAGAGGGCACCATCGACGCCGATGAGATTTCCTATGAAGCACTCGGCGAGGCGCTCGAGCTCGTGAGCGCCCGCACGAACGGCGTTCAGTTGCCGGATTGGCTCCCCACTCCCCGCAACGTCAAGTTCAAGCGCACGCTCTCCGAGCTCAATCGCAACGTGTACACGATCATCGACAGCGCGAAAAAGATGGAGGGCGGCAATGGATCGCTGCTTTCTATGCTGCTCGACGCGCGGGACGAAAACGGCACGCGGCTGTCGAGCGAAGCCATTCGCGACGAGGTGATCACGCTGTTCATGGCCGGCCACGAGACGACCGCGCTGACGTTGACCTGGCTCTTCGCGTTGCTCGACGGACGCCTCGACGTTCTCGCGCAGATGCGCGAAGAAGTGGCGCGCGTGCTCGGCGGACGCGATCCCACCTTCGACGACGTTTCCAAGCTGGTTTACTTGCGTCAGGTCGTGGACGAGACGTTGCGATATCGACCGGTGGCGCCGATGGTCGGCCGGAACGCGGCGGTGGACGACCAGCTCGGCGGATACGACGTCGCACGCGGCGACGTGGTGCTGCCGTTCATCTGGGGCGTGCACCGTCACCCCGACTTCTGGACCGATCCGGAGCGATTCGATCCCGATCGTTTCGCCGGCGGTACCAGCAAGCTCCGCCACAAGTGGTGCTACCTGCCATTTTCTGGCGGCCCCCGCATTTGCATCGGAAACGCGTTTTCCTTGATCGAGACCGTGGTCTTGGTGGCCCAATTGCTCAATCGTTTCGACGTCGAGGTGCAGTCCTGCGCCGACGTCAAACCGGTCGCGGTTGCTACGGTGCGACCCAGCAAAGCGGTGCGCGTGAAGTTCACGCCGAGGTCCAGCTGACGTTCGGAACGTCGCCGTCGCGGGCCGAATCGTCCTGCGTCTACCGGTCGACCGCCGCTCGGGTCATCGGATTGGCCGCTTTCGGCACTGTCGACGCATGCGAGTCAGTGTTAGTCGGTCCAGGCGGTCCGAAGGCATCGGCGTGAGATCTTACAAACTCGGTCATCAATCGGTTCTGGCTTTCGCGCTCCTCGCCAGCCAAGCATGCAGTAACGCTCCGGGGTCGAACTCGGGCTCGTCGAACTCGACGGGCGGCGCGTCGGGTGCCGCCGGGGGAACTCAGGGTGCTGCTTCGGGCGGCGTCACCTCCGGTGGTGGAACGTCGAGCGGCGGGACATCGAACGGAGGCGGAACGTCGAGTGGCGGCGACTCGAACGCGGGCGGCACTTCGACGACGTCGGGTTCGGGCGGCGCGTCGTCCGGGGGTTCGAAGAGCGACGCGGGTTCTGCAAGCGACGCGGGTTCTGCAAGCGACGCAGGCCCTGCAAGCGACGCAGGCACCGGCACCAGCGGCGACGCGGGCGCGCAATGGGGCCCCGGCGACTATCCGCCGAAGATCACCGACGAGACGTATCTGAATATCAGCGGCGTGAAGGGGCAGGGAACGAACGTGCGCCAGTACAAGGTGCACGTTCCGCCGACCTATGACCCGAGCAAGCCCACGCCGCTCGTTTTTTGCATCCACGGGTTGGCGCAGACCGGCGTGATGTTTTGCGTTGCCGGCGCGGCGATGAACACCAAGTCGGACTCGGCCGGCTTCATCTTGGTGATGCCGAACGGCTATCAAAATAGCTGGAACGCCGGTACGTGTTGCGGCGGCGCGAGCTCGGCCCAGCTCGACGACGTGGCGCTGTTTCGCGCGATCCTGGCCGAGGTCGCCAAGCACGTGAACGTCGATTTCAAACGGGTCTACGCGACCGGGCTCTCGAACGGCGCGTACATGAGCTATCGCCTCGCGTGCGACGCGGCGGATATTTTTGCCGCGGTCGCTCCGGGCGCGGGTGCGGTGGGGATCAACAGCATTGGTGGTGGAACCAACGCGACCTCGGACTTCACCACGTGCACCCCGTCGAGCAAGGTATCCATTCTAGACATGCACGGTACCTCCGACCCGCTGATCCCGTATTCGTTGCAAGCGCCGTCGCTCGCGATCTTCACGAAAGCAGACGGGTGCAGCACGAACACCACGACGCCGAAGGCACCTCCGAGCGGAGGCGATACGACCTGCGTGAGCTACACCGGGTGCCCGAGCGGCACCGAGGTCATCGGATGCTCCATCTCGGGCGGTGGACATTGCTGGTTCGGGAGCTCCGATTGCGGCACCGGCGCCGGCGCCATCGGCCTTCTGTTCGTCGGTGCAAACAGCAACACGATGATGGACACCGACTCCGTGTGGGATTTCTTTTCCCATCACGTCAAGCAATGACGCGGGACCTCGGCGCGCCGCGAGCAATCAGACTCGACGTTCGCCGCGCTGCCGGCGCGGTCGCTGAGCGAGGGTCTCGTCTCGAAACTGCTTCGGCGTTACGCCTTTCCAGCGCTTGAACGCACGGTGGAACGCCGCCGGGTCGGAGAAGCCGACGGCGTACGCGCTCGGTCGGCTTGATCTTGCAGCGCCACGAACAGCTCGGAGCTCGCGTGAAGTGGGCTACTCGACAGGAGCGCGCGAGGGAATTCGAGCCCGGTGAACGGCTGCCCGAAATGCGCCGTCGTGGCGAACAAGCGCTCGTACTCGCGGATGTTCCTCGGCGCCGGATATTCGAAGCTGACTCGCGTCGGCTGTGACTCCGGTCCGGCGAAGATCCGAATCAGTTTGAGAAAGCCCGCCATCGCGAAGTCCGCCTGCATGCGGTCCGAAAGCGGCGACGTTCGGGGAAACTCGAACACGATCGCCGCGGTCGGTTCGGCGTCTCCGTTCGTGTCGGCCGCGAGTTCGCTCGGTTACGCACACGGTCGCGGCTGACGGCCAGAGGCGCGCAGCAACCGGTTTTCGCCGCCCGTCTCGCCAAGCAGCGTCAAGTTGCTGTTTTGACGAGGGTTTCTCACGAACATCCCGAAGCGGAAAAATCGTCGTCGGTCATGTCGAGAGCGGCGCGTCGGCTCCGACCTCTGGGGGACGCCGGGACGGGCCCGGCCGATGCAACGGAGACCGACCATGACGACCACGATCACGACGTTCCTCACGTACGACACTCAGGCCGAAGAGGCCGCGACGCTCTATACCTCTCTGTTCCACGGGAAGGTGAAGGAGACGATGCGTTACCCGAGCGGCGGACCGAAGCCGGAGGGCTCGGTCCTTTCGGCCACGTTCGAGCTCCTTGGTCAGACGTACATCGCGCTCAACGGGGGCCCGTCGTTCGGTTTCTCGCAGGGCTTCTCGCTCATGGTGCAAGTCGACACGCAGGCCGAGATCGATCGCCTCTGGAAGGCATTGACGGAGAACGGCGGCAAGGAGGTCCAGTGTGGCTGGCTGGTCGATAAGTTCGGCGTGTCGTGGCAGATCGTTCCATCGCAGCTCGGAAAAATGCTGTCGGATCGAGACAAGGCGAAGTCGGGTCGCGCGATGCAGGCCATGATGGGAATGGTGAAGCTCGATCTCGGGAAGCTGCAAGCCGCGTTCGACGGCAAGTGAAGGCGCGCGGAAGGAAACAGACGATGAAATTCATGCTGATGATGCACGCGCCGCGCGGCACCGGTGACTACCAGATCAACGCGTGGAAGCCCGAGGAGTTCCGGGCTCACATCCAGTTCATGAAAGACTTCAACGGGGAGCTCCGCGCAGCCGGCGAGCTCGCCTCCGCGGAAGGTCTCGCGCCTCCCGGGCAGGCGCGCATCGTCCGCTCCGAGGGCGACGGCGCTCCCGAGGTGACGGATGGTCCCTTCGCCGAATCCAAGGAGTTTCTCGTCGGCTACTGGATCGTCGACGTCGAGAACGCGGAGCGCGCTTATGCCATCGCGGGTAAGGCGTCGACGGCGCCAGGTCCCGGAGGGAAGCCGCTCGGCATCAAGATCGAGGTGCGTCAGGTGATGAGCGGCCCGCCCGACTCTTCGTAGGGCGACGACCGCCGCGATGCGAACGACGAACGAGCACCTGCTCCGAGAGCTGGCGCCGCAGGTGCTCGCGGCCGTCGTTCGTCGCTATCGCGACTTCACTGCCGCGGAGGACGCCGTACAAGAAGCGCTCACGGCCGCCGCGTTCCAGTGGCCGCGCACCGGCGTGCCCGAAAATCCTCGCGCGTGGCTCATCCAGGTCGCCGCTCGCAAGCTCACCGATCAGATCCGGTCGGAATCGGCGCGCCGCCGGCGCGAGACGAAGAGCGTCCTCGAAACCCCGCCGGAAGAGAGTGTGGTGCCGCCGCCCGACGAAGCGCCGATGGAAGAGGACGACGCGCTCGTACTTCTCTTCATGTGCTGTCATCCGGCGCTCACGCGTCCCTCCGCGATCGCGCTGACGTTACGTGCCGTGGGCGGCCTCACGACGACCGAGATCGCGAGCGCGTTCCTCGTGCCCGAGCCGACGATGGCTCAGCGGATCAGCCGCGCGAAGCAGAGCATCAAGAGCTCGGGCATCGGCTTCTCGATGCCGCCGCTCGGAGAGCGAAGAGCGCGCCTCGCGGCCGTCCTCCACGTCCTCTATCTCATCTTCAACGAAGGCTACGCCACGAGCTCGGGTGAGAACCACTGGCGCGTCGATCTCTCGAACGAGGCGATCCGCCTCGCGCGCGCAACGCACGCGCTCCTCCCGGACGATGGCGAGGTGAGCGGCCTCCTCGCCCTGATGCTCCTCACCGACGCGCGGCGCGCGGCGCGAACGGGACCGAACGGCGAGATCGTCCCCCTCGACGAGCAGGATCGATCGCTCTGGAGCCGGGAAGCCATCGCGGAAGGCGTACAGCTCGTGACCGACGCGATGACGCGCGGCGCGGTCGGCTCGTACCTTCTGCAGGCCGCGATCGCGGCCGTTCACGACGAAGCGACGCGCGCCGACGACACGGACTGGCCGGAGATCGTCGCGCTCTACGGGGAGCTGATGCGCCTGTCCGACAACCCGATGGTCGCTTTGAACCATGCGGTGGCCGTCGCGATGGTGCGTGGACCCGGCGAAGGACTCGCGCTTCTCGAGAAGCTCGATCGCGATCCGCGCATCAAGGATCACTACCGCCTCGACGCCGTTCGCGCCCACCTTCTCGAGCGTTCGGGCGACGTCGCGGCAGCGCTTCCGTACTACCAGGCTGCAGCCGAGAAGACTGCGAGCATCCCGGAACGGAATTATTTGTTGTTGAAACTCGGGCGGCTCCGCGCGCTCGACGCCTACTGACACCCGGGCAACCCGCACGATGTGGTCGACGAGTGCTTCCATGAGCGCTCCCGCGGTCCCAGCATCGGCACGAATGGGTGCGCAGAGGGTTCGGGAAGCGCGCTTCGAACCGGGTGGTCGAGCCCGCGGAACTCCGGGCTGGCAAAGAAGCCCGACATGGCCTTTGATCGGCATCAATGACTCAGGCGAGCGACGAACCACTGTTGAACGCGGAGGGCGCGCCCGCGACGATATTGATCGCGATCGACGGCTCGGCGGGCGCGTCCCGAGTCATCGCGGCGGGGGCACGTCTCGCGCGGTTGAACCCCGTCGCGACGGTGCACGTCGCGCATGTCTTTAGAACGAGTCGGTTCGATCGAGCGCGCGCCGGAGCGCCGGTCGCGGCGAGCGGCGACGTGATCGACGAGGCCAAGGAGCAGCTCGAGGCCCACGTTCGTTCGGCGTGCCGACAATGCCGAAACATGGTGACGAGTAATTTCGTCGTCGGCGATCCCACGGCCGAGGTGCTCCGGCTCGCGCGCGAGCTCAAGGTCGAGCTCCTGGTCGTCGGAACACACGACCACGCAGGTTTCGAACGGTTCTTGCTCGGTTCGATCGCAGAGACCCTCGTCAGAAAAGCACCTTGCTCGGTGTACGTCGTTCGTCCCACGGCGTACCGCGAGTGACGGGCTCGATCGCTTTCGAAACATGAGAAAAGCGCTACCACGGCCATCGAGGAGCGCCGCTTCGCAACGCCATGCCGCAACCTGACCCCCTTCCGACATGGACGATGCTGCCGTTTCCTCTGCTCGTGCTGGCCATCGCCGTCCTGCCGATGGTGGTGCCCAAGTGGTGGGAACACCGGTGGTTCCAGGCCCTCGCCATCGCGCTCGTCTCGACGCCCGTAATCGTCATGCTCGTCAGCACGGGCCGCGTTCCCGAGCTCGCCCACACGACGACGGAGTACGTCTCGTTCATCGCGACCATCGGGGCGCTCTTCGTGGCAGCGGGTGGCGTTTACGCCATTGGAGACCTCGAAGCGACGCCCGCGACGAACGTCGCTTTCTTGGTCGGAGGGGCGCTCCTCGCGAGCGCCATTGGTACGACGGGCGCCAGTGTTCTGATCATTCGTCCGCTCCTGCGTACGAACGCCCAGCGACAGCACACCGCGCATCTCGTTCCGTTTTTCATCCTGGCGGTCGCGAACGCCGGCGGCCTCTTGACGCCGCTCGGCGATCCGCCGCTCCTCATCGGATTCATCCAGGGCGTCCCCTTCTTCTGGACGTTCCGTCTCCTTCCCGTGTGGATCCTCTACGTGGGAAGCTTCGCGATCGGGCTCTATATCGCCGATAAACGCGCTTACGCGAAGGAGACCGCGGCCGCGCTCACTCGCGATCGCAGCCAAGCAACGCGCCTCCATGTCCAGGGCGCGCACAACTTACTCTGGCTCATCGCGATCATCGGCGCTGCATTTCTCCGGGCGGGATTCCGCGAGGTAGCGATGGTCGGCATCGCGCTCGCGTCGTATTTCGGTACACGGCGCGAGGTCCACCAACTAAACCAGTTCTCCCTTGCGCCGATCATCGAGGTCGCGCTGATCTTCATCGGTCTTTTCGTTTGCCTCGTGCCGATCGAGAGCGGTCTCGCCGCGCACGCGGAGGCATTGCCGCTGCACAGCGCATGGCAGCTTTTCTGGGTGTCCGGCGCGCTCTCGTCGTTGCTCGACAATGCCCCGACCTACGCGGCATTCACGTCGCTGGCGCGCGGGCTCTCGGTGGGCCACGACAACCTCGTCGCCGGCGTACTGCCCATGAAGCTCGCGGCGGTGAGCATCGGGAGCGTCGTCATGGGCGGCACGACCTACATCGGCAACGGCCCGAACCTCATCATGAAGAGCATCGCGGAAAAGGCGGGCTACGTGCTCCCGAGCTTCGCGCGCTTCGCAATCTTCGCGTTCGCGGCGATGTTGCCCGCCCACGTGATCATCACCGGCGTCCTCGCGTTCCTCGACCACTGAACGGTCGACGAAGATCGACCGGTCGCTTCAGCGCGATGCCTCGGGCGCGCGAACCTCGCCACGAGTCGGTGGATGCACCGGCTCGTGGCGGTTCGTCATTTCGTTCAATCGATGTCGGCGCTGTCACGCTTCGTCGAAGTCGACCTCTCCGCGACGAGCGCGTCCGTCGTCAAGAGGAGGCCCGCGACGCTCGCGGCGTTCTGCAGCGCGGTTCGCACTACTTTCGCCGGATCGATGACGCCCATCTCGAGCAGATCGCCGTACTCGTCGGAAGCGGCGTTGTAGCCAAAGTTGCCTTTGCCCTCACGTACCTGAGCGACCACGACGGCAGGCTCTTGGCCGGCGTTCTGGGCGATTTGACGAAGCGGCTCCTCGATGGCGCGCCGAACGATCGCGACGCCGAACCGCTGTTCCTCGTCGACCTGAAGTGCGTCGAGCGCCTTCTGCGCTCTAATCAGAGCCACTCCGCCGCCGGGAACGATGCCCTCTTCGACGGCTGCGCGCGTCGCATGGAGAGCGTCCTCGACGCGAGCCTTCTTCTCTTTCATCTCGAGCTCGGTCGGCGCGCCAACCTTGACGACGGCAACGCCGCCGACGAGCTTCGCCAGCCGCTCCTTGAGCTTCTCGCGATCGTAGTCGGACGTCGTCGCATCCATCTGGGTGCGAATCTCGGCGATGCGCCCCAAAATGAGCTCCTTCTTTCCGAGACCGCCGATGATGGTGGTGTTGTCCTTGTCGATGGACACGCGCTTGGCCCGCCCGAGACCTTCGAGCGTGACATTTTCGAGCTTGAGCCCGAGCTCCTCCGAAATGACCTGGCCGCCCGTGAGCACTGCCATGTCCTTCAACATTTCTTTGCGGCGGTCTCCGTAGCCGGGCGCCTTGACGGCCGCCACTTGGAGCGTTCCGCGCAGCTTGTTCACTACGAGCGTCGCGAGCGCCTCACCGTCGATGTCTTCGGCGATGATGAGCAGGGGCTTCTGCTGCTTCGCCACCGCTTCGAGCAGGGGCAGCAAATCCTTCATGCTCGAGATCCGCTTCTCGGAGATGAGCAGATGAACGTCTTCGAGCGCGACCTCGAGCTTCTCCGGATTCGTCACGAAGTACGGCGAGAGGAAACCGCGGTCGAACTGCATGCCCTCGACGACTTCGAGGGTCGTCTCCGCGCTCTGCGCTTCTTCCACCGTGATGACGCCCTCTTTGCCCACCTTCTCCATCGCGTCCGCGAGGAGCAGACCGATCGCCGCGTCCCCGTTCGCACTGATGGAACCGACCTGGGCGATCTCCTTGTGATCCTTCGTGGGCTTGGCGGAGTTCTTTACCGCTTCGACGACGGCAACGACGGCCTTGTCGATCCCGCGCTTGATCTCCATCGGATTATGCCCCGCGGCCACGAGCTTCGCGCCCTCGCGATAGATCGCTTGGGCGAGCACGGTCGCAGTCGTCGTGCCGTCACCGGCGACGTCGGACGTCTTCGAAGCCACCTCGCGCACCATCTGCGCGCCCATGTTCTCGAACTTGTCTTCGAGCTGGATCTCTTTCGCGACGGTCACGCCGTCCTTGGTGACGGTCGGAGAGCCGAAGCTCTTTTCGAGCACGACGTTACGGCCGCGCGGGCCCAGTGTCACTTTCACCACGTCCGCGAGCGCGTTGACCCCGGTGAGAATTCGTTTGCGAGCAGCGTCCCTGTACACGATCTCTTTTGCAGACATATCAATCAATACCTCTCAACGATCCATTGAAAACGGGGCACCCATGACTGCGGCCGCGCCGCCCGTCACCCGTCGATCACCGCGAGAATTTCGTCCTCGCGGAGCACCACGTGCTCTTCGCCGTCCATCGTGATTTCGCTTCCCGCGTACTTCCCCAGAAGCACGGTGTCCCCCGGCTTCACCTCGAGCTTACGCACACTCCCATCTTCGAGGATCTTGCCGCTTCCGACGGCAATGACCTTCGCCTCGACGGGCTTCTCCTTCGCAGTGTCGGGAATGATGATCCCGCCCTTCGTCTTGTCCTCTTCTTTGAGTCTCTTGATGATCACACGGTCGTGTAGCGGGCGTACCTTCATGATCCGTCTCCCTCTTCGATCCGTCGTCGGCCGGAATCCGGACCCATTCGCGAATCTCGCGCGTTCGTCATCGCGTCGCGGCGCTCGAATGAGGGAGCGCCGACGACGAACGGTCAAATTAATGACGAACGCCGCCTTGTCAACGCGCCCCCACGCGATCTCGGGAAGTCACCCCTCAGCGAAGAATCGTGCCGCAGAACCCCGCGATGCAGTAATCGTTGCCGCTGCAGCAGGCGATGCCGCCCGCGCAGCTATCGTCGGTCTGCGCGCAGCGTGGACCCGCCTCGGGCGGCGGGGGAGGGACGCCGCATTGACCGTTAGTGCAGTAACCGCCGCAGCAGTCGATACCCGTCGTGCACACGTCGCCGTTCTTGTGACAAGGATCGAGCGCGGTGAAGGCGCGATGGTTGCCCGTGCCGAGCTCTTGCCCGGCCAGATAGAACGCGGGGTGGCTCGGGTCGGTGGTGTATTTCCCGTCGGCCGATACGTCGACCGCGGTTCCCCAGAGCTGACGCTGGACACCCAGGTTTCCGTAGTGGCGATACGAGTCGAAGAA
>CAZDNG010000040.1:46659-80710 GCA_964506835.1 uncultured Polyangiaceae bacterium
ACGCCGCCGCCAGAGAAGTCCGCCGTGGGGCCGACTGCGAACACCACGCCATTGTTGTCCGGCAACACGAATGGCCATGCCGGATAGTTCGGCGCGGACGTCTGGTAGACCTGGCGATAGCCGCTCGCCACCCGCTTGCTTCCGTCGAAACTCATGAGCGCAAGGCCGCGGCCCGAGTCGATGGCGTAATCCGTGAACGCGAGGAGCGATCCGTCCGGCGAGAACGAAGGCGTCATCGCGGTCGTCGGCACGCTGGTTCCCGTGACGGCATTGCCCGTTGCGGTCTCGTACACGCCGGAGTTCGGGCCAGTGGCGCGCGGGCCCACGCCGCCCTGGTTCGCGCTGCTCACGTAGATCGAGCCGTCGGGATAGAGCCCGGCAACCGCGGCGATGGGCGCGTTCGTGGTCAAGGCCGTAGGCTCGACCGACGCGCCCGGCGTCAGCGGGTAGCTCGACCCGGCACCGAAGAGCGACGTCATCGCGGTCAGGCGCGTTCCATTCGCCGACACCGAGTGGCATCCGGTGCACCCAGAAGCGCCGAGAAATACCTCGGCAGATTGACCAGGCGTGATGCGAAGCACGGCGCCACCCGAGACGGCCGCGCCCGTGGAAGTGAGGAGCTTCGTCTGATAGCTACCGTAGAAAATCGAGCCCTTGAGCGTTGCTTTCGCGACGACCAACTTCTCGGCGATAGGCCCGGCGACCGCTCCGGCGCTCGAGGTGGTCAACTCGATCTGAAAGGGATCGGACGCGCCCCCGGTTCGATCCGTCGCTTGCGTCCACACGGAATCCGCCAATTGAAGCTGATTGGGACCGGTTGGTTTGAGGCACCCCTTGTAGTCGAAGAGACTCGAGTGAATGTGAAGGTAGAGGGCGTCCGCCATCGGGCCGTCCCACATGAGGAGCGGCGCGCCCAGGCCGCGCGGCAAGACGGTGCCGTCATATGGATACAGCCAGCGCAGACCGCTCGCGCCGCCTCCGTTCATCAGTGCCTGCGACGTCGCGGCATCGAGGGCATTGGCGCTGCCCGCTGCGCACGCATCGATCGACACGGGCGTGATCGAGATCGGGTTGGTCACGGGCGCACCGCCGCTTGCGGTGGTCGGAGGGGCCGGATCACCGCCGTTGCCCTGGGAGAAGATCACTCCACTCCCGCCAGAACCCGAGAACGACGTGGTTCCACCACTACTCGTCGAAACGCTGCCCGAGCTGCCGCCCGGAGCCGGCGGAGAGCTAGTCGGCGTCCCTGCAAATGAGGCACTGTTCTGCGCCGAGCAGCTAAGAACCCCGGCTCCGATCGCCACGAGCGCGATCGGCGCGCTGCGTCTTGTCATCATCGGCCAACCCTTTCAGAGCAGCGCCGGGCCACGTCGAGCTGCTCCCCGCGGTTCCCTTCGAAACCCGGTACGCTGGTGAGTGGCGCCCGTCCGTCGGATTTCTGACGAAATCGTGCGGATGCGTCGTTCGCTGCGGCCGCGTCAGCTAGCGCTCGTGGCTGGGTTCGGCTCGATGCCGTCTCCCTCCACGGGATAACCGCTTTGCGTCCACGCCTCGAAGCCACCATCGAGCGCGACGGCGCGCGTGTAACCGAGCACGCGAAGCGTCTGCGCGGCCAAGGTCGAGATTTTTCCGAACTGACAGTAGACGAGGATGCGCGCCGTGGGATCGGGGAGTTCCTGGTTCGCGCGGAGCTCGAGCTCGCCACGCGGGACGTTGCGCGCGAAAGGTAGGTGCTTCGCTCGAAACGCTTCGCGTTCGCGAACGTCGAGAACGATGAGCGATGGATCGCGGTGTTCGATTCGTCGCGCTGCCTCTTGCATCGACACGAACGCGATGGCGCGCGTGGCTTCCGCGATGAGTTGCTGCACGGTTTTGCCACCGCTGCGATTGGTGCGGAGGGCCTCGGTGAGGTGTTGCGGCATGGCGATGTCGAGGCTCTGCATGAGCGCCACGAACGCCGAGCGCTCGGCGCGCTGCAGGCGTGGATTTTCCGCGATTTCCTTGGCCAGCGTCGTGTGCGTGCGGCCCTTGTAATCGTGCGCGGGGTAGACGGAGAGCGTCGGCTCGAGCTTCAAGAGCTTGTCGAACAAACTCCCGTGCAGCGCTTCGGCGTCACCAGTGGGCAAATCCGCTCGGCCAGTGCCGCCGATGAGCAACGTGTCCCCGGTGAGCACGCGATCGTCGATCTCGATGCACACCGAGTCTTCGGTGTGGCCGGGGGTCTCGTGCACGCGGAGCCGTAACTTGCCGATGATGAGCGTATCGCCGTCTTCGAAGCGCAGGTCGACGAACGGCGCGGCGCTCCGTCGGTTCATCGCGATCGGCGCGCCGAGCTGCCGCCCGAGCTCACGCGTCGCCGTGAAGTGATCGGCATGGGTGTGCGTGTCGAGCAAGTATCGCACGCGAAGTCCCTTCTCCGTCGCCAGCGCCAAATACCGATCCGTGAGCCCGAGCTCCGGATCCACGAGCACCGCCGCGCGCGTTTCCTCGCAACCGATCAAATACGAGAGGCAGCCACCGCTCCGCACCTGTTCGAAGATCATGCGGCGAGTTTATCTATTGTCGGCGAGCTTTTTCGCGGTTTCGAGCGCGACCTCGAGCCCGTCGGTCACGACGAGGCCTGGGAACCTTTCTTTTAGGTTTGCCTTGTCGAAGATGGCGCGCGGTTTGGGGAGGGGTCCGGCGATGACGACGCTCTTTTTCTGACGGACCACGGCGCCGATCGCGTTTTCGAGCGCGACGAGACCGGTGACGTCGATGGTCGGGACGCCGCCGAGATGCAACACGACGACACGAGAAGCGTCGCGCCGATTGGCGAGCGCGCTCATCGCCCGCTGGGCGGCGCCGAAGAACAGAGGTCCGTTGATTTCGTAGAGAAGAACGCCTTCCGGCACGGGAATCGGTTCGCCGTCCTCGTCCTTGGTGTCGAGCGTGACGTGGCTCTCGGTGATTTCGGCCATGCGCCGCATGAAAAGCAGGGCGGCGAGGACGAATCCGATCGACACGGCGAGGACCATGTCGAAAAACACGGTGAGCAAGTAGCAAGTGACGAGCACGAGCACGTCGCTCTTCGGCGCCACGCGGGCGATGCCCACGAAGTTCCGCGCCTCGGACATATTCCACGCGACGAGCACGAGGAGCGCGGCGAGCGACGCCATCGGAATGAACGCGACGAGCGGCGCGAATGCGAGGATGGCGAGGAGAACCACCGCGGAGTGAATGACTGCCGCAAACGGCGATCGCGCCCCGGCGCGGATGTTCGTCGCGGTGCGCGCGAGCGCACCGGTCGCGGCGATGCCGCCGAAGAACGGCGCGACGACGTTGCCGACGCCGAGCGCGACGAGCTCCGCGTTGGGGTCGTGCTTGGTGTTGGTCATGCCGTCCGCGACGACCGCCGAAAGGAGCGACTCGATCGCCCCGAGCATCGCGATCGCGAACGCCGCGCTCGTGAGCTCGCGGACGTCGGAGAAGGAGAGCCCGCGCGCTCCCCACGGAACCCCGAACGGAGGGAGCGCGCCCGGGATCCCGGCGACGACCTTTCCGGCGACCACCGCGTGAAACCGCGTGCCGATGGTCGCGACGGAAAAACCGGGAACGAAGCGCGGCGCGAGCGTCGCCGCCACAGCGACCAGTGAGATGGCCACGAGCGGCGCCGGGAACGACTTGAGCACGCGCGGCAATCCGAGGAGCAGGGCGAACGTCGCAGCGAACGCCAGGCAATCGGCGCCATGAGCGGTTCCGCGCGCCGCCCAGAGCGCCGACACTTTTTCGACGAAATGCTCGGGTAGCTTCGCCGTTTCGAGTCCGAGCGCGTCCTTGATCTGCAACGTCGCGATGACCGTCGCGATCCCGCTCGTGAATCCGGTCGTCACCGGGTAAGGGATGAACTCGATGAGATTTCCGATGCGCGCGAGGCCCATCGCGATCAACAAGAGACCGGCGAGCACACCTGCCGTGAGCAATCCTTCGATGCCGAATCGAGTCGCGACGGGTGCGAGAATGACGACGAAGGCCGCTGTTGGCCCGGTGACCTGGAATTTCGAACCGCCGAGGAGCGCGACGATCGTTCCCGCGATGATCGCGGTGTAGAGGCCGTGCTCGGGCGCGACGCCGACCGCGATGGCGAGCGCCATCGACAGCGGAAGCGCGACGATTCCGACGACGACTCCGGCGAGCGCGTCCGCCATGAAGTCCTTCGCGCCATAGCCCTTGGCGAGAACGCGGCGCAACGCGCTCGCGACGGGCACCGGCCACGGCGCGATCACGATGGGCGCTGCCGATGGGCGCACCGGCGATCCTGGGCTCATGCTCGCTAGCCAAGCAAGGGACGCGCCGGGCAGACGCGCGAAGAAACCGCGCCACTATCGCACCGGAGGCGAAAAATCTGCGCGTCCGCGCCGAAATTGCGCGCTTTTCGACCCGTATCGGGCTGCAAATCGGTCGCCGCTGGCCGTTGCGGCGTGATTCGACTCGATATTTCGGCCGCGGGCCGTTTCATTTCAGGCGCTCGTTGACGAGGGCGAGGAGGGTCTGCGCCTCGAACGGCTTTTCGAGGCGCGCGTTCGGAATCTCGTCGAGGAATGCGCGGGCGCGCGATGTAAACGCGCCGCCCGTCAGAAAGACGATCTGCTCGGCCTGGTCGGGTACCGCCTCCTTCAATGCGGAGTAAAGCTCCATGCCGGTCATGATGGGCATCATGAGATCGCACAAAATGACGTCGAAGCGCTCGCCCGCTATGATGCAATCCAGCGCAACTTGGGCACTGGTGAGCACCGTCACGTCGTGTTCCTTCTTGAAGAGGCGCCTCACGGCGTTGCCCACCACCCGCTCGTCATCGATGATGAGCATGCGCCCGCGCCGGACCACAGGCTTGACGCTTTTCGCCCGCGGAGCGCTCGAAATCGGCCCGTCGACGCGAGCAAAAGGAAGCAAAATGCGAAAAGTGGTGCCGACTCCGAGCTGACTTTCGACGGTGATATCGCCGCCGGAGGTCGTGATGATCCGGTGGCAAATGGCGAGCCCGAGCCCAGTGCCGACGCCCGGCGGTTTGGTCGTGAAGAACGGCGTGAACAGCTTTTGCAGCGTCTTTTGCGACATGCCCGAACCCGTGTCGCTGATCTCGATGATCACCCGTTCCGTTTCGGCGAGCCAAGTTCGGATACGGATCTCGTTCGCGTCGGCTCGCCCTTCGTTGATCGCCTGCGCGGCGTTGACCAGGAGGTTCAAAAAGACCTGCCCGAGTCGACCCTCGTTGCCGAGAACGAGCGGAACGACTCCGTAGTCTTTGACGAGACGCGCGCGATGGCGGATCTCGTTCCACGCCAGACGGGACGTCGACTCCAAGACGCGGTGGACGTCGACCGGTGCCACCACCTCTTCCTCGACGCGCGAAAAGATCTTCAAATCACGCACGATGTTGCGCACTCTTTCGCAGGCTTCACGCGCATCCCGGATCTCTTCCTCGGTGTCGCCTAAATCGACCGAGTGCTCGAGCTTCTTTTGCATGCCCGCGAAGTCGCGCGCGATCAGTTCGAGGTTCGTGATCACGGCGGACAGCGGGTTGTTTATTTCGTGAGCGACGCCTGCGGCCAGTGTTCCGATGGAGGCCATCCGGTCGGAGACGATGAGTTGCGCCTGAGTACGGACTTGCTCGGTCACGTCGCGCCCGATGGTAAAGATGACCTCCTGACCATCGAGGTTGACGGGCGTCGCGGAGAACTCGATGTAGAAGACGGACCCGTCCGCGCGTTTCACCTCCGCCGGGGAATGGCGGCCAGCAATTGCGCTCGTCACCTGAAACGTGTCGACGTTCTCCTGCTCCTTTCCTGGCGGTGAGAACACCCGGATGTGTTGCCCGACCACCTCCTCCTTGGTCGTGCCGAGAATTTCCGCGGTGCGCCCATTGCATTCGAGGATGATGCCTTCGGGCGTGATGACCGCGATCGCGTCGTTCGCGCCCTCCATGAGCGTGCGGTACCGCTTCTCGGACGCGGCGAGCCGCAAAAAGGACGCTTCGAGCTCCAGCGACTGCACGACCTGATTGCCGATCGCTCGCGCAAAGGCGACCGAATCTTCACTGGTGACGTCGGTGCCGTTCGCGCCGAGCACGATTGCGCCGAGGTTGCGGCCTTCGCTGGCGAGCGGAAGGATGTGCAGATACGTCACCCCGGCGTTTTGGAGTACGGCGGTCATCCGAGGGTCGTAGCGCGCGCTGTCGTCCGGAATCGATACCGCGCTGTCGTGTTCGAGGGCGCGTTCGAGAAACGACGCTTCGCCAAAAAAGGTGGCGAGCCCTTCGCGCTCGGTGGAATCGAAGCCGATCGCGTGGCGTAGGCGGAGCGAGCCCTTTGCGTCGCGCAGGAACACCGCGCCCTTCGAGATGGCAGCGGCGTCGAGCGTCGCGGCGAGCACGTCGCGCAAGACCACGTCCACGTCCGTGCGGCGCGAAAGTGCATTGGCGATTCCGCCGAGCAGCGACAGTTGCGCGGCCTGCAGCGTGCAGCGGCGCGCGAGCCCCGAGTTGATCGACAGTTGCCGGCTCAATTGTTCGATGACAGCGTGCGCGTTCTCGAGACGGAGGCGTTCGGTGGGTGCATCTCGAGCCGTGCCCGGCGGTGCTGCCGCACAGTCCAGAAGCTTCTTGGCCAGCCCTTCGAAGTCCGGCGCTTTCGTGATGAACCCGCTCGCTCCCACTCGCTTCGCGAGCTTGTTGTCTGCTTCCGTGTAGGGGTGTCCGGACGTGAGCACGACCGGCACTCGAGCGAGCGCCGGATCGCTCCGGAGCGCGTAGCAGAGCTCGAACCCGTCGATGTCCGGCATCAAGGTATCCGAAAGAACGACGTCCGGCGCGTTGTTCCTGACGGCTTCGAGTGCTTCCGCGCCGTTCGACGCGGTCGTCACTAGAAACCCGAGCTTCGTCAGGTGCGGGCGGACGAGCTTGAGGTACACGAGATCGTCGTCGACGACCAAGACCCGCTGTCCCGTGGCCAGCGGCGCGCGGTGGCGCTCGGTGGAAGGAAGCAACGCTGCGATGGATTCGACGAGCCGGCTCGGTTCGACCGGTTTCAAGAGAAGCGCGGTGAATCCGATCGCCGTCGCGCGAGCTTCTTCGAGGCGGCTCGCGAAGCCCGATAGCGCGACGATCGGAACGTCGTGCAACCCCGGTGTGGCGCGGAGCTCCCGCACGAGTTGAAAGCCGTCCATGTCGGGGAGGATCAGGTCATGCAGCACCAGATCCGGTACGTGTTCGCGAGCGGACGCGAGGGCCGAGCGGCCGTCCGGAACGTCGATGACGGAGTAGCCCTCCGCCTCGAGCGTCACGCGGAGCATCTTCCGAGTGATGGGATTGTCCTCGATCACGAGGATATTCGCGGGTGTCATTCGATTCGAACACCGCTCCGGTCCAGGTGTGCGGCGATCGTTGCGAGGAGGCCGTCGGCGTCGATGGGCTTCGTGACGTATCCGTCGCAACCGGCGGCGAGGGCCTTTTCACGGTCGCCCTTCATCGCATAAGCGGTCAGAGCGATGACGACGATCTGCTTTCGTTCATCGTCCCGTTTCAGGAGGCGTGTCAGCGACAGGCCGTCCATTTTGGGTAGTTGGAGATCCATGAGGATCAGCCGCGGGCGAAACCCCTCCAGTAAGTCGAGGGCCTGCTCGGCGTCCTCGGCGATTCGCACGTCGTAGCCTTCGCTCTCGAGAAGCAGCCGGGTGAGCTTCAGGTTCTGCGCGTTGTCGTCGACGACGAGGATGGGATCATTCGGCATTCGAATCCTCTTTCGTCGTCGAGCGGTCGCCGGACAGGCGAGCCACTGCTTCGACGAGCGTCGACGCGCCGCCCGCATTCTTCGGCACGATGGCTTCCACTCGTTCGTGGAGACGCGCGCGCTCTTCGGTATCCACGTCCTTGATTGTCCAGACGACGATGGGGATATCGCGGCACGCCGGCGAGGCGCGGAGGCCTTCGATCACCTCCGCGCCGTTCATTCCCGGCATCAACAGATCGACGACAATGAGACCCGGTCGGTCGCGTATCGCCGACGCGACGGCGGCCGCGGCAGACCCCTCGCTCGTGACGCTGTATCCTTCATCGGAGAGCGCCGCGGCGGCGAGCTTGAGCGCCTGCGGGTCGTCGTCCACCACCAGAATTCGGCGATTGCCGGTTCGTTTGGACAAGAAGGGCTTTTCGGACGCCACGCGGGCCGACCGTGGAAGAACGGCCGAGAACGTGCTGCCTTCGCCGTAAACGCTCTTTACCTCGACGCGCCCGCCGTGCGCCTCGACGATCTTCTTCGTCAGCGCGAGGCCGAGCCCTGTGCCCTGGTACCGTTTGGACGGTCCCGCGTCGAGCTGCCGGAATTCCGCGAACAGCTTGTCGATGTCTTCTGGGGCGATGCCGACTCCGGTGTCCTCGACGTCGAATCGGACCATCCGTTCACCTTCCGGCGAGACGCGAATGACGACTCGGCCCTTCTCGGAAGTGAATTTGATGGCGTTCGACAGATAATTGTAGAGAACCTGCTTTACTCGCGCGGAATCGACCACGATGGTGGTCAGAGCTTTCGAAACCTCGACGTCGATCGAAAGCCCCTTGCTCGACGCCAGCTCCCTCAATATGTCCCGCACCTCTGCGACGAGCTTCGCCGGATCGACTTGCTCGGGGTGAAACTCCATTTTCCCCGCCTCGACTTTCGCGAGGTCCAGTACGTCGTTGATGAGCTGCAGGAGGTGTCGCGAGCTCGTCAGGATGTCGCCGAGGTACTCCTGATGCGCCGGCGAAACCGGCCCCACTCGCCCGCGGTGCATCAGCTCGGCGAACCCGATGATGGCGTTCAGCGGCGTTCGCAGCTCGTGCGACATGTTCGCGAGGAATTCGCTCTTCAGCCGACTCGTCTCTTGCATCTTCTGCTCGAGTATTTTGCGTTCGGTGATGTCCCGGATCGCCGCGGAAACGATGGTTCCGTCTTCGGTCTCGAGCGGGCTCAAGCTGATCTCGATGGGGAACTCGGAGCCGTCTTTGCGGAGGCCGAACAGCTCGAGTCCCGAGCCCATGGATCGGGTTCGCGGCTCGCCGAAAAAGCGGGTGCGGTGACCGGAGTGAGCGCGCCGGAAGCGCTCCGGCACGAGAAGCTCTACCCACTGCGCGACGAGCTCGTCGCGCGTGTAGCCGAACAGCTTCTCGGTCTGCGCATTGATGAGAAGGATTCGTCCGGCGCTGTCGACGATGACCATCGCGTCGGGCGCCGACTCGAGGAGCGCGCGGAACTTGTCTTCCGCTTTCTTGCGATCGCCGATGTCGCGGATCGCGCTCGAGACGAATGTTTCTCCTTCGGCTTCGAAGGGGCTCAAGCTGATCTCGATCGCAAACTCGGAGCCGTCCTTGCGGAGTCCGAAGAGCTCGAGGCCCGAGCCCATGGAGCGAACGCGGGGCTCGGCAAAAAAGCCGGCTCGGTGCCGCGGGTGCTTCGAGCGAAAGCGCTCCGGAATCAGAATTTCGATCGGGCGGCCGAGGAGCTCGTCGCGCGAATAGCCGAACAGCGTTTCGGTCTGCGCGTTGACCAGGTGAACATCGCCGAACCGATTGACGATGATGATTGCATCAGGAGCCGCCTCGACGACGGCGCGAAACTTCGTCGCTTCCGCGCGCACTCGCTCGAACTCGCCCGCCGCGTCCGGATCCTGTCCGCTGTTCGTATCCAAAGCCCCCGCCTCGTCCGCGCTCCCGCGGACAACCCGTCACGTACGCCTCGTTCGCTAGCAAACGAACACAAACGACGGCGTGTAGCAGTTTGCCACGGCACGAACCGATTTGAACGTCAAAAGACCGAGGGGCACTTGCGACGGAACCCTCGCGTACTCTTTGGACAATTCAAAGCCAGAGCCGCAGGCTGTGAGCCTCGCTGTCAGTTCCGTATGTCAGCGAGAAGTAACGACGGAAGGCAATCGGCGAGGGTCCCTCACGGCGGCGGGACGGCTACTCGACTTCCGCGATGGCCTCGCGACTCAGGGACTTATCAAGAATTGTGAAGGTACTACCGACGGCGGTTCATGCTCGACGATGACCACCTTGACCCTTCCGCTGCTCGCTGCGGCGCTCTTCGCGCTCTTCGCCGGGAGCGCACACGCCGAAGGTAAGGAGCAGGGCTCCGACGAGATCGAGCACACGATCATCGTGGGGGTGGGCGGTGCAGCAGAGCTCGAGCTGGGAGACGGCTCGCTGCACCCGGGTGGCAACCTGATGATCGAGTGGGACGCCATCGAGAACTGGCTCGAGTTCGAGGTCGGTGCATCGGTGCTTTCGGCGGGCGGCGGCTTCGAGGCCCCCGTCGACCTGCTCGTGAAGAAGCCCTTCCGTCTCACGCGGTGGGCCGAGTTCATGATCGCGATCGGGCCGGAAGTCGTTGCTGTCTCCAATCCGACGACGAAGGCGACATACTTCGGAGGCGAAGCGGCTCTCGACTTCATGTTCTGGCCCTGGGAGCGCCACGTGGGGCTATGGATCGAGCCCGAGTACGACTTCATCTTCCGCGACGGCGTCTCCCACGGCCTGGGAAGCACCGGCGGAGTTCTTTTCGGATGGTAGCCGCTTCTAGCCTGCGGGCCTGCCGCGCCGAAATCCGACGCGTTGCCTGAGATACGTCCACGCGGCTCTCATTTCCGAACTCGCGTCTTCCCGTCTTTCGGCGCGGTCACGGCATCGTCGTCGTGAAGCATCCGCATGGCGGGCGTCTCGAGATCGTCGAGCTGCCCCGTCTTCGTCGCCCACAAGAACGCCGCGACTGCCGACGCGGCGAGGATGAGCGCCAACGGAACCAAAACATAGAGGACGGTCATCGTTTTTTCTCGAAAGTGCGCGCGCGGAAGGAACTCGTGACGACAGCGATGGAACTCACCGGCATGAGCACCGCGGCGAGCAGGGGCCCGACGTGTCCGGTCGCGGCGAGCACGCCCACGGTGAGATTGTAGACGAGAGAGCGAGCGAGGTTTCCTCGAATGACGCGCAACGTGCGGCGCGCGCCTTCGCAGAGCTCGACGATGGGTCGAAGACCGCTCGCCGTCGCGAACACGTCGGCCGCGGCGAGGCTCGCTTCCGCGCCTCCGTGGACGGCGATGCCGACCGTCGCTCGTGAGAGCGCTGCGGCGTCGTTCACGCCGTCGCCGACCATGTACACGGGCCCGCGTGCGACGTTCGTCTCGATGAAGGCGAGCTTCGCTTCTGGGCTCGCGCCGCCCACCACGATTTCGAAGGGCACGCCGATCCGCTTCACGACCGCGTTCACGACGGCGGGCTGATCGCCGGAGAGCACCGCGACTCGGTGGCCCATGGCGCGGAGCGCGGCGAGGCATTCGCTGGCTTCGGCGCGCACCGGATCTCCGATGCCGAACACCGCGCGCACGTCGCCGTCGACGGCGACGAGCACCGGTGACAGCGCCCGCTCGCCGAACGCGAGGACGCGTTCGGTAACCCAAGCGGGGACGGTTTCGGCATGCGCTTCGACGAACCGCGGTGAACCGATGACGAGCCGTTTGCCGCCAACGACGGCCTCGATTCCGCCGCCCAGGGTCTCGTGCATCGATTCGACGGCGAGAGATGGCTCCTTAGTTAGATCGGCGCAGAGTGCCCGCGCAATGGGATGCGCCGAGCTCGCTTCGGCAGCTCGAACGAAGGGACGCACCGATGGGTCGCCCTCGAACTCCACGACGGAGAGGTGTCCTTCGGTGAGCGTGCCCGTTTTGTCGAACACGATGAGCCCGGGCTTGGCCAGCGCTTCGAGAAATTGTCCGCCCTTCACCATGAGCCCGCGTTCCGCCGCGCGCCCGAGCGCGGCGGTGACGGCCAGCGGAGTGGCCAGACCGAGCGCGCAGGGGCAGGTCACGACGAGCAGCGCGACGGCGCGTTCGATGGCGAGGCTCGGCCCCAGGTGCCACGTCGCGATCACGGTGACGGCGGCGATGACCAGGATGATCGCGACGAAGTACGCCGAGAGCCGATTCGCGAGAATGACCATCGGCGCACGGCGCTCCGACGCTTCGGCGACGCTCGCGACGATCCGCGCGAGCCGGGTTTCTTGACCGGTCTTTTCAGCCCGCACGAGGAGGCGCGCCGAGAGATTCACGGTACCGGCGTGCACGTTGTCGGAGACGCGCACCGTTTCCGGAAGCGACTCGCCGGTGAGCAGCGACGCATCGATCGTCGAAGTGCCGAGGAGCACGGTGCCGTCGACCGGGACGTGCTCGCCGGCGCGAATTTCCACGGTTGCGCCCTTGGGTACCGCTTCCACCGGCACTTCGCGGGTCGCGCCATCTTCGACGAGGCGCGCCGTCGCCGGCGCGAGCGCGCGCAGATGATCGGCGGCGCTGTCCGCGCGGCGTTGCGTGCGAAGCTGGAGCCAGCGCCCGACCAGGAGCAGAAACACGAGCATCGTGATCGTATCGAAGAACACCTCGCCGCTCGAGCCGAACGCGTTCACGAGCCCGCTCACCGTTCCGACGACGATGCCGATGCTGATCGGCAAATCCATGTGCGGCGTGCGCGTGCGGATCGCCGCAATCGCGCCGCGGTAGAAGACCTGCGCGGACCACAGCACCGACGGAAGCGCGACGAGCGCGCTGCCCATCCGGAAAAATGAGAGATAGCTCGGTTCGATTCCGGAGAACGCGCCGCAATACGTCGCGATGGCGAGCAGCATCGCGTTGCCCGCGGCGGCGCCCGCGACGCCGAGACGCATCAAGAGCGCGCGATCCTCGCGGCGCCGTACCGCGTCGCGATCGAGGCCGTGGAGCGGATGACACGGGTAGCCGACGCTATCGAGCCACTCGGCGACCCGCGCCGCGCGGACTTGCGTCGGATCCCAGGCGACGGCGAGCGTGCTCCGCGACAGATCGAGCCGCGCTTCGGAAATTCCGGGCAGCGCCGTGACGACTTTTTCGACGAGCCACACGCAGGCGGCGCAGTGCACGTTCTCGAGGAAGAGTTCCGTCCCGAGAAGTCCGCCGGGAAGCGCCTTGCAATAGAGCGCCGCGAACTCCGGCGCGTCGAATTCGTCGTAGCTTCCGCGCGAAATGTTGGCGACCGTGCCGCTTTCGCCCGCGTCGGCGCGGTGCCGATAAAAGTCTTGGAGGCCGCCCGCTCGAAGGATTTCGAAGACGCTCGCGCACCCCGAGCAGCAGAATTGTTGGGGGGCACCCGGCTCGACGGAGAGCACGATCTGGCCGCAGTGCGCGCAGAGGGCGGCCGGAGTGGCCGCGCGCGCGACCGAAGGAGCGGCGGTCAGCCCCTCCGCGGTCACGGCGAAACGCCTTCGCGAGCGGCAACTGCGGGGGTCGGAAGCGTCGTCGCGCTCGGATGCGAACCGTTCAGCGGCAGGACCAGCGACGCCGGCGTCCAGCGGCCGAAGAGGCTCACCAGGCCGAACCCGACGAGGACGAGGGCGGAGACCAGCGACGCGTGGCGCTTGAGCGAACGCGATGCGAGCTCCACGCCCAGACCTAGGCCGACCACCGCCGGCAGCGTGCCCAAGAAAAATCCGGCCATGACGAGCGCGCCCTTCAACACGCTGGCCGTCCCCGCGGCGCCGATCAGGAACGCGTGCAGGAACCCGCAAGGGAGCGCGGCGGTGCATCCCCCGACGACGGCCGCGCGCACCGCGGGCGGCTTTTCACGGAGGCGCGCCACCAGGCGACCGATCGGAACTTGAATGCCGTTCGTCCGGCGCGCGCGAAGGGTCACTCCGGCGAGCTCGGCGAGTTTCGCAATTCCCCACGCGATCATGACCAGCGCGGCAACGGCGCCCGCGACACGGCCCACGCCGACGCGGAGGCCCGCGTGATCGAGCGTCGAACCGAGTCCACCCGCCACGGCGCCGAGCGTCGTGTATCCGATGCCGCGCGCGCCGTTGTACGCGAGGACCGCCGCGGCTTGCGTCCGAGTGCTCCGCGCGCCGCTCGTCGCGAACGCGACGAGGCCACCGCACATGCTCGTGCAGTGCAAGCTGCCGACGACGCTCGCGGCGAGCACGGAGTACAGAATCTCGATCACGGGGCGGCGACCTCGGGTACGTCGACGCGCGCGACCGTCGTGAAGCGATCGGCTCCGTGCGTCGCCTCGACGGACACTTCCCAGCGTCCGGTCCGGTCGAACGGAAGCTCGACGCGGTACACGCCGTCCGCGCCCTCGAGCGCTTCGCCGTGGAAAACCTGCTCCGCGCGGACGATGGCGAACGTGTCGACGGTCACCTTGGCCCCGTGAACGGCGCTCCCGTCGCGAGCGACGAGCTTCACCGTGGCCGTTCCGTCGACGGGCGACGTTCGAGCCGCCGTGACGTCAGCGCGCCAGCCGAGTCGCGTGTCTTCGTTCGCTTCGGCGAGGCGCGCGTTCCACGTGATCGCCTTCGCGTAGTAGCGGTCTTCGACGGCGAACGACGGATCGGCCACGGCCCGGTGCACCATATAAAGCTCGAGCGCGACCAGAGAGCCGAGGAGCACCACCGGGACGAGGGCCCAGAACGTGCCCGTCTTGTAAAAAGCTTGTCGCATGGGTTCATCGTCCTGAGGGGCCGAACAGCTGATAGGGAACGGTCTTGTCGAAGCTCTTCTGATCGGTGACGTGCACCGACACCGCGAGCATGCCGCCCACGAACGCCGATCGCGGCGCGAGGACGAAGACGCTCTCCGTCGCTTGCTCGAGCGGGCCCACGGGGAGCGGATTTTCTGGCGCGACGAGCACTGCGCCGGATGCGTCGGAGAGGCTCAGCACGTAGTTCTGCGCGGAGCTCGTTCGGTTCTGGATCTTGATGCGGAGCAAGTTCCGCACGAGGTCCCCTTGTTCCACGAAGGGCGCGCCGATGCCTCGAAGGACGGCAACGTCGGCGATGGTGCGCGCGGACGCCACGACGCCGAGCGCCGTGAGGAGCGCGACGAGGAGCACCGGATAGATGAGCACGCGCGGCCGGACGAGCGACTTGAACGAGAATTTCTTCGTCTCGAGCGCTTCCTCGGACGTGTAGCGGATGAGCCCCAGGGGGCGCCCGAGCTTTTTCATCACGCCGTCGCAGGCGTCCATGCACTGCGTGCACGTGGTGCACTCGAGTTGCAGACCATTGCGAATGTCGATGCCGGTCGGGCAGGTGACGACGCACATCTTGCAATCGACGCAATCGCCGGTGACCGAACCCTTCTTGCCGCGGGGCTCGCCGCGTCCGGCGTCGTAGGCGACGACCAGGGACTTCTTGTCGAGGAGCACCGATTGGAGGCGCGCGTACGGGCACACCACCGTGCACATCTGCTCGCGGAAATACCCGAAATTACCGAATACCAGGGCCGAGGTGACACCCATCACCATGAAACCCGAAGGGTGCGCGAATGGCGATCGACTCATCCATCGAGCGAGCGTGTCGACGCCGACGAAATAGGAGAGGAACAGGTTGCCGAGCAGCAGGGACACGACGAGGAAGACGACGACCTTGAGCACGCGACGTCCGTTCGGGCCTTCGCGATCGAGCCGCGCCCGCTCGCGGGGGTCGCCTTCGATCAGCCGTTCGATGGGTCGGAAGAGAAACTCCATGTAGACGGTCTGGGGACAACCCCATCCGCACCACACACGCCCGAAGAGCGCCGTCACCAGGAAGATGCCGATGAAGATGCTGAGCATCAGGAACATCAGGAGCACGCCGTCGGTCGGCAAGAAGGTGCGTCCGAAGAGGATGAATTGTCGGTTCAGGACGTCGAGCAGCATCGCCGGCTTCTGGCGGATCCGGACGAACGGCAACGCGACGAAGAGCACGATGAGCGTCCAGGCCACGACGAGCCGGCGGCGGTAGTACTTTCCATGGGCCGGGCGCGGGTGGATCCAGCGCCGGGTCCCGTCTCCGTTCAGCGTCGGAAGCACCCGTTCAGGAGCTCTCAACATCGTCATGGGTCGCTCGTCTTCCCCGGGCCGGGGGGAGCGACGTTCGCGAGCAGGGTTCCTTCGGGCGCTTTGCCCGGCGTGTGCCGGCCGCGCAGAGTCCCGACGTAGGCCGCCAGTTTGACGACCTCGATCATCGGCAATTGTTTGCCCCACTCCGGCATACCCTTCGACGCGACACCGCCGTTCACGACGCCGTAGATGTCCATCAGCGTGCCTTGGCCGTGGATCCAGTAATCGTCGGTCAGGTTCGGACCGATCAGGCCCTTGCCGCCCTCGGCGTGACAGGTCACGCAGCGCTTCTTGAAGATGCCTTCGGTGTCGGACATGACGGCCGCGTTCGCCATCAACTTTTCGAGGCCTTGCTCGGAAGGCGCGTCGCCCATGGCGCGCTTCGCGTCTTCTTCGCGGGCCGCGCTCATGTCCGCCTGGTATTCCTCGGCCACCGACGTTCCGCGCATGAAGACGTGGAACCAGAGCACGTAACAAATCGCGAAGTAGAAGGTGCCCCAGAACGTCCACACCCACCAGCGCGGCATCGGGTTTTCGTACTCCTGAATGCCGTCGTACATGTGGTCGGAGAGCAGAGCTTCGTCCTTCGAAGCTTCTTGTTTCGTCGCGTCGTTTTCCATTGCGGGAACTCCCATCGCAAGAAGCGTGCACAGCGGGAGCAACGCGCACTCAGGCAATTCTTGCCGCCAAACCTCGGTCGGAAACGCTATTCGTGCGCTCGCGCGCTAACTTTGCGCGTCGGTTTTCGGCACTAACGGCCCGCGCTCCCGACGGTTTACCGATCGACGAGACGGAATCCTAGGAACCGGCTGCGGCGTGAGGCCAGGTCGGCTGCGGAAACGCCGGTCCCGGTCTCGCGAAGAGAAATCCCTGGAGGTAGTCGCAACCGAGATCGCGCAGGGTCTCGCTCTCTTCGACTGTCTCCACGGCCTCGGCGATGACCGCGACCCCGAGTTCTCTCGCGAGGCCGGTGATCGCCGAAACGACCCGGCGTTTGGCGTCGTCGCCGTCCACCTCGCGCACCAGCGAGACGTCCAGTTTCAAGAAATCGGGATTCAGGAACGAAGACCGAGGAATGCTCGCCTGGCTCGGTCCCACGTCGTCGAGCGCAATGCGAAAACCCATCTTGCGCAAGCTGCCGATGCGGAGCGACAGCTGCGGCACCGATGCGAAGGCGCCAAAGTCGGAAATCTCGAAGACGGTGCGATTGGCGAAGGGGCGGAGCTCGCCGCCCCAGTCCACCAGCGTAGGGTCCAGGAGATCCAGGGGATGCATGTTGACGAAAAGGAGCGCTTGGTCGTCGAGACGCTTTGCCTCTTCGCTGACGGTCTTACGTACGAATCTGCCGAGGTCCTTCTCGCGATCGAGCCGCTTCGCTGCAGAGAAGAGTGACGCCGGCGTGGACAGGTCGTGAAGGCCGCCACGAAGCAGCGCTTCGAATCCTTTGACCCTGCCGGTGCTTGCTTCCAAAACCGGCTGGTAGGCCACGGTGAGCAGCGGAAGTGCTTCGGCGAAACGCGCTTCCAGGCGGGAGACGTCGGACTCGTCGTCCTCCGGAGCAGCGGGAGCCCTTTGCCTGGTGCTCTCTTCTCGCGCGGCGCGCGTCTCCTCCGCGGCTTTTTGCGCCGCGGTGACCAACGAAGCGGCCTCGAACGGCTTGTTCAAGTACCTGAAGGCACCCAAGTCCAGCGAGGAAATGGCCGTCTCGAGGCTCGGTAGGCCCGTCATGAGGATGACCCGTACGAGCGGATCGTACAGGTGAATCTCCTTCATCAACTCGACACCGTTCATCTCCGGCATCGAGATGTCCGTGGCCACGACGTCGAACGTCTCCGTCCTCAGCTTGGACAGTGCTTCACGCGCCCCAGAGGCCTCGGTGACCTGCACACCTCGACGGCGGAGCGCCCGCGCGGTCGCCTTGCGAACGACGTCGTTGTCTTCGACGAGCAGCATCCGACACGCGGTGCCATCGCGCTTCGCCCCGCCGAGCTCCATATCGTGTTGAACGGCGGATCCCCCGCGCGGCATTAACGGTTTCGCGAATCGCGGAGCGATCGTGGGGGCCAGTCGACGCAGGCTTTGCGCGTCGTTGGCGGGGCGCGCAAAGGCTGCACCTCGCCACGAATCTCGCTCAAGAGAAGTATCAGAGTGGTTTGCGATGCAAACATTGCGTCCAGGTGAGTTGTCGGAGAACAGCGGATTGTGTGGTTGCCAGGGGATTCGTCGCGGAACGTTATTATTCATCTGCGGCGTGCCGTTCGGTCGCAGAGGTACCGAAAGCGTCGTTCGGCGCGTCCCTAAACCATGCCCATCTCCGTGCTCCTGCATACCGGCGACGCTCCCGGAGATCTGCGCGCGGAGATTTCGTCGGCGTTGTCCGACGGGGGGGTTGGTTGCGAGGTGGTGGACGGTGGAGTCGTGGCGACGCTCGGCGCGGATGTGCCGGGTACCGCGGCCCGGGCGAAGGTCGCCGTGGTTCGCGACGGCGAGCTGGACGCCCTGTGCACCGACGACGTCGCGGACGTCGTCGTGTGGCCGCGCGATCGGAAGATCCTCGCGCTGCGCGTTCGCTCGATCCTCGGTGCTCTCCGCGCGTCCGTCGAGCGCGACGTCTACCGAGCGATCCTCGACGCCAGCCCGGCAATGATCCTCGCCAAGTCGAAGCGCGGCGATTTCTTGTTCGCCAATCGCGCGATGGCGGCGACGATCTACGGGACCGATCCCGCCGCGCTGGTCGGCAAGCAGTCGAGGGATATGCAACCGAGCGCCGAGGCGCGCGACGCTATCGAAGCCGCGCAGAGCGCGCTGTACTCGGGCGGCGTTCCCGTCGACTTCGAAGCGCTACTCGGCACCGTGGACGGCCCCCGACTCATTCGCACCAACCTCGCGCTGGGCGATTCGCGACACGGCGACGAGATCGTCGTCGCGAACGCCTACGACGTCACAGCGGAGCGCGCGGAACAGGCGGAATTTCTGCGCCAGCACGAGCTCTTGCGTCAGGTTCTCGACGCCAGTCCGGGCCTCATCTTCGTCAAGGACGCCGAAGGGCGGTTCGTGCTCGTGAACGCCGCGCTTGCGCGCCTCCTGGGGCGACCGCAGGAAGAGCTCGTCGGGTCTCGTCCCGATGACGTTCACGACGTCGCGTCGGAGCTTCAAGAGTGGCGCGCGTCCGAGGAACGTGCGGCGCGCGCTCGCGTACCGATCGTCGCAGAGAGTTTGTTTACGACACGAGACGGAACCGTGCTCCGTTTCCTGCTCGTGCGCTGTGCCTACGAGGACAACGAGGGTCAGAAGCGCATCCTCAGCATCGGGACGGACATCACCGCGCGCCGGCAGGCCGAAGAGAGCCTCGAGCAGTACCGCGCGATGGTCGAGATGTCGCGCACGCTGGCGCTGGTCACCGACTCGTCGGGCGCCATCGTCCGCGCGAGTCGCGCATGGCTCGAAGCGTTCGGCTATCCGGAGTACGCGCTCGTCGGAACGTCGCTCTTCGATCTGTTCCATCCCGAGGATCGTCCGAAGCGCCCGCCCGCCGGCGAAACCGCCGATTCGTTGAACGGCGCCGAGGTTCGTTGTCGCGCCTCCGACGGAACTTTTCGGCGTCTCGCGTGGAGCATCGCGGTCGACGCCCACAAGAACCGCGGATACGCCGTCGCGCACGACGTGACCGCTCTCCGCGAGGCCGAGCGTGCAGCGGAGCTTGCGCGGAAGAATGCCGTGGAAGCGTCGCGGATCAAGTCGCAGTTCGTGGCCAACATGAGCCACGAAATCCGCACGCCGATGAACGGTGTGCTCGGCATGGTCGCGCTCGCGCTCGAAACGGACCTCGACGACGAGCAGCGCGACTACTTGAAGGCGGCGCACGACTCCGCCGAGGCTCTCCTGGTCGTCATCAACGACGTGCTCGACATTTCCAAGATCGAGGCGGGCCGGCTCGTGCTCGAGCAAGTGCCGTTCAAGGTACGCGACGTGGTCGACACGGCGCTCGTGCCGCTTCTGTTGCGGGCCAAGCAAAAGGGCTTGTCGACCCGCGTATTCATCGACGATGCGGTCCCCAGCACCGTGGCCGGCGACCCGCTGCGATTCCGGCAAGTGCTCGTGAACCTGGTCGGCAACGCCGTCAAGTTCACCGAGCAAGGAGTCATCTCGATCCGAGTCCGGATTGACGAAACGAATCCCGAGAACCTCCACGTCGCCGTCGCTGACACCGGCATCGGTGTCGAAAACGCCAAGCACGACAGTATTTTCGAGGCGTTCCGGCAATCGAACGAATCGACGACGCGGACACATGGTGGCACCGGTCTCGGGCTGTCGATCTGTCGTGACCTCACGCGCTTGATGGGCGGAGAAATTTGGGTCGAGAGCGAGCCCGGTTGCGGGAGCACGTTCCATTTCACCGCTCACCTTCCGAAGACTCAGGACGTCGTCGCGTCGCCATCCTCCCAGCAGAGCTCCCCGAAAGCGACGAGCGACAAGCGCCTTCGAGTCCTTCTAGCGGATGACAACGCGGTGAACACGACCATCGGCGCGCGCTGGATTCAGAAGAACGGCTGCGATGTGTTGACCGCGGTGAATGGCCGCGCGGCGGTGGAAATCGCCGCGCGCGAACAGTTCGATTTGATCCTCATGGACGTCCAGATGCCCGTGATGGACGGGTTCGAAGCGACGCGCGCGATCCGCGCAAGAGAGCCCGCGGGAACGCGCGTGCCGATCGTCGCGCTGACGGCCAGCGCGATGAAGGAAGACGAGCGGCGCTGTCTGGCGGCGGGGATGGACGGTCATCTGGCGAAGCCGCTCGATCATGTGAAGCTCGCCGAAGTGATCGCCCGAGTGCGCCGCGGGTCGGCGTCGGGGGCCGTTCCGACCCCCCGCCCGATGGCGGTGAACTTGCCGATCATGCGCGAGCGCTGCGACAACGACGCGACGCTGATCCGAGAGGTGGTGGGCGCTTACCAGGAGAGCTTCCACACCGGCTACTCGACGCTGGTGACCGCGAAGGACAACGGGGACATGGCCGCGGCGCGCAGGGCTGCGCACCAGCTGCGCGGCACCTTCCTATACGTCGCCGCGAACTCGGCAGCGACGCTCGCAGACCGCATCGAGCACATCGACGACGACGATCGAGTTTCGCTGGACGGTCTCGTGACCGAGCTCGGCAAAGAGGCGGATCTCGTCCGAACGCTGCTCATCCAGGAAGCCCAAAAGCCAAGCGTCGCGCCGCTTCCCGCGGAATGACGAAAGGAACTTCGATGATCGAGAGGGAGAGCAAACTTGTCAATCGACGGTGACGAAATCATTCAGGAGTTTTTGGTCGAGAGCGCCGAGATTCTCGACGAGCTCGACCGTTCGTTCGTCGCTCTGGAAGCCGACCCCGGCGATCACGCACGCATCGCGTCGATTTTCCGGAGCGTTCACTCCATCAAGGGCGCGTCCGGCTTTCTGGGATATTCGCGCCTCGAAGGCGTCGCGCACGCCGGCGAAGAAGTCCTTTCACTGGTTCGAGACGGCAAGTTGCCCCTCTCGCCCGCGATTACGACCGACCTGCTCGCCGTGGTCGACGGCATTCGACGCCTCCTCGGCTCGATCAAGGAGAACGGCGTCGAAGGAGACGGCGATTTCTCGGAGCTCATCGGGCGTCTCAAGGCAATCCGTGCAGGCGGGGCGCCGCGAATCGAAGCGCCCGCGAAGAGTGTGAGGTCTGCGCCGACGCCCCGCGAGCCAGCGGCGCCGACACCGGCTCCCGAGCGCGCCACGACCGAGAACCGCGACCACGCGGTCGGCGAGTCCACGGTTCGCGTCGACGTTGGGCTCTTGGACAAGCTGATGAACCTCGTCGGCGAGCTGGTGCTCGCGCGCAACCAGATCCTCCAGGTGGGTGTGGGCAAGGACGCGGCGTTCCTCGGCGCGGCGCAGCGCCTGAACCTGATCACCACCGAGCTCCAGGAGGGAGTCATGAAGACGCGCATGCGACCCATCGGCAGCGTGTGGAACAAGTTTCCCCGGGTGGTGCGCGATCTCGCGGTCGCTTGCGGCAAGGACGTGCGCCTCGAATTGGACGGCAGCGAAACCGAGCTCGATCGCACGATCCTCGAGGCCATCAAGGACCCGTTGACGCACATCGTCCGGAACGCCGTCGACCACGGTATCGAGTCGCCGCAAACGCGCACGAGTCGCGGCAAATCCGCGGCGGGCTTGCTCTCGCTCCGTGCGTTCCACGAGGGCGGCAAGGTGAACATCGAAATTGCCGACGACGGCGGCGGCATCGATCCCGAGCGCATTCGCGCGAAGGCCGTGGAACGCGGCGTCGTGACGGCCGAGCGCGCGACGCAGATGTCTGACCGCGAAGTGGTGAACCTGGTGTTCGCGCCGGGTTTCTCGACGGCGGAGAAGGTGTCGAACATCTCCGGTCGCGGCGTCGGAATGGACGTCGTGAAGACCAACATCGAGCGCATCGGGGGCAGTGTCGAGCTCACGAGTCGCGCGGGTCATAGCACCACGTTGAAGATCAAGATCCCGCTCACGCTCGCGATCATCCCGGCACTCATCGTGCATTTGGGAGCCGAGCGATACGCCATCCCGCAGGTGAACCTGCTCGAGCTGGTGCGGTTCGAGAACGACCAAAGAAAATCGCGAATCGAGCAAATCCACGGGGCTCTGGTGATGCGTCTCCGAGGCAACCTCCTTCCACTCGTCCACCTTCGCGACGTCCTCGGGGACGACGGGATCCCTGCCGAGGACGACGCCGTCAACGTGGTCGTCGTTCAAGCCGACGATCGTCCGTTCGGCCTCGTCGTGGACGGCGTGAGCGACACCGAGGAGATCGTCGTGAAGCCGCTCGGGCCGGAATTGAAGGGCATCAACGCCTTCGCCGGAGCGACGATCATGGGCGACGGACGAGTCGCGCTCATCCTCGACGTCGTCGGCTTCGCGCAGCGCGCGGGCGTCGTTTCGCAGGTGCGCGAGCGCACGCTCGCTCTTGCGAGCAAAGGGACGAGCTTCGACGCGAACCACGACGCGGCAGGAGCCTTGCTGCTCCTCGAGCACGGCGACGACGGACGCGTGGCACTGCCGCTCGCCCTCGTGGCGCGCCTCGAAGAGTTCCAGCGGTCGTCGATCGAGCGAGCCGGTCCGAAGCGCGTCGTTCAATACCGCGGCGATATCCTTCCCCTGATCACCCTGGACGAAGTGCTCGGAGCGCGCGCGACGAGTGTCGCCTCGGATGACGTCCTTCAGGTCGTCGTTTTTTCGGATGGGGGCAAACGGGTCGGCTTGGTCGTCGGTCGCATCCTCGACATCGTTCACGACGCGATACCCGTGAAGTCCACCGGAGCGCGCGCCGGCGTGCGCGGCACCGCGGTCATTCAGGGACGAGTCACCGAGCTCCTCGACGTGCAGGCCGCACTCCGCGTGCACGAAGCGGCGTTCTCTTAGGGACCGACACCGGAGCATTACCCATGAGCCAAACCAAGCAACTCTGCACCTTCTTTCTCGACGGATCCTTCTACGGAATCGACGTCGTCAACGTCCAAGAAGTCATCCGCTATCAGGAAATGACGCGAGTTCCCCTCGCGCCACCCGACGTGCGCGGACTCATCAACCTGCGCGGGCAGATCGTCGTCGCGGTCGACACACGCTGCCGTCTCAAGCTTTCCCCGGCTCCCCGCGACGCACTGCCGATGAACGTGGTCATCCGCGCGGATCATTCCGTGGCAAGTCTCCTGGTCGACGAGATCGGCGATGTCATCGAAGTCGACGTCGATTCGATGGAGAGCGTCCCGGAGACGGTGTCCGCTGCCGCGCGCAACGTCCTCCGCGGCGTGTATAAGCTCGACGGGCAGCTACTCTTGGAGCTCGACACCGACAGGATCGTCGGTGACCGCGCGCGGAGGGCTGCGTAGTGCAAACCTCACGATGGGTTGCCCCAATCAGTCGTTGGAAAACGAGTGCGGAGCCTAGAGTTCGCAAAACTCGGACCGTTCAATTGGTAGGCCAACCGAGAGAATCGATGTCGGAATCCACTGCTTCCATGAAATGCAGCGCACGGGAGAACAATGAACGAGATCGCTAAGCAAACCAATGGCAATTCCAATCCACCTGCTGCAAGAGCCAACGCAGAGGCTCCCTTCGCCGCGCTACTGGACGCCTCCCGGACGCCGCAGGTGTTTTGCGACTCGGCGTTGGCAATTCGCTGGTTGAATCGCGCGGCGGCAAGCGCCATCGACGGTTCGGACATGGATCTCCAAGCGGACGCACTGGTCGGCGAGTCGCTGGACGTCTTGCTGTCGATTCCGCTTCAAGAGCGCAAAGCGTTGAGAAGCACTCCGGGAGCCACCGCGGAGTTCGAAGCCGAAGCGCTCGGCAAGATCGCCAAGGTCGTCGTGACGGCGATCGGCGAGAGCAAGGTGCAAGGCTTTTCGGTCGAATTCCAGGCGAAGGCATCGGACGCGCAGGCTCAGCGGCTCGCGCAGATGATCGACGCGGCGCCGGTGAACGTCATGTATTGCGACCGCGACCTGGTCGTCCGTTACGCGAACGCCACGTCTCTCGCGACGTTGAAGAAACTCGAGCAGTACCTGCCCATCACGGCTGAACAGCTCGTCGGATCCTCGGTGGACGTTTTCCACAAGAACCCCGCCCATCAGCGCAAGTTGCTCGCCGATCCGAAAAACCTACCCCACAGAGCCAACATTCGACTTGGTCCGGAGACGTTGTCCTTGCTGGTGACCGCCATCCGCGACGACGCCGGCAACTACGTCGGGCCCATGCTCACCTGGGAAGTGATCACCGAGCGCGTAGCCATGCAGCAGCGTGAACAAGATCTCGTCGCCCGCGAGCGCGAAGCGTCGGAAGAGCTGGCCGGCAAGGTCCAATCGATCCTCGAGGTGGTCAATGCTGCGGCCGCCGGAGATCTAACCCGAGAGGTACCCGTGAGCGGCTCAGACGCCGTGGGGCTCATGGGAGATGGCCTGAGGAAATTCTTCGCGGATCTCCGCACCAGCGTGCGCGCGATTTCGCACAACGCGTCGTCGCTCGCGACGGCCTCCGACGAGATGAGCAGTGTGAGCCAGACGATGAGCGCGAACGCCGAAGAGACGTCCGCACAGGCCGGTGTCGTGTCCGCCGCCTCCGAGCAAGTGAACAAGAACGTGCAAACAGTGGCCACCGCTGCCGAAGAAATGAGCGCGAGCATCCGGGAGATCGCCAAGAACGCGACGGACGCGGCGCGCGTGGCTACCCAAGCCGTCAAGGTCGCCGAGAAGACGAACACCACCGTGGCGAAGCTGGGCGAGAGCAGCGCCGAGATCGGGAAGGTCATCAAGGTCATCACGTCGATCGCCCAGCAAACGAACCTCCTCGCCTTGAACGCCACCATCGAAGCCGCGCGCGCGGGCGAAGCGGGCAAAGGGTTCGCCGTCGTGGCCAACGAGGTCAAGGAGCTCGCGAAGGAGACCGCCAAGGCGACCGAGGACATCAGTCAGAAGATCGAGGCGATTCAGTCCGACACGCGCGGCGCCGTGGCCGCGATCGCCCAGATCAGCACCATCATCAACCAGATCAACGACATTCAGACCACCATCGCGAGCGCGGTCGAGGAGCAGACTGCGACGACCAACGAGATCGCGAGGAACGTCAACGAGGCGGCCAAGGGCAGCGGCGAAATCGCGCACAACATCACCGGTGTCGCCAAGGCGGCACACGAGACGAGCGCCGGGGCGAGCGAAACGCAGACCGCGGCCGCGTCGCTTTCTGCGATGGCCGCCGACCTTCAGAAACTCGTGTCTCGATTCAAGTATTGAGGAAAGGAAGACCGTGAGAGCGCTCGTCGTCGATGATTCCCGTGTGATGCGAATGGTGTTGAAGCGACAGCTCACCGCGCTCGGCTTCGACACCGTCGAAGCCGCGCACGGACTGGAGGCGCTCGAGCGCCTTCGCGGAACGACCGACGTGAGCGTCGCATTGGTGGACTGGAACATGCCGGTGATGAGCGGGCTCGACCTGGTGAGGGAAATCCGCTCCGACCCCGCGCTCGCATGGCTACCGGTATTGATGGTGACGAGCGAGTCGGAGCTCGACGCGGTCTCGCTCGCGCTCTCGGCGGGTGCCAACGAGTACCTCATGAAGCCGTTCACGGAAGACAGCTTGCGCGACAAGCTCGAGCTCATCGGAGCGGTATCGTGAACGCTACGCTGTCGCCTCGGGTACGGGTCCTCGTGGTGGACGATTCGGTGACCATCCGACGGTTGGTCACTGACGCGCTCTCTCAAGACCCGGAGATAGAAGTGATCGGCAGCGCGGCAAACGGTCGCATCGCGCTCCAGAAGATCCAGCAATCGACGCCCGACGTCGTCACTCTGGACGTCGAGATGCCGGAGCTCGACGGCATCGCCACCCTCGTCGCCATTCGAAAGACGCATCCGGCACTTCCGGTGATCATGTTCAGCTCGCTCACCGAGCGCGCGGCGTCGGCGACGCTGGAAGCGCTGTCCTGCGGAGCCACCGACTACGTTACCAAACCGAGCGTGCAGGGCGGCGTGGTGGAGGCCATGAAAGTGGTGCGCGACGAGCTCGGGCGGCGCGTGAAGGCGCTGGGGCGCCGCGCGGTTTCCGTCCCCATGCGTCCGCCGGCCGTCGAGCGCGTCGATGGGCGACGCTATCCTCCGGAAGTTCTCGCCATCGGCGCTTCCACCGGCGGTCCCAACGCGATCGCGGACGTCCTCTCCAATCTCCGCGAGCTACCGATACCGGTCGTCATCACGCAGCACATGCCGCCGCTCTTCACGCGGCTTTTCGCTCAGCGACTCGCGGCGAGCACTCCCCACCGCGTCCGCGAGGCGGAAGAGGGCGACGCGCTCGAGCCGGGGCTCGTGCTGATCGCTCCGGGTGATTTCCACATGGCATGCAAGCGTGAAGGCACGCGCGTCGTGGTGAAGTTGAATCGCGACCCTCTCGAGAATTCGTGCCGGCCCGCCGTCGACGTCATGTTGCGTTCGGTGGTGTCGGTCTACGGAGCTCGCACTCTCGCCGTCATCTTGACGGGTATGGGACAAGACGGGCTCAGGGGTTGCGAACTGGTGCGAGCCGCCGGCGGTCAGGTCGTCGTTCAGGACGAGGCATCGTCGGTGGTGTGGGGAATGCCGGGATTCGTCGCGCGCGCAAACCTTGCGCACGCGGTCGTTCCCATCGGCGCCATCGCGCTGCAAATCTCGAGTCGCGTCTTCGTCGCGGCGGGCTCGGCCTATCAGGTTGCCCATGCCGCTCGCTGAAAGAGACGTCTCCTACGTACGAGACCTGGTTTACGGCGCGTCCGCGATCGTGATCGAGTCAGGAAAGGGGTATCTCGTCGAGGCGCGCCTTACTCCGATCGCGCGGGACGCGGGCTTCGTGGATTTGACGGCTCTCGTGACGCACCTGCGTTCGTCTGCTCGAAACGGCCTACACGCCAAGGTCGTCGAGGCCATGACGACCAACGAGACCACATTCTTCCGTGATGTACATCCGTTCGAGCTCTTGAAGACCGACGTCATTCCACGGTTCCTCGAGTCGAAGAAGGCGTCCAGGAGTCTGAGGATCTGGTGCGGCGCAAGCTCCACCGGCCAAGAGCCTTACACCATCGCCATGGTGTTGAAGGAGCACTTCCCCAGGCTATCCGACTGGAAGGTGTCCATCGTCGCCACGGACATCAACACGGCCGTCCTGGAGCGAGCTCGGACTGGAATTTACAGTCAACTCGAAGTGAATCGTGGACTGCCTGCGCCCTACCTGGTCAAGTACTTCGAGAGGCGCGGCGCAGAGTTTGCGCTGAAGGAAGAGATTCGTAAGGCAGTCGATTTCCGCGTCCTCAATCTGACCGCGGATTGGCCGAATCTCGCCGCGATCGACGTCGTCTTCCTGCGCAACGTACTCATCTATTTCGACGTACCGACGAAGAAGCGCATCCTCGGAAGGGTCTACGACGCGATGACTTGCGACGGCGTGCTGTTCCTGGGAGGAGCGGAGACCACTTTGAACCTGGACGATCGCTTCAAGCGGGTGGAAACCACAAGCGGTCGAACCGTCGCTTACGACAAGAAGCCCCGTTGAACGACGCTCAAGAAACGTCCCCAACAACCGTTCTGTGGACGAGTGAAACGACATCGATGACGATCGAAGCCGACAGAATCCGGCGACTCGCAGAAGACGTACTGTCCGTTACCGTTGGGCTCCCCCTCCGGGCATCGGCCGGCGACGCCTGGAAGGGCAAAGATACGTTCCTGACCGGTATGGTTGACATCACCGGTAACTGGTCGGGTGTCGTCGCCGTCCACTGTACGGTCGAGATGGCGCGGGCGCTCGTATCCTGCCTCTGTCAGATCGAGGTGCACGCCGTCACCAACGACGACATCGGTGACACGCTCTGTGAGCTCGCGAACATCCTCGGCGGCAACGTGAAGGCCCTCTTGCCAGGACCTTGTAGCCTGTCGCTTCCGTCCACTGACTTGAACGGAAAGATCGCCGACGAGGGGCCGGGGACGAAAGTGTGGCTCGAATACGCGGGCGAGCCTCTCCTCGTGAACATCGTCTCGAATGCCGAAAAGGCGTCGTTCCGCGAAAAAGGATCGGTGAGCTCGTGAGCATACTAGTGGTGGATGACAGCAAAACGATGCGTCTCATCGTTCGAAAGGCTTTGAGGCAGGCCGGTTACGGCGCCTACGAGATAGAAGAGGCGACCAACGGCAAAGAAGCGCTCGAGCGTGTGCGTACACAAAAGCCCGAGATCGTGCTCAGCGACTGGAACATGCCGGAGATGAGCGGCTACGAACTGCTCCAAGCTCTGAACAGCGAAGGGGTGAAGATTCCGTTCGGCTTCGTGACTTCCGAAGGAACCGACGAGATGCGGCAGCGCGCGGCAAGTGCCGGGGCACGGTTCCTCCTCGCCAAACCGTTCACGTCGGAAGCCATCTCTGCCGCGTTGAACGGCATCTTGGCGCCTGGCTAACGGCCATGTCGCGAATCCTCGCCTCGGCCGTTCGCCCTCGCACGGAGAATAGGAGCGCGCAATCGCCGCACGGTGCGCCCGCTCCCTACGGAGTGCTCCCGACACCCGATGCACTTCGCAAACTCTTGGCGGACCTCTTCGGAACGGTCGTCACCGTGACGGCGGTGCCGGAGCTCCTCCTCGACGTGGCAGCTTCGGCCATTTTCCGCTCGAGCGCGGACGAGTCTCCTCGAGCGGCCTTGTTCGCCGACACCGCGTTCGTTGCGAGCGCCGGGGCAGCCCTTGCCCTGCTGCCGCCCGACGTCGCGCTCGAAGCCATTCGCGCTCGGCGATTCTCCGAGGGGATCTCGCAGAATTTCAGCGAGGTGACGAACATCATCACCTCCCTCTTCAACGCGCTCGGGCACGGTCACCTGCGTTTGCGCGAATGCGAGATATTGCCGGCGAAAGCTCCGGCGGAGGTTCTCGATGCATTTCGTATTCCCGTCGCGCGCATCGATCTCGACGTGCGCATTCAACGCTACGCGCCAGGAAGAATGGCGCTCCTGATCTGCCAACCGATCTGACCAGCGAGTGATGCCATGGAAATGTTGATTGCCGACGACGACGCCCTCTATCGCAGGCTCCTCACCAGTTTCGCGAAGGATCTCCACTACCGTCCCCTCCTGGCCGCCGACGGAGAGCAAGCGTGGCAGCTCTATCAAGAGCACCAACCCTCGTTCGTGATCCTCGACTGGATGATGCCGCACCGCACCGGCGTCGAGCTCTGCCGCTCCATTCGCGCCTTCGACGCCAAGCACCGGCCGTACATCATTCTCGTCACTACGCTGTCAGAGAGCGAACGCATTTTGGAAGGGTTCCAGTGCGGTGCGGACGACTACGTGGCGAAGCCCTTCGATCGCCGCATCTTCGCGTCGCGCGTTCGCGTCGCTTCGGAGCGCGTCCAGACCGCGCTCGAGAGGGAAGAGGCGCTTCACCGTGACGTGGTGACGCGTTTCCAAGCCTCGGTCGGGCACGAGAGCCCCGACCTTCTGAATAGCCTCGACGCGCTCACCAACATTTACAAGCAACGCCGGGTCTTTTCGAAGGCACGCGCCTTCTTGAGGCGCCAGATCGACATATCGACGCGCGCGGGCGACGACGCGGTTCTCGTTCGCCTGAATGCCGCCCTGCGCGACATCAACCGGCAAGAGGAGGAGAGCGCGATCGGGGAGGAGACGGAAGCGGCGACGGTATGAGCACGCCTGACGTGCGCAACACCGCCGGCGGCATGTTCTCCCGGCGTGCACGCGGCTGACCGCCACCGCGGCGACGCCTCTGGGAGTTTTGCGAGGAAAAAGCGGTCCGCGTGCACGCGCCGTACAGGGCCGCCTGAGCGGCAAAAGGAGTCGACAATGAGAGAGAAGCCCCTGCTCACCGGCCATGAACGCACCTTCGGGATCGACGAGATCATCGTTTCGAAGACGGATCTGAATGGCCGCATCACCTACGCCAACGACGTATTCCTTCGCATCTCCGACTACGCGGAGGCGGAGATTCTCGGTCAGCCGCACAGCATCATCCGGCATCCCGACATGCCGCGTTGCGTGTTCAGCCTCTTGTGGACGACGATCCAGAGCGGCCGCGAGATCTTCGCGTATGTGCTGAACCTCTCGAAGAACGGGGACCACTACTGGGTCTTCGCGCACGTCACGCCGACGTTCGGCCCGGATGGCGCGATCGTGGGCTATCACTCCAACCGCCGCTCGCCCGAAGCGACGGCGCTCGCGAAGGTCCGCCCGCTGTATCAGGCGCTCGCCGCCGAGGAACGCCGCGCGCAGACCAAAGCGCTCGCCGTTCAACAATCCACGCGCTTGCTCGAAGCGACGCTTCGCGAAAAGCAGGCACGCTACGATGAATTCGTTTTCGCACTCTGAGGATTCGATATGACGGACCTTGCTAGAATTTCCTCCTTGCCCTCCCGCTCGAATCGAGCGCTCGATTCGAGCGAACGCGCCGAGCTCGAGCTCTATCGGGAGTGGTGCGGCAAAGTGGCCGACGTTTGCAAACGCGCCGCGGAAGGCGACCTCGAGGCGCGACTTTTGCGCTGCGAGGCCGGCGGCAGCATCGGAACGATGGTCCACGGGATCAACCACTTGCTCGACATCACCGATGCTTTCGTGCGCGAGTCCAAAGCGGCCCTCGACTACGCGAGCCGAGGCGAATTCTTCCGTCGCGTGGTCCTCCGTGGTCTGCCCGGTACCTTTCGGCACGCCGCGACGCTCATCAACGACGCGACCGGACGCATGCAAACTCAGGACGATGCATTGAAAGCCGCCGACAAGCGCCGCGTGGATCTGGCGACGGAGTTCGAGGGAACCATCCAGAACGTCGTAGCGGCGGTCGCGTCTTCGGCGACGGAAATGCAAGCTACGGCGCAGTCTCTCGCAAAGATGGCGAGCGACAACACCGAACAATCGAACGCGGTCGCGGCTTCGGCATCGTCCACGTCGGCGAACGTACAGGCGGTCGCCTCGGCGACGGAAGAGCTGTCGTCGAGCGCGCTCGAGATCGGGCGGCAAACGAACGAGTCGGTGCGCATCGCGCGCGGCGCCGTGTTGCAGAGCGAACACACGAACGAGGTCATGGCCGGCCTCTCGAAGGCATCGACGAAAATCGGGAAAGTCGTGAAGCTGATCTCGGAGATCGCCAAGCAGACCAATTTGCTCGCGCTGAATGCGGCCATCGAAGCCGCGCGGGCGGGAGAGTTCGGCAAGGGGTTTGCGGTCGTGGCCGCCGAGGTGAAGAACCTCGCGCGCCAGACGTACGGGGCGACGGAAGAAATCGAGTCGATCATTTCCGAGATCCAGCGCACGACGCGGGAAGGCGTCGAAGCGATAGACGTGGTGACGACCACGATTCGCCAGCTCGACGAGATCGCGGAGACCGTTTCGACGAGCGCGCAGCAGCAGCAACTCGCGACCGGCGAGATCGGCGGAAACATCGCGCTCGCCGCGGTTGGGACGCTCGCAGTATCCGAGAGCATCGGGCTCGTCAGCCGCACGGCACGCGACGCGAGCGAAGCGGCCGGCGCGCTGCTCGGCGCCGCCGCAGATCTCTCGCATCGGGCCGAAGATCTGCTGGGATCCACGAAGCGATTCGTGGAAGTCGTGCGCGGGCCCAACGGCGGTGCGTCGTGACCGTCGGGCCGAGTCTGTCGCACCGGGCGCGCTCGGTCGCTCCCGACGAGTCGAGGAGATACGCGCTCAGCCGGCGGGTTCGCGCCACGTTTCGATCATTGCCCTGACGGCGAGCTTCGTTCAGGCACGTCGGTCGGGCTCTTCGCCATCATCGTCGAGGGCGAGCGAGGCGGCGCGGTTCCACTCCGCCTGGCGCCGCTTCGCGAACACCTGGACGAGCACCGCGAGGAACGCAACCATGAAGAGCACCATCGCGACCTCGGCGTAAATCGCGAGCCCCGAGGCGGCGCTGACGATCTCCGAAAGATTCATCTCACTGCCCTCCCGCGCGCGTCGCCGCGCTCATGGCCGCTTCGCTCGCCGCGATGGGCGTACCCTCGTCCTTCGCGGGCGGCGGCGCGGCGTGGATGTCCGTGCCGAGACGTTGCAGGTAGGCGATGAGGGCGATGATCTTCTTGTCGCTGAGGTCCTTCGGTCCGCCCTGTTCCTCGATGGCGCGACCGATGCTGTCCGCCTGAGTGCGAGCGAGCGCTTCGGCGTGATTGATCGCGTCGCCGTACGGAACGCCGAGCATCGCCATGGCGTCGACCTTCTTTTGGATGCCCCCGAAGTCGAGGGTGTCGGCGAGGAGCCAGGGGTATTTCGGCATGATCGAGCCGGGCGTGGTGGACTGGGGGTCTCCCATGTGGCGCACGTGCCAGAGGTGCGGGTACTTGCCGCCGATGCGATGCAAGTCCGGTCCGATGCGCCGCGAACCCCACTGGAACGGATGGTCGTACACGAACTCGCCCGGCTTCGAGTACTCGCCGTAGCGCTCCGTTTCGGCGCGAATCGGCCGGATCATCTGCGAGTGGCAGTTGTAGCAACCTTCGCTCACGTAGATGTCGCGGCCGGCGAGCTCGAGCGGCGAATACGGCTTCACCGAAGCGATGGTCGGCACGTTGGACCGAATGAGGAACGTCGGGACGAGCTCGAGGAGAGACGCCGTCGCGACCGCCGCGACCACCCAAAGCGTGAACTTCAGCGGTTTTCGTTCCCAGACTCGGTGCCACGCGGCGCGGGTGAAGAACTGCACCTGGTAGCCGAAGTTGAGCATCGTCGGATGGCGCGGGATCACCACCTTCGGAACCTCGCCGACCCAGTCTTTGTCGAGCGGTGGCGCTTCGTGCACGACCTCTTCGTAGGTCGCGGGACGGCCCTTCCAGGTCATGACGATGTTGACGAGACACATGATGACGCCAGCGACGTAGAGCGCGCCACCGAATGCGCGCACCCAGTACATGGGCGCGATGCGGACGACGGTTTCGATGAAGTCCGGGTAAGCGAGGCGCCCCGTCTTGTCGAACGCGCGCCACATGAGCCCCTGGGTGATCCCCGCCGCGTAGAGCGCGACGATGTAGAACAGGATGCCGAGCGTGCCGATCCAGAAGTGCGTCTCGGCGAGCTTCTTCGACCAGAGGTTCGTCTGGAACAGCCGCGGCGCGAGCCAGTACAGCATCCCGAAGGTCATGAACCCGTTCCAGCCGAGTGTGCCGGAGTGCACGTGCGCGATCGTCCAGTCCGTGTAGTGGGCGAGCGCGTTGACGCTCTTGATCGAGAGCATCGGGCCCTCGAACGTGGCCATGCCGTAGAACGTGATCCCGACCACGAAGAACTTCAGCACCGGATCGACGGCGACCTTGTCCCAGGCGCCGCGGAGCGTGAGAAGCCCGTTGATCATGCCGCCCCACGACGGCATCCACAGCATCAGGCTGAACACCATGCCGAGCGTCGAGGCCCATTCGGGGAGGGCCGTGTAGTGCAAGTGATGCGGGCCCGCCCAGATGTAGATGAACACCAGAGACCAGAAGTGGAGGATGCTCAGCTTGTATGAGAAAACCGGGCGATTCGCCGCCTTGGGCAAGAAGTAGTACATGAGCCCGAGGAACGGCGTCGTCAGGAAGAACGCGACGGCGTTGTGGCCGTACCACCACTGCATGA
>CAZDNG010000041.1:0-65788 GCA_964506835.1 uncultured Polyangiaceae bacterium
GCGGGGGACAAGGTCCCCCCAGGACCCAGAGCGGTCGCGAAGCGAGCCGCGGGGGACAAGGTCCCCCCAGGACCCAGGTCCCCCTCATCAATACACTTCGAACACCGGGGGCGGCTTCCGTATGCCGATGAACCCGCCACGGTCGCCGTCGACGAGCACGCGCTCCACCGTGCAACCGGGACGGCACCGCAAGCTCTCGTCGTAGTGCAGGCGCAACGTGACGCGCTCCCCAGCGGCGTCCTCGACCTTGAGGATACCGCCGAAGTCGCGGACGAGGCGTCCAGTGCCCTCGGCGACCAAGGACGTGGCGTCGATGACTCGGCGAACGCGGAAGCCCGCGACGAAGCGCGGCGGCCCGAGTCGAGGCTCGTCGCGATCGAACGGCCCGAGCGGGCCGCCCAGAACGACCCAGCCGACGGAGTAGCGCTCGAGATACGACGACACCTCGGAGGGCGACGGCGACGAGTCGAGCAGGCGCGACGGGTCGGCGTCGGCGCTCGGCGAACCGCGCTCGGCGAGCGGACCGAGGACGGCGTGGGGCGACGAGATCGCCAAGAATGCGGCGAGCGCCGGATCGTCGACCACGACGCGTTCGCCAGGCGCGTTCTCGTCGAGAAACCCGAGCACGTCGTAGAACGCCATCGGCGGCGCGTCGTACCCGAGCCGGTCCGGCCCGGGCTCCTTCAGACCCACGAGGGGCGACACGTGGAGATCGAGCGCCGTCCGAATGACCCGATCGGGCAGGAGCGACGGGACGTACGTCGCGACGGTGCGGAAGAGCCGTGGAATGACCACCAGAAGGGTCAGACCGAGGACGAGCGTCCCGCGCGCGTGCGTGCGGACGAGCTCGCGCCATTCGAGGCGCGACAACCGATCGGCGGCGGGCACCGTCGCGGCGAACGCCGTCGGAATCGCGAAATAGTAAGGATCGAGGGGCCACGACACCGGCACGTACGAGCCGAAGTACGAGACGACGAAGCCGGCCGCGACGGCCACCCCGAGGGGCCACGCGCGGCCGTCCCCGGCCCGGTTCCACTCGACGAGACCCAGCACGCCCACGGCGAGCGAAAAGACGCGGACGAGCGTGCGAGCCGCACCGGGCGCGCGATAGCCGGAACCGAGCACTTCGACGAAGTCCCACGCGATCTGCGAAACGCCGACGTCGAAGACGTGAGCGAGCGGCTCGGACGACCACGCGATCGCGCGTCCACCGAGCGGAACGAGCAGCACGAACGGAACCAGCGCGGAGAGCACCAATCCGAGCCGCCGCGCCGAGAGGAGCGACGCTCGTCGAATGGCGTTCGCGGCAGCGACGATTCCGAAGAGCATCGCGGCGATCGGGTGGACCACGAAGGCCGTCGCGAGCACGAACAGCGACAGGGCGGCGTTGGCCGAGCCCTCGCCGTTCGCGCCGCGCGTCGACAAGCCGAGCGCGATGAGCCCGAGCTGGGTCGCGACGATGAACGTGATGCGACCGGAAAACCACGCCGCGTGCACGACGGCGTCGAAGAACCAGAGCGCCGACCACAATCCGACGACCCACGCCGCGACGCCACGCGACAGTCGAAACGCGCGCGCCGTGGCGTAGGCGAGCAGCGGAACGATCGCGTGGAGCGCGAGCAAGAGCCCGTCGAACGCGTGCGGCGGCCGCACGCCGGCTCGCGAGAGGAGCGGCACGCCGTACACGAAGAGCCGGCTCGAAAATGGTTCGACGAGACCACTCGCCTGCCCCGCCAGCACGCGCGGGTCGTACTCCCAGAAGCGTCCCCATTGCACCCACGCGAGCCGCGCGCGCGCCGCGCGGTACGCCTCGATCGCGTGCGCGTCGTTCAGGATCGGGAGAGCGCCGAACAGCGCGCGGCGCGGCGCGAAGTACGCGACGAGGGCGAGATGCGCGCCGACCAGCAGGGCCGCGACGAGCACGCTCCCTGGCCGCCAGGGCGCGCGCGGGGGGGGGCTAGCCACGGAGCGCCTCTGCGGGCGCGCCCTCGAACGAAGGGGCTGCCGCGGAGCACACGCGACCGGACAGCGCGAGCGCGCCGGCGTAGAGCGCCGCGCCGACCGCGAGCGAAGCGTCGATGCCCGCGTGCAAGGAGACGAGCGTCGCGAGCACCGAGCCGAGCACCGACGTGGCGCTGTTCACGGCCCAGAGCCAGGGCACCCGCGACGCGGCGCGCTCCGATACCGCGTGGAGACCCGCCGGAAATGGGATGCCCATCGCGAACCCGAGCGGCGCGAGGAGCAGGGCCGAGGCGAGCGCGCGGAGCGGAGCGGCCCACGCCAAGGTGGCGCCGAAGAACCGCGGCGCGACGACCGCGAGGAGCGCGAGATACGCGATGAGAAGCGCGATCGCGAACGCGAGCCGGCGGCGCCGCGTCGGGCCGTCGAACGACGCGAAAGCGCGGCTGCCGAGGCCGCCCGAGACGAGCACGACGAACAGCACGACGGCCAGCGTGTAAGTCGGGTGCCCCAAATAAATCGTGAAGCGCTGGAGCACGCCGATCTCCACGAACATGAACCCGAGCCCGAGACACGACACGTACGCGAGATCGGCGCTCGTCGGACCCGCGCCGCGACGGACCTCGGTGCGCGCGACGAAGAGCGGCAGGAGCAAGAAGAGCGACACGACGAAGAGCGCGACGAGGAGCACCTTCGCGAGCACGACGAGCCCATTGCCGAACAGGTGCGACGTCCCCGACGCGACGAGCGCGGGCAAGAAGTCGCGCAGGCGATTTTGATAGAAGAAGAACGGACGCTCGTCGCTCACCGCGGACGTGTCCACGGGCCAGGTGGCCATTTTCTTCGCGAGATCGTGCGCGTCGGGCGTGTTCACGATTTCCCCGATCCACTGGTTCTCGGGGGTCGTCGGGAGCACGGGTTGTCCAGGTAAATAGGCAACCTGGAAGCCGAGCTGCGTCGCAGAGATCGACAAGGCGCGCACCTCGTCGTCGGTGAATCCCGCGGGTTTCACGAGCACGTCGTGCAAGATCGCGGTGCTGCCGAGCCACGGCGTTTGAATGACGGCGATCGACCGCGCGGGCGACGCCCCGGTACGCTCGAGCGCGTCGCGGGCGATCGCGACGAGCCGCGCACCGACCGCGAGCCCTTCGAGGCTCACCGTGGACACCGAGAGCACGCCGTTCGGGGCGAGCCGCGACAGGAAATCCGCGAAGGCGTCGCTCGTGTAGAGGCTATTTTCGGTGAGCGAATACGCGCCTGCGGCCGTCGCGGCGCTCGTATCGACCATGCTGAGGAGCACGACGTCGAAACGGCGGTCCGTCCCGCGCACGAAGCTGCGCCCGTCCTCGACGTGAACGTCCACGTCGGGGCGAAAGTAGAGCCCGCCGGTGAAGTCGCGGTACGCGCCGCGCACGACGCCGTCGACGATGAGCGGATTGATCTCGACGGCGGTCACGTGGTGCGCGCCCGCCGCGAGCGCGGCGAGCACGTCCTTGCCGCCCCCGGCGCCGATGATGCACACGTCGCTCGCGTTCGATTTGATGCGATAGACCATCGCGCTCAGGTCGAAGAGCGAATACGCAACCGAGTCGAGACGGCCGTCGAACCGCGTGAGGCTCGTCGCGGCGTTCAAGTCGATGACCAGCGTTTTCTGTTCGGGGACGGGTCCGTGATACGCGGGGCTCGTTCCCCAGCCGCGAAAGCCGCCGACCGGCAAGACGGTGACCATCGAAAACGAGTTCCACCGGTTGTACTCCGGCGGAAATCGGACGAGGTCGATGCCCTTGGCGACGCGGACGTTCAACCCTCCCGAAATCGCGAACACGGCACCGATGACGACCGCCGCGACGCCGGTGAACACCGCGCCGTTGCCGGCACGCCGCCCGCCGTCGTCGATTCGCGCGAATAGAAAGGAAGCGACCACCGCGATGGCCGCAGACGCGACGAGCGCGATCGGACCGCCGAGCAAGCCCAACATCGGCACGACGAGCGCGCACCCGAGCCCCGCGCCGGTCAGATCCGAGAAATAGAGACGATGGACGTGCTGCGAGTACCGCGCCATCGCGAGACTCACGGCGAATCCACCGAGAAAAAACGGCGTCGCAGCCAACAAGAACAAGACCAGGAGCTTGCCGGTCAGCACCGTGAACGGACCGGGCGTTGCCCCGCCGAACCAGTCCGGCGTGAGGTTCACGAGAATGATGTCCACGGCGACGAGCGAGACCCCGAACGCCGCCGCAGCGTACGAAATGCGACGAGCCGCGCCGTCGGTCACCAGCGTTTGCTGCCGCAAATGCACGACCACCGCCGCCGCGCCCGTGCCGAACAAGGCCACCGAGATCGCGAAGAAGGCGAAGTGGTACCAGATGATCACCGAGAACACGCGGGTGACGATGAGCTCGGTCGTCATCATCGCGACGCTGAGCGCCGCGATCCCCCAGCCGAGAACGCGGGAGTACGGCGGCGACGCGGATTCGGGCGGAGCCGAGCGCGTCAGGGCGCGACTCCTCGCGGGGTCGGGGCCGGATTCGCCGCGGCGCTCCCGCCGTCGTCGTCGCCGAAGACGGTTCCTGTCACGCGCAGGAACGACGCACCGACCAAGGTCGCCGCGCGCCGCTGACCGTTCTCGACGTCACTCAGCGTGAGCCGCGCGGTCGTCAGCAATTGTCCGCCGACGGTGACCGCGGTGATGCGGTCGACGGTGATCTCGCCGCGGCCATCGCCTTCGAAGCGTTCGAGCGTCGCCATTTCGCCCGGCTTGACCGGATTGGGCACTTCCTGATGCGCCGCTTGTTGCTGCACGTGGAGATCGATCACGGCGGAGGTCGCGTCGACGGACTTCACCGTCATGTCCGCGACCTCCGAGACCTTGACGCCGTTCGCTTCGACGTCGTCCTGGAAGCGCCACTTGCCGCCGACGCCGACCGGTACCGGCGGCAATCGAAATGGAAATCGACGGATGTCCTGGAGCGCGCCGTCGAGCGCCTTCTTCAACTCGGGCGGCGGCTTGCCGCCGAGAAAGAGCTCGCTCTCGGCGAACGCGACGTTGCCGCCCTCCATCACGCGCTGAATGAACGAGCTGCCGCGCAGCGGCACGAGCGACAGGTTCCAGGCGTCGAGCATCGGCTTGGGCAACGGGTCGTAGCGTACCGAAACGTCGGCGAGGACGACGCGTTCTTCGACGAGGCGCGCGACGGCGCCGTCACGTCGTTCGGTGATCGGATCGGCGCTACCCCGCAGCACTTCGTGATCGAGGGTCACCTTCATGGTCGGACCCGGCACGATGGGTTGCCCTTCGAGCGCGATCGAACCGACGGTCTCGACCACGTCGCGGTATCTCAAACCTGCCCACCGCGCGACGCGCAGATCGACGAGCGGCGGCGTCCCGGTTCCAATCGTCTCGACTTCGGTGAAGTCTCGCGTTCCGGCGCTCCCGATGGATCCCGAGGCTCCGCCCGAGCACGAGCAACTCCGCGCGCCCGAGCTACATCCCGCAAAGATCAGGGCCAATGTCGCGTACGCCGCGTGCTTCACCACTACCGCCACAGGTCGTCCGCGCTCGGTCGCGCGGCGCACGGTAGCACGCTCCGCTCGCACGATTTTTCGCCGCGTGCGGTAACTTTGGACCCGGAGTTCAGTGCGACGCTTCGGAGAGTCGCACCCAGTCGGCGAGCTCGCCGACGATGATGCGCGGCGCGCGGGACAGGTCGTCGAGCGTGCGGCTCCCCGTCAGAAGCATCGCCGTCCGGAGCTCGGATTCGACTTGTTCGAAGAACGCGATGGCGCCCGCAGTGCCCCCTTGCTCGAGCGCTTGGAGCGCCGGTCTCGCGATGCCGGCGGCGCTCGCGCCGAGCGCGATTGCTTTCGCGACGTCGAGGCCGTTCTGGATACCGCCGGTCGCGAAGATCGTGCGGAAGCCCGCGGGCTTCACCTGCACGACGCTCGCGCCTGTCGGAATCCCCCACTCGCGAAACCGTTCGCCGAGCGAACGACGCTCGCCCTTCGCCCGATGAATCTCGACCGCGACCCACGAGGTGCCGCCAGCGCCCGACACGTCGACGTGTCGCACGCCGTTCGCCGCGAGTCGGCGCGCCGCGCCCGCCGAGAGCCCGCAGCCCGTCTCCTTGGCGATCACGGGAATCGGCAGTTCTTTCGTCAGGCGGCCGAGGACCTCGAGCACGCCTCGAAAATCACGATCGCCGTCGTCCTGCACGACTTCCATCGCGGGATTCAGATGCACGCACAGGGCGTCCGCGCCGACGGACTCGGCGAGAGCACGGACTTGCTCGGTCGTCATTTGAGCCGCCTGGACACCGCCGATGTTCCCGAGTAGGAGCGCGTTCGGCATCACGTGGCGAACTTCGTACGAGGCGCGTGTATCGGGGCGCTTGAGCATGGCGCGCTGGCTGCCGAGGCCGAAGGCGTAGCCACGCGCTTCGGCGATGGCGCCGAGCTCGCGGTTGATGCGCTCGGCGCGCTCCGTTCCGCCGGTCATGCCGGCGATGAGAATCGGCGCCCGCAGGGTTTTGCCGAGAATGCGCGTGGACAGGTCGATCTCGTCCACCGAAAGCTCGGGGAGCGCGTCGTGAACCAGCCTCACGCACTCGAGCAGGGTCGTCGTGCTCTTGAATGCAACGTCGCCGGAGGTCGCCAGATCGAGGTGGTCGACCTTTCGGCTCGAGATGTCAGCCATTTTTCCGAGCAAACCTCCGGAAGTCGCTTTTCGCAAGCCGTTCTTCGTAGCCCCGCCCCCGAGAGTCGTTGACGCGTGTCCCGTTCGGAACCTAGGTTACCGCGAAAAATGCCTGCGAAGACAAGGACTTCTAAACGAGGGGGTCGCTCGAACGGCTCGTCGACACGGGGCGCGAAGGCGCTTCGCGGCAATCCGTTCCTTGCGGTCGTCGAGACCGTCCGTGAAGAAATGGATCAGCGGCTTCGCGGATTGCTCGACGCGAAGGTCGACGCCGCGGCGGAAAATGGGCCCGAAGTCGTTGCGATGGTCTCCGCGCTCCGCGAATTGTGCCTCCGAGGCGGGAAGCGGCTCCGCGCCGCGCTCGTCGTCGCCGGCTATCGCGCCGTGTCCGCGACGGCGGACCTCGAGCCCGCGCTCGACGCGGGCGTCGCCATCGAGCTCCTGCATGCTTACTTCCTCATCCACGACGACTGGATGGACGGGGACGACATGCGGCGCGGCGGCCCCTCGGTGCACGCGATGCTCGCCGAGCGGTATCGCTCGCCGGTGATCGGCGCGCATTCCGCGATTCTCGCTGGGGATTTCGGCGTGGCGCTCGCGACGGAAGCCTTGTCGCGCGTCGACGTTCCGCCGGCGCGCCTGCCCCGCGTGCTCGGGGCGTTCGCGCAAATGCAGATCGACGCGGTCGCGGGCCAGCAGCTCGACATTCTGAGCGGCGCCGCCGACGTCGAGAAGACTTACGTGCTCAAGACGGTGAGCTACACGGTCGCTGGACCGCTCCGACTCGGCGCGCTCCTCGCCGGGGGTTCGGCCGAGCTCATCGGGGATCTGGAGCGCTTCGCGCACCCCGCGGGCGTCGCGTTCCAGCTCCGCGACGACCTGCTCAGCGTGTTCGGCGACCCGCGCGAGACAGGCAAACCGTTTGCCAACGACATCCGCAACGGCAAGCGCACCCTCCTCATCGAACGAGCCCTCGAGCTGGGGCACGGTAAAGATCGCGCGTTGCTCGAAAAAGCATGGGGCAAGACGGCCGCGAAGCAGAAAGATCTACAGCGAGTCGTGGAAATGCTCGACCGATGCGGCGCCAAGCGCGCGGTCGAGGAGCGGATCGCCGAACTGTCGAATCGCTCGCGGGACGTGGTCGCGAGCGGGCGGCTCTCCGAACCAAGCCAGCGCCTGCTGATCGGGGCCATCGACGCGCTAGTGGAACGTCAGAACTGAGGAACGTCTGAACTGAGGAATTGCGGAGCTGAGGGCGCGCGAGACGGACTGCGTTCGCGCCGCGATCGGGCTATAAACCGGTAACTTTGGCGAGATCTTTCAGTAAGTCGATCCTGTTCGGCGAGCACGCCGTCGTCTTCGGAGTTCCCGCCATCGCCGTGGGGCTCGACCGGGGCGCCATCGCCCACGCGGCTTCGGCCGAGGTGTCGCAGATCCGACTCGGCAACCAATCGAGCGCGACGGCGCACGACGGAACCGAGCTCGGCACCGGCTACGGCGCGCTCCTCGACGCCATCGGCGCGACGAACTGCACGGTCGAGGTGTCACTCGAAATTCCGGCCGGCGTCGGACTCGGCGCTTCCGCCGCGATCGGCGTGGCCGTCGCGCGCGCCCTGTTCGAGTGGAAGGGCGAGCCGTCGCCGGAGCTCGGTCGCGTCGTCGATGCCGCGATGGCGTGGGAGCGGGTGTTCCACGGCAACCCGTCGGGCATCGACGCCTGGGGCGCGGCGTACGGGGGCTGCTTTTCGTTCGTCCGCGGAAGCGGCATCAAACCCCTCGCGATCGGCCGCGATCTGACGCTCGCCGTCTGCGTCGCCGGGCCCCCCGCGAGCACGCGCCTGATGGTCGAAGGCGTCGCGCGCCTTCGCGACAAGAACCCCGAGCTCGTGGGAAAGTCGTTCGCCGCGATCGAGGCGCTCGCGAGAAACGGCGCGCTCGCGATCGAAGCGGGCGATCTGTTCGCGCTCGGGAAGTTCCTCGATTTGAATCAGATGCTGCTCGCGGGTCTCTTCGTTTCCACGACGGAGATCGAAAGCGCGTGCGCCACGGCTCGATCTTCTGGGGCACTCGGCGCGAAGCTCACCGGCGCGGGGGGCGGCGGATGCGTCATCGCGCTCGCCGACGGCGATCCGGAGCCGATCTTGAAGGCGTGGCGCGCCGACCATTTGCACTGCTTTTCCTCGGTCGTCCGGGCGTTGCCCGGGAAGGTCGCTCCATGACGAAACGTGCGGTCGCCATTGCCCACGCGAACATTGCGCTCGCAAAGTATTGGGGCAAAGCCGACGAAAAAAAGAATCTGCCCGCCGTCCCGAGCTTGTCGCTCACGCTCGACGCGCTCCAGACGAAAACCAGCGTCGAGTTCGACGCTTCGCTCGCCGACGACGACGTTTCCCTCGACGGCCGCCCCGCGCGCGACAGCGAACGACGCCGCGTCGTCGCGCTCCTCGATCGTGTACGGCCCGTCGCCGGCATCACCTCGAAGGCGCGCGTGGTTTCGGCGAATAGCTTCCCGACCGCGGCGGGCCTCGCGTCGAGCGCGTCGGGGTTCGCCGCGCTCGCGCTCGCGGCGTCCGCGGCGTCAGGGCTCCCCGTAGATCCGAAAGCGCTGAGCGCCATCGCGCGACAAGCGTCGGTATCCGCCGCGCGGTCGCTCTTCGGCGGCTACGTCGTGCTCCCCGCGCGCGCCGAGACGGCAGAGCCGCTCGCGCCGGGATCGCACTTTCCGCTCGCGATGGTCGTCGCGCTCACGCGCACCGGTGAGAAAAAGGTCGGCTCGACCGAAGGCATGATCCGCACCGCGAACACGAGCCCGTACTACCACCCTTGGGTGGAGCACGCGCCGAAGCTCTTCGACGTCATTCGCCGCGCCGTGCTCGACCGCGATCTCGGGTCGCTCGGCCCCGCGGTGGAGTCGAGCGCGCTCGCCATGCATGCGTCGATGTTCGCGGCCGAGCCGGCGATCGTCTATTTTTCGCCGGTCACGCTCACGGTGATGGAACGGGTGCGCGAACTTCGCGCGAGCAACGTGCCGGCGTACTTCACGATGGATGCCGGCCCACACGTCAAGGTCGTCACGTTGCCCGAAAAATCGGGCGAGGTCGCCGATGCACTCCGCGCGGTACCCGGAGTGCTCGAGGTGATCCCGTGCGCGCCGGGGCCGGACGCCGTGCTCGAGGTAGAGCGAGGTTGATCGCGCGAGCCCCCGGCAAGGTCGTCGTCTCGGGAGCGTACGCGGTTCTCGAAGGCGCGCCCGCGATCGTCACGGCCGTCGACCGCTACGTCACGGCGGACACGTCGCGGCCGCCGCATTTCACGACGCCGGAAGTGCGCGCCGCGCTCGGCGAGCGTACCGCGCCGTGGTTCGACGCCACGCCGCTTCGCGACGGCGACGAGAAGCTCGGGCTCGGCTCGAGCGCGGCGATCCTCGTCGCGTCGCTCGGCGCGGTGCTCGCCGAGGAGACCGCGTTCGACGGCGACGCCGATTTGCGAAAGGCCGTCCTCGATCGGGCCATCGTTGCCCATCGTGTCGCGCAAGGCGGAGGCAGCGGCGTGGACGTCGCGACGAGCACGCTGGGCGGCACCATCGCCGCCCGGCGCGACGGCGATTTGCTCCGCACGCACGCGGTGGTGCTCCCTCGCGAGCTTCACCTCGCGCTCCTCGCCGCCGGCGTTCCTGCGTCGACCTCCGCGTTGGTTGCCAAGGTCAACGCCGCGAAGAGCGCGTCGCGCGCCGACTACGACGCGGTGATGGAGCGACTCTTTCGCGCCGCAGACGAGGCCGAGCGCGGCTTCGAGACGGGATCGGCCGAGTTGATCGTGGCGGCGCTCGCGCTGCAGCTCGTCGGGTTGACGGATCTCGGTCGCTTGGCCGGCGCTTCGATCGTCACACCCGAGGTCGCGCGGCTCTCTGCCCACGCCGGCAGAGAGGGCGCGGTCGTCTTGCCCGCGGGTGCGGGCGGCGGGGACATCGCGATCTACGCTGGAATTGCGCCGCCCTCGGCGGAGCTCCGGCGAGCCTTCGACGCGGAGCGACATCGCACACTGGACGTGCGATTCGGGGTCCGCGGGCTTCACCAAATTCCGCGGGAAAACGCGGTAGGATGACACGCTGGTCGGGTCTCCCCTGCATCGCTCGCCGCCTCCGAGAGCGTCACTGCTCGCGGAACACTGGCGCCTCTTGTTCCCCATGACCAAAAATTCGCGAATCCCCGGCTTTTACAAACTTTCTCTCACCGAACGACGCGCCGCCCTCGCCGAACGCAGCGGCATTTCCGTCAACGACATCGTCGACGCGCTGGACACGGGCGGCCTCGATCCCAAGACCGCGGATAAGGTCGTCGAAAACGTTCTCGGCGTGTACGGCATGCCCTTCGGTATCGCGCTCAACGTGCGCGTCAACGGCGACGACCGCATCGTGCCGATGGTCGTGGAAGAACCGAGCGTCATCGCCGCCGCGTCGAACGCCGCGCGCATGGTGCGAGGCAGCGGCGGGTTCCACGCCGAGATGGTCGAGAGCCTGATGACGACTCAGGTGCAGCTCTTCGACGTACCCGACCCCGAGGGCGCACGTGTCCGACTGGTCGAGGCGCAGGAAGAGTTGCTCGCGATCGCCGCCGCGTCGGTGCCGAACCTCGTCACTCGCGGCGGTGGACCGCGCTCGCTCGAAGTGCGCGACCTCGGAAATTACATGGTCATCGTGCACGTCCATGTCGATTGTCAGGACGCGATGGGCGCGAACCTCGTCAACACCATCGCCGAGGCCATCGGTCCGCGGTGCAACGAGCTCGCGGGCGGCAAGCTCGGCATCCGCATCCTGACGAACCTCTCCGATCGGCGTCGCGTCCACGTGCGCTGCCGCGCGCTCGCCGGCGACCTGACGATGGGCCGCGGCGGCCCCCAGAGCACGGCGAGTGGCCCCGCGTCCTGGGCGCCGGAAGCCGGGCTCGAGCCGACCGAAGTCGTCGATCGCATCGTCGAGGCGTCGCGCTTCGCCGAGATCGACCCGTATCGCGCCGCGACCCATAACAAGGGAATCATGAACGGCGTCGATTCGGTGGTCATCGCCACCGGCAACGACTATCGCGCGGTCGAAGCGGGCGCTCACGCCTACGCCGCGCGGAGCGGTCGCTATCTGCCGCTCGCTACCTGGAGGCGCGAAGGCGACTCGCTCGTCGGTGAGCTGGAGATGCCGCTCGCGCTCGGCATCGTCGGGGGCACCCTCCGCATCCATCCCGCCGCTCGGTTGGCGCTGAAGATCCTCGACGTGAAGACCGCCGACGAGCTCGCGCTCATCGCGGCCTCGGTCGGGCTCGCGTCGAACCTCGCGGCGCTCCGGGCGCTCGCCACCGAGGGCATTCAGCGGGGGCACATGTCCCTGCACGCTCGCTCGGTCGCCATCGCCGCGGGCGCGCTCGGCGGCGAGGTCGAAGAAGTGGCGGCTCGCATTTCGTCCATCGGAACCGTCTCGCTCGACGTGGCAAAGTCGGTCCTCGACGAGCTGCGGGCGATCTGAGACGGGCCGAGCCGTCTTGGGCGACCCAAAACGCCGCACTCGGGTCTAGAGTCGAAGCCCTTGAAGCTCCGGAGCTCGTTTCCGACCTTGGCGTTCCTCGGCGCGAGCGCGCTCTTCGGTGCGGCCGGCTGTCGCCTCGACGGAGGCGTGATCCGCGTCGAGAACGGAAGCGAAGTTCACGGCCACTGGATCTCGCCGCAAGCCTACGCGGACTTCACCGAAGGCACTCTCGACGAATCTCGTGGCGAGCTCGCTCTGGCTCGCGTCGCCTACGAGCGTGCGTCGAGCGAAGATCCGGCGAGCGCGGGCGCCTGGGCCCGTCTCGGAGCCGTGCTGTGCGCGACCGATCCGAAGGCCGCGGATGCGACGTTTGCGCGCGCCGAATCGCTCGACCCCGAGAGCAGCGACGTACTTCTGTCGCGCGCCGGGTGCGAGCTCGCGCGCGGCAACGGCAAAGGCGCCGTCGCGACCGCCGAACACGCCGTCGTGCTCGCGCCGAACGACACCGAGGCGAGCCTCTTCCTCGGCCGCGCTTACGAGCAATCCGGCGACGCGACGCGTGCACGGACATGGCTCCTGGCGCTCGCACTTCGTCGTCCGGGGAGCCTCGCCGCGGCCGAAGCATTTCGCGACGTGGCCGAGCGCACCGGCGATCACGCCGGCGCGGAGCTCGCCGGGGAGCGCGTCTCGGCGCTGGTTCGCGTGCTCGGGGGATCCCTCGGGAGCAGCGCGAAAGAGCTCGCCGGGAGTCCGCCCGCCAGGCCTGGAGAGGCGCCCCCTTCGACGCCCTCGAGAACGCCGGTGTCGGCGGTCGATCGCGCCGTCGAGGCATTGTCGAAGGGCGACGTCGAGGCGGCCGCTTCCGGCGCGGCTCGCGTGCTCTCGGCGGAGCCCGGCAACACCGACGCTCGGATCCTCGCGCTGGTTTGCGCCGATCTCACGAGAAACGACGCCGCGTTCGGGAGCCTCCTCGTGCGGCTGCCCGAACAACGCATCGAACCCACCCTGGGCGGCGCGCGTCTGTTCAACGAGCTCATCGAGCGGCGCGTCGGGACGGAGGCCGCACGCGCGTTCGTGCAGGCGTACGCGGCGGGGCTCCGGTCACCGCCCGTCTCTCAGTGAGACGATGAGGCGGGCGCCGCGGTCGACGAGAACGGGATGGTCAGATCGACCGAAGCGGTCTCGCCCGACACGACCTTCACGTTCGCTTGTGCCGTCTTTCGAATCGTCGGGAGATACGCCGACACGACCACGTCGCCGGCCGGAACGTCGTCGATCTCGTACTTGCCGTCGATGCCGGTCACCGCGAACGTCGGGAACTTCAGGACGAAGACGTCCGCGCGCGCGAACGGATGCGAACGATCGACGAGCGCGTAGAGACCGACGCGCTCGGGAAACAAGGGCACCGCGTCTCCACCGGGAACGGCGACGAGAAGCGCACCCGCCGTCCCGCCGACGAGCTGAGGGATGAACGTCTCACCGCCCTTGTTTTTCACCTCGAGCCGTTCGCCGAACGTCAACGCGATCGTGCGCGCATCGAAGGCGCAGCCGCGCGCGACGACCGTTCGAAGGTGACGCACCGGCGCGACGAACCCCTTGTAGTTGGTGACGGTCACCAGCACGTCGCCGAGTTCGCGTCCCGGGCCCTCGCGGAACGCCTTGCCGTAAAAGGCCCGCGCGTCGTCGCATTTTCCGCGCGGGATCTGCACGAGCACGTCGGGGCGCTCGGGAGCCGCGTCGCCCGAGACGTGAATGATGCCGCTGATGCGCCCGATCGGACCCGAGTACGGTGGGAGGTGATCGGGATCGAGCGCCGCTTGGACCGCCGCGTCGGCGATGAGCGGCGCCGAAGCGAGTTTCGACGACGCCGAAGCGGCCGAAGCGGACGGCGAGGGCGTCGGCACCGGCGCGGGCGCGGTGTCGATCGCCGTCGACTTGGCTCGGCACCCGACGAGCGACGCGGCAAGCGAGACGGCGTACAGCCAGGAGCGCAAAGGCGAAGTCATGGGCGAAGCACCGAAAATCGGCGTTTGCGCGTTCTATCAGAGCTTTCCCCCCAAATCATCGAAGAGCCTCCGCGCGGTGCTCGCGGACCGCAGCGACTCGGGTACATTCCACTACCGTGAGCCGAAGGGCCGTTCGCTCGCCACCCCTCGCCTGGCTTCTGGCGTCCGCCGTGTTCGAGATGTCGGGGTGCCAGCGGTCGACGACGCGGCCGCCGGCCACCGCTCGAAGCGGCGAGCCCGCGACGGTGCTCGGCGTGGAGCCGGCGACGCATTCCCTCGGCGAGCTCGCGGAGGCCAGGGACTACGCGATGAGCGTCGACTCGATCGACGATTGCTCCGTGGAACCGCCGTTCGCGCCGAAGCCGGACGACGTGAAGCTCGGCGTCGACGTCGTGATCGCGGGCACGACCGCGAACGAGGTGCCGGCCAATCCGTTCTATGCGCTGCTCTACGACGAGGCGGGCGGCACCTACGAGAGCACCCTCGCCGGATGCGAGCCCGGGCTCGTACCGCGACAGGTGACGCGCGGTGAGGACGCGCGCGGTTTCATCACGTTCGAGGTGCCGAAGACCGCGCACGCTTTGACGATGCGCTATGCGCCGCTCATCATCGGGGCAGGCCCCGAAGAGCTCCGGTTCTCGGTTCCGCGTTAGGGCGCTTCAGCGCCGGGGTTCGAGGAGCACGCAGCCGTCGCCGTCGGCGTCAGCCACCCGCGTTCCCCCTCCGACGTGACTCGACAGGACGGCGATGTCAGCGGCCCGAGCCGCGCGCTCGGGGCCGGACGCGGGCTCCGGCAAATCCGCGACGCTCGCGCGATAGATGCACGCGCGCGCGACGACACCGCCGTGACCGTCGAAGTCGAGCTTCGCGAGGAAGCTCCAGCTCGTCGCCGGATAGTCGCGCATCACGCCGAACACCAGATTGCCGAGGCTGTAGAACACCGGCTTGCCCTTGAGCCAAGCAACCCCTTGCGCGACGTGAGGATGATGGCCGATGACCGCGTCGACCCCGAGCTTCACGGCGCGACGCGCGAACGCAATGGTGTCGGCGGTGGGCTCCTCCACGTACTCCTTGCCGCCGTGGTACGAGACGAGCACGACGTCGTTCTCGCTCCGCGCCCGCACGATCTCCGGCTCGAGTCGGGCCCAGTCCACGCCGGCGACGTAGCGGTCGCCCTCGTGATGCGCGAAGGGCCCGTAGTTCCACACGTCGGTCACCGCGAAGACGGCGACTTTGAATCCCTTCACGGTGAGCACGCGCGGCGCGTATTGACCTCCTGGCTGGTCACTGCCGCCCGCGTATTGGACGCCCGCGTTCTTCAAGCTGTCGAGCGTCTGGAGAAACCCGTTCTTGCCGAAATCCCAGGAGTGGTTGTTGGCGACGGAGACCACGCCCACGCCGCTGCGCGACAGGATCCCCGCGCCGACGGGGGGCCCCGCGAAAACGTTCTCGCCGCGCGGCCCGAACGGCCTTCCGTCGTGGTCGGCGAGGGGGGATTCCAGGTTCACGAAGACGAGGTCGGCGCTCGAAAGCCAGCTCTGCACATGGCGAAAGGGGTCGTACTCGAGATCCATGAGCAGGCGCTTCCCGACGCCTCGCCCGAGATTCACGTCGCCGCCCGCGACGACGACGAGATGCGACGCGCGCGCGGGCGGAGCCGGGGGCGACTCGGCCGCCGGAGGATCTTGCGGCGTCGAAGATGGCTCCGTCCGAGCCCGCGCCGACGCCGACGGCGCCTCTCGAACGGCGCTCGGAGGACTCGGCGAACGCGAGTTGCACGCGATCGCGCTCGCCACCGCGAGGACCACCCCGGCGCGCCTGCCGTGTCGTGCCCGCGGCGTCATGCCGCGCCATGATGCCGTGACTTCCGCATTCCGGCCCAGTGAAGCGAGCTTCCTCCGCGACCTCCGCGACGGGCGCGAAGGCACGACGCTCAGGGGCCGGCCTCGGACGCCTCGGGCTTCGCGCCGGCATCCGGCTTTTTACCGCCCGCGTCGGCGGTCTCGAGTCCGCACGGGTCGCCGGTCGGTCCACCATTGGGCCAGGAGTGCGGGCAATGGTTCGAGGTGCCTAAACTTGCGGCATTTTCGATGTGATACATGCGGCAATTCAGGGTATCCGTCGAGTCGTAGACCTGTCCGGCCAGGTCACCTTTGCCCGGCGTCGGAGCGAGGTACGTGTAGGACTGGCAATCGGTCGTGCAGTTGCTCGAGCCGTCGTCGTAAGCCAGCGTCGATTCACAGATCGCGGCGTACGCGGCGCAGAAGTGAGAGCACGTGGCGGGCTTGGCGCCGGGGCAATCGCTGAGCGGCCCCGCTTGCTGGCACTCGAGGTCCGGGTTCGCCGCCGCCGCCTTCGCCGCGTCGAGGCGACACTGGTTCAAGGTGTCGTCGAATACGCCGTCGAACTTCCGACAATTGTCGACGTTCAGGTACTCGGCGTGCGGGCCCGAGCAGTTCTGCATCACGATGCAGCAGTAGTCGTCGGGGGGGCACGTGGGGTTCGCTTCGTCGATGCCGAGCACCGCGTTGCAAGCGACCGCCCCGACGAGCGCTGCACCGAGCGCGCGGATCGCGACGAAGCGACCGCTCACCATTGCCCGGTCACCATCGCGCTGCCGGGGCCGGCCACGACCCGAACGCTTGCCGAGCTCGCGCCGTGCTTGTCGCCCGACGGCTCGGTGAGCCAGAGCACGACCCCTCCAGCCACGGCCACCAACCCGAGCCCCCCGAGGACGGTAGCGACGTTGCCGCTCGAGCGAGCATCGTTCCGCTGGGACACGCCCTCCGGGTAACAGCTGTTCGTCGAGTTCGGGTCACAATTCTTGAGCGAGTCGTTGTATTTCGACTTCGCGCTCACGGCGAACCCGGCCCCCACCGCGAGCGCCACGACGCCCGCGCCCCCCATCACCCAGCCGATCGTGCGCTGCGTGTGCGACGCGGGCGGCAGTGGTTCGGTGGCGGCAGCGGGCGCCGCGAGCGTCGCGGACGCCGGCGAAGTCGGCGCGGTCGCTGGCCCTGTCGGCGTGCCCGAAACGGGCGGAGACGTAACCGCCGACGCCGTCGGTGACGTTTGGAGTGGCGGGACGACGACCGAGGTCGTTCGTGGCTCTGCAGCGATCGTCAAGGTCGTGGTCCAGGGCTGTCGCCCGGGCGCGCTCGCTTCGACGGCGTGGGGTCCCGGATCGACGGGCAAAGGAACGCCCCAAGAGGCGTCACCGACGGGCAGCCCGTCGAGTTTCACGGTGAGCCCCTCGACCGGTGATTCGGCGGTGACCGAGACGCGCGCGAGGTTCGGCGCGAGCGCATCGGCGTGTCGCATGGACGTCGTCACGAGATCTTGCCGTTGAACGGACGCGGCGAGCGACGCCGCTTCTCGATACGTCGCCCACGCGGTCGCCGTGCGCCCCGTCTTCTCGTAACAGTTGGCTAGATTGAGCAACGTGCCGGCGGTCGGATCGAGTCGTTCACTGTCGGCGAACTTCGGGCAGGCATCGGTCTCGTTGCCCGCGGCCATCAAGCGGCGTCCCTCTTCGAACATCGCCTCGGCCGTCACCTTCGCGCCGCCCGCTTGCTGCGCGTGTGCGCCGACGGCAAGGCCGATGGTCGAGCTCAGGACGAGCGTGGAAACGAACGAACGGCGTAAGGAAGATTCAGCGAAGCGCGGGAATGTCATCGTCACTCGAGCGGTGGATTGAGCCAGGAGAGCCAGGAGAGCCAGGAGTCTTGGTCTTCATCGGCGCGTTAGGGTGAGCGCGACGCGTCGGCGAGGACTCCGGAACGGGAGTCGCCGTCGAGCTGGCGAGCGCTCCCGGCGGCGACGCAGAGGCGGACGGCGCTGCTTCGGCACCAGCGCTGGTTTCCGGAGCCACGGCCGCGGAGGCGGCCGGCAGCACCGTTTCTTCGACGGTAGCGGCGCTTTCCGCGAGAGCCGCGGGCGCGTGGCTCGGTATCGACGCGCCCGAAGGCGCCGCCGCGTCTTGCGACGGCGAGCGCGCGTTTCGCTGCATGAACCAGATCGTGATCGCGGCGACCAACCCCAAGAAGACGCCGATCGAGAGCGCTTTGGCCCACATGGGGCTCGAGGCAGCGCGAGCCGGCGTAGATCCGCTCCATGGAGCCGGAGTCGCCGGTGTCGCCGGCGGTACGGGTCCGCTCGGCGTGATCACGCCGGGCCTCGATTCGCCGGAACCGAGGCGCTGAGTGCGCCGTAGACTCTTCGCGGACGCTTCGGTCGCGAACGGTTCGAGTGCCGTCGCGAGCTCGACCACGCCCGCAAACCGGCGCTCGCGATCTTTCTCGAGGCATCGAAAGACGATCGCGGCGAGCGCGGGGGGGACGTCGGCGCGGTATGCTTCGATTGGCGGAGGAGAATCCTGGGCAATCTGCAGCGCGAGCCCGGCCATCGTCTCGGCGTCGAACGGGAAGCGAGCGGTCAAGAGCTCGTAGAGCACGACGCCAAGCGCCCAGATGTCGGCGCGCGCGTCCACGTCGCGCGACGACTTCATCTGCTCGGGCGCCATGTAGAGAGGTGACCCCAGCACCGTCATGCTCTGCGTGAGGTTCTGGAGCTGCGGAGACGATTGAATCTTCGAGATCCCGAAATCGAGGACCTTGAGCACCGGACCACCGCCCACTCCGGTGGTCAGAAACAAGTTCTGCGATTTCAGATCGCGATGCACGATGCCGAGCGCGTGCGCTTCTCCGAGCGCTTCGCAGGCTTGAACGATCAGATCGACGGCGGACTCGAACGGCAACGGCCCTTCACGCTGAAGCACCTCGGCGAGGTTCGCGCCCTCGAGATACTCCATGACCATGAAGGGGGAGCCGTTCTTGAGCGTCCCCACGTCGAGCACTTTGGCCACGTGCTCGCTCCGCAACCGGACCGCGAGTCGAGCTTCACGGAGAAATCGTTCCGTCGACGCCGAGTCCTTCAGCGCCGCCGGCAGCACGAACTTCACCGCGACGATCTTGTCGAGCGTCAGGTGCGTCGCGGCCACGACGACGCCCATGCCACCGGTACCGATGACCCGCTCGACCCGGTACTTGTCGGCAAGGATGTCGCCCGGGGCGACTGGAGCCAAGGCTTCGTCGGTCCCCATTCGAAGTTCAATTCTGGCCGATACCCTAGCCGATTGTCGGCGTCGGCGCGACCGAGGTTCCGGACGCCGGGCCCTGGGGTCAGAAACCGGACGGCGACGCGTCGGCACGCCGCTAGACACACCGGCCGCTATACTTACCGAGTAGCGATGGACGATCACCGGCTGGTCGAGGTGTCGCCGAAGCACCGAATCCGATTGGCGAGTGAATACGCCGTGCTTCTGGACAAGCCGCCCAAGCGCGATTTCGTGGTGAGAACCGTCGAGCGGCGCGAAGCGAACGGGCTGCCGTTGATGGCCGCCGAAATCACGATCGCCGGCAAGGAGACACGAGAGCGGTACCCGCTCGCCGTCACCTATCCGCTGCACTTCCGTAAGACTTATTTCGCCGCCCGGCTCCACGGCGATCCGCGACTCGAGTACGACAGCTCCGAGAAAGCGAGCACGGTGCTCGGGTACCCCGCGCCGATTGGATACGCCGCGCAGGAGTTTCGGAGCTGCCTGGTGCCCGGCGTGCCGTATCCGCGCGTCTCGCCGTTCGGCAAAGACCCCGAAGATCGAAACCTGCACGCCGCACGCGAGCTCGCGATGCCCGCCGCCGCCGGGCTCTGGTGTCTGGTGGAACAGGCGTTCCAAGCGCTCGTGACCTTGCACGACGCTGGGCTCGCGCACGGCGACGCCGAGCTGTCTAACTTCATCGTGTGTCCGAGCCCGCTCGAGCCGATCTTGGTCGACTTCGAGACCGCCGTCGATCGTTCGACGCTCAGCGACGCCGACTGGGCCGAGCGCCGAGGAATGGACCTCGCTCCCCTGCTGAAGGAAGCGCTGTTCTTGCAATGCGCTCTCGGGCCGCAACCCGGCGAGCTCGCGAAGCGCTCCCTCGATGAGGCGACGAAGCTGCTCAAAGCCCCCGAGCGCTTTCTACGAGCCATCGCTCAACAGCAAGACCTCGACCCTTCGTCGTAAGCAACGACGTTGCGGCCCCGGGCGAGAGCGGCGCTCATTCTCGGAGCACAAAAACGGAAATCGGCGGAGCGCCGTGAGGCGAGCCGCCGATTTTCGGGCGAGAGAATCGCCGCGTGAAGATCCGCGATCAGCGGATGAAGAGCATCTCCTGATACGTCGGGAGCGGCCAGAGGTCGTCCGCGACGATCCCCTCGAGCAGGTCTGCCGCTTCGCGCACCTTCAGCATGGCCGGCAGAATCTTCGCCGACTGATGCTCGGCTTCCGCGAGCGGATCGTGCCCGCCCGTATGGCCCATCGCCGATTCGAGGGTTTCGATTCCCTTCTCGAGCTCCATGACGAGCCCGGCAACCTTCGCCGGGATCTTCAGACTCGCCGAGGGGAGACCCGCTGCCTTTGCGGCCGCGACACCCTCTACCGTTTCGGTCTGATAACGGAGCGCGGCGGGAAGGATGATGGTCTTGGCAACCTTGACGGTCAGGTTTGCCTCGACGCGCACCGTCTTCACGTACTGCTCGAGGCAGATCTCGTAACGGCTGTGAACTTCGCGCGACGAAAGCACCTTGTACTTCTCGAACAGCTCGACGGCTTCCGGCTTGATCAGCGACGGCAGCGACGCCGGCGTGGTCTTGAAGTTCGGCAGGCCGCGCTTCTCGGCTTCGGCATGCCACTCGGCCGAGTAGCCGTCGCCGTTGAACACCACCGCTCCATGCTGCGTGATGATGTCCTGCATCAAGGTCTGGATCGCGGCGTTCAGCGGCTTGCCCTCGCGCACGGCGCTCTCGAGCTTCGTCGCCGCGAAATCGAGCGACTCCGCCACGATGGTGTTCAAGGTGATGAGCGGACCTGCAATGGATTGGCTGCCGCCGACTGCTCGGAACTCGAACCGGTTGCCCGTGAAGGCGAAGGGGCTCGTGCGGTTTCGGTCGCCCGCGTCCTTCGGGAGCTTGGGCAAGGTATCGACGCCGATTTCGAGGAGACCCTTGCTCTTCGAGGTCTTGGCGCCGCCCTTTTTGATCTGGTCGAACACGTCGGCGAGCTGTTCGCCGAGGAACACCGAGATGATCGCCGGGGGCGCTTCGTTCGCACCCAGGCGATGATCGTTGTTCGCGGTCGCGACGGCGGCGCGAAGGAGCGGCGAGTGCTTGTGCACGGCGCGAATGACCGCGGCACAGAACACCAAGAACTGGGCGTTCTCGTGCGGCGTATCGCCGGGGTCGAGCAAGTTGCCCTGCGCCCCGTTGCCGAACGAGTAGTTCACGTGCTTGCCGCTTCCGTTCACGCCGGCGAACGGCTTCTCGTGGAAGAGGCACACCATGCCGTGGCGCTCGGCGACTTTGCGCATGGTCGCCATGACCAGCTGCTGGTGGTCGGTCGCGATGTTCGCGCTCTCGAAAACGGGCGCCACTTCGAACTGGCCCGGGGCCACCTCGTTGTGACGAGTCTTCGCCGGGATGCCGAGCCGGAAGAGCTCCGTTTCCGAGTCGACCATGAACGCGAGAACGCGGCCCGGGATCGCTCCGAAGTAGTGATCTTCGAACTCCTGGCCCTTGGGCGGCTTGGCTCCGAAGAGTGAGCGACCCGCGTTGATGAGATCCGGACGCGCGAGGAAAAACTCGCGCTCGATGAGGAAGTACTCCTGCTCGGCGCCGGCATACGACGTCACCGGATCGGGCTTCTCGTGACCGAACAGCTTGAGGATACGCTGAGCGTGCGTGCTGAGCGCTTGCTGCGAACGAAGGAGCGGCGTCTTCGTGTCGAGCGCCTCACCGGTCCAGGATACGAACGCGGTCGGGATGCAGAGCGTCGTGCCTTCGAACAGATACGCAGGGCTCGTCACGTCCCACGCGGTGTAGCCGCGAGCTTCGAACGTCGAGCGAATGCCGCCGTTCGGGAAGCTCGAAGCGTCGGGCTCACCCTGAACGAGCGCCTTGCCCGAAAACTCCGCGAGCGCGCCTCCCTCGCCGTCGGGGGACAAGAACGCGTCGTGCTTCTCCGCCGTGTTGCCCGTGAGCGGATAGAACACGTGCGCGTAGTGGGTCGCGCCTTTGGAGACGGCCCAGTCTTTCATGCATGCCGCCACGACGTCGGCGACCGCCGGATCCAGCGACTGCCCGGTCTCCACGGTCCGTTTCACCGAGCGGAACACGTGCTTCGGCAAATGGGTCTTCATGACGGCGAACCCGAACACGTCGGACCCGAAGAGTTCCTCGGGATGTTTTCCGTGTTCGTCGAGATCCGGAACCTTCTTGTTCGCCGTTGCGATAATCGCCTGCTGCCTGACAGTGGTCATGAGATTTCTTCTTCCTTGCTCGGGCACTTCTTGCGCGCTTGAGGCGGCTCGTAGCCGTGGGCGCGGAGAACTGTGGTCGGAAGTTACGACGCGAAGGTAACCGATATGTTTCGGCGTTCGTATTTTTCTCGTCGGGGTCTTCCTCGTGCCGAACCAAACATCGACGCCCCTGAAAGATTCCACCGCGTAGCGGAATGACGCCCGAGTGAAACCCCGGCGAAAAGGGTGGCGAACGACTCTTTGAGCGCCCCAGCTCTCTCCTCCGGGGTACATCGCGCGCGCCCCGGGCGGCCCCTCCGCTGTCCGGGGTGCCCTGTTTTGTGAGCGTCCGTTCAGACCCACCGTTGCCCGTCTCGCGTCAGCTCGGAACGACGAAAGGACGCGGCGCTTTGAGACGCTTCCACAGGAACGCGACGTAGGCGGCGCGCGTCCTCACGGGCGGCGTGCTCGGGAATGCGGTCTCCAAAAAGTCGTCGGGAACCTGGCCGGCGGCAAGAGCGAGCGCGTCGCGCGACACGAGCGCGGCGAGCCCCGCGTCGAGGTCGGCCGCCTCGTGCGCATGAACGCCGAACAGGTGCGTGCTCAAGTCGAAGCGCGGCTCTCGCGGCGTCGCTTCCGACACGTCCGCCCAGTCGTAGTGGAACCCGAGCGCCGCGCCGTGGTCGATGAGCCAAGGCTGGCGATTCCACACGAGAATGTTCGGGTTTCGAGCGGTCCGGTCCGGATTCATTGCGAGCCCGTCGAGCCAGAGCACGCGCGCCGCGAACTCTCGATCGATCCGGCCGAGATCGTTCGGGCCCAGATCGGTCGCGCCCTTCAGGAATCTGAATCCCAAGTTCGGGCCGATGCTCCGACCGAGCAGATCGGCCAGTTCGTCGTTGCGGTCGTCGCTCGGTAGCCCTTCTTCGAACGTGACGATGGTGCGCTCCGGGACCGAGAGCCCGAGCGTCGTCGCGAGCTCGGCGACGATGATCTCCGCGATGAGCGGCGGCACGCCTTGCGCGGCGCCACGCAATTTGGTGATGAAAACGCCCCCCGCGGTCTGCACGATGACGGGCCACGAGCTCCCCCTACGCACGGCCGAGAGGACGCGCTCTGCCGAAAGAACTCGAAGCGACGTCAGAACAGGCTCGCGCTCGCCGCCATGCTGAGCGTGCTCCCGGGAACGATTCCGAGTGCGAGGACGAGCACCGCGGCGATGACCAGCGCGGACGCGACGAGACCCGAGCGCATCGGGACCGCGAAGGGCGCACCCGGCGCAGGTTCGCGCATGTACATGAACACCATCACGCGCAGGTAGTAGTAAGCGCCGATCGCACTGTTCACGAGGCCGATCACCGAGACCACGTAGAGCTGCGCGCCGATGGCCGCCTGGAAGATGTACAGCTTCCCGAAGAAGCCGGCGCTCGGTGGAATGCCGGCGAGCGAGAGCAAGAACAGCGAAAACGCGAGCGCGGCCGCCGGATGACGGCGACCGACCCCCGCGAGATCCTCGTACGAGACGGCTTCCTTGCCTCGACTTCCGCAATAGACGAGCGCGCCGAACGCGCCCGCGGTCGAGACCGTGTACGCCAGGAGGTAGAACATGACGCTGGCTTGAGCCTCGGAGCTCGAACGCATCGTCGCAGCGACCCCGACCAGCGCATAGCCGGCGTGCGCGATCGACGAATACGCTAGCATGCGCTTCACCGATTCCTGCCGACCGGCGATCAAGTTCGCGATCGTCATCGACAGGACGGCGAGCGTCGCCAAGACCGGGGGCCAGCCCGCGCCCCAGCTCAAGAGCCGTTCGTCGCCGAAGCCGACCAGGAGGATCCGGAGAAGCACCGCGAACGCCGCGCTCTTCACCGCGACGGCCATGTACGTCGTCGCCGGAGTGGGCGCGCCTTCGTAAGCGTCGGGCGTCCACATGTGGAACGGGACCGCGCTCACCTTGAAGCCGAGCCCGACGATGTTGAGGACGAGCGCGATGATCACCGTCGGGGCGCTCACCGTGCTGCGGCCGTCGCCGATGGCGTGCACCGCTTCGCCGATGCCCTTGATGTCGGTGTGGCCCGTCGCACCGTAGAGGAGCGCGAACCCGAACAACATCAGGGCCGCCGCGAAGCTGCCGAGCAGGAAGTACTTCACGGCCGCCTCGGCGGCTCGCACGCTCGAGCGCCGGAGACCGATGAGGCAGTACACCCCGAGCGACATCGTCTCGAGACCGATGAAGACGCTCAAGAGATCTCCGGAAGCGGCGAGCGTCATGGCGCCCACGGTCGACAGGAGAAGCAGGGGAAAAAACTCACCGCGATCGATCCGGTGTTCGGGCAGATAGCCCCCGGCCAAGAGCGCCGCGAGCGCGCCGCCGAGCGACAACACGAACGTGAAGAACAACGTGAAGCGGTCGATGAGGAGATACGGCGCCACTTTGTCGACGCCCTCGAGGTGTTCCGGCCCGATGAGCCAGACCGCGATGCTCAAGATCGCGGCGAGGAACAAGATGACGGACGCGACGAGCGCGAGCTCGGAGCTCCGGCCCGCGCCGGCGTCGACCGGCTCGTTCGGGATCTGAGCTTCGGCCACCGGGCTGCCGAACGCCTCCGCGAGCATGAGCAGCGCGGCGCCGATCGCAACGATCAGGATCGGGGACAAGGCGAACATGAGACTCATCGCGCGACCTCGTTGGCAGCCACCGTGTCTTTGTGATCGGTCGGCGCCTCGGGATATCCCTGTTCGAGCGGGCCGCCGCGGCGTGCCCTGAGCTTCAACGTGTCCTCGCCGGCGTGCTGCTCGTACTCGACGCGGCCGGCGACGAAGCGGTCGAGGATGCCGGTCACGCTGTCGGTCATGCGCGACAGGAACAGCGACGGGAAGAGTCCGATGACGAACACCAGGGCGATGAGCGGCGCCAGCGCGAACGTCTCGCGTGGGTTCAGATCCTCGAGGTGCTCGTTCTTGGGGTTGTCGATGGGCCCGAAGAACATCTTCTGGACGACGTGCAACATGTAGACGGCCGCGAGGATCACGCCGAACGCAGCGACTGCCGCCTGGCTCGTCGATTGCTTTTCGAGGACCTGCGACACGATGGTCCCCATGATGATCATGAACTCACCGACGAACCCGTTCGTGCCCGGAACGCCGACGCTCGCCATCGTGACGATGACGAAGAGCGCCGCATAGACCGGCATCGACTTGGCGAGACCGCCGAATTCGCTCATGAGGCGGGTGTGACGTCGGTCGTAGACCACGCCGATGAGAAGGAAGAGCGCGCCGGTCGACACGCCGTGATTCACCATCTGGAGGATCGCGCCTTCCATGCCGGCCTGAGTCGCGCCGAACACGCCGAGCATCACGAAGCCGAGATGGGCCACCGATGAGTACGCGACGAGTTTTTTGACGTCCGGTTGCTTCCAGGCGACCAGCGCGCCGTAGAGGATGCCGAACACGACCGCCACGGTGGCGAGCGTCGCGCTCGAGCTCCACGCGGGGCCCTCGAACATGCCCATGCAGAAGCGAATGTAGCCGTACGTGCCGAGCTTCAAGAGCACGGCCGCCAGGACGATCGAGCCCCCCGTGGGCGCTTGGACGTGCGCGTCGGGGAGCCACGTGTGGAACGGGAACATCGGGACTTTGATGACGAACGCGAGCGCGAACGCCAGGTAGCAAAGCCACGCCGCTCGATCCGGAAGCACCAGTCGTCGGAGCGCGAGGTAGTCGAACGTGACGTAACCGGCGACCTTCTGATGCGCCCAGACGATGTACAGAATCGCGGCCAGCATGAGCATGCTGCCGAACATCGTGTAGAGGAAGAACTTGTACGCGGCCTTGATCTTCTCGACGCCGCCCCAGATGCCGATGATGAGCAGCATGGGGACGAGCATGAGCTCCCAGAACACGTAGAAGAGGAACAGGTCGAGCGCGACGAACGCGCCGAGCATGGCTCCCTGGAGCAGCAAGAACGAAAAGCAGAGGTCCTTCGTGCGCGTCTTGATCGAGCCGAACGACACGTACGCGGCGATCGGCGTCGTGAGCGTCGTCAGGAGCACGAGCCAGAGGCTCAGTCCGTCGACGGCGACGTGGTACCGGATGCCGAAGCTCGGGATCCACTCGGCGATGTATTGGAAGTGCCAGCCCACCGTCATGTGCGCCGACAGGAGACCGAGGGAGGCCACCAGATCGACGCCCATGACGAGCAAGGTGAAGCGGCGCAGCATGTTCGGCGTCTGACGCGGCAAGAACAGCACCGCGACCGCGCCGAAGAGCGGCACGAACACGATGACGTTCAAGAGGTGCGGCCATTCGCTCGGCACGCCGGCATCGACGTCCTTGCCCGGCCACAATCCGGCGATCAGCGCGATCGCGAGCACGGCCACGCCGCCTATGGCGAGACGCTCGGGCCATCCTTGCCGCTTCGGCAAGAGCACGCCGAACGCGAACGCGAAGATGTAGGGGAAAAAGTCCGCGACGGCCTTGACGATGGGGCTCATCGGGCCACCTCTGCGGCGATGCGCGTCCCGGCGTTCGTATCCGCTTCGGCGGATCGCGGCTCCTCGGGCTTGGGCCGGGTGAGCACGACGTTGGCGGTCGACACGCGCCCGAAGGCGTTTCTGACTTCGACTTTCACCGTCTTCGTTTCACCGACCGAGAGCGCGAGCTCGACGCTGGTCTTGTTCGCGAAGTCTTCCGTGTCGGGTTTCCCGTCATTGTCGGCGTCCCATCGGTAGCCGTAGCCGAGACCCGGTGCGGCGCTGACGACGTAGTGTCCGCTCGCGTCGTCGCGCTCCACGTGCGTATGCGCTTGCGGCATCGTGAAGAACCACCCGAGGCACGCCGTGCCGACCATCATCACCGCGGCGTAAGCCTGAATTTTTCCTGTTTGCAAAAGCCGGAGCAAATGTCCGCTCACGGCGACGAGCCAGGCCGTGAGCCGAGCGATGATGCCGTCCACCACCCATTTGTCGACCCACACGAAAATGTCGGCGATGAAGTCGACGGTGCCGATGAAGAACTCGTCGTAGAACTCGTCGACGCGCCATTTGTCGACCAGGAAGCGATAAAGCGCCGGGAACTGCGCGGCCAGCAACGCCGCGGGGGCGCCCTTTCGCATGTAGTAGACGAAGACGGCTCCGAGAAAACCGACCAAGAACGCGGCAAACGCGAGCGGCTGCACGTAGCCGGCCTTCTCTCCGGCATCGAGACTCCGCGCGACGCTCGCGAAGACGGGCTCGAGCCACGTCTCCATCGCGTGCGAAAAGAGGATGCCGCCGAACAACGCGAGCACGCCGAGCACGATGAGCGGCAAGGTCATCTGCCACGGCGACTCTTGCGGAGTCGGGCCCTCGAGCGGCGCGCCGTCATGCGCGTGAGCGTCATGCGCGTGCGCGTCATGGCCATGCGCGGCATGACCATGGTCGTCGTGGCCACCGGCAACGGCGTGCGCGGGCTCTTTCCAGTCCGCGACGATCTTCCAGCCCTTGAACTCGCCCCAGAACGCCAAGAAGTAGAGGCGGAACATGTAGAACGCGGTCATCACCGCGCCGATGAGGCCCGCTGCGGCGAGAAACTTCGGTCCCCACGACGGCCACGAGAACAAGGTGATCGGGCCGAGCGACGACATGATCGTTCCGCCCGACGGCACGAGCACGCTCGAGCTCGCGACCTTCTCGAGGATCTCGTCCTTCGAATAGTAGCCGCTGGTCAATGGGAAGCCGGAGATCGCCAAGCACGACGCGAGGAACGTCCAGTGCGTGAGCGGCAAGTGGTGCCGGAGGCCGCCCATGTTGCGAAGATCCTGCGACGCGTTGTTGTCGTGGACGCGCGCGTGCATCGCGTGAATGACCGACCCCGCCCCGAGGAAGAGGCACGCCTTGAAGAAGGCGTGGGTCATGACGTGGAAGAATCCGGCGCCGAACGCGCCGACCCCCACGCCCATGAACATGTAGCCGAGCTGGCTCACCGTCGAATACGCGAGCACCTTCTTGATGTCGTTCTGGACGAGCGCGATCGTCGCGGCGAGCAGCGCCGTGCACGCGCCGACGAAGGCGACGGTGAACATCGCCGCGGGCGCGAGCACGAACACCGGCGCCATGCGGCACACGAGATAGACGCCTGCGGTGACCATCGTGGCCGCGTGGATGAGCGCGCTCACCGGCGTGGGGCCCGCCATCGCGTCGGGAAGCCAGACGTAGAGCGGGATCTGCGCGCTCTTCCCGGCGCAACCGAGAAACAGCGAGAGGCCGACCAACGTCGCGATCGAGACCTGAACCGGGCCGCCGACGGCGCCGAGCCATCCGGCCTTGTCTTGGAGGAGCGGCACCTGCCAGATCGTGATCGGGCGGAGCAGATTGTCGGCGTGGGCCGCGATACCGCTCCACGAGAGCGAGCCCGTGTAGCGGACGAGCAAGGCCATCGCGACCAGGAGCCCGAAGTCGCCGATACGGTTCGTGATGAACGCCTTCTTGCCGGCCTGGGCGTTCGCCACGTCGGTGAACCAGAAGCCGATCAAGAGGTAGCTGCAGAGCCCGACGCCTTCCCAGCCGACGAACAGAATCGGCAAGCTGTCGCCGAGCACGAGCACCAGCATCGAGAAGATGAACAGGTTCAGGTACGAGAAGAAGCGGTGATAGCTCGGGTCGTCCTCCATGTACTTCGTCGAGTACAGGTGGATGAGAAACCCGATGCCGGTGATGATGAGCGCCATCGTCCCGGACAGGGCGTCGACCGAGAACGCGACGTCGATGCCGATGCGCTGGATGCTCCCGCCTTGATTCAGCGAGCTGAGCTCCCCGATCGAAGACAGCTGCATCCATTGCCAGCCGGTCCAGACCAGCCGCGCCGGTTCTTCGCCGGTCTGCGCCGCCTTCAACATGAAGAAGACGATGATGCTGCCGATGAACGCGGCTCCGACCGAAGCGAGCGCCATCAAGGTCACGGCGTCCTTGCCGAGGCGCTTGCCGAACACGCCGTTCACGATGGCGCCGAGCAGCGGCAGGACGATGATCGCGACGAGCAACGAGCAGTCGCGCGGCGGGAAGATGGCTGAAAGGGTTTCCATCTAGTGCTTCAGCGTGTCGGCTTCGTCCGAAAGGACCGTTCCCCGGAGCCGAAAGAAGGAAAGGACGATGGCGAGGCCGACCGCGACCTCGGCCGCGGCGACCGCGATGATGAAGAAGGCGAACATTTGACCGCCCATGTTGTCGACGTGAACCCGGTTGTAGGCGACGAGCGCGAGGTTCACCGCGTTCAGCATCAACTCGATGCTCATGAGCTGGACCAGGATGTTGCTCCGAACCAGGAACCCGACCGCACCGATCGCGAAGATGACCGACGCGAGGAGCACGTAGTGCTCGAGCAATTGACCCATCAAGATCATGGCGTCATCTCCTTCGGACGACCGGTGTCGTCGCGAGGCATGAGCGGACCCACGAAGAGATCGCGGGGGTCTTTCAGCACTTTCTTCGGCTTCATCGCGCCTTGACGATCGCGGGCGACCGCGATGGCGCCCACCCCGGCGACGACGAGCAGCGCCGTCGCGATTTCGAACGGAACGACGCCCGTGGTGAAGAGCATTTTCCCGACGGCCTCGACGCTGCCGTGATCGGCGGTGACCGGGGCGAAGCGCGTCACCTGATCGGTGCGCGGCGCGAGCGCGAAGATACTTCCGACCGCCATGATGGCCAGGAGCACGCCGCTCACGATCTTCGCGCCGCGTGCGCGATCCTCGCGCGCGGGCGAGGAATCCGCGCCGAGCAGCATGATGACGAAGACGAAGAGCACGACCACCGCGCCCGCGTATACGATGAGCTGGATCGCCGCGAGGAACTGGGCCGAAAGGAGCAGGAACAACCCGGCGATGCCGACGATGGTCGCGAGCAACCCCATCGCGCTGCGGACCGGGTTCCGCGCGATGACCGTCGCCACCGCGCCGACCAGGCAGAGGAGCGAACAAGCGAGGAAAAATACGCCGCCTACCGTCATAAGGAGAGCCGCCCCGTCTGCGACCGTCCGCCGCGCAAGATGTAGTCCTCGAAGTTTTTCCGGTAACGCTTCACGAACGCGAGCGCCGGTTGCGCCGCGCCGTCCCCGAAGGCGCAGATCGTGTTTCCGGTGATGTCGTTCGCGATCTCGTGAACTCGGTCGAGCTCTTCCATCGTGCCCTTGCCCTCGACGATCTTGTCGAGAATCCTGACGATCCAGCCGCACCCCTCGCGACACGGCGTGCACTGACCGCACGACTCGTGTTTGTAGAATTGCATGAGGTTCTGGATGGCGAGAACGGGGTCCACCGCGTCCGACAGGACCATCGCGCAGCAGGTGCCCAGCATGCTGCCCGCCAGGCGGAACGTGTCCACGCCGAGCGGCAGGTCGAGGATGCTCTTTCCGTTGAACGGTTCGAATCGCGGGTCCTTCACGTTGACGATCTCGTCGGGCAAGTGCACCGGGCACGACGAGCCACCCGGAATGACGCCGATCATCTTCCGGTCGCCGAGGACGCCGCCGCCGAGGTCATAGATGAGCTCGCGAAGCGTGAGCCCGACGGCGCATTCGTACAGACCCGGCTTCTTCACGTGGCCCGAGAGGCCGAAGATGCGCGCGCCGCCGTCGTTGAAGCTGTGAAGGAGCGAGAGCTGGCTGAACGTATCGCCGCCCATCGCGAGCGCGGTCGGCAGGAGCGCGATGGTCTCGACGTTGTTCACCGTGGTCGGGCAGCCGAATGCGCCGGACTGAGCGGGGAACGGCGGCTTGATCCGCGGTTCGCCGCGACGGCCTTCGAGTGAATTGAGGAGCGCCGTCTCTTCCCCGCAGATGTACGCGCCCGCGCCGGTGTGCACGTGCACCTCGACGCCGTAACCGCGACCGAAGGGACGATCGCCGAGGTAGCCCTTCGCGCGGGCCTCGACGATGGCTTGCTCGAGGCGCGCCTTCGAGAGATGAAGCTCGTCGCGCACGTAGATGTACGCGACGTGGGCGCCGATCGCGTAAGCGCCGATGATGCACCCCTCGATGAGCGAGTGCGGGTTCTTCTCCATGATGGAGCGGTCTTTGAAGGTGCCGGGCTCGCCTTCGTCGCCGTTGATGACGAGGTAGTGCGGCTTCTTCGACTCCTTCGGCATGAAGCTCATCTTCGTGCCGCAATCGAAGCCCGCGCCGCCGCGTCCGCGGATGTGCGCCTTCTTGATTTCGTCGACGAGGGCTTCGCGCGGGATGCCGAACGCCTTTTCCGCCGAGCGATAACCGCCGTCGCGTTCGTAGAGCGCGATGCTCCACGAGTCAGGGGCGGAGTAATTCTTCGTGAGGTAGTCGGTTCGCTTCAGCATCGAAAAACCCCGGTGTCGCCGTTCTCGCCGATCACTCGTTCATGAGGCGGTCGAGAACCCGGTCGACGGCTTCGGTCGTGAGATTCTCGTAGTAAGTGCGATCGACCTGCATGACCGGCGCGGTCCCGCACGACGCGAGACACTCCGCGGTGCGCAAGGTCACCTTGCCGTTCTTCGTCGTCTCGCCCAGGTGAACCCCGAGGCGCTTCTCGCAGTGCTCGATGAGCTCGCCGCTCCCGCGAAGGGCGCACGACAAAGTGCGACAGATCCAAACCTGATGCCGGCCCGGGGGCGACTGATTGAACAGCGTATAGAACGTGACGACGCCCTTCACGTGCGCGGCACCGAGCTCGAGCTTTTGCGCGACGAACTCGATGACCTCGTCCGACACCCAGTTGCCGTTCGCCTCTTGGCAGAGGTGCAGCACCGGAATGCACGCGGCCATCTTGTTCGGATAGCGCGCGACGATTTTCGAAAGCTCCCGCTCGCGTTCATCGCTCAGGGAAAATGCCATCTTCGAAAACTCTTCCTCGACTAGCCGACCCAACCGCGCGAGCTGCCGCGAGGCCGTTCGATCGCCCCGCTCCTGGCGCGCGGCGAGGCGAACCGTAGTGAGGGTGAAACCGAGGTGTCAAGGCCGCGTTTTCCCTTGAAACTCCACTCATTTTCGCGTTTCCGGCGAAGAAGCGGGTGCATGAAGGAAAAAACCCCGCGCGATGCACGAACGACCGAGCGCGGCTGCCGCTCGTCGTGGTCGCCATGTCCACGAAACAGGCGTGTTCGAGGCAGGGCTTACGTGACGGGTCGAGCGTCGACGCTTTCCGCCGACGTCGGGGTAGAAAGCGATGGCGACCCCGTGTAACCTGGAACGCGGACTGTCTTGCCCTGATTGTTGGAGGTGCGTTTAGTGTTTTGCCCGAACTGCGGAGCCCAGAATCAAGACACCGCGACTGCGTGCGCGAAGTGCGGGTTTGCGTTGAAGGCAGCCGCCGCCGCGCCGAAGTTCAAGGGCACGATGTTGATGATGAATGCTCCCCCGAGCGTTCCTCGTCCCGCCGGCGCGCCAAACCCGTCAGCTCCCGTCGCGCCGCCCGCGGCACCGGTTGCACCGCCAGCCGCGGCTCCCGCTGCGGCGCCGGCACCGGTCGCGCCGAAGCCGAAGCTGAAGGGCACGATGATCGGCGTGGCACCGCCGGCCCTCGGCGCGAACACGCCGCCCATGGGCGCGCAGTTTGCGCCGACGCCGGTGCCTCCCGCGCCCGCTCAGCCGCAGCAGCCCCCGTTCGCGACGACGGCACAATCCGCCAGCCCGAATTTCGCATCACCCGCGCCGTCCGTACCGTCTCCCACCGCACCGACGCCGCCGGCACCCGCTCCCGCGCGTGATCCGAGCTCGATGGTGAATCCGCTCGGCGGAACCATGGTGGCGGACGCGAGCGCGTTCGGCGGCTTTGCCGGCGCGCCTCACCAACCGGCTCCGCCTGCGCCAACGGGCGGTTACGACGCGCCCCCGGCCGGGTTCGGTGCGCCTCCGCCTGGCTTCGGTGCACCGCCAACGGGTTTCGAAGCGACGTCTCCGATCGGCGACGATCGGCCGTTGCCGATCCCCCAGACGGCGGCGATGGGCATGCAGTCCGCGCCGATCACTCCTTATCAGGAGTCGCTGCCGCCGATCCCCGGAACCGTGGGCGGCGCGAACCCGATCGTCACGGTGCTCCTCATCGTATTCACGTGCGGCATCTACGGCATCTATCTCCTGATCAAGGGCAAGAAGGCCTCTTCTTAGGCGTTCTCGACCGGCGGATCGTCGCGGCCGTCGCCATTCTGGCGCTGTTCGCGGCGGCCGTCGTGTTCCGGTTTTCGGTTTGTCCCGTCGCGGCGTTGCTCGGCGTTCCCTGTCCGGGTTGCGGCCTGCTACGCGCGACGCTCTCGCTCGCCCACGGGAACGTCGCCGAGGCGTTGCACTTTCACCCGCTCGTCTTCGTCGTGGTTCCGGCGGCGCTCGGCGCCACGGTTCACGTCGCGAGCGGCCGTCCGGTGAGTCGCGGCGTCGAGTGGACCCTCGCAACGATCGCGACGGCGCTCGTCGCGCTCCTCGTCGTCGTCTGGATCGCGCGCTTCCACGGCGCGTTCGGCGGTCCGGTTCCCGTGCGGAGCCTCTGGTCCGCCTTCGGTAGCTAAGCGAGAAGCCTCACCGGTTGTCGCCGCGCGGCTTCGACTCAGACGTTGAAGCGGAAGTGCATCACGTCGCCGTCTTGGACGATGTAGTCCTTGCCCTCGACGCGTACCTTGCCGGCATCGCGACACTTCGCTTCGCTGCCGAGCGCGACCAGGTCCTCCCAGCGAATCACCTCGGCGCGAATGAACCCGCGCTCGAAGTCGGTGTGAATGACGCCCGCGGCCTTCGGCGCAGCGAGCCCTTTCCGGAGCGTCCACGCGCGGCATTCTTTCTCGCCCGCCGTCAGGAACGTGATGAGACCGAGCAGCGTGTAGCCCGTTCGGATCACCTCGTTCAGGCCGGGCTCGGTGAGGCCGGCGCTGGCGAGAAAATCGGGGCGATCGGCCGGTTCGAGCTCGGCGATTTGGGCCTCGAGCTGCGCGCAGATCGGCACGATCGGCGTCTTCTCGCGCGCCGCGAGATCGCGCACGGCGCGATAGTGCGCGTTCTCTTCGAGATGGCCGAGCGACCCTTCGTCCACGTTCGCGACGTAGAACGTGGGCTTCGCGGTCAATAACTGGAGATCGCGCATCACGATCTCCTCTTTTTCGCCCTCGGGCGAGAACGTGCGCGCGGGGCGCATCGCATCGAGGTGCGGCACGAGCCGCTCGCAGAGCGTCACCGCGACCTTCTCGAGCGGGTCGCCGCCCTTGGATTGCCGGCGCGCGCGGTCGAGTCGCTTCGTCACCGTGTCGAGATCTTTCAGACAGAGCTCGGTCTGGATGGTGTCGACATCTGCGATCGGATCGACCTTGCCCTCGACGTGCGTGATGTTGTCGTCCTCGAAGCAACGAACGACGTGCGCAACGGCGTCCACTTCGCGAATGTGCGAGAGAAACTGATTGCCGAGCCCCTCGCCTTTGGACGCGCCGCGGACCAGCCCCGCGATGTCGACGAAACGGATCGCCGCCGGCACCTTGCTGTCGGGTTCGAACACCTTCGCGAGCGCTTCGAGACGGTCGTCGGGGACCGGAACGATGCCGACGTTCGGTTCGACCGTGCAAAAAGGGAAATTGGCCGCCTCGGCTCGCGCCGCCGAGAGCGAATTGAAGAGTGTGCTCTTACCGACGTTCGGTAGACCCACGATGCCGCAAGAAAAACCCATGGTCGCCTCGAGGAAACTGCGGGGGGCTGTAGCCCAGGTGGTCGATGCCGTCGAGCGCGCCGGAGCACCCTCGAATTCCGTCCACCGGACGGCGACTGCGACCGAAGCGCTCGAGACGCCGGTTCCCTGTGGTATAGGCTCGACGGCACGCCGGGCAGAACGTCCTCGTCGGACGAGCGACACGCGCCGGGCGTCATCGGAGAAACCATCATGGACCTCTCGTTTACGCCCGAACAGCTGAAGTTCCGCGATGACGTTCGGCAGTGGATCCAGTCCGCGATGCCGCCGGCCATCAAGGAAAAGGCCGCTCTCGATCGATCATTCGATCACGACGAGCAAATGGAGTGGCACAAGATCCTCTACAAGAAGGGTTGGGTTGCCCCCCACTGGCCGAAAGAAGTCGGCGGGCCGGGCCTCGACGTCACCGAGCGGTTCATCTTGAGCGAAGAGCTCGAGCTCGCGAGCGCCCCGACATTGAGCCCGTTCGGCCTCGGCATGGTCGGCCCGCTCATCATCCAGTTCGGGAGCAAGGCGCAGAAAGAGCGTTTTCTTCCGAAGATCCTCAGCGGCGAAGAAGTGTGGTGTCAGGGCTACTCCGAGCCCAACGCCGGCAGCGATCTCGCGTCCCTGAAGCTCCGCGCCGAGCCCGACGGCAAGGGCAACTACGTCATGAACGGCCAGAAGACCTGGACGACGTACGCGCAGTACGCCGACTGGATCTTCGTGCTCGCCCGCACCGACGCGAGCGGAAAAAAGCAGAACGGCATCAGCTTTTTCCTCGTCGACATGAAGACGCCCGGTGTCGTCGCGAAGCCGTTTCTCACGACGGGCAACACGCTCGCCTTCTGCGAGACGTGGTTCGAAAACGCGGTCGTCCCCGGCGAAAATATCGTGGGCGAGTTGAACATGGGGTGGACGTACGCGAAGGCCTTGCTCGGCCACGAGCGCACCTTGGTCGCCGCGGTCGGTCGCTCGACGCGGCAGCTCCTGCGGATCAAGCGCATCGCGAAGGACACGATCATCGACGGTAAGCCGGCCATCGAGCATCAGGGTTACCGCGCCCGCATTGCGCGGCTCGAGATGGATCTCGAGGCGCTTCGCATGTCGAGCTATCGCACCGTCGCCGGCGCTCAGCTCGGCAAGGCGCCCGGCCCCGAGTCGAGCATCCTCAAGCTGCGCGGCACCGAGATTCAGCAGGCGGCCTTCGAGCTGTTGATGGATCTCATGGGCCAAGACGCTCTCAGCTGGTTCAACCCCGAAGGCACCATCCCGCCGCGCGAAGAATCGGTCGCGTCCGAGCACAACTACATCCGCGCCGCGACGATCTACGCCGGCTCGAACGAGATCCAGAAGAACATCATCGCCAAGATGATTCTCGGACTTCCGGGAACATAGTCGGCCGAGAGCACGAGGAATCTACCCATGGATTTCACCCTCAACGACGACCAGAAAATGCTGGTCGATACCGTCACGAACTTCACCAAGCGCGAGTCTCCGGTCGAACGCGTTCGCAAGATCCGCGAGAGCGACGTCGGCTGGGACAAGAACATGTGGCGCAAGATGGGCGAGCTCGGCTGGCTCGGCGTCTGCTTTCCAGAAGAAGTCGGCGGAACCGGCGGCAACTTCATCGAAGCGGCGCTCGTCCTCGAGCGGCTCGGCACGACGCTCGTCCCCGAGCCGTACGGGCCGTCCGTCGCCGTCGCGGGGCTCACTCTCTCGAACTACGGCACGGCCGAGCAGAAGGAGAAATATCTCCCGCCGATGATCGAAGGGAAGACGTCCCTCGCGCTCGCCTACCTCGAAAAGAACAGCCGCTACGACGTCACCCACGTCGAGACGCGCGCCGAGAAGAGCGGCGGCGACTACAAGATCACCGGGAAGAAGGCGTGGGTCTTGAACGGCCAAGCCGCCGACCAGATCCTAGTGAGTGCGCGCACTTCGGGTGGCCCTCGCGATCGCGACGGCGTATCCGTCTTCGTCGTCGAACGCGGCGCCCCCGGCCTCAAGGTGAAGACCGTGGAGTGCATGGATAGCCACAAAGCGGCGCTCATCGAGCTCGAAGGCGTCACCGTCGGCAAGGGCGCGCTCGTCGGGCAAGAAGGCGGGGCGCGGGAAATCCTCGAGCGCGCGCAGGACTACGGCGCCGCCGCGGCGTGTGCCGAAGGCTCGGGCATCAACCAGGCGACGCTCGCGATGACGCGCGATTACCTGTGCGAGCGCGAGCAGTTCTCGGTGAAGATCGGGACCTTCCAGGCGCTGCAGCACCGGCTCGTCGACATGTTCGTCGAGGTCGAGCTCTGCAAAGGGACGTCGATCCTGGCCATGATCAGCGCCGACAATCCCGACCCGGTGGAGCGCAAGCGTTCGATCTCGACGGCGAAGAAGCAGCTCTCGAAGGGCGGCTTCCTGGTGACCCGCCAGGGGATCCAGCTTCACGGCGGCATCGGCGTGACCGACGAGCACAACGTCGGCCTCTACTTCAAGCGCATGCAGATCTTGAACGGCCTCTACGGCGACGAGGAACACCACGTCGACCGGTTCATGAATCTGCCGTCGTTCGTTCAGAACGTCTGAGCGCGCGCTCTCTCGAGAAAGCGGACGAGCACGGCACGGCCGGCGTCCGCATCTCCGGCCGCGGCGAGGAGCGCGTCGGGGTCGAGCCCCTCGTTGGCGACGATGTCGCGGCGCTCGACGAGATAATTTCGCACCACGTCGGCGTCCATCTCGGGATGGAATTGGACGCCCCACGCGTTCTCGGCGAACCGCACCATCGCGTGGGGTTCGCGCTCGGTGCGCGCCAGGAGCTGCGCGCGCGGCGGCAGAGTTCCCACGGTGTCGACGTGCGTCGCGTTCACCGAAAAGCGCGGCGGCGCGCCGTCGACGAGCGGATCTTCGCCGACCACGTCGAGCTCGACGGTGCCGATCTCGCGCCCGCGCGGGTTCTTCACGACCTCGCCACCGAGGGCTTGCCCGAGCAGCTGATGCCCGAAGCAAATGCCGAAGGTCGGCACCCGCTGTTCGACGAGGACCCGGAGATACGCCTCGACGCGAAGCATCCACGGCGCACGCTCGGTCACGCTCGCCGAAGACCCCGTGACGACGACCCCGGCGATCGCGCTCGGGTCGGGTAAGGCAGTGCCATCGCGGAGGTCGACGTCGCGCCACTCCGCGGACGACGGCTCGCGCCCCGCGGCGCGGATCATGTCGGCGTAACTGCCGCGAACGGCGCGCACGCGCGAAATGGGGTCGCCCGCGACGAGCACGACGAACGGGCGGGGCGGCATTGCGAAAGCTTCGCACACCTCGAGGGCGCCCGCGGTGATACCCTGCCCCATCGTGGCGGGAGCGACGATCGTGGACGTTCGGGCGAGGGCCTTCGACGTCGAGCTCACGGAGCCGTTCGGAATCGCGACGGGGGCGCAGCCAATGGCCGCGAACGTGCTCGTCGAGGTCGAGCTCGACGACGGCACCGTCGGACTCGGCGAGGCGGCCCCATTTCCTGCGGTGAACGGCGAGACGCAAGCCGCGGCGCTCGCCGCCGTCGTCGAGGCACGAGCAACGTTGATCGGTGAGGACGTCGGGCGCTTTCGCCGGCTCGCCGAAAAACTCCGCGAAGCGATCCCGGCCGTCGCGAGCGCGCGCTCGGCGCTCGAATGTGCGGTGCTCGACGCCGGCACGCGGCGCGTCGGGCTCTCGATGTGGCGGTTCTTCGGGGGCAGCGAAGAGTCGCTCGAGACGGACATCACGATCGTCACGGGCAGCGCGGAGGCCGCGGGGCTCGCGGCCGAGCGCGCGGTCCGCGGCGGATTTCGGACGTTGAAGGTGAAAGTGGGCGGCGGGCCCGTCGAACACGACGTCGAACGGCTCGGCGCGATCCTGCGCGCAGCGCCGAATGCGGAAATCACTCTCGACGCGAACGGCAGCTTCGACGTGGACGAGGCCGTCGAGCTCGTCGATCGCGTCGGCGCCGAGCGCATCGCGCTGTTCGAACAACCGACCCACGCCGACGATCTCGACGCGCTCCGCGCGGTCCGGAAGCGAACCCGCGTGCTCGTTGCGGCCGACGAGAGCGCCTGCTCGGCGACCGACGTAGCGGAGATCGCCGCGATGCGCGCCGCCGACGCGGTGAACGTGAAAATCGCAAAGTGCGGCATCGCCGAGGCGTGCGACATGATCGCCGCGGCGCGCGCGTATCACCTCGAGCTGATGATCGGCGGCATGGTCGAATCACCGCTGTCGATGACGGTGTCGGCGTGCCTCGCCGCGGGCCAGGGCGGCTTTCGCTTCGTCGATCTCGACACGCCGCTCTTCATGAAGAACATCCCGACCGAGGGCGGTTTCGAACAAGACGGGCCTCGGCTCCGAGTGGCACACATCGTGGCCGGGCACGGGGTCACGATCCGTTCGTCTTGACGCGCGCTCGCGTCGGCGGGGCGAAACCCCCGGAAAGCGGCGTCGACGCGAGCAGCCGGCCCGCCGCGTCGACGAGGAGTCCTCGCGCTTCGTCGGCCATCTGTTAACGTGAATCGAAGTGGGCGGTTCACGTCCGATACGCCAGCTCGCGCTTCCGATGCCTCTCGGAGGTCCGCCGGAACCCGTTTCCCGTGTTCCGAAACCCGAGCGAGTTTGGATCAACAGGAACCTGAAGATGACCAGCATCGGCTGGGTCGGGTTCGACATGGACTACACGCTGGCCACGTACGACCAGGGCCAGATGGACTCGCTCCAGGTCGACGCGACGATCGAGCGACTCGTGACCCGGGGCTACCCGAGCGCCCTCGTGAAGCTGTCTTACGACTATCGCTTTCCGATCCGCGGGCTCCTCGTCGATACGCGCCTCGGCAACATCTTGAAGATGAATCGCTTCAAGGTCGTGCGGAAGGGCTGGCACGGCATGGCGCCGCTCGCGAAGGACACCGTGCGCGAGCTGTACACGCACCAGCGCATTCACCCGCAGACGTCGCGGTATCACTGGATCGACACGCTGTTCTCGCTGTCCGAGGTCACCGCGTACGCCGCGATCACCGACGCGCTCGAGAGCCGCGGCACCAAGGTCGATTTTCCGAAGCTCTTTCGCGACGTCCGCGAGTCGATCGACGAAGCGCACCGCGACGGCACCATCTACAAGAACGTGCTGGCCGATCTGCCGAAGTTCATCCACGCCGATCCGCACCTCGCCGAGACGCTGCACAAGCTGCGCTCGGCCGGCAAAAAGCTCTTTTTGCTGACCAATTCGCCGTTCGGCTACACCGACAAGGTGATGCGCTACCTCCTCGGCGGCGCGATGCCCGAGTATCCGTCGTGGCGTCACTACTTCGACATCGTCGTCGTCGCGGCACAAAAACCGCTCTGGTTCAAAGAAGGCAGACCGTTCATCGAACGCGACGGCGAGGTGCTGCGCGAATTCCGCGGCACGTTCGAGCGCGGCAAGGTCTACGAAGGCGGGAACCTCGTGGACTTCGAGCGGGCGATCGCGGTCCCCGGCTCGAGCGTGCTCTACGTCGGCGATCACATCTATGGCGACATGCTCCGCTCGAAGAAAGAGTCGGCATGGCGAACGGCGATGGTGATCCAGGAGCTCGACGCGGAGCTCGAAGCCCACGACCGATCACTCGGCGAAATCGCGCGGCAGCGAGCGCTCGAAGAGGAACGCGACAACCTGGAAGACGGGCTTCGCTATCATCAAGCGAGGTACAAAGAGCTCACGAAGGCGCGCTCCAAGGCGAAGGACGCCGACGACGTGCGCGTCGCCGAGAAGCGCACGATCGAACGCATCCGCGGCGAGCTCCGGTTGATTCACGAAGAGCACGCGAAGCTCCGCGACATCGTGGACCGGAGCTTTCATCCTTACTGGGGCTCCCTCCTGAAGCAGGACAACGAGCTCAGCATCTTCGGGCTCCAGGTGGAGACGTACGCGGACGTCTACATGCGCCGGGTCTCGTGCCTCAGGCATTACTCGCCGATGCAGTTCTTCCGCTCGCCGCACGACCTGATGCCGCACGAGCTCTGAGCCGTCCGCGCTCGGACGAGCTTCGGCCGCGAACCGGCTTCGAGCCCAGGCACCACAGCTCGACCCGGGTGAGCTGATCGAGAAAGCCTGTCCCCACGGCGACGCTCACCGTCGATGTGGGGGCCAATAACCCCAAAATACCCGAAGCGACGTGGGCATGTCACGGGGGGCCTTGCCCCCCGCGGCTCGCTTCGCGACCGCTCCCCCCCGCCGCCTTCGCGGGCTCGCTCCGCTCGCGGCGCGCGGAATCGGGCAAACACGAGCCGACACGGCTTTCGAACGTATTTACAGTCGGTCGGGAACGCACCATGGTCGCCGCCTGTTTTCCGGTTCTGACTCCGGCGGCGTACGAGGACATCCGAGATGAAACTGACTGAGTGGCTCCAGCGCCTGATGACCAATTTCGGCGCGCAGTGGGTGATGTGGCTCCTCATCGGGCTGAGCATCCTCTCGGTGGCGATCATGCTCGAGCGGGCGTGGTTCTACTGGTCGATCCGTGACGATCTCACGCGGCTCGCGAGCGATCTGCGCGATCTGCTCCGGACTGGAGACATCGAAGGCGCGCGCCGCAAGATGGAAGCGTCGCCGAGCGCCGAGGCGGCCGTCGTCGTCGCCGGCCTGATGGAAGTCGATCGCGGCGCGGCCGCGGCAGAGCAAGCGATGCTCGGCGCGCTCGCGTTGCAGAAAATGCGCCTCGAGCGTCGCCTCGCTTACCTCGGCACGCTCGGAAACAACGCGCCATTCATCGGACTCTTCGGAACCGTCATCGGCGTCGTGCAGGCCTTCGAAGCCCTTGGACGACAAGACGTCGTGGCAGCGGCGACCGAAGCCGCTCAGGGGATGGCGCCGCAAGAGGTGATGGCCTCGATCGCCGAAGCGCTCGTCGCCACCGCCGTCGGCCTCGCCGTGGCGATTCCCGCCGTCGCGACGTACAACTTCTTCGTGCGCCAGCAGAAGTCGATTCTCGGAAACACCGACGCGCTGTCGCGCGTCCTGCTCGCTTACCTCGCGGCCGTGAGCAGCGGTCACGGACCGAAGCGCGGCAAGTCCGAGGAAGCCGGGGGCGGCTGACATGGCCGGCGGCTCTTCGGACGACGACGATGGCTTGATCAGCGGCATCAACGTGACGCCGCTCGTCGACGTCATGCTCGTGCTCCTCGTCATCTTCATGGTGACGGCGAAGATCATCGTCTCCCAGGGCATGCCGATGGATCTGCCGAAGTCGGCGAGCGGCGAGAACATGCAGTCGATCTTCAGCGTCGATCTCTCGATCGACGGGAAGACGCACGTCGACTCGAAGCCCGTCGTCGACGACGAGGGGATCTTGCCGCTCGCGCGCCGCGCGAAGGCCGACAACAAGGACATCCGCGCCGTCATTCGCGCCGACAAGAAGGTCGAGCACGGCCGAGTCATTCACGTGCTCGATCTGCTGCGCCAGGCCGGCCTGTCGAAGATCGCGTTCGCCGTTTCTCCCGCGCCGAAGGACGGGGAAGCGCAACCGGCGCCTCCGAAGCCTTAGGGACGATGGTGAGCGACGCGAGCTCGATGCGGCGCCGTGGGCTCGACGGCGAGCTCGGCGATCCGTTCGCCCGCGTCCTCGACCTGGACCGCCGCGACGGCCAGCGGTTCGCGCTCAGCATCGCGCTCACGCTGTTGCTCCACGCGGCGGGCGCCGCGCGCGTGCTCACCTTGCCGGCAAACCTTTCGGGGTTCGCTTCCGACGTCAAGAAGGCGGCGGACGTTCTCCGCGCGCGTTCGGAGATCGCGATCGAGCCGTTGCCGCCGCCGCCCCCTCCCCCCGAGCCGGAACCGGAACCGCCCGAACCGGCTCCGAAAGCGGCGCCCGTCGAGAAGGTGCCGACGACCGCGCCGGCACCCGCCGCACAGGCCGGCAAAGTGCTGACGGCGGATCCGGACCCCGACGAGCCGGTCGATTTGACGGGCAACACGTTCGTCCAAGGCAATGCCGAGGCCTACGCGGGCGGCACGACGACGAGCAACGGCACGAGCAAGAGGGCCGTCTACGATCCGCACGCGGCGGGCGCGGGTCCGGCGATCGCAGGCAATGGCCCGCCCGGGCCGGCCAAGGCGGACATGTCGCGCCCGGCCGTGCCGCTCAGCGGGTCGTGGGACCACTGCGGGTTCCCGGCGGAGGCCGACATCGAGCAGGTCAACTACGCGCGCGTGAGCCTCGCGGTGACGATCTCGGCCGACGGAAACGCACAGAGCGCGTCGGTGGTGCAGGATCCCGGGTATGGTTTCGGTGCGCTCGCGAAACGCTGCGCGCTTCGAGAGCACTATCAGCCGGCGCGCAACCACGACGGCGCGGCGATCACCTTCACCCAAGTCATCACCATCAACTTCAAGCGCTGAACCGAGAAATGTCGGACACGGTCGAGCAACTCCGGAAGGTCGAGCTGTTCACGGGCTTGAAGCCCGAGGCGATCGCGCTCATTGCGCGAGTGACGACCGAAGAGTCGCATGCGCTCGGGACGAAAATTTTCCAGCACGGCGACGCGGGCGACAAGCTCTATCTCATCCTCGAAGGCCGCGTGCGGATCAGCCGCGACGTCCCGGGCATGGGTGAAGAAGCGCTCGCCGTGCTCGGTCCTGGGCAGGTATTCGGCGAAATGGCCCTCCTCGACGAGTCGCCGCGCTCGGCGGACGCACGTGTCCACGAGCGTTGCCGAGTTCTGGCGATCCCGAAGGACGGCTTCGACGACCTCCTCTTCATGCAGAAGGATCTGGCCTACGAGGTGCTCTGGAGCATGGTGCGCATGCTCGTCGGTCGGCTCCGAGAAACGACGGACAAGCTGACGTTCTTGTCGGTCACGGGTCGTTTTTGAGCGACCAACTCCAGCGAACCGAAGCGAAACTTAACGAGGTAGATCAGGACCCGGCAGAAACCGCGGCCGAATGCCACCTCACAATTTGACTTCCTAACACCCGTTCAGTACGCTCCGTTCACCAAAATGACGGGGCTGACGAAACGCCAAGCGCAAACTCTGGACTATATCCGCCTGTCCATCGAGGAACGGGGCTACCCGCCCACGTTGCGCGAGATTGGTGAATACATGGGCATTCGTTCCACGAACGGAGTGAACGACCATCTCCGAGCCCTCGAGCGGAAAGGCTATCTGCGGCGCGAAGACATGAAGAGCCGTGCGCTCCGGGTGGTTGACCAGCACGACGAGCACTCACCGCCGCCCAAGGGGACCGACGAGGGCATTCTCGACATCCAGATCCTCGGCCGCGTGGCCGCCGGTATGCCGCTCCTCGCCGAGGAGAACGTGGTCGATACGGTGCGCGTGGACCGCATGATGGTTCGCGGGGGGCGCGAAGTGTTCGGGCTGCGCGTCGCGGGCGACTCGATGATCGAGGCCGGGATTCTGAACGGCGACTACATCTTCGTGCGCAAACAGCCCACGGCCGACCGCGGGGACATCGTCGTCGCGCTCATCGGTGACGAGGCGACCGTGAAACACTACTACCCCGAAAAAGACTACGTCCGCTTTCAGCCGGCGAACTCGCAAATGGCGCCAATTCTGGTGCGCGCGCAGGACTTCAAGCCGACAATGCTGCTCGGCGTCGTGGTTGGCGTCTTCCGGCGCATCTGAGCTCGCGACGCCGCGCGGCGAGAGCAAGCGGTAGCCGAATTCTCCAGGCGCGACCGCAAGGTGATTTCACCGCGCGAGAAGAGAGAGTCGGCTGTTGACGCCTCGTTCGTGGGATTGATAGCGTCCCGAAACGAACGGAAGTTGATGATGCAGCAAAGCCCGCGGTTTTTCCGGCGTTCGGCGCACATCCTCCGATTGGCTCTGGGCGGATCGACCGCTCTATTCGGCGTCGCGTGCGGCAACGGCATCTACGCGATCAAAGCGAACTCCGCGTCGAACCAACTCGCCGAGGCTCGGGAGCTCGGCGCGGAAAAGCTCGCTCCCTTCGAATACTACTACGCGAAGGAACACTACGAAGAGGCCGAGCGACAAGCCGCCGATGCCGACTACGGCGACGCGATCAATCTCGCCGAAGAGAGTGAAACGTACGCGGCAAAGGCAATTCGACTCAGCAAGCAAGCCGAGCGCGGAGCAGGCCGATGATCGACGCGCGATGGGGCGCCCTCGCCGCGCTCGTGGGAAGTGCGCTCGCGGCTTCGATCGGTTGCGCCGAAGCGCCCGCGCTTCACGGCCGCATCGAGGGCCTCGAAAAGATCGCCGACCAAGCTGAACGCAACGGCGCGATCCGCTGCGCTCCGCGTGAGCTCGCGATCGCCAAGAGCCACTTGCAGTTCGCCGAGATCGAGCTCGCGCAGGGTTACGCGTCGAAGGCGAAGCAGCACCTCTGGCTCGCCGAGTCGAACGCGAACGCCGCGACGTTGCTCTCGCCGCCGCAATATTGCGCCGAACGGCAGTTCGTCGAAAACGGCGACCGCGACGGCGACGGATACCCGGACGATTCCGACAAGTGTCCGGACCAACCCGAGAACTTCAACGGGTTCCAAGACGAAGACGGCTGCCCCGACGACCCCGACGCGGACGGCGACGGCATTCCCGATTCCGTGGACCAGTGCGTCCTCGAACCGGAAGACGCCGACGGGTATCTCGACCAGGACGGCTGCCCCGACCCCGACAACGACCTCGACGGCATCCCCGACTCCGCCGACAAGTGCCCGACCGAGCCGGAGGATCCCGATGGGTTCCAGGACGAGGACGGCTGCCCCGACCTCGACAACGACAACGACACCGTTCCCGATTTGAAAGATCAGTGCCCGAACGAACCGGGTTCGACCACTCAAGAGCCACTCGGTTGCCCGACGAACGCGCTCGCGATCGTGACCGATTGCGAAGTGAAGATCACGCAGCAGATCCACTTCGAGTTCAACAAGGCGAAGATCCGACCCGAGAGCTTCCCGGTCCTCGACGCCGTGGTCGACGTGCTCAACAAGATGCCCGACATCCAGATCGAGGTGCAGGGGCACACCGACAACGTGGGCGGCGCCGCCTACAACAAGCACCTGAGCGAGCAGCGCTCCGCAGCCGTGAAGACGTACCTACTCAAGCACGGCATCACGTCGAGCCGGCTCGCTTCACACGGCTACGGGTTCGACCGTCCGCTCGTTCCGAACGACACGGATCAGAATCGCGCGCTCAATCGTCGCGTGCAGTTCGTACGCACCGAGGTTGCCAAAGAGGGCTGCCCGTCGACGTCGAAGTAAATTTTCTCAGGTGCACCGCGAGCGAGCCGGCGGGACACCGGATTTCGCGAACAACCTAGCTGTAAAGTTTGAATCGGAGAACTCGAGCCGTGTATCGCAGACCTGCATTTTTTGCCCTGCTCGTAGCCGCGATGGTTCTCGGCGCGCCGACCGGTTTCGCCGCGCCGCGCGACGCCGCGGCGACGAAGAAAATCGACGAGGCGATCAACAACCTCTACTTGGCGACGCAGTTCGACAAGGCCGAAGCGCTGCTCAAGGGAGTGATCGACGCTTGTGAAGATCGATGCAGCCCGCAGGTCAAAGGCCGCGCGTGGATGTACATCGGCATCGTTCGCGGAAGCGGCAAGCAAGATCTCGGCGGCGCTCAAGAGGCGTTCTCGCAAGCGGTCGCGCTCGACCCGAGCGTCAAACTCGACGATGCCCTCGCGACTCCACAGACGCATCAAGCGTTCGCGGCGGCGACCGGGGCCCCCGCGCCGGCCGCGGCGACGAAGGCAGCCCCGGCCACCGAAGCCCCCGCTGCCGCGGGAGCGGGCGGCGCGGTTCCCGGAAACATGGAGTGCACGCCGAACGTGAAGGAGGTCGAAGCACAGCGACCGATCCCCGTCGCGTGCACCACGGACGAACCGGCGGTCAAAGTCACGCTCCGCTACATGCCGTTCGGCGGCGAGACCTGGCAACAGGTCACGATGACGAAGAAGGGCGAGTACTGGCAGGGGGAAATTCCCTGCGCCGACACCGGCGTGAACGGAAAGCTCAAGTTCTACGTCCAGGCAAAGGACAAGGACGGCGAAGAGCTCGACAGCTTCGGAAGTAAGAAGCAAGCATCCGAGATCCAGATCGTCGGCCGCACCGACGCGGAGCCGCCGAGCTATCCGGGTCAAGCTGCTCCGGCCAAGTGCATGGACGCAAGCGCGTGCCCCGAGGACATGATCGGGACGCCCGCATGCCCGGGCACGAAGAAGAGCTCGAAAGGGTCGGGCACACTCTGCGAGTCGACGTCGGACTGCGACTCGGGCCTGTTTTGTCTGCCGAATGACTCCGGCGGGCGCACGTGTCAGAGCGCGCCGAGCTGCGAAACGGCGGCCGATTGCCCGAGCGGCGCCGCGTGCACGAACGGAACCTGCGACGTCGAGAACATGTCGGCGCCGTTCAAGAAGAACTGGCTCGGTCTCCACTTCGCCGCCGACTTCGCGTTCTTGAGCGGAAGCAACGTGTGCACGAGAGGCTCGAGCTTCGACTGCTACTACGCAGGCGGACACCCCTACACCGGAACGCCAGTCCAGAATCAGGGTGGCAATCTGAACGGCGGCGCCGCGCCCGGAACGGTGCGGCTTCTTCTCTCGTACGAACGCGTCATCTGGCGGAACCTCGCGGGCGAAGTGCGCGCCGGATTTGCCTTCAACGGCGGACCGAAAGCACCCGACGGAACGAGCTTCCTTCCGATCCACCTCGAGCTCCGCGCGAAGTATTGGTTCGGCAGAGACGTGTTCTCGAAAAAGGGATTTCGTCCTTACGGGTATCTCGGCGGCGGTATCGCACAAGTCGACGCCAAGTTGACCGTGACGGTCTACGATCCGGTGAGCAATCCCGCGCAGCCCACGCCGCAGCTCGACGCTTACAGGAAGTTCGGGCAATCGTTCATCTCATTCGGCGTCGGCGCGATGTACGCGTTCGCGCCGACTCACGGCCTCGTGTTGAACGTCGGGGCCATGTACTTGTTCCCGGCGTCGGGCCTGGTGCTCGAACCGACCCTCGGCTACGAGATCGGGTTTTGACGGTCGCCGCCGGCGAACCAGAGCTCGATCCACGCGAAGAGCTCGCCACACTGGTCGCCGCCCTCCGCGTGCACGCAGAGCTGAGTCGCGAATCGGGCGCGACGGGGCTCGAAGCGTACCGCGCAGCGCCGGCGGCCGAGCGAGGCGTCGTTGCCGACGCGCGCGCGTCGAATGCGACGGGCGCCGGAGTCGGGCCGCGAACCGACGTCTCGGAGTCGCGAGCGAACGAGCCGAGCGTGGAGGACCGCGAGGCGAGCGTGCGCCGACTCGAGATGCTGCGCGTCGAAGTCTCGACGTGCACGCGTTGCCGTCTCTCGGAGACACGAACTCAAACAGTCTTTGCGCGCGGCACGGGTTCGAGTGGGCTGTGCTTCGTCGGCGAGGGCCCGGGAGCGGACGAGGACGCGCAAGGTTTCCCGTTCGTCGGCAAAGCCGGACAGCTGCTCGATCGTATGATCGAAGCGATGGGCTTCGCGCGCGACGAAGTGTACGTCGCGAACATCGTCAAGTGCCGCCCTCCGAACAACCGAAAGCCCGAGGCGGACGAGGTGGCCGCGTGCCGCCCGTATCTCGTCGAGCAAATCGAGCTCCTGAAGCCGAAGGCGATCGTGGCGCTCGGCGCGACGGCGCTCGAAGGGCTCTGCGGCATCGGCGGCGGCATCACGCGACTCCGAGGGACCTGGCGCCTCTTTCGCGGCACGATCGCCGTGATGCCCACCTTTCATCCGGCGTATCTCCTTCGCACCCCGAGCGCGAAAAAAGAGGTCTGGCTGGATCTTCAAGAGGTTCTGCGCCACCTGGGGCGCTCGATCCCCGCTAGGAAATGACGCATCGAGCCGATTCGCCCGGGCGACGATCGCGCCGGTAGCCGGATGGCTCTCCGTGATTTAGGTTCCACTCGCCATGACTCGACGACACAAGGTTCTCATCATCGGTTCCGGCCCCGCCGGGCTCACCGCCGCCATCTACGCCGCGCGCGCCAACTTGACTCCGTTTTGCGTCGAGGGCTTCAACGCGGGCGGCCTCATTCCCGGTGGGCAGCTCATGTTCACGAGCGACGTCGAGAACTACCCCGGCTTTCCGGCGAAGGTGTCGGGACAAGAGCTGATGGCGGGATTCCGCGAGCAAGCGGTGCATCAAGGCGCAGAGCTGGTCACGGCGGATGCGCAGAAGGTCGACCTCTCCGAGCGTCCCTTCAAAGTGTGGGTCGGAGAAGACGAAAACGAGCTCCACCTCGCCGACTCGCTCATCATCGCCACCGGCGCGCGAGCGAATTACATCGGGCTCGAGAGCGAGGACAAGCTGAAGAACAAGGGCGTGAGCGCTTGCGCGGTGTGCGACGGCGCCCTCTTCCGCGGCGAGGACGTGGTGGTCGTCGGCGGCGGAGACACCGCGATGGAAGAAGCGTCGTACCTGTCCGGCCTCTGCAAGAGCGTGACGCTCGTGCATCGGCGCGACGAGTTCCGCGCGTCGATAACGATGCAGACGCGGGTGCTCGCCAATCCGAAGATCCGCCCGTTCTTCAGCCACGCCGTGGTCGACGTGCTCGACCCGAAGGAAGATCGCGTGACCGGCGTGCGGCTCAAGGACCTGAAGAGCGGCGACACGAAGACCATCGATTGCGCGGCGCTGTTCGTCGCAATCGGCCACACGCCAATGACCGATCTCTTCAAGGGCCAGCTCGAGGTCCACGCGAACGGCTACATCAAGGTGAAGCTGGGTACGACGAACACCAGCGTCCCCGGCGTGTTCGCCGCGGGCGACGTCGCCGATTGGAACTATCGCCAAGCCGTCACCGCCGCCGGTACCGGATGCATGGCCGCCCTCGACGCCGAACGCTTCCTCGCTGCCCTGCATTGAATGACTTGAAGCGTTTGTTCCGCTCGTAGGGGCGTCCGTCGATCTCGGCCGCTGGCTTCGTTTGCCCTGCGCTCCGGTGCTCAAGTACATTTGTACGTTCCGCTCCGGTGCTCGGGACAAGCCTCGCCAGCGACCGAGCTTGACGGACGGGCGCTCGCGTAACGCCCCGCTGATCGCGGCTTCGCCAAGCCTCGCCGACGACCGAGTTCGACGAGCGACTCACAGCAACAGCGAGCTATTCCCGAATAGGGCTGGCTTTGAGGGCGGCCTTGCCGTCTTTCACGTAGACGCTGAACTTCACGCGGCGAACGCCGTGGCGCTCGATGATCGCGTCGCGGTGCTTCTTCAGCGTGTTCTGGAATTTGTCGAAGGTGAATCCGTTGACGGACTCGCCGCAGCGTTGCTTCGTGGCGTAGAACTCCTCGAAGACGTGAACCCACTCGGTGTTCTGGCCGTCTTGCGTCGAGGTCGTGGCTCGCGGTGCAGAGGGCGCAGCCGCGCGAGCGGGCGTGGGAGCGACGGGCGCACCGCCCGGTCGAGGCGGGGGCGCGGGAAGCCGCTTCTTGTCCGCGTCGAAGTCGGCGACCGACGACACGACATCGGTGTCCGCGTCGGGTGCGCTCCGTGCGGTCGGGATGCGCGCGGTCGTCACGGCGAGGGGCGGAGACGGCGCCGCAGGGGGCGCCGGCGGGGCCGCCTTGGGTTTCGATCCGGCGGCATCGCCGGGAAAACTGAAGGCGCTCATCTGCGGTTCTGCCGGTAGATCGCCGAGCACTTGCGAAAGATCCGCCGCGCGCCGCGTGCCGCCGGATTTTCCGACGGCGAGATCGATGGCGTCGTTCACGTCGGAGGCCACGGTGCGGAGCGCGCCGCCGAACTTGGACGGCGCGAGCGCTTGCTCCTCGCCCTTCGCCAATCGCCGCACTTCGCGCTTGAAGAGCGACAGCGGACGACTGTGCTCGAGGAAGGAGAAGAGCAAACCGAGCCCGGCGCACAGAATGATGATGCCGGCGACGATCGGCACTTTGGCGCTGGCCTTGTCCTTGTCGTCCGCGGCGCCGAAGAAGGCGAGCGGCGTCTCGAGGGTGAGCGCGGTTCGACCGACGACGTAACCGGCGCCGAGCGCCCACGCCTCGCCGGGGAGCTTGCTGTACACGACGCCGATCGTCTTGCCGATGATGCGGAGCTGGCTCCGACCCTTGGTCTTGTAGTCCGAGTCGTTGTCGAGATCGCCGAGGTCACTGACGATCATGTCGAGCTGGCTCTTGTCGAATCCTTCGGGTGCGCCCGACGCGACGCGTGCCCCGCTCGCGTAAAATGCGACCGCGGCGCCGGTTCGTTCGGACAGCTCGCGCGCGAACCGGTCGTCGATGATGCGCGCGCCGATGATGGCGCCGGCCGGCGCTTGCCCGAGATCGTATTCGACCGGGCGCGCGACGACGCGGTACACCCGATCGAGCACCAGCGTGTCGTCTCGAATGAACCCGTGCAGTGCGTCGGCAACGACGGGATAGCCCCCGAGCTCGAAGTCCCCGGTGGCTTGTTCGTAACCGAGGTGCGCCACGACGCGACCGTGCTGATCGACCGCGAACACGGCGTCGAAGTTCTGGTCTTTGGGGATGGTCAGCGCGACCTTGGCGAGGGCCGCTTGCACCGCGTCGTGCGCCTTTTCGGGGACCTTCGAGTCGGAGGCGCTCGAGTCGGCGAGATTCTTCGCGATGCTGCCGTCGAGAGCGAACGAAATGAGATGCGCGGCGCGGTCGCGAGCGTCGCTCTTCAGGTACCACGAGACGACCTGGCTATCGGCGGACAGCCCTTCGCCCATCGCACGTGAACCTTGGCGGTTGTACATGCTCTGCGCGAGGTAGAGGACGAACACCAGCGCGCCAGCGAGGAGTCCGAGCAACACGTACCAGAACCGGGAAAGCAGCATTTAATTGCTCTTCTCGTTCTTGTCGTTCTTGCCGTCGCTCACCTTGATCGGCTGGCGCGACAGATCGAGGTCCGCGGTTCCCACCTTGATGGGTAACTCGGGCCCCACTTTCTTGCCGGAAAAGTACGCTTGCACGCGGTACTCGCCGGGCGCGTCGACCGGAAGCAGGTACTCGCCCTTCGACGACGGATAGGTAATCGACACGACGTTCGGGTCACCGATGACGAACGTCCGGAGGCTCGGCGCCGCTTCGTCCCGGATCTCGAACGTCCCGGGCCCGGGCACGGCGAACGAACGAAGGCCGCCCTTGACGGTGTCGGAAGCGGTGAACGTCGCGACGCCCACCCCGTAGAGCCGGTGCGTGAACACGTCGGTGTTCTGGAACTGGATCTGGGTGCCGGGGGGGACGACGATCGTGACCGGCGTCGTCCGTCCGCCACCGACGCGAACGAGGACGGCCTTCTGAGGCGGCGCCGGCGTCGCCCCGAGGACGGCGAGACACACTTCCTTGGTGACGTCGGGATAGAGGCGCCGAAACTCGGCTCGCACCGTCGGAACCGGCTCGCGGAACGAGTAGTCGTGCCGATCGGGGTTCGTCGCTTCTTCCCAAGCGGGGTTCAAGAGTGATTGGAACCCGACGATTGCTCCGTGCACGTGGGCGGCGCTGGCGTCGACGGCGACGGCCAGCAGCCCTCCGGTCAGGCAAACAATTACCGAATCCCTGAACCTTTTCGCAGACTCTCCCATCAAGTCGGCGATGGTACCCGACGGGCGCCGCGGGCGGAAGCCTTTGGAAAGGGGAGTTAGCGGCTCCTTACCACACGAGACGTGAGTCGAGCGCCCAGCATGAACCCCTAGCATCGCTAGGTGGGTGACTTGCTACGCGGTCAGGCTTCCCGGTGAACAGATCCGGGCCTAGCTCATCACGCGCGGTTCGTCTCCCTGGTTCAATGTCTTGTAAGGGATTCATTCTGGCGTACTCGCGTCTCCGCAGAGGGAGCCTTTACCGAACTTATTTCCCCCGGGTGAAAGCGTCAACGGGCGGCCTGCCGTTTTAGTAGCGAGCCACCATCCCACCTTCGCCTCCACCGCACCGCGGCGGCTCGGCCGTCTCGTCCTCGCGCAAAAACCGCAGAAATGTGGGCCGTCAGGAGCAAATGCGGGAAGTAGAGAGCCATGTTTTGGGGCGCCACTTCTCAGGGACAGCCGTCGCGACTCGACTCCGCGAAAGAGACGGCAAAAGCGACGTTCACGAGCGAGGCGGTCGCGGCCGGCCTTCTGTTCATCGATGTTCCGCCCCCCCGTTCGACGGCGCGGGGGCGGCTCGCCTTGTTCATCGAGGGAGCGATCGAGCGCTGCCTCGAGACCCGCGGAGCGCCGCCGCCTCGCGTCATGGTCGTCGGCTTCGACCAAGTGCTCTCCGACCAGCTCGAGCGCGCGCGGATCTCCGGGGCGCAGGGGATCGCGCTGTGGTTTTCGGCGCTCGACGGCATCGCCGTGGACGGCGCCCTCGACTCGGCCGACAGCAGTACCGTGCGCGCCTGGGTCGACGCGCTCGGCGCGCATCCGATCCTGCTCGAGTTCGCGCCGGAGAACGGCGCGCTCGGCATCTACTCGGAGCCCGAGCCGCTGAGCGAGCTCATCCTGACGATGCAACGGCGCTCGTCCGAGATCCGCGGCGTCACTCGCGACGCCGCGCCGACGGACATCACCGAACTGACGGGGACGACCGCGACGCTCATGCCCCCTGCCCCGCTCGACGCCTTCAGCGCGATGGAGGCGATGCACGCGATGGACGTCGTCGCCGAAAGCGACTTCGAGATGGACCACGACGACGATCTTCGCGCCTTCGGCGACGATCGCGACGACGAAGGCGAATCCCGGAACGACGACGCGCCGGACTCGTGGAGGAGTGCGCCGGCGCTCGAGCTCCAGGTCGACGCTTCCGACTCCTTCTCGCAATCGGCGCGCGCGATGGCCGACGACACCGAGGCGGGCTGGCTTCGCGACGCTCTCCTCGAGCTGTCGACGCCGGCGCCGCGTGAGACCCGGTCGAACGATCGCGACGACTCGTTCTTCCCGTCCGAGCCCATGCCGAAGCTCGAGCTCCGGTTCGCCGATCCGGAGCCGCCGCTCGCCGCGGTCGCACCGCCGATGAACGCACCGGTGACGCGCCCGGAGACCGTGCAAGAACCGGTCGTCGCGCCGGTCGCTTTCGTGGAACGGGTGGTTTCGCCGGTGGCGACGCGGGAAGCCGTGAAAGAGCCCGTGCAGCGTCCGACGCTCGACGGCGAGACTCGCCGCAAGCTCCAGCAATACGCGCGCGATCTCGATGCGGCGCATGGTCCGAAGCCGCTCTCCGTCGTCGAACGCTTGTTCACCTCCGCCTACGTCCCGCTGCGCGCGGCCATCGACCGCGGCGTGGAGGTCCCCGAGCTTCGCGAGACCGCCGACGAGTGGGCGAAGAACTTCGAGAAGAGCTACACCGAGGCGTTCGACGCCCTCCGTGTTCGCAACAAGCGTCCGCTGATGGTCGTCGACGTGCCCGACATCGCGCTCCGGGTGGCCCGTCTTCACGGCGCCCGCACGACGCAGCTTCTTCTGGTCGACGGCATGCGGTTCGACCTCGGCGACGCAGTCAACGACGCGCTCCGCAACCTCGTTGGCAAGCGCGCGGCCTGCGCCGAGCGCTTCCTGCTCTGGTCGGCGCTCCCCACGACGACCGCGACGCAGGTCGAGCTCATCGGACGCGGCGCCGCCGGACTCCGCGAGTTCACCGGCGAAGTCAGCGAAGACATGATGGTGCCCCGCGGCAAGAAGGCGTCGATGATCCGCCGCTTGAAGACCGGCCACCGCGAAGTGCACAAGCTCGACATGATCGAGGCACGTCTCGCCGAGCCCGGTGGGGCGTCACCCGACGGCTTCGACGCGCTCGCGCGCGAGGTCGCCGAGCGAATCGCGGCTCACTTCGAGGAGCGCGAGCCGCGTACGATGGTCATGGTGTTCGGCGACCACGGGTTCGCGGTCGAGCGCCAGAATGAAGCATTCGCGGCGCGTCAGGGCGGAGCGTCGCCCGAAGAAGTGCTCGTGCCGGCGTTCGCCTGGCTCTGCGGCGCCGTTCACTGAGCGGCCGCCACGCGCCCCATTCGGTGAGCTCGGGTTGCCGAGCGGCAGCCGCCGAGCAACGCTGTCCCACATGCAGGCGTTCACGGTGGGCGCTACCGAACTGAAGGCCCTGCTCGCGAGCCTCCACGCCCTCGGCCTCGACGCCCACGCGCTCGCCCAGAGCGCCGAGCTATCGACGACCGTGCTCGTCGATCCGGGCGCGCGTTTTCCCGAAGCCACGATGCTGCGCGTCTGGGTCGCGGCCGAGAGCGCCTTCGGAAAGGAAGGCCTCGGCGTTCACGCGGGTTCGTCGGTTGCCTTCGGGGAGCTCGAGCTTCTCGACTACCTCGTCGGGAGCAGCGCCACGGTCGGCGACGGATTTCGCGCCATGGCCCGGTACGCGGCACTCGGAGACACCGGCCTCACCTACGTCATCGACGATCCTCCCGCACCCGCCGACGTGACCGTCTCGATGCGGCACCCGTACGCCTTCCAGATCTTGCCGGCGAGCCTCGTCGAGTACTTCTGGACGATCATCGTCACACGGTTTCGCCTGTACGCGGGGGGACACTTCACGCCGACCTTGCGGCTCTCGCACGCGCGCAGCGCGCCCCTCGCTCTCTACGAAAAAGTGCTCGGCCGGGTGCACTTCGACGCCGAGCGGACGGAGCTCCGGATCTCGCGGGACCAATGGGCGCTCGCGGGAAAGAGCGGCTCGCCGGGGCTTCGCGCGGTCCTCGAGCGACACGCGAACGACCGGATCGATCGCGTGCTCGAGGCGCCCCCCGTCGATCCGATCCGGCGCGCGCTCATCGAGTCGCTCGGCCGCGGCGAGTGCGGCATCGCACACGTCGCGTCGCGGCTCTCGCTCACGCCGCGCACCCTGCAGCGACGCCTCGCCGCCGAAGGGCTCTCGTTCAAGCAAGCCCTCGACGAGGTGCGCCGCGATCTGTCGCAGATCTACCTCCGCGAGACGCGCCTCTCGCTCACCGAGATCTGCTACTTGCTCGGCTACTCGGACCCGAGCGCGTTCAACCGCGCGTTCAAGCGCTGGACCGGCGCGACGCCGCTCGAGTTTCGGAACGGCCCGGCCGGAGCGGAACCGACGCTACCCACCGTCGCCCGCGCGCAGATGGGCGAGCAATAGCTCGTTCACGCGGGTCGCCGCGAGCTCTGGCACCCAGTGGTCGACGCCGGCGAGGATCTCGAGCTCGTAGGGCGCGCTCACGTAGTCTTTCGTCAGCTCGATGGTGTCACGGCAAAAAAACTGATCCTTGTCGCCCCAGATCAACAAGGTCGGTACGGTGATCGCACGGACGGGCGGAGCCGCGAGCTCGCCCGAGGTGGACGTGTTCGCGCGGTACCAGTTCAGGGCGGCGTTGATGGCCGGTTCGCTGTCGAGCACTCGGAGATACTCGGCGCGCGCGTCGGGCGTCGCCTCGCCGTACGTGGCGCGCAAAAACCCGGCGTCGTTCGAGAGGAACGAGACGTCCGAAGCGTCGGCCGCGAACAGCTTGAAGTACGCCGAGGCTTGGTGCTGACAGGATTTTGGGTCCGCGATCTGGGCAGCGAGCGGCGCGGGATGCGGCACGGACATCGACGTCAGCGAGCGGACGCGGCCGGGAGCGATGGCCGCAATTCCCCACGCCACGGCCGCTCCCCAATCGTGCCCGACGACGTGGAAGCGATCCACGCCGAGCGCAGCGGCGATCGCGAGCACGTCGGCGACCAGATCGACGACCGCGTAGTCGCTCACCACAGACGGCCGCGCCCCGGGCGAGTAGCCGCGCTGGTCCGGCGCGATCGTCCGGTACCCGGCGCGAGCGAGCGCGACCATCTGATAGCGCCACTCGTACGAGGTCTCGGGGAACCCGTGAAGGAGAATGACGGGCTCGCCGTCGGCCGGCCCCAGCGTGCGGAGATTGAACGTGAACCCGTTCGCGCTGACGGTGCTGAGCGGCAGATCTACCGGGCCTCCATTCGACGTCGCGTCGGCGAGGGCGGCATCGGAGGGCGCTGCGCCCGACGCCGACGCGTCCGAGACGGCGCCGTCCGGGCGCGACGCCGTTCCGCCGTTTCCGGCGATGGAATGCCCGGCGCTCGGCGAGTCGTCCGAGCACGAGGGAAGCAAGCCGAGCGCGAGAGCGGCGCCATGCGCCGCGAACCGCCGATGTTTCATGCCCTACTAGGTGCCTGAACGCGTCGCGTTCGGCATTGTCCCCGGGCGACAAAAGATGGACAGCTGGCTGCGGCCTACTCGGGCTCGACGGGAGTGCCGCCCGCGCCGCTCGGCAAGGGGTGCTGCTCGCGCTCGAGATACCGGAAGATCGTGCGCGGATCGACGCCGAGGTCGCGCGCCGTCTGCGTCCGATTGCCGTTGTTCCGCTCGAGGACGTCCAGGACGTACTTGCGCTGAAAATCCTCCTTCGCCTTTTCGAGCGGCACGATCGGCTGCTGCGCTTCCGGACCGAGGTCGAGGTCTTCGGGGCCGAGGAGCATCTTGTCGCAGAGGACGAGCGCCTTCTTGATCCGATTTTGGAGCTGGCGAATGTTGCCGGGCCAGTCGTACTTGCGGATCGCCGCGAGCGCCGCCGGGGAGAACCCGCGCACCTGGCTGCCGAGCTCGTCGGCGTACGTCGAGAGCAATGCCTTGGCGAGCATGTGCGTGTCTTCGCCGCGATCGCGCAGTGGAGGGAGCCACAAATTCACGACGTTCAGGCGGTAGTAAAGGTCCTCGCGAAACTCGCCGGTCTTGATCATCGTCTCGAGGATGCGATTGGTCGCGGTGAGAATGCGAATGTCGCACCGCTCGGGTTTGCTGTCGCCCACGCGGTACACGACGCGCTCCTGGATCGCGCGGAGGAGCTTCACCTGGAGAGCCGGCGTGAGCTCGCCGACTTCGTCGAGGAACAGCGTCCCGCCGTTCGCCTGCTGAAACCGACCGGCCCGGCTCGCGACGGCGCCGGTGAACGCACCCCGCACGTGCCCGAACATCTCGCTCTCGATCAGGTTCTCGGGAATCGCACCGCAGTTCACGGTGACGAACGGGCCGTCCGCGCGGTTACTCCGGCGGTGGATCTCGCGCGCGATCAGCTCTTTGCCGGTTCCGGTCTCGCCGGTGATGAGCACGCTGATGTCGGTCGCGGCCACCTTGGTCAACTTGCGGAACACCTCGAGCATCGACGGACAGGCGCCGATGATCTCGCCGAATCGCTTGTCGCTGAGCTCGGCGGTGAGCTTCTCCTTGTCGGCGCGAAGCGCGGTGAGGAGCATCGCGTTCTCGAGGATGAGCGACGCCTGCCCGGCGAAGATGACGAGCAGATCGAGCTGGGTGCGGTCGAAGAGGCGCTTCACCTGGTCGTTGCCGACGTAGAGCGCGCCCACGACCTCGCCCTGACTCATGAGCGGCGCGCACATGACGCTCGACAGCTTCAGGGCGAGCACGCTCTCGCTCTTGCCGAACGTGGTGTCGCTGAGGGCGTCGCTCACGATGATCGGCCGCTTCGATTCGATGACGTGGCGGACGATGCTGTCGCTGATCGTTCCGCTCGCGTCCTCGATGCTCTCGCGGTTCACGTCCCGCGAGGCGCGGACGCGGGGAGCCGCGCCTTCGCCCTCCGACGGTTCGACGAGCAAGACGACCCCGCGCGCGGCGCCGGTGACTTCGATGACGTCGTCGAGCAGCTTCTCGAGCAGCTCGTCGACCGACGGCGTGCTCATGAGCCGCTCGCTGAATTGAAACAGCTTGCGGAGGCCGGCAAGCTCGTTCGTCGCCCCTTCGCCTTCGCCCGGGGCGGCCTGGGACGCGAGCTCGCTGAACATGCTGAACCCGAGCTGCGCATCGCCGAACGTGAGCCGGTCGCCGTCCACCAGACGCGCTCGCCGCTTCTTCTTGCCGTTGATCGCGATGTCGGCCTCGCGATCGAGCTCTTCGAGCTGAAAGTCGCGCCCGTTGAAGACGACCTGGGCGTGGTGCTCCATCACGCTCCGGTCCGGCAAATGCACGTCGCTCGCGCGCGCCCGGCCGATCGTCATGACCGGCTTGTGCAGCGCGAACAGCACGGGCGAGCCGTCCGGCGGAAAATAGCGAAGCATCGCCATGGGTTGCCCGAGCCTAGCAGATGCCCGCGGGATTCACCCCCGGCGGGCGGCGATCGTTCACTCCAAGATGCCGCTCACCGACAATCCTGCCCCACCTCCCGGCACCGTGAACGGGACCACACTGGTGATGGTGGCGAAGCTCGGGTTCGCCGATGCCGGCGGGTGGCGTTCATTGGCGCGAAGCGTCGCGTCGGGAGGATCGGCGGATGAAAAAATCGCGCCGGCGAGGATCCCGACGGTGATCGCAGTGCCGGTGAAGACGAGGCCGCGCTTCGCGGGCGGCGAATTGTCACCCACATAGAAGAGGAACACCGGGAGCGACGCGGCCGCGCCGATCCCGGCGCCGATCCACATTCCGGAGATCGTGTTCCAGCCGGGCACGGTGATCGTCGACAGGCCCGCGGTCGCGAGGAGCCCGACGTTCAATCCGATGAGACCGCCCACGGCGGCGTAGTCGTTCGAATGACCGTATCCGACGCCTTTCGGGGAAACGCCGTAGCCGAACGACGCGCCGATCGCGGTACCCCAGAGGACGCCGCTCGAGACGAACCCGCTGAGCTTCGGCGACGGATCTTGCGCCTCGCCGAGCACGTAACCGCCGACGCCGCCGAGCGTCGAACCGAGCGCCACCGAGCGCCCGAGCCCGCGAAAGCCCCACGAGTTCGCCTTGTCGGAAACCGCAACCTGCGTTCCGGCAATGCCGAGCCCTTCGGCGCCGCCGATCGCGAGACCCGCGGCGATCGCGGCCGGCTCTCCGCGCGGCATCGCAGGATGATCGAGCACGAAGACGCCGATCGGCGCCGAGACGCCGAGGATCGCCGGAGCGACGAGCGCGATGCCCGGATCCTTCACGCCGATCTCGGAGTCGAGCCACACCCCGAGGCCGACGCCGTACGACGCGCCCACGACGTACAGCGTGCTGATTTCGAAATTAGACGCCTCCGGCGAACGCACGGGAGCCGACGCAACGGGAGGTGCGGGAGCGAACGTCGGTGTCGGGTACTGCGCCGGCGCCGCGTAGCCGGGCGACGGCTGCGGATAGGAAGGCGAGGTATCCGGCGCCGCCGGAGGGGGAACGGTTTGCGCGAGCGCGGGGGTCGAGACGAGTGCGGCGCACAGCGAGGCGCGCGCGATCGTCCTCGCCGTCACTGCCATTCCTTCTTCAAGGGGCGCGTGAGCAGATCCGACACCGCTTGCCGCGGCGATTTTCCCTCGTAGAGCACGCGGTACACTTCGCTGATGATCGGCAGATCGACCTGCAGCTGATTCGCCAGATCGTACGCGCTCTTGGCGGTTTTCACGCCTTCCGCGACGTGGCCCAACGAGCCGAGCACTTCGTCGAGTGTTCTCCCTCGCCCCATCTCGAACCCGACGGTGCGATTGCGCGACAGGTCGCCGGTGCAGGTGAGCACCAGGTCGCCCATCCCGGCGAGGCCCGCGATGCTGAGGACGCTGCCCCCCTTCGCGAGCGCGACCCGCGCGATTTCGGCAAGTCCCCGGGTGATGAGTGCGGCTCGAGTGTTGTGGCCGAAGCCGAGCCCGTCGCAAGCGCCCGCGGCGATGGCGACCACGTTCTTCAGCGCGCCGCCGACCTCGACGCCGGCGGGGTCGTCGCTCGAGTAGACGCGGAGCCGATCCGTCGCGAACACTCGCTGAACCTCGAGGCAGAGCGCGTCGTTCTTCGAAGCGACCACGACGTTGGTCGGAGCTTCGGCCGCGACCTCCTTGGCGAAGCTCGGTCCGGAGAGCACCGTGAGCCGATTGCCCGCGTCGGCGCCGAGCACGTCTTCGACGACCTCCCCCATGAGCATCAAGGTGTCGTTCTCGATCCCCTTCGTCGCGCTGACGAGCACGGCGTCGTCGGCGAAGTCGCCGCGCGCCGCTTCTAGGGTCGCTCGGAGCGCGTGCGACGGAACGACGAGCACGACGATCTCCCGGCCGGCGATCGCCTCGGCGAGCGAGCTCGTCGCCGAGACGGTCTCGGGCAACGTCACGTTGGGCAGATAATGGGCATTCTGGTGGTCGCGCCGGATGGCGACCGCGAGATCGTCGCGCCGCGACCAGATCATGACGTCGTGGCCCTTGGCGCCGAGAACCTTCGCGAGGGCGGTTCCCCAGGCACCCGCGCCGATGACGCCGACGGACTTCATCCTTCGTACTACTTCTTCGTCGCCGCGCGTGTGTCAACCATCGCGTCGCGTGTCGCGTTCCCTCGCGAGGACGAGAGAACGGAGTGGTAAGCTCGCCGGAATGCAGGGCCGAAAGCTCGTCGCTTGCCTGGTCACACTGGTGTTCACCGCAGGTTGCCCCAACAAGGAGAGCCTCGGGTTGAGCGCCATGAGCGTGCTCGGCCCCGGCGTGATCAACGACCCGAAGAACAAATCGCTCCGGTTCGATATTCTGAAATTCGGCCTCGGCGAGTTTTGTCGCGAGATGCAGCAGCGTGGCGCGCCGTTGAAACTCCGCGACGGCGACCCGGTGCTCGGACGTTTCTTCGCCGACGGCTGCAACACGCAAATCATCGACGAGGACGAACGCAAATCGCTCGTCGTTCAATACACGGGCAAAGGTTACGGCTGGACGAACCTCACCGGACGCCTCGGGTTCCAGAGCGCCGGGCTCGTCGAATACGAGCCCGATTTTCAGCTTCAGGGGGGCGCCATGTACGTCTATTTCCGTCCGAAAAACGTCGCGTCGGCGTCCTTCCAGACGCTGCTCGTCGAATCCGCCATCGCGCGCACCGGCATCGCGATCACCGGCGTGAATCCCGACCAGCTCGGTCGCGACATCGTGGACAGCCAGCTCAAGCGCGGCTTCACCGTCATTCGCAAGAGCTCGAACGGCGAAACCGATTTCGGCATGGGCGTCGTGCCGCCCGGCTCGACGCCGTTCCGGCCCTTCTACGTCGAGAGCGAAGACAAGGTGACGCTCGACGACGATCGCACGGAGGTGCACGCGAATCAGCAGGACATGGTCGGCGGGTTCACCGTCGCGAGCGACGGGCAGGCCCTCACTCTGACCATGAAGGTGGACGGAGCGCCGGCCGTCGACGTCTTCTTGCTCACCAAGGACGCCGGGGATCAGGTGGTTGCCGGGTACGTCAAAACTCCGGGGCCGAGCCTGCTTCCCGGGCCTCCCCTCTTCAGCGACACCGTCGCCGCGGGCACCGTGTGGAAGCGGCAAGTGCCGGTCCCGAAGGGCTCGTACTACCTCTTCGTCGACAACAGCGCCGCGCTCGGAAACGCCGCTCCGCCGGTCATCGCCGGAGACGATCGCGCCGCGACCGTCGACTACGTGGTGGAAGCCGGCGACCGCTGAGCCCCGGGTCGGCTGGGGCACGCCCGGCCGCCGCCGTAACGGTGGAACGCCCGAAAAAGGCTCCCTCGTCCGCCGCTCGGTGGTTGCCCGTCAGCGGCGCCACGGGTAAGAGTGGCGCGCCAGCCCGGCGGCGCAGCGACCTTGGCCCAAACTCATAAGCTTATCCGGATGCTGTTTCTCGGGGCGTGGTTCTTCGCCGCCCCGTTTCTGTTGGCCGTCGTGGCCGTCAAGCTCCTGCGAGCGCCGCCGGATCTCGTCGGCTCGGACGTCTTCGGGGTCATCCGAACCTTCGTGCGCGACCAAGAGGTGCCCGCCGGCATCGTCTTTTTCACGCTCTTCGAGATGGCGCTGTGGTCGATCCGTCATCAGTTGCCGTTCGCCGATCGCCTGAGCGTCGCCGGACGCCTCGGGCTCCCGCGCGAGGTCCGCGACGACTACGAGGCTGCCGCGCAGCTGGTCGACGAGGTCGAGCGCATCCTCGGCGCCCATTCGAAGTCCGTCGAACGCGACGTCCCGCGCAAGGCTCGCGAAGATCTCGAGACCGCCGTCGAGGACCTTCGCCGCGTCATGAGCCAGGATCCCTTCGTCCCGGACGCCTTCCAGGACGCCTACGACCGCGTGATGCGCCGATCGCGCGTCCTCGAACGGTGGCAAAAGAGCGAGCTCCGCGAGTACGCCGAGTCGATCGGCTTCGCCGTGCTGGTCGCCGTCTTGCTCCGTGCGGTCGTCGTCGAAGCGTTCAAGATCCCGAGCGGGTCGATGCTGCCGACACTCCAGATCGGCGATCACATCTTCGTCAACAAGTTCATCTACGGCCCGGAGATCCCGTTCACGCGCGAGCGCATCTTCTCGAGGATGCCCCCCGAGCGCGGGGACGTCATCGTGTTCGAAAATCCCGATCACGGTCCCGGCGACGAGCGCGAGGACTACATCAAGCGCGTCATCGCGCTACCGGGCGACGTGCTCGAAGCCGACGGCGGTCATCCCGTCATCAACGGGTTTCGCGTCCCGAGCTGCCGCGTCGGCACGTACACGTTCTCCGAACAAAAGGGCGGCCCGCTCGACACGGGCGAGCTCTTCGTCGAGTACCTCGGCGAGCGTGCGTATCTCACCTATTACGAGGCCGGGCACTTCGATCGGCACGAGGGTCCGTTCATCGTGCAGCCCGGCGAGGTCTGGGTGTTCGGCGACAATCGCAACAACAGCCGCGATTCGCGGGCGTGGTTCAACGGGCGCGGCGGTGGCGCCCCGTTCGACAGCATCAAGGGCCGCGCCATGTTCGTCTGGCTACCGACCGATCGGTTCCTGGTCAACGTGATGGGGTCGCCGGTGCTGCCGAAAGCGGCACCCCAGGAAATGGTGTCGGGGATCGCGGCCTGCCTCGCCAAGCGGCCCTCGGCGAGCGAAGCTACGCCACCGGTGCATCGCCTCGACTCGTCGAATTAGTCCGCGCCCGACACGCGGTGCTGCGCAAAACGGCCTCGGTCAGTCGTCCGGCCTCGGGGCGACAGGGCGGCGCCCGACCACGATCCCGAAGCGCCGGCTTTGGTTTCTCGCCGTCGACGACAGCCAAAGCGAGTACGAAAGCACGCCGATCCAACTCAGAAACATGATGAGGCCACCTGCCCGAAGCACACCGGGTGCTACGCGGCTACGGAAGCCGAAAAACCAGGTCCAATTCAGGACGAATTTGAGGATGCATCCCACAATCGCGATATTTTTCGCCCGTACGGCGAGATCCCGCCACCGCTCGAACGAAGCGAGCGGCACCGCCGGAAAGGCGCGGCCGTCGGTGGACTTGATCTCGAGCCGCTGCACCGAAAAAATCGTCATGAGGACGAGCGCGAGGATATCGGTAGGGTCGACGAGGGCGGAGGACATCCGGCGCGAACCTTACTCACATTGTCCTAAGATTGGCGTCGAGGCGTCACGACGCCATGAGGGATGACGCGACGCGTAGCCGAAATCGCTGTGTTTCTCGCGCGATAGCGCGAGCAACACGGTAAAGTAGTTTTCTCCCTGAAGACGCTTCGGACGCATCGCTCCAAGGTGCCAACCCGAAGCTCCCGAAGGACATGAGCTTCGAGCCCGAGCGAGGATCGATCCTCGGAAGTTACGAGCTTCTCACGCGCATCGGCCGCGGGGGCATGGCGAGCGTGTGGGTTGCGCGCGGACGCCCTTCGCCGATGGAGCCCGAGCAACTCGTCGCGGTGAAGGCCATGCTGCCCGAGCTCGCGGACAACACGGAGTTCCGCTCGATGTTCCTCGACGAGGGACAGATCGTTCGCAGCATCGAGCACCCGAACGTCGTTCACGTCTACGAAGTGGGCGAGCGCGAGAACATCCTCTACATGGCGATGGAATGGGTCGAGGGCGACTCGCTCCACACGCTCATCGCCGAAGCGAACAAGCGCCGCCCCATTCCGCCGGAGGTCGCCGTACGCATGATCGCCGACACGGCGGCGGGCCTGCACGCCGCGCATGAGCTCCGCGGCTGGGACGGACAGCTCCGCAAGGTCGTGCACTGCGACGTCTCGCCCCACAACATCCTCATCGGGCTCGATGGCCTCGTGAAGCTCGTCGACTTCGGCGTGGCCGGCGCGATGAACCAGATCAACACCGACGACGAGGCGAAGATACGCGGCAAATTCGGGTACATGTCGCCCGAACAGGCCCAGGCGAAGCCGCTCGATCGACGAAGCGACGTCTTTTCGCTCGGCATCGTCTTGTTCGAGCTCACCACGGGGTACCGGCTCTTCCGCGGCCGCGACGATCGGCACACGCTCGAGCTCGTCACCTGGGGGAAGATCCCGCGTCCGTCACAGGTCATCTCGAAGTATCCGAGCAAGCTCGAAGCGATCGTGATGCGCGCGCTCGATCGCGACATCGAACGCCGGTTTCAAACCGCGGACGAATTTCGCGACGCGCTCGAGACGTACCTCGTCTCCGAACGGATCCTGGTGCCGGCCGCGGGCGTCAAAGGGCTCTTGCGACGCGTCCTCGGCACGAAGATCGATCAGCGACGCCAGCAAATCCGCGCCGCGATTCGCGCGCTCGACGGCGCGCAGTCGGTGCCGCTCCTCGTCTCCGACGAACCCATCGCGGCCATCGAAGAGCCGGTCAGCGTCAGCGTCACCGACGCCGAAGCGTCCAGCCAACCGAGCGTGTCCACGTCGGCTGCCCTCGGCGCCGCGTTCTTGCCCGGCGATGGCTCGAGCGGCGTTCAAACCTTGAGCCAGCCGTCGGAAGCGCCGGCGCGAAACAGCCGATTTTTGCTCGTGGGCGGCGCGATGGGCGTGGTCGTCGCCGTCGCCATTCT
>CAZDNG010000041.1:65888-78681 GCA_964506835.1 uncultured Polyangiaceae bacterium
CCCGAGCCGATCAAGGTCACGCTCAACGACGAGGCGACGTCGGTTCAAGACATCGCCAACTCGGTCACGCTCGATGAGCACGCTCAGGCAGATCCCGGTGCGGCGGCGAACGCAGGCTCGGATTTCGATCGAAAGGCGGCGGCCGCAGCGCTGAGCCGCGCGGCTTCCCTCGTCGGCGTCTGTCATCGTCCAGGTGGCGACAGCGGACCGGGGAAAGCGCTCGTCACGATCGGATCGAGCGGAAGCGTGCAGGGCGTCAGCGTGCAGGGCAAATTCGCCGGGACGCCGACCGGCGATTGCGTCGCGACACAATTTCGCTCCGTGAAGGTCCCGTCGTTCAAGGGAGACGCGGTGGTCGTCGGGAAATCGTTCGTCATCCCCGACTAGGGGCGACGAGCCGGAGCTCAGCCGCCGTCGCGGTGATGCGCGATCGCGACGCAACCCGTTCCGAAGTCGATGCCACAAGAGCCGGGCGTCGGGCTGAAGCAGCAGGCGGGATACGGGCCGGTCGTGCTGGCGGGGCAAAACTTCGGATCGCAGAGAGTCGCGGCGTCGGCTACCGAAGCGTCGCGCAGGCGCGACGTCGCCTCGAACACGCCCTGATCCGACGCACACGCGGAAGCGGAGATGCCGCCCGCAAGACCGACGAGGACCACGGTGATGATTCGAACGACGACCCGATTCATGATTGCTCCCGGTCCGCGTCGTGCTGCGAGCAGCGCTCGCACTACGCCATCCCACGAACCAACTACATATTAGCTCAGTCGCACATTCTCGCTAGTCGCTCCGGCTGACTTCGAAGCTCACTTTCAATCGCGTCGAAACGCGCGTCCGCCGTCGAATCGAAATCGGTTCGCACGCAAGCGGCACGCGCGCCGGCATTGGCGCCGCCAGCAACCTTCGATTCGACGGCCCGCACGGCTAGCTTTTCTCGGAAGCGACGCGGGAGAGAAGCGGCCTTCACAGCGGGTGATTGGTCGCTCATGCGTTCGGTTATGAAAAAACCGTTCGTTTATGAAATGGGAGAGCGGATCACACACGTAACGCGACTGGCAACTTCCGCCCCAGCTGCGCCGACGCCATCCCACTCGTCGTGAATTCGGAGGGGCTCGACCACTCGACTCGCCACTTCGCCCTGGCCGCGGCATGAAGCACCTTCAGACGCCGGGGCCGGCGGTCGTACGATAAGTGAGCATGTCGCGAAACGACGCCGTTCGACTTCCGGTGAGCCGATGCGTGCCGACGGCACCGAGTTCGTCCCGCAACAAACTTTTCCGGACCCGAAACGGCCCGGCAGACTTGCGCCGATGACCTGGATCCCACGCTGGATCCGACCCGATCGCGCGGGTTTCGAGGAGCCCGCTCTCGGGATGGCTTTGCGGGAGGCGTTTGCCGCCCGGCCGCATCGCATTTCCGACGCGGTACGAACCGTCGACGCCTCGGTCGTGCTCGATGACGGCACCGGTGAGTTCTGGACCCTACGGATTCAGCATGGGCAGCTTCGTCTCCAAGAGGGACGCGACCGACGAGCGGAGACCACCATCTCGGGGGACCCCCTCACCCTCGCGGGCGTCGTGCGGGGGAAGCGGAGCGGGCTCGACTCTTTCTCGAGAGGCAGGCTTCGAGTCCGCGGGAACGTTTCACTTGCGTTGAAATTAGAAGGCATCTTCGAGCGTCGAAGTCGACCGACCGATCGCGCACGGCCACGCCGCGTCTTCGCGAACGGCATCGACACGTTCTTCCTCGACGCGGGGTCGGGCCCGCCGGTCGTCGTTCTGCACGGCGTGGGCGCGACGAACTCGTCGATGCTGCCCACGCTCGCGGCGCTGTCGAGTCGCTACCGCGTTCTCGTGCCGGATCTTCCGGGCTTCGGCGACTCGGGCAAGCCCGTCGCGCGGTACGACGCCCCGTTCTTCTCGCGGTGGCTATCGTCGTTTCTCGACGCTACCGGTATCGATCGCGCTCACATCGTCGGTAACTCGCTCGGCGGGCGCATCGCGATTGAGCTTGCACTGCAGGAGCCCGAACGGGTCTCGACGCTCGCCCTCCTCTCGCCCGCGCTCGCTTTCCGCCGCAACCGTTCGGCCGCCCCGGTCGTCCGATTCATGGCGCCGGAGTTCGGCGTGATTCCGGTTCCCTTGCTGCGCCGGCAGCTTCATCGCGGGATCCGATATCTCTTCGCGCGGCCTGAACGGCTACCCGACGCGTTCTACGACGCGGCCGTCGACGAATTCATCCGCGTGTTCCGCATGCCGCTCGGCCGCGTAGCGTTCTTCGCCGCGGCGCGCCGGATCTACCTGGAGAGGCCATTCGGGCCCGATGGGTTCTGGCCACGACTCGAAAGGCTGAACCGCCCGGCGCTCTTTCTTTGGGGCGAAGCCGACCGGATGGTGCCCGCTGCGTTTGCGCGTCACGTCGAAGCTGCGCTACCAAGAGCGCGCTCGATCGTGCTCAAGGATTGTGGGCACATCCCACAATTCGAACTCCCCGAAGCGACACATGGCGCTGTTCTGGAATTCCTAGCCGAGCACGACAGCGCTCTCCTCGATGAGCCCTCTGGCGCGGTGAACGCGAGACCAACGACTCGCAGCGAGTGACAGCTTGGTTGATCCGTGGGAAACCGAACGTTCCCTGGGATCCCGCATGAACCTCGCATCTCTCGCTGAGCGTAACCTCGCTGAGTTCGGTGAGTACGTCCGCTTGGTGTTCGAAGGCACGGACCTCACGAACCGTGCGCTTCACGATCGCAGCTGCCGGCTTGCAACGGCACTCGCGGATCTCGGCCTCCGTCCCGACGACAAGGTCGTGCTCCTCTTGCCCAACTGCCCCGAGGTATTCGTCAGTTACGCGGGGATCTGGCGAGCGGGGATGATCGTCGTTCCGGTGCTCTTTCTGCTCGAGGCGAGGGAGCTCGCCTACATCCTCGACAACTCGAGCGCTCGCGCCGTCATCACGGCCCCTGAGCTTTGGAGCAAAGTGGAGGACGCGCTCGCAACTCACCCCGACGTCGTCGCGATCGTCACCGGCGGCGACGAAGAGCTTCCGCCCGGGGCGAGATCCTTCGACGCGCTCGTTCGAGCCCACGAGCCGTCCCCGCTCGTCGAACGCGCACCGACGGATCTCGCGACGATTCTCTACACGAGTGGAACGACGGGAAAGCCGAAGGGAGTCATGCAAACGCATCACAATCTCTTCGCGAACGCGATGAACGCTTGGAACACGAACACGAACCGTGTTCTCGGCCAGGTGAATCTCCTCGTCCTTCCGCTCGCCCATACGTTCGGGTTGAGCTCCCTCATCGCGGGTTATCTGTTCGGCGGTCGCTCGGTCTTGATGCGTTGGTTCGACGCCGCCGGTGCTCTCGCGCTGATCGAGCGCCATCGAGTCACGCGGATGGCGGGCGTGCCGACGATGTTCGTGTACATGATGTTCCACCCGGATCGCGCGCGGCACGACACGTCGTCGGTGACGCATTGGCTGGTGGGCGCCGCGCCGATGCCGGTCGAGCAAGTGAAGCGCTTCGAAGAGACGTTCGGCGGAACGATGTACGTCGGTTACGGGCTCACCGAAGCGTGCCCCGGAGTCGCTTCGGAGCGCGAAGGACTGCCGAGAAAACTCGGCTCGACGGGTCGCCCCCTCGCGGGCGTCGACGTGCGAATCATCGACGAAACCGGGAACCCCGTCGGCGTCGGAGCCGTCGGAGAGATCTGCGTGCGTGGCGAGAACGTGAGCCCCGGCTATTTCGAAAACCCCGAGGCCACGACGGAGACGTTTCGCGACGGGTGGCTGCACACCGGCGACATGGGGTACCTCGACGCGGACGACTACCTCTTCATCGTCGAGCGAAAGAAAGATCTGATCATTCGCGGCGGCTTCAACGTGTACCCAAAAGACGTCGAAGAAGTCCTTTATCGGCACCCGAAGGTGCGCGAAGTCGCCGTGGTCGGCGTGCCCGACGAACGCATGGGCGAAGAGGTGTGCGCCTGTGTGGTGAAACATGACGGCGTCGACGTGACGAAAGAGGAATTGATCGTCCACTGTCAGTCGAGTCTCGCGAAATACAAAACGCCGCGATTCGTCGAGTTCGTGGACGTGCTTCCGAAGACGACGATCGGAAAAATCCAAAAGAAAGCCGTGCGTGAGCTCGCGATGACGCTTCTCGCGCGCTGACGAAACGAAACCGAGCGTCTGCCGATCGCGACGCTCCGACGGGCTAGCTTTCGCGGGGTCGGGTTGCGAGGGTCGGGCCCGTTCGGCTAAACTGACGAGCACGCGTATCGACCGATGCGCGGCTTTCTTCTTGTCCCCCTTGCGGCGCCTTTTTCGCCCGCGGAACGTCCCTGGTCGCGGGCTTCTCTTGATCGCAACGGTCGTGGTTTCAGGCTGCGACTCGAGCTCGAGGAGCGGAGCTTCGCTCGTCACCGAAGACGCCTCGGCGTCGACCGGTGGCGTCACGTCGTCTGGCAGCGGTGGGTTCTCGGAAAATAGCGGCGGCGAAACGACGAGTGGGGCATCGACGTCGTTCGACGGTTCGCCCGCGCCGCGCTCCGGACCGGATGCCGCGGCGGAGGCGGGCAACGGTGCGGGAGGTTCCATCGGCGGCGGCTCGGCCGCTGGCGGAACGTCGAGCCTCGGCAGCGGCGGCACCAGAGCCAGCGCCGGATCGGGCGGCGCCAGCGGAAGCGGCGGACCCGGCGACGGCGGGACGATGGTCGGCGTCCACGACGCGGGCAAGACGGTGCCGACGAAGAGCGGCTTCGTTCACTGCGGCGACACGGCCTGCGACGCAGTGCACGGCGAACGCTGCTGCATTCGCACACAAGACGGAACGACGACCGCCACGTGCGCGGCGAGTGGCGACGCGTGTCCGCGTGCATTCGCTTGCGACGACGACAGCGATTGCAAGAACGGACAATTTTGCTGCGTCGCATCCGCGAGCGCGCCCGGAGGCGTCGCAACGGAGTGCCGCGATAGCTGCGCGGTGGGTCCCTTCGAATGCTCCGGTCCCGCCGATTGTCAAAAGGGACAGATCTGTTGCGGCATGGCGACGACGATCGGCGATGTCACCGCGTACACCAGCGTCACGTGCGAGACGTCCTGTAACGGCTACCCGCTCTGCGACGCGACGTTCGCGTGTCCGTATCGAACCTCGTGCGGCGCGAGTACGTCACTCCCACCCGGCTACTCGGTGTGTCGCTGAAGCTATTTTCGATTTAGCGTTTCTTCCGCCGCGGCGGGAGGGCCTTGCCCTGCTCGATCGCCTCGCGAAGCGCGCGCTCGATTTCCTGCGCGAAGGTGAGACGCACCGCGTCCGCAGTGACCGAACGAAGCGCGTCGAGCGAGCGGCCTACCGCGTCGGGGCCCGAACCGTCACGGATGCGCTTGACGAAATAGTCGACCAGGTCGTTCGCCGCGCGGGCGAGGTGCTTTTTCAAGATCTCGTGAGCCGCGTCGGCGGTCTCCATGTCGAGCCCCGATTGCTCGAGCCGCAGCGCGATCTGGAGCATCGCCGGGCTCTGCACGAAAAACGTCGCGGGCGAAGTGGGCTCGCGGCGCACGAGCCCGTTGCGGATGAGATCCGTGATGAGACCAGGACGCGGAGGTCCTCCGATCAGCTCTTCGAGCTCGGCTTCGGTGCAAATGCGCGGGCGATCCTCGGTCCATGGCGCTCGGAGTTGTTCGCCGACGCCGAGCCACTCGTTGACCGAGACGTCGCCGCCTTCGGTGCGCTGAAAGAGATCGCGAATCGCGCGCAAGCTGAGCCCGCGGTCCTGCAAGCGAGCGACGAGCCGAAGGCGCTCGGCGTGTGACTCGTCGTAGTACGCGACGCGACCGCGCCGCACCGGCGGCAGAAGCGCACCATTCGCTTGATAGAAGCGGATGGTGCGGCTCGGAACCGACGTCAGCGCGGCGAGCTCGTCGATCGTGTAGACGCCGCCCGGGCGTTCGGACTCGGTACCTCGCGGAGGTTCGGAGCCGGTTTTTCCCGAGAGAGCGGCGTCGGTCATCGCGCCAGACCATACCGTAACAGTCCACACTGTCAACATTGTTCCCTGCCCGAGTTCGCGTCGGCGGCTTCGACTCGCGAGAAACGTCGTGCGACTCTGGCCACATGCGCATCGTCTCGATGACCCTGACGCGCAACGACGCAGACGTCATCGAGGCGTTCGTGCGCCACCACGCGGCGTTCATCGAACGAATGCTCGTCTTCGTTCACCGGTGCAGCGACAACACGCAGGAGATCCTCGACGGCCTCGTCGCCGAAGGTTTGCCACTCGAGGTCGCGAGCTACGACGCGGCGGACGGACAGACGGCCGATGTGCGGCGCATCACCGACGACGCCGGGATGAACCGCGTCTCGGCGCTCTTCTCGCGCACGCTCGCCGACGTGGCCGAACGCCACGCGCCGGACTTCGTTCTGCCCCTCGATTCGGACGAATTCCTAACGACGGCAGAGGGGCAGAGCATCGACGAAGCGCTCGACGGGCTGTCCACGAGCAAGGGGACCGCGCTCGGCTGGAAGACGTACGTCCCGACGCCGCTCGACGACATCGCGGAGACGAACGTGCTCCGCCGGATCCTACATCGGCGCGATCGCGACGACGTGCGCTTCACCAAAATCATGTGCCCCTTCGCCGTCGCTCGGGAACCGAACGCCATGTTGACGAGCGGCAACCACCACGTCATCGACCGCGAGACCGCGCGGCCCTTCGACGAAGAGGCGGCGCGCGGTCTTCACCTCGCGCATTTTCCGATCCGGTCCGAAGCGCAACTCCGCGCGAAAATCCTGAGTGGCCACTTGAGCCTGACGGCGAGCCCGGTACGCGGCGCGCTCGACGGCTATCACTGGCGACGCCTCTACCCGCGCTGCAAAGACGTCCGTCCGATGCCGATGGACGAGCTCTCCGAGATCGCACGCCTCTACGGCTGGGCCGAGAGCGCCTTCGAACCCCGGCTAGTACGAGATCCGGTGAAGACGTCGAGTATCGCGCAACGGTACGCCGTGCAGCCACTCGAGCCCTGGAGCATCTTGGCGGACAACGCCGAACACCTCGCGAACGAGGTGCACCGGCTCGCCCGCGATCGCCTCGATCTGGAAGAAAAGATCCGCCGCGCGATGAAGGCCTAGCTCGCGAAGCAGAACGGGACCCCTGGAGGCCGACCGACGCAGCGGGGGGCGCAGTAGGTTTATGAGATAGCTTCCGCTTCAGGGACTATCTCGTCCTTGAGCCACGCCTCGATCATCCGGTTCACGGTCTCCGGCGCTTCTTGCTGAACCCAATGCGAGACGTTCGGCAAATACCGGAGCGTGAGATCGCTGACGTGGCGAGCCGTGTCGTACGTGAGTTCCTTGCCGAGCGCGGCATCGGCTTCGCCCCAGAGCATCAGGGTCGGCGTGTGGATCATGGGCGCGCCTCGCCGGCGAATGCGGGCCATACCCCGAAAGATCGCGCGGTAGTAGTTGAGCATCGCCGTGCGCGCGCCAGGGACGAGCGCGTTGTCGCGATAGACACGAAGTACCTCGTCGGGAAACCGCGACTTGTCGATGGCCATGTCACGGAACGAGCGTCCGATGACGGCCGCGTCGTTCGCGCCGAGGTACATCTCCGGGAGCAGCGGGAGCTGGAAGAAGAACATGTACCAGGAACGGCGGAGCTGCTTCAGCGTCCGGAGGCCGCGCTGAAGGCACTCCGGGTGCGGCACGTTCATGATGATGAGACGATCGATCTTCCGGATCTCGTGCATCGCGAAGCTCCACCCGATCGCGGCGCCCCAATCGTGCCCGACGAGCACGACCTCGCGCGCGTTGGCCGCGTCGATGAGCCCGCCGACGTCCGCTTCGAGTTTCTCGATGGCGTATTCGGCAACTCCAGCCGGCCTCGACGTCTTGCCGTAACCGCGGAGATCCGGCGCCCACGCGCGATACCCGAGCTTCGCGAAGAGCGGCAGCTGATACCGCCACGAGTACGAGGACTCGGGAAAACCATGAAGCAAGAGCGCGAGCCGATCGCCCTGGCCCGCGGTCGCGACGTCGAATCGAATGCCGTTCGCAGCGATGGTCTGATGGACGATGTCGTCGGTCATCGGAAAGAAGCCGAGGAACCCGTCGGGCAAAGCCCGAGGAAGGGCTCCTAGCTCGACGTGATCTCGAGGTCGGGGTCTTGCCCCGCCCGCCACGAGATCTCGAACGTGATCTTCTTTTCCTTGCCCTTGCTCGACGCCTTCACTTCCACGTCGAGAACGGAAGCGGGGTTCACGGTCAGCGACCGATCGCCTTGTTTGAAATTCACGACGCCGTGCTTGAGTCCGTCGACGATCGCTTGGAAGTAAGCGACCGCGTCCTCGCGGCTCATCGTGCTGTCGAACTTGAATTTACCGGCGTCGGCTTTCTTCGCGCGCTCGCCGTTCGGCGTACCTTCGTGCTCGATGACTTCTGACATGGGTCCGTCCATTGTAGCGACGCGAGGGCACTTTTGCCCACACGCTCGGGCGCGCGACTCTCGCATCAGAAGGGGCTGTGGACAACCAACGGAACGGTAACAATTCGGTGACAAAAGGGACGTTCAGCGGCTATTCCCGGTGCCGTTTTCGGAACGCGCTCCATGTTGAGAGCCACCGTGTTAGAGGAGCCGCATCCGATGCAAAACGCGATGGTTTCTGGCGCTCGGTCATCTTCGCTTCCGCTCGAATGGTTAGTGCCGCTGGCCGACCGGGTCGGCGCGCTCGCACGAAGCAGCGGCCGCGCCTTCGTCGAAGGCAATGCTCGCCTTGCGGCGTCGTTGCTCGCCGTCGGCGGCGAGCATTCGCAGATCGACTCCGCCCTGGACGGCGCCTGGTCGGAGGTCTTGGGCGCGCCCCGTCGGAACGCCATCGGCGCCGAGGTGGGGCTCATTACCTCGCTCCATACCATCGCCGATCTCGCCGCACGCATCTGCGCCGAGGTCATCCAGCTGTCCGACCGTCCGCCGGTCCGGACGCAGCCCGCCATCCACCGCCTCGCGGAGTTGGTCCCCGAGCTGCTCGGCGACGCGCTCTGGGCGCTCCGTGAAAATGATGGAAGCTCCGCCGATCGCGTCCTCCAGCAAGGGCCGACGGTCGACGCCTGCTTCGCCCAGACGTATCTCGACCTTCTCGACGTGGCCGGCCGTGTCGGTGGATTCGACACTGCGCAGCGCCTCCACGCGGTCTCATCCGCGTTCGAGCGCATCGGCGACGGCGCGAGCGACATCGCGAACAGCGTCCGCGCCGCGTTGAGCTGAGTCGGGCTCCGGTGTTTCGTCGCGGAAAGGTTTCCGCTGCGCCTCCATTCTGGCAAGGAGGCCTGCAAGTCTGCTCAGCGGTGAACCCGATCCTTCGAGTCGTGGGCGTCGTCGCCGCTTTCGGCCTTCTCGCCCTGACGTTCCGCAGCGTGGACGTCGGCGGAACCGTCCACTTGGTGGGCGGCCTCGGCCCCGTGGCGTTGCTCCTCCTCTTGCCGTCGGTCGCGGCGATCTCCCTCGAGGTCCTCGCCTGGCGTCGCGCGTTCGGCGCGCTCGGCGCGCGCCCCGGCTTCGGGGCGACCTTCCGCGTGCGCGTCGCATCCGAATCGCTCTCGCCGATCCTGCCGTTCGGCGCGATCTGGGCCGAGACCCTGAAACCCGTGCTCCTCGTCCGACACGCCCACTTGTCGCTTTCGACGAGCATGGCCGGGATCGCCGCCCGCAAGTACCTCTTGCTCGCGTCGCAAGCCGGTTACCTGTTCGCCGGTTTCTGGTTGGGGCACCGCATGCTCGCCGACGGCTTCGGCCGCGCCGTCGGGTTGCCGTCGCTTGCGTACTTTCCGCTCGCGGCGGCGTTTGCGCTCTTCGTCGCCTCCGAAGCCCTGGCGCTCTCCTTCGCCGGCGGCGGCGCCTTTCGGGCGATCCACGCGACGCTCGCGCGCATTCCTTCCCGAGCGTGGCGCACGTTTCTCGCGCGCTTCGACGTGGACGTCCACTCCATGGATGGCGCCGCCCGGAGCTTTTTTGGCAAGCCGCTCCCGACGCGGCTCTGGCTCGCGGCGCCGTGCCTTTTGCAATGGCTCGTCGAAGCGACGGAGACCTGGCTCATTCTCATCGTCCTCGGTAGGCACGTCTCGTGGGGCGACGCGGTCGCGATCGAATCCGTCGTCGTGCTCGCGCGCCACATCCTCGTGCTCTTGCCGGGCGGCCTCGGCGCCCAAGAGCTCGGCTACGCCGCGTTCCTCGGCGGAGACGCCCACGCTCTCGCCATCTGCGCCGCCTTCGTCCTCGCGAAGCGCCTGCGCGAGCTCTGCTGGGTCGTCGTGGGCTACGCGCTGCTACACGTCGGCGCGCGGCCGGCTCCGGCGCGAGCCCCGGCGCTCTGGACCGAACCCGAGCCGAACCCGACCGCTCCGCGTCCGGTGGTCGTGGGATAGGCCGCTCGCAAAGGGGCGGCGTGAGGCTGGGCTAGAGCTAGAGCTAGAGCTAGAGCACGAGGGAAGAGGGGCTGCCTCGCGTCTCTCGTGTGCACCAGTCTTGTTCGTCGCTTTCGCCACGCGTGGCGCTGGAGCGGCCGACGGGCGCGAGTCCGCGCTGAGCGGTCGCGAGGCGGCGCTCGTCAGACCTGATTGCGAATCGCGTCGGCGGTTTCGGCGGTGTCGACGACGGGCGTGAGGAACGAGTCGGCGCCGATGCGGAAGAGGTTGCCGCGCCATTCGACGGTGGTTTTGAACCATCCGAGGACCCACGGGACGGTGACGATGAGGTCCTTCACGAGGACGAGAAACGCGTCGACGACGTCCAGGGCGCGGCCGCGGAGGTACTTCGCGAGGAGGGATTCGCTGATGCAACGCGCGACGAGCGAACCGAGGGCAGCGGCGTCGATGCCGAGCTCGAGCTTGCCGCTCGCGCGTCCGGCATAGAGCGAGACGAGGAGCGCGGCGACGAGCCACGGCGTCGGCAAAAGCAGCGGTTCGCCGATGTAGTGATACCGCGCGATATGGCGGCGCATCTGGCTCCAGCGAACGTGGCGCGAGAAGAACGCGCCGAAGCGCCGAGCCCCGGCGACGGCGGAGATGGCGTAGCCGGACAGCGCGACCTTCAGCCCGGCGCGGTGAAAGGCGCGACCGAGGAGATAGTCTTCGGCGAGCACGTCCTTGACGAGATCGAGGCCGCCGAGGCGCGCGAGGTCGCTCCGGCGAAAGAGCATCGATTTTCCGACGACGCACGGATGGTCGACGAGTAGGTCCGCGGCGCACACCGAGCTCACGATGAAGCCGTTCATGTGCAAGGTGTCGAGCGTCGCGCCGAAGCTGCGTTCGCCGATCCCGACGATCACGCTGGAAATCAGGCCGACCGACGGATCGCGGGTCTCGGCGGCCATGGCCCGGAGGTATTCGCTCCCGGCGCGCACGTCGGCGTCGGAAACCAGCACCCAGTCGTGCCGCGCGGCATCGAAGAGCTGCGCGAGGTTGTTCACCTTCGGGTTGTGGCCGATCGGATCGCCGCCCGCGACGACCGTGATGCGGACGTGGGGAAACGCGCGGGCGACGCGTCTGGCCACGCCGAGTGCCGGATCCATCGCGTCCTCCGCGCCGAGTACGAGCTCGAACTCCGGATAGTCCTGCGCGGCAAGCGACGACAGGTTCTCGAAGAGGTCGTCGTCGGCGCCCTTCAGCGGCTTCAGCACCGAGATGGGCGGCGTCGGGCCGCCACGCTTCCGCTTCGTCGTGATGACCCGGACGCAGATCTGAGTCACGAAGGAGAACAGCAGCGACGCGATTCCGACCGTGAGCAGGGCGAGCGCGACCATGGGGTGCATCTCGGGGGTTCATCGTCGAGGGTCTGTGTGACGAGCAGGAAAGGCCGCAGAAACAACTCTGCCAACTCCGTGAGACGCCACCCCGTTGCCACATTCGTCCGGCAATAGGCATGGTCAGAGAAAAAGATGAACATCGCAGTCATTTCCGATTTGCACCTCGGTCCTGGTGACCGAAGCGACCTCTTCCGACACGTCGACGAACGGTTCTTACAATTCCTGTCGTTCCTCGAATCGAACTTCGAGCGCATCGTGCTGCTCGGTGACGTTTGGGAAACGCTCACACCGGATTGGCCTCGCGATCCGGCAAACGCGCTGCGACGCTGCCGCGACGCGCACCCGGAAATCGCCAAGAGATTCGAGCGTTCCGCGTACACCTATGTGCACGGCAATCACGATCTCGTGGCGGGTGTGGCGGAAGGCGTTCCCGAGGAGATCGTCATCGAAGATCGCGGCACGCGGCTCTTGTTCACCCACGGCCATCACCATGACGTCCTGATTCGCAACGCTCGCTGGCTGTCGGAACTCGGCGTGTGGTTGGGCGCGTGGATCTTGAGGCTGGGCATGGGCTCGCTGTACCGGCTCTTCGATGCCATCGATCGGGTGCGCTCGGGCGCGACGCCGGACCCGGCGCGCTGCACGTTCCAGAAGTGGGCGGTGTCGCTGGCCAAGGCGCGAAGTGCAGACGTGGTGGTCACCGGCCACACCCATGTGCCGGTTCGCGCGGAGCACCCGTCGGCGCTGTTCTTGAACAGTGGCTCGTGCGCCAACGGACGCTTTTCGTTCCTGAGCCTCGACACGCGCGCCGCGAACTACGCGGTGCACACGAGCTGGGCGTGATGCCGCGATAGAGCGGGGGCTAAAGCTAAAGCTAAAGCGAAAGAGGGAAAGGGAAAGGGAAAGTGGGCTGCATCGCGACGGCGGCGCGTGCACCAGTCCTTTGCGTCGCTTCGCCATGGGGCCGGCTTGAGGGGGCGCGGCGCGGCGGTGGGTG
>CAZDNG010000042.1:0-14092 GCA_964506835.1 uncultured Polyangiaceae bacterium
CACGGTGGAACCGCCGATCCTCGAACTGGTAACCGCGAAACTGCTCGAGGGCGACATGCCCTGGCGTGCGGAGCGCCTTCCCCTGGTGGAGGATCGCGTTCGCGGCCGGCTAGGCCCACTTTCCGTTCGCTTGGGCAAAGCCGACTGGCTCGATGGTGCGTTCAGCGCCGGCGACTTGATGATGGTGTCGGTGCTGCTCAGGCTGAGACCCTCGGGCATTCTGGACGAATACCCAACCCTGGCCGCCTATGTCGCCCGCGGCGAAGCGCGGCCCGCCTACAAACGAGCTTTCGACGCTCAATTGGCGGTTAACACCGGCAAGCTACCGACCCTCTGATCGTCCGCTCCCACTCCTTTCGGCGCTACCGGTGCTTCGTCCGAACGTCAGCGGTTCGCGATGTGGACGGCGCGGCCGAGCGCGGCGGCGCTCGCTTCCATCATTGCTTCGCCGAGCGTCGGATGCGGATGAACCGTGAGCGCCACGTCCTCGGCGGTCGCGACCATTTCGAGAGCGAGCGCGGCTTCGCTGATGAGGTCGCTCGCGTTCGGCCCGACGATGTGGATACCGAGGACGCGGCCGGTTTTTGTGTCGGTCACGACTTTGACGAACCCGTCGGTCTCGCGGAGGCTCATCGCGCGGCCGAGCGCGGCGAAGGGAAACTTGCCGACACGCGTCTCGTAGCCTTCGGCCTTGGCGGCCTCGTCGGTGAGCCCCGCGCTGGCAATTTCCGGGTCCGTGAAGACGATCGCCGGCACGGTGACCCAATCCTTCCCAGCGGCGTGGCCCGCGATGACCTCGGCGCAAACTTCGCCCTCCTTCATGGCCTTGTGCGCGAGCATCGGCAGACCGCTCACGTCGCCGATGGCGTAAACGCCGGGCACGTTGGTGCGGCATTTGTCGTCGGTCGTCACGAACCCGCGCGGGTCGATCTCGACGCCCAGCTCTTCGAGGCCGATGCCGCGCGACCGCGGCTTCATGCCCACGGCGATGAGCGCGACGTCGCATTCGACGACGTGCGCGCCGTCCTTGGCGGCGACGTGAACGCGAAGCGAACCGTCGTCCGCTCGCTCGAATTTCTCCGCGCGCGCCTCGGTGTGCACCGTGGCGCCGAGCTTCTTCAGGCGCCGTTCGACGACCTTCACGCATTCGCGGTCGATGCCCGGCAAGAGCCCGTCGGTGAGCTCGACCACCGTGATCTCGCTGCCGAGCTTTTGGTACACCATGCCGAGCTCGAGGCCGATGACGCCGCCGCCGACGACGAGCAAGCGCCGTGGAATCGTCCCGAGGCTCACCGCTTCGCGCGCACCGATGATCGATTTGCCGTCGAACGGAAACGCCGGCACTTCGATGGTCGCCGAACCCGTCGCGACCACGACGCCGCTCTTCGCGCGCACTCGGATCTTCTCGCCGGATTTTTGGGTGACCTCGACGGCGTCGGGCGTGATGAGCCGACCGGTGCCCTCGAGGAGCTCGCCGCCGGTCGATTTGAGGAGCGTGCGAACTCCCGAGGTCAGCTTGTTGACGATCTTGTTCTTGAAGCTCTGGAGCGTCGCGGGGTCGACGCGGATCGACTCGACGACGATGCCCATCTCGGACGCGGTGGCGGCTTTTTCGTACAGATGCGCGGCGCTGATGAGCGTCTTGGACGGGATGCATCCCCAGTTCAAGCAGACCCCGCCGTACTCCTCGGCCTCGATACACACGACTTTCAGGCCGAGCTGGCCGAGCCGGATCCCGCACACGTAGCCCCCGGGCCCCCCGCCGAGGACGATCACGTCGCACGTCTTGTCCGCCATGCTCGGCAATAGAGCAAAATCGGATCGCGAAGGTAAAGCCCGATTCGCTGGCGCCGCGCCGTTATCCCGAGAGTCGCGCTTTTTCGCCGGAAGGCCCGAGCTCGCGGTCTTGCTCGACCAGGTGCCAGGGTCGCTCCGCGTAGACGTCTTCGGTGAGCGTCGACAACGCGGGCAACGGACGATGCTTCGCCGCCTCGATGGCGACCGCGACGGCGTTGTCGAGCTCGCGCCCGAGGCTCGCGTCCGAAGCGTCGTCGACGAGCTCGAGGTACGACAGGTGTCGCCGGAGCCGCGCGATCGGGTCGCGGATGCCGTCGTGCGGTGCCTGGACGGAAGCCGCTTGCACGAGCTCGCTCGTCGAATCGACGCCGGTGCGCGTCGTGACGCATTCGAGGAACGTCGGACCCGCGCCGGCCACCGCGCGCACCCGCGCACTCGACACCGCGCGATAGACGGCGAGCACGTCGTTGCCGTCGACGCGGAAGCCCGGCATGCCGTAGGCGCGCGCCTTGATCGCGAACGACGCGGAACTCGTCTGGCGTGTCGACGGCGTACCGAGCGCCCACTGATTGTTCTGGCAAATGATGACGCACGGCACGCGGAACACGCCGGCGAAATTCATCGCGGCGTGAAAATCTCCGGTGCTCGTGCCGCCCTCGCCGATGAAACCGACCGAGATCGTGCGCGCTCCGCGTTTGCGCGCGGCCCACGCGGCGCCGACCGCTTGCGGCAGCTGCGTGCCGATCACGCCCGACGACGACGCGACGTTGTGCGCGCGGCTGCTCACGTGACACGGCATCTGGCGGCCTTTCTGCAGGTCGTCGACGGTGCCGAAAATCTGGCCGAGGTAGCTCGCGAGTGGAAAACCGCGAGCGAGCAAGAGCGCGCCCTCGCGCAGTGCCGGAAATACCCAGTCGGACGGCTCGAGCGCGAACGCCGCGCCGATCGCGACCGCTTCTTGCCCGAACGACGCCGAGTAAAACCCGATCTCGCCTCGCTGTTGCAGCGCGACGAGCGCGGTGTCGAGCGAGCGGATGCGCCGCATGTCGCGGTAGAGCGCGAGCAGCGTCTCCGGCGCGAGAAACGGATCGGTCGCGGGATCGGTACGGCCGTCGTCCCGGAGCACCCCGAGCAGCGAGTCGGTCGCGGATTCCGACACGTGCCTTCACTAACACGATTTTCGTCGGGGGACGTCGTCGTCAGCTCACTCGCCGAGCAGGGCGAGGGCTTCGCCGACGGCTTCGGGCTCGGCCCGGGACGGGTCGCCGCGCATCGCGAGGAGCGCGCTTTTCGCCTCGGCGAGTCGCGCCCGCCCGACGGCGACGACGGCGAGCGTGCGCGCGTCGCGCGACCAGGCGGCGAGCGCGCGAAGGATCGCCGCGCGGGCGCGCTCGTCGCCCATTTTTGCCAGCGCGATGCGGGCGTCGAACGCGAACCGATCCCGCCCCGTGAGGCGTCCGAACGCTCGCCGGGTGAGGCCGCGCCGGGCGGCGGAGAGCCGGAGCTCGCCCGCGAGCTCGATCGCCGCTTGCTCGTCTTCGGGATCGAGCGCGCGGCGCGCCGGGGTCGCGATTTCGGCGAGCACGGACGCGCCCGCGGTGTCGCCGTGACGCGCGAGAAGAATCGCGGCGACGAGCCGGACGGCGAGCACCGAATCGTCGAGCGCGGTGTGAGCCGCGGCCGCGACGGCGCCCGAGAGAGCGCGCGCGGAACCGCCGTCGCCCGCCGTGGCTCGCTCCTCGAGCGATCGGAACGCGACGTGGCGGACTTCGGCGTCGCGATCGGCCGTCGCGTCGACGAGGACGCGTTCGACGTCGGGCACATCGAGGCGATGACTCGCGATGACGGCTTGGAATCGAAGCGGAGCCGCCTCCTCGGCGAGCGCGTCGCGGAGGGTCTCCATCACTCCGGGATCGCCGCTCGTGCCGACTTCGCCGAGCGCGAGGAGCGCCATCTGGCGAACGGAGATGCGCGTGTCCTTTGACGCTTCGATGAGGGCCGGCACGGTGGTCGGCGCGCCCGCGTCGGCGAGCGCGATCGCGGCCGCGGCGCGCACTTCCGCGGTCGTGTCGTGCAAGAGGCGCGCGACCAGCGCGTCGCGCGCGCGCGCATCAACGTCGTCCGACGCATAGCGCGCGAGGTCTCGCACCGCCGAGACGCGCACCTGCGCGCGGTCGTGCTCCGCGTCGCGAAGCGCCGCCGCGAGCGAACGCGGCAACGGAGAGAGCCCGAACATCGCTCAGCCTTCCCGCGTCGCCCAGGCGCGCACGCCCTCGCTCGCGAGCTGGAGCGATCCACTGACGACGATGACGGCGAGAGAACCCGTGAGCAGTACGTGCGGCGCGCGCAGCATCCCGAAGGTCCCTTGTTCGAGCAATGCGCCGAGACTCACCCCGTCGGGAGGGCCGAGCCCGACGAAGCCGAGCGCCGTCTCGCCGAGAACGACGCCCGCTGCGGCCGTTCCGATCTGCACCGCGACCGGCCCGAGCACGTTCGGCAGGACGTGACCGAATACCACGCGGCCTTCCGCGGCGCCGAGCGCGCGAGCGGCTTCGACGAACGCCGCGCCGATGATCGCGCGGGCTTGGACGAGGGCCATGCGCGCGAACGGCGCCCACGCGCCGATGGAGAACACCACTCCGATATGAAAGCGCGAGGGCGCGCGAACGGCGGAGAGGACGGCGAGCGCGAGCAAGAACGTCGGAAACGACTGCACGAGGTCCGACGCGCGGAGCGTCCATCGCTCGAGCGCGCCGCCGCGCAGCGCCGCGACGATACCGAGCGGCGTGCCCACCGCGAACCCGACCGTGGCGACCGCCATCGCGAGCACGAGCGCGCGCACCGTGGCGTGGCTCACGAGGCCGAGAAGGTCGACGCCGGCTTCGCCGCTGCCGAGCGGACGCGCCGCGCTCGGCGGCGCCCACGACAGCTCGAGCGTCAATCGCGTCGGGGAACGGTGTCCGAAGGTGGCGACTATGAGTGCGCCGACCAAGACGACGGCCACCGGCACGACGGCGAGGACGGCACGACGGCGAGGACGGAGAGAACGGCGAGCGGCGTCGATCACGTCGTCTGACCTCGCGGATCGACGATCGCCGTCGCTGCGGCCGCGCCCGCTTGCGCGAGGATGAAGAGACCGCCCGCGGCCACCACCGCGGCCTCCAGTACCGGAATGTCGCGAGACGCATAGGCGTTCAACATCAAGGTGCCGAGTCCGGGTCGCTCGAAGAGTCGCTCGAGCACGACGGCGCCGCCGAGGAGCGCGCCGAGCTGCGACGCGACGACGACGGCGATCGGCCCCGAAGCGACCGGAAGCGCGTGCACCACGAACACCCGGAACTCGGACGCGCCCTTCGCGCGGGCGACCTCGAGATACTTGGCGTGCCGCTGATCGAGGAGCGCGGCGCGCGCGATGCGGGCGACCTGCGCGCCGAGTGGCGTCGCGAGCAGCGCCGATGCGAAGAGCAACCCGAGGGCGCCGCTCTCCGGATCGCCGGGAAGCGGCACGATGCGGTATTTCACGGCGACCAGGAACGTCACCGCCGGGGCGACGGCGACCAGTGGAGTCGCGGCGACGGCCAGAATCGCGCGATGGACCCATTCGCGACGTCGCGCGAGCCACGGGCCCGTCGCGAGGAGCGCGACGGCGATGCCGCCCACGGCGCCGAGGGCGACCGCGACGGCGGCCAGCGCCGACGTCGGACCGAGCGCGCGACCGACTTCGGCGAACGCCGGCACGCCTGGGCGGCTCAGCGAATCGCCGAGGTCGAGCGTGGCGAGCCCCGCGACGAACTTCACGTATTGAGTCGAGAGCGGCGCGTCGAGGCCGAGCCGAGCGCGGAGCAGCGCGCGCTCCGATTCCGGCGCTTGTTCCCCGAGCACGAGCGACGTCGGATCGCCGGGCAAGAGCCGGAGCGACGCGAAGACCAGCGACGCGAGCACGAGAAGGACGAACCCGGCACCGAAGACTCGGTCCGCGGCGGCTCGAGCCACCCGGTTCAAAACCGCGAAGCGCTCAGCGACGATGCCGGAGCGCTCCCGCGGCTCGCTCATGGGGCGCCGTCCCGAGCACGCGCGTCCCCGCCGTCGCGGACAGCGGCGTCACGCGCCGTCGCGTCGGGTTCGCCGGGAGACGTCGCATCGACGGAAGCGTCGACACCGCCGCCAACGCCGGAGTCGGGGTACGGCAAGAATGAGGCGTCGACAGGCGGCTCGCAGACCTGGTTCGAACGGTCCGTCGGCGCCGGCGGCGTCTCGGACGACACGGCGATCGTGCACACTCGCGGATTGAAACCCGGGTACTCGACGATCTCGGCGTCCCACGGGTTCGACTGGGGGTTCGAATAGTCCGCGCAGACGTAGCCCCCTCGGCAATCACCGTCCGACGAGCAGCTCGCCATGCAAAACGTCCGTTCGAGCCGGTTGTCGGCCGGGTCGTTGCAACCGGGGGCCGCCGCGACGCTCACGTTGTAGGCGACACACACCGAATCGCTCGGGCACTTCGACGGCTCGCAGTTGAAGATGGTGCAATAACCCCCCGGGAAGGTCGGGTCGCACAGCCGATCGCCCGCGGCCGAGCAGTCGGTGTGCACCGTGCACGAATCGCCGATCTTCGGAGAACACGCGGAGAGGGTCCCCAGGACGCCGAGGAGCCAAAGAAAGGCGGACCGCTGCATGGGCGGCGCGAATGTAGCGGCCTTCCCCGGGAAAGCCATCTCGAATTCCGAGGGGTCCCGGGCTATGAAGCGCCGCCCATGCCGCTTCCGCGAGCCGCCGTTCGTCTGTGGATGACGATGGGGCCGCTTTCGCTCGCGTCGTGCGGCGGCGGTGCGGCACTGATGCATCCGGCGCACACGCTTCCCCAAAATCGCGTCTCGGCCGGCGCGGGGGTGAGCGGACAATTCGTGTTCGGCCAGGGGCAGCGCGCCATCGATACCGGGAAGGCGTCCGGAACGCCCGGCGCGATCTCCGGCGGCGCGAACGAGCAACAGTTTCTCGCGGGGGCTGCGGCGAACGCCGTCCTCGCACCCGGAGTTTCTCCGTGGGTCGGCGCGCGCGTCGGGCTCGGGCAGAACTTCGAAGCGGGCCTCGCGTACACCGGTCGCACCGCTCGCATCGATGCGCGACACGCTATCGGCAACGACACGTTCGCGCTCAGCATCGGCGCCGGCGCGTCGGCGGTCATCTTCCACCCGACGACGTCCGCGGACAGCGCGGCCCCGCAATTGTCGTCCGGGCGATTTCAGGGGACGACCGGCGGATTCGCGGCGGGCGGCTTCGGGTTCGACGTGCCCGTCATCGTCGGGTGGCGGAGCACGGCGTCGGTCGTCCAGGTGTGGGGCGGGGCGCGCGCGGGCTTCGAGCGAGTCGCCGGTGACGTGCCGGTCAACGCCGATACGAGTGCAGCGCTCGAGTCGACCCTCACCGCGCATCGCTGGTGGGGGGGCGGCCTCGTCGGCGCGGCCGTCGGGTTCGAGCCGTTCTGGATCGCGCTCGAGCTCGACGTCGCCTACCAGTCGCTGTCGGCGAGCGCGTCGTTTCCGCCGGCGAGCGGGGCGCCCAGCCAACGAAGCGCCGAGGTCACCGGGGTATCGCTTTCCCCGACCGGCGCGCTCATCGGAAAATTCTGATGATTCGGCACCTTAGAGAAGTTCCCTCTGCGCTCCCGCTTGCGGGCGTTCCCGACGCCGCCTACCATGGGGAGCGCTTCTCCATGGTGTTCCGCTCCGAACGGCGCTTCGCGCTCCGAAGTTTCTCGAGCCGTCTCGCCGCGGGCGCGGTTCTGCTCGGCCTCGGGGCCGCGGCATGCGCGAACGAACCTCCGACCGCAGCGGCGGACGGAGACGTCGGGAAGACTCAAGCCGTCGTCACGATCGATCGCACCGATCCGGCGTCCGTCGACGCAGTGGGCAGCGCGAGCGCGGTCGCCCGGTTCGTGAGCGTGCCCGCGTATCTGGATCCGAGCCGGGTGCTCATCGCGGCCGGCGCGACCTTGGATCTTCCGACCGTCGACGGGTGCTCGTCGAGCGACACCCCGGACGAGCTCGCGCCGCCCCTCGCCTCGCAAGATCCGGTCGAGTTCGTCGAAGCGGGCGACGTCGCGATCCACGCCGCGGATTCGGTGAGCAGCCTCGTGCCTCACGCGTTCCCCACGGTCGGGTCGTTCGCCTCGGGCGTGCTCTACACCACCAAAGATCGCGAGGCCTCGGCGCTCCCGACCGGCGTGCCGTACCTCGTGAGCGCATCGGGGTCGACGTCGGTCTCGGCGCTGCATTTGACGGCCGACGCTCCTCCGTCGCCGAGCGACATCCAGGTTGCCGGAGTCACGCTTCGCGACGTGACCGAAGTGAAGACGTCGTCTCCCATCGAACTCAAGTGGGCGGCGGGTGAAGCCAGCGACGTGGTGTACGTCGAGCTTCTCGCTTACGACGGCTCGCCGAGCATTCTTTGCACCTTCCACGACGAGACCGGCCAAGGGACGATCGCAGCGGAGACGTTCAACGGCGTGGGCACGGGACGCCTCGCGCTCCATCGCGTGCGCTCGCGTCACGTCGACGGCGGAGCGAGTCCCTCGGGCGACATCCGATTCGACTTCCAGGTCGGCGCGTCCGTCGAGTTCGCGAAGTAACGCCATGGACGGCCGGCTCGCCCGCCTGGACGAGCTCGAGCGGAGTGGGCGACTCGAAGAGGCGGCGGCGCTCGCCGAAGCGTGCGCTTTGTTTTCGCGCGCGGCAGATCTCTGGGAGCGAGCCTGCGCATTTCGCAACGCCGCTCGCGCCGCGCTCGCCGCGGGCGATCCGGGACGCGCCTTCGCGCTCGCGTCGACCACCGACGACGTCCCCCTGCAAGACGAGGCGCGCCGCGCCCTGACCGCGGTTCCCGAACGGCTCCGACAGACGGCGAATCGTCTCGGTGCGCTCGGACGCTTCACCGCCGCCGCGACGCTTCACGAAGCCTCCGGCGATTTTCGCAAAGCCGGCGAGCTCTTCGAACGCGCGCGACAATGTTCCCGCGCGGCCGACGCGTTCGTCCGAGCGCACGCTTTATCCGACGCGATCCGATGTCTGAAGACCCGGCTCGACGAAGAGCCCGGCGACGATCGCGCGCGCGTGCGGCTCGGGCGCTTGCTCGTCGCGCATCACCCGGAAGCGGCGGCGAGAATCGTTCAGAGGGTCGCGCCCGCGTCTTCCGATCGCTCCCGGGCTCTCGCGATCCTCGGCGTGGCGCTCCGCGCGGTCGGCATGCCTGGCGCGGCGGCGATCGTCGAACGGGACGCCTCGACGCTGGGCGCCGCGTCGGACGAAGACGTCGGGGCACTCGCCTCGGCTGCGCCGGAGAGCGAAGTTTTGTTCGGACGCTACACGCTGGTCGCCGAGCGCGCGGTCGGTGCGACGGCCCGTGTCTACGAAGCGGTGGATCGGACGACCGATCGCCGCGTGGCGGTGAAAGTCTATTCCGTCGCGTCCCTCCGGGACTTCGGCCGCGACGCTCGACGCCGTTTCGAACGCGAAGCGCAGGTGCTCGCCGCGCTGCACAGCGCGTCGATCGTCCCGCTCGTCGAATATCGTCCGGAGGCTCCGGCGGTCGTGCTGGCGTGGATGCCCGGCGGCTCGCTCGCGGAGCGATTCGCGCGCGGACCCGTGTCGCCCGCGTTCGCCGCAGACGTCGTCGTCGCGATTCTGACGGCGCTCGGCGACGCGCACGCGCGCGGCATTCTGCATCGCGACGTGAAACCGGCGAACGTGCTCTTCGACGCGGCGGGAAACGCGCGCCTCGCCGACTTCGGGACCGCGCATTTCGCCGACGCCGCCGCGACGGTCACGGAAGGACTCCTCGGCACGCTCGCGTATCTGTCGCCGGAGCGTCGCAATGGCGCAGCTGCGTCTCCCTCGAGCGATGTGTTCGCCGCAGGCGCGATCTTCTGGGAAGCTGTGACCGGCGCGCCGCCCGGCCTCGCCGGCGCGCAGGAACCCGCCGCGCTCGACGACGTTCACCGAGCGATCGCCCGACGACTCGTCGGCGACGAAGCCACGCGACCGGACGACGCGCAGACCGCGATCGCGCTGCTCCGGAGCGTCACCTGGCCGGCGCACGAACCTGCGCGCGCCCCGACCTTTCGAGCGAGCGCGGCGGTCACCGCCGTCGTCGAGCCGCCGAGCTTCACGCGATTTTCGCCGCTCGGCCACGAGCTGTTCCGCGACGCCCTGCTCGACCGAGACGTGCTCGGGCTCGTCGCGACGCCCGAAGTCGTGCGGACGGCGCGCGCGTTCGCTCGCGCAGGTCATCCGACGCTCGCGACGGTGTTCGGCTTCGACGAAGACGCCCGCACCGTGCACGTCGAGCCGCTCCGTGCGGCGCCGCGCGCGGGTCGACTCAGCGCGGCGGATCGGGCGAGCCTCGAAGGCGCGGTGCGGTCGTTACATCGGAGCGGCGGCGTTCACGGCGCCATCGACGCCGAGCACGTGGTCCGCCGGGGTGGCTCGGTCGTCCTCGCGTTTCCGGGTTCGCCGGGCAACGGCTCGCAAGAAGCGGACCTCGTCGCACTCGGGCGCCTCGATTGAGCAACGTGGCTCGATTCGTTCGGCTTTGCGCATCGGGGCCGAATCCGTCAGCGACTATTTCGAGTAGCGTCGCCCGAACTGGTTCTACCAGCGTCGTCGCTCCCCGCGTTCGTCGGTACACCAACGACAAGAACGACAAGGGGGACACCACTCGTGCTCTCGGCTGCTATATAGGAACGGTCGCCATGGTCACTTACATGAATGGCAGGTTCGTCGACGACGCGGATGCGAACATCAGCGTTCGCGCGCGCGGCTTGAATTATGGGATCGGCTGCTTCGGAGGGATCCGCGGGTACCTCGCGGACGACGGCAAGCAAGTCTACGTGTTCCGGCTCGATCAGCACGTCGAGCGGATGCAGCGCTCGGCGCGGCTCATCTGTCTGGATCTCACGGTCGAGCCGTCGCGCTTGAAGGAGATCGTCGTCGAGCTCCTCCGTAAAAATGACGTGCACCAGGACACGTACATTCGCCCGATGGTGATCAGCGGGTCGCTCGAGCTCGCGCCGGTGCTGCGCGCCGAAGATTCATTTCTCATCGTGTACACGCTGCCGCTCAAGCGATACATCGACAAGGAAGCGACCAACGTCTGCGTCTCGTCGTGGCGCCGGGTCAGCGACAACGCGATCCCTGCGCGGGCCAAGCCCACGGCCGCGTACCTGAACAGCGCACTCGCGCGCCGCGAAGCCGTCGACAATGGGTTCGACGAGGCGATTCTGCTCACCGAGCGCGGCACGGTTTCCGAAGGAAGCGCCGAGCACGTGTTCGTCGTTCGCGACGGCATGCTCGTGAGCCCGCCGTCGACCGAAGACAACCTCGACGGCATCACCCGCCGCACCTTGATGACGCTCGCCACCGAAGACCTCGGGCTCACGGTGCTCGAGCGCCAGATCGGTCGCACCGAGCTGTACGTCGCCGACGAGATGTTCCTCTGCGGAACCGGCGCGGAAGTGACGCCGGTCGGTTCGGTGGATCGACGCCCGATCGGCACCGGAAAGCCGGGACCGATCACGGCGCGCCTCAAGAAGCACTTCGAAGACGTGGTGCGCGGCCGCGTCGAAGCTCGAAAGAGCTGGCTCACGCCGATCTGGACGTAAACGCCGGAGCTAGCCCGAACTGCTCGGCTTTTGTTGCGCTGCCGGGGCGGGGGCGGGCGCTTTTGCCGGAACTGCGGCGGGCGCGCCGGGCTTGGCGGCGGGCTTCGGGGTCCGATCGACGATGGCGTACGCGAGCTCGTGCCGCACGCCGCTTCGGACGTAGCTCACCTTCAGCGCCGGCGCGGATTTCAACGCGACGAACGCCTGGTAGGCGTCGATATCCCGTTCGATCGGCATGCCGTTCACCTGGAGAACGACGTCTCCAGGCCTCAGATCCACGCTCTGCCAGAAATCCGGTGGCTCGAGATCGACGATGCGGAATCCCTCGAAATGTCCGTCTTCGACCTGGGCTTCCACCGACACGCGCTGAAGGAAATAACCGAGCCCTTCCTCGACGGTCGCGTTCACGTCTTCGCGATAAAGGGCCCCGGGAGGAGCCGACGCTGCCTTGGCCGGCGCGAGGTCGACGGGAGCCGCAATCGACGGAGCCTCGATCGGCTCATCGATGAGCTGCGGGCCGCAACTAGTGGCAAGACCCACGAACACGATGACCGCTCGACGCACCCGTGCACTATGACGGTCGCCCCCGGAACCGGCAACTTTTGCGCCGTCAGTCGCCCGCGCCGCCCTGCAGCGCAGAAAAAATGTGCGCGAAGACGGCGTCTTGAGAACCGTCCGCGACGTGGACGACGCGGTCGCCCGGGACGAGCTCTTCGGCGCGCGCGTAGACCGCCGCGAGCCGCCGTTGAAGGTCGCTGACCTCGAAAATTTCCGGGGGGCCCCCGCGGGCCTTCCGGCGTTCTTCGGCAATGTCCGCGGGCACGTCGAGCACGACGGTGACGTCGGGGCGTAGCGCGCGCGCGTTGAGCGCGCGGATCCAGGGGACCACCGATGCCCCTTCGGGAGCGGTGACCGACTGGTACGCGAGGCTCGACAGATCGTAGCGATCGCTCACGACGGTGCGTCCGGCTTCGAGCGCCGGAACGATGACATTGTCGAGGTGGTCCAGGCGATCGGCGGCGAAGAGCAACGAGAAGGTCGCCCACGACACCCGCCGACGCGCCTCGCCCGGTTCGGGGACCCATTTTTCCTGAAGCGCGCCGCGCAAGAGCACCCCGATCGGACCCGGGGTCGGCTCCCGCGTCAGACACACCGGCGTGCCGCGGCGCTCGAGCTCGGCCGCGAGGCGCGCCGCCTGCGTGGTCGTGCCCGAGCCGTCGATGCCCTCGAGCACGATGAAGCGCCCAGGGTACGGTTTCATCCGACCACCAGGGGGGCCGGATCTTCGCCGAGCACGACGTTGTCGATGAGGCGCGTCGTTCCCGCGAACGCTGCGAGCGCGAGCAAGGCGCGCGGCCCCGTCGACACGCTGGTGGGAAACGGCGTCACGTCGTCCGCGTTCGCGACGGTGACGTAGTCGACGCGGAGCGACGCTTCGTCGAGCGCCCGCTCGAGCGGTTCGGTGAGCGCGCGCACCCGGCGCTCGCCCGCGGTGAACCGCGACACGGCTTCGGCGAGCCCGCGGGGAATGGCGAGCGCGCGACGGCGTTCGTCGGCGCTCAAGTAGCGGTTCCGCGACGAGAGCGCGAGGCCGTCCGATTCGCGAACGGTCGGGTGCCCGACAATCTCGACGGGCAGGAGGAGATCGCGCGTGAAGGTCTGGATCACGCGAAATTGCTGGTAATCTTTTTTGCCGAATACGGCGACCGACGGCCCGGCGACGGCGAAGAGCTTCGTCACGACCGTCGCGACGCCTTCGAAGTGGCCGGGGCGCGACGCGCCGCAGAGCGCGTCGCTGACGCCGGCGACGTGCACGCGCGTGCGCTCGTCGGGCGCGTACATTTCGGAGATCGGCGGCGCGAAGACGAACGCGACGCCCTCTTTGGCGCACTGCTCGACGTCGCCGTCCAGATCGCGCGGGTAGCGCGCCAAGTCTTCGTTCGGACCGAACTGCGTCGGGTTGACGAAGATGGTGACCGCGGTCGCCGTCGCGCGGCGCGCCGCTTCACGCATCAACGCCCGGTGCCCGTCGTGGAGCGCGCCCATCGTCGGCACGAGGCCGAGCCGGCCGCCCTCCGCGCGAACCTGGTCCGCACGGGCGCGAAACTCGGCGACCGTGCGGAGGATCTCGGGGCGCGACATGGATTGTTCCAGGAAACGAGTGCACTAACCGGCGAGCTTGGCGAGCGTCGCGCGCTTCACGCACACCGCGAGCACTTCCATCGCCGCTTCGATCTCGGCGAGCGTCGGCAACGACGGCGCGATGCGGATGTTCCGATCGCGCGGGTCGTGGCCTTTCGGGTACGTCGCGCCGGCCTCGGTGAGCTTCACGCCGACGTCGTTCGCCATCTTCACGACGTTCTTGGCGAGGCCGTCGCCGGTGTCGAGGCTCACGAAATAGCCGCCGAGCGGCTTCGTCCAGGTCGCGAGACCTTTGCCCCCGAGCTCCTTCGCGAGCACGCGATCGACGAGATCGAACTTGGGCCGGAGCAGCGCGGCGTGCTTCTTCATGTGGTCGCGCAGGCCGTCCATGTCCTTGAAGAAGCGAACGTGACGGAGCTCGTTCAGCTTGTCGGGGCCGATCGTCGATTTCGACCGGTGCTGGCGGAACCAGCCGATGTTCGCGACGCTTCCGCCGAT
>CAZDNG010000042.1:14192-64560 GCA_964506835.1 uncultured Polyangiaceae bacterium
TCGTACTTCGGCACGATCCAGATCCCCTTCACCGACGCATCGTCGGCGGCGAGGGCCTCGACGCGATCCATCTCCGGGCCTTCGTCGGTCATGTCGACGGGAATCATCTCGATGCCGAAGTGCTCGCAAATGGCGAAGTGCCGGTCGTAGCCCGGCGACGGACAGAGGAATTTCGGCTTCTGCGCCGACCACGGGCCGTCGCCGCCCGGCACGCCGTGCGTGAGCGCGCGCGCCACGACGTCGTGCATGAGCGACAGGCTCGAATTGTCACCGAGCAGCACTTCGTTGGGCGCGACCTCGAGAAAATCGGCGAAGAGCGCCTTCGCCTCGGGCAATCCGTCGAGACCGCCGTAGTTCCGGCAATCGGTTCCGTCGGCGGCCTTGAAGTCGTTCGGCTCGAGGATCGAGATCAGGCCGTTCGCGAGATCGAGCTGAGCCGAACTCGGCTTGCCGCGCGTCATGTCGAGCGACAGCTTCTTGTCCTTGAACGCGGCGAAGCGGCGCTCCAGTTCCGGACCCGATGCTTTGAGTGTGGCGACGTCGATTGAGGGCAGTTCTGTCATGGGGAAGGCGCTCCCGCGCACGGTCTCGCTAACAGAACGGCTCGCCGACGAAAAGCCTCGTTCTCGGCGTGCGCGTTCCGGCTCGGAAGGTGTACCCGACCGCGCCGTTCAGCGCACGCGAAGCCGGAACGGCGGCCGCGGCGCCGCGCGAGTACACTCGCCGGACCATGAAGATGCTCCATCGCCCGGATTTGTTCGGCTGGTCGCAATTCGACACGGCGAGGAACATCGATTTTCACGGTCTCCTCTGGGTGCGCCCCGACGGCAACGTCGTGATCGACCCGTTGCCGCTCACCGACCACGACGCCGCCCACCTCACGGCCCTCGGCGGCGCCGCGCACATCGTCATCACCAATTCCGACCACGTGCGCGACGCGGCTCGCTTGAAAGAAACGACGGGCGCGCGCCTCTACGGCCCCGCCGCCGAGCGCGCGACGTTTCCCGTCGCGTGCGACGTCTGGCTCGCCGACGGAGATACCGTCGTTCCGAAGCTCACCGTCGTCGCGCTCGCCGGCTCGAAGACACCGGGCGAGCTCGCGCTCGTCCTCGACGGCACGACGCTCATCACCGGCGATCTCGTGCGCGCGCACTGCGGCGGCGCGCTCACGCTACTTCCCGACGCCAAGCTCGCCGATCGCGCCCTCGCCCTCGACTCGCTCCGCCGTCTCGTCGCGCTCGACGCGATCGACGCGGTACTCCCCGGCGACGGCTGGCCGGTGTTCCGCGGCGGGCATCAGGTGCTCAGCGAACTGCTCGAACGGCTTTGCTAGATTGCGTGAAGGGGGCTCAGTCGATGCAAGTCTTGCTTACGATCGCGTTCGTCTGCGCTTTTGTCGGGGCCTGCTCGGACGGCACGCCGAGAAGCTTGAATGACTTCAAGGATTCTGGCGGAGCGGGAGCGAACAGCGGCGGTTCCGGTGCTGTGAGCGCCGCGGGTACCGGCGGCGCATCGACGGGCACCGGAGGGGCCGCCAACGACGGCTCGCTCACGCCGGGTGGGAACGACGGCGCTTGCGATTTTCCGCTTTCCGAATGTTCGACGAAGCCCCAATGCAAGCTGCTCTACGCACACCGGCTGTATACGCCGACTTGCTCCGGGCCGTTCGTAGTGGTCGGCTGCGGAGACCTGGGTTGCGGGGCTTCACCAACGTTGGCTAACGACCCAACGGGGAACCTTTGGGGCTTTGAGAGCACCTGTATTCCGACAGGATGGACGTTCGTGGCACTTACCGGCGGTCCTTTTGACTGCCCCGACGGCGCGATGCCTGACGCTGCGATGCCTGACGCCGCCGCTCGCTGAATCTGACGCCTTCGTCGCGCGAGCACACGTCGTCGCTTCGAGCGCACACGCTTTTGCGGACGGCGCGCGCCGCGGGCAATCAAGAATAGAATCGCGCGCGTCGCTATCCGTCGTCCGCGGGACCCTAAGGAACCGCGCGCCGTCGCTACCCGTCGTCCGCTGGTCCGTAAGGAACCGGCGCGCCTTCGACGCGGGGTTTTTCGCCGGTGGCTTCGCCGAGGGTCTTCGGGGCGGCCATGCCGAAGCTGTGCTTGGCTTCGGGGAACGCGCCGCTCTGCACGTCGGCGATGTATTCGCGGGTCGCTGCGACGATCTCGTCGCCGAGCTCGCGGTAGCGTTTGACGAATTTGGGCTGAATTTCGCGGAACATGCCGAGAAAATCGTAAGAAACGAGGACCTGTCCGTCGCAGTGCGGTCCGGCTCCAATGCCGATGGTCGGCACGTCGACGGTCTCGGTGATGCGCCGCGCGAGATCGGCGGGCAACGCTTCGAGCACGATCGCGTACGCGCCGGCTTGCTGCAGCGCTTGCGCGTCGAGCATGACGCGCGTCGCGGCGTCTTCGCCCTTGCCTTGGACGCGAAAGCCGCCGAGCGCGTGAATCGATTGCGGCGTGAGCCCGACGTGACCCATCACGGGGATCCCCGCGGCGACGATGCGACGCACGGTTTCGCCGATGGCAACCCCACCCTCGAGCTTGACCGCTTCGGCGTGGCCTTCCTTCACGAGTTTCCCCGCCGCTTCGAGCGCTTTTTCGCTCGAGAGCTGGAAGCTCATGAATGGCATGTCGACGACGACGTGCGCGCGGCGCGCGACGCGCGCGACGGCTCGCGCGTGATACGCCATCTCGTCGATGGTGACGGACAAGGTGTTCGGCTGGCCTTGCACGACCATCCCGAGTGAATCACCGACGATGAAAATGTCCGCGCCGGCCTCGTCGAGGAGACGCGCCATCGTCGCGTCGTACGCGGTCACGACCGCGAGCTTCGGTCCCTGTTTTCGGGCCCGGATACCGGGTACCGTTACCTTTTCTCGATTCATGGTGTTTTCTCGCTCGCGCGGTCGCGCGGAAAACGAGCTCAGTTCGAGACGGCGGTCGTCACGACGTCGCCATTCACGAACGTGACCGTCGAGCCCGAGACGCAATAGTCGAACATCGTCACGAGGCCCAAGGCATTGGTGATGCTCACCTTGTCCCCCGTGATGGAATAAGTGTCGCTGTCGTCGACGCTGCGCGCCAGGGTGACGTCGCACGAACAGCCGCTGGTGTCCGAGGTGCACACCGCCGCCGCGTTCGTGTACTTGGTGGTCAGCGACATCTGGGCGTCCGCGCACGTCCCGCTGATGCAGGTGCTCGGGTAAGTCGCGTGCTGCTTCCACGACTCGGAGCCGGTCTGGTGCGCCGTGCCATCCTTCTGGAAGGTGATCGATCCGTCGGTCTCGGCGCTCAGGTAGGTCGATTCGGCGCCGGAGCACTGCACGCTCGTCAGCGGCACCCCCGTGGTGCACGTGGACGTGTATTTCCACGTGCCGATCAGGCTCCCCCCGCACGGCTCCGGGACGGCGCACGAGCTCGCAGCCGGAGTGGAATTACTGCCGCACGCAACGAGCGACTCGGCGGCAAACAGGGCAACGACGAACCGGTTCATGAAAGGCGCTCCTCGACCCGGCGCGACTTCGGCCGGACCGGCGAGCTTACTCGAATTTTCCGCTTCGCGGGCCTGTGGCCATTTGGCCTTCCCGGCTGCGGCGCCCGTCCTTGTTTCCCCGGCTTCGAGGCGTCTTCGCCGAGCAAGCGCTCGAGAAGCCCGCGAAGGGCCGCTCTTTCTTTGGATCCGAGGCCGCGCATGGCCTCGTCGACACCGGACATCACGCCCGGGGTCACCGCGTCGAGCCACGCCTGCCCCTTCGGCGTCACCTCGACGAGGAAGCGACGGCGGTCCTGCCGGTCCTTCTTGCGACGGACGAACCCCGACGACTCGAGCTCGTCCAGGAGACGCGACATGCCCGCCGGGTGCTGCGCGTTCGCGTACGCGAGATCGCGTTGCGATGTGGGACCATTTCGCGCGAGGTAGCACACGGTCTGCCAGATGAAGATCGATTCACCCCGCCCCTCGAGCTCGGCCGCGAGCGCCATCCAGAGGAGGCGCCGGCTTCTACCGACCAGACGATAGATTTCTTCGGCGACCGGCGCGCCTCGGACATCCGCCATCGCACGAGAGCATGAGCCCGACCAGTTGCGGTTGCAATGCTTGCGATTACAATCATTGCGCTCGCAACGAAATCCCCGTGCTCCGGCGGCTCTCGCTAGAACCGTCCCGCGGGCCCCCGCCGAAACCCGGTTTCCGAGATGTGGATCGTCCAACTCGCTCTCCGACGGCCGTACACCATCGCCGTCCTCTCTTTCTTCATTCTCCTGATGGGCACCTTGTCCATCACGAAGATGCGGGCGGACATTTTTCCGACGATCGACATTCCGGTCGTCCTCGTGGTCTGGAGCTACCCGGGCATGTCCGCCGAGGACATGGAACGGCGCGTGGTCCTGCTCAGCGAGCGGGCCTATTCGACCACCGTCGATGGCATTTCGCGCATCGAGTCCCAGTCGATCTCCGGCGTCGGGCTGCTGAAGGTTTACTTCGAGCCCGGGGCCGACATCGGCGGGGCGATCGCACAGATCGCGTCCGTGTCGCAAACGGCCAGCCATTTCATGCCCCCGGGGATCTCGCCACCGAACGTCATCCGTTACAACGCGTCGAACGTCCCCGTCGCGCAGATGACGATCACCAATCCGAACCAGTCGGAACAGCAGATCTTCGACTACGGTCTGAACTTCATTCGCATCCGGCTCTTCACGGTGCCCGGGCTCGCGACGCCCGCTCCCTACGGCGGCAAGCAGCGCCAGGTCATGATCGACATCGACCCGGAGCGGCTCGCGTCGCACGACCTGTCGCCGACGGACGTCGTCAACTCGCTCCAGAGCTGGAACCTGCTCGTGCCGTCGGGCACGACGCGCGTCGGCTCGACCGAGTACGACGTCCTCCTCAACAATAGCCCGGACCAGATCGCCCAGTTCAACCGATTGCCGATCAAGGTCGTGAACGGCGCCCCGGTATTTCTCGGCGACGTCGCGACCGTCCACGACGGGTACGCGGTTCAGAACAACATCGTCCGCGTGAACGGGAAGCGCGCGACGTACCTCGCCATTTTGAAGAAGGCGAGCGCGTCCACGATTGCGGTCGTCGATGCCGCGCGCGAGCTTCTCCCGACGATCAAGGCCGTTGCTCCGGAGGGCATGGAGCTGTCGCTCGACTTCGACCAATCGGTGTTCGTGCGAGCGGCGATCTCGGGCGTCCTCCGCGAGGCGATCATCTCGTCGGTCTTGGTTTCGGCGATGATCCTGTTTTTCCTCGGGAGCTTTCGCAGCGTCATCATCGTCTCGACGTCGATCCCGCTCGCGATCTTCGTCGCATTGATCGGCCTATTTTTGACCGGCCAGACGTTGAACGTCATGACCCTCGGCGGCCTCGCGCTCGCGATCGGCATGCTGGTCGACGACGCGACGGTCGAAGTCGAAAACATCCACCGAAATCGCCACCTCGGCAAACCGCTCACCGTCGCGATCATGGATGGCGCGCACCAGATCGCGACGCCCGCGCTCGCCGCGACCCTGACGATCTGCATCGTGTTCTTCCCGGTCGTTCTTTTGACTGGGCCCGCGAAGTTCCTGTTCACGCCGCTCGCGCTGTCCGTCGTGTTCGCGATGATCGCGTCGTACCTCCTGTCCAGAACCCTGGTCCCCGTGCTTGCGCGCATGCTCATGGAGAAGGAAAAGCTCGAGCTTTCTCCGGAAGACGGAGCGTGGGCGCGGCTGAATCTCGCACGCGATCGGGCGTTCGACAGGTTCCAAGGCGGCTACACACGGATCCTGGAAAAAGTGCTGGAGCGGCGTGGCTTCGTCCTCCTCGCGGCCGTCGCCGCCATCGCCGTCACGGCGACGTTGCCGAAGACCATCGGGACCGATTTTTTCCCGGAGGTCGACGCCGGCCAGATGCGTCTCCACGTGCGGGCGCCCATGGGAACGCGGATCGAAGACACCGAGCAGATCGTCGGAGCCGTCGAGGCCAAGATCCGGGAAGTGGTGCCGCCGAACGAGCTCGGCACGATCAACGACAACATCGGCATTCCGACCGCGTACAATCTGGCGTTCGTCCAGACCGACAACATTGGTGGCCAGGACGCCGACGTCCTCATCGCCCTGAAACCCGAGCACGCCCCCACCGCGCAGTACCGGCAACGGATCCGTGACGCGCTGGGCTCGTCGTTTCCCGGCACCCATTTCTATTTCCAGCCGGCGGACATCATCAGCCAGGTGTTGAACTTCGGCCTCGCGGCGCCGATCGACGTCGAGATCGAAACGAAGGATCTCGACAAGGGCATGGCGTATGCCCGCCGCCTACGGACGGACATCGACACCATCCCCGGCGCCGTGGACGTGCGCATTCCACAGGTGAACGACCACCCCGCGTTCCGCATCGACGTCGATCGCGAGCGCGCGGCTCAGGTCGGGCTCGCGCAACGCGACGTCGCGGACAACGTCCTCACGTCACTGAGCTCGAGCGCGTACGTCTCGCCGTCGTTCTGGCTCAGCCAGGAAAACGGCGTGAACTATTTCGTCGCCGTGCAGACGCCGCTGCAAAAAGCCGCGTCGATGGACGACCTCATGGGGACGCCGATCACCGGCGCGAACGCCGCACAAGCCGCGCCGGGGATCGCGCCCTACCTCGGCACCATCGCGGCGATCCACCCTTCGCAGGACAAAGCCCTCATCAGCCACGACGCAGTCCAGCGCGTCGTGGACGTTCAAGTGAACGTCGAGGGCCGGAACCTCGGCGCGGTTACCCAGGACATCCAAGGAGCCATCGGTCGGCTTGGCAAATTGCCACAGGGCACCTTCATCCGGATCCGAGGACAGAGCGAGAGTATGACCAGCTCGTTCCAGAGCCTCGGTCTCGGGCTGATCCTCGCGAGCATCCTCGTCTATTTCCTGATGGTCATGCTGTATCAGTCTTGGGTCGACCCGTTCATCATCATGTTCGCGGTGCCGGGCGCACTCGTCGGCATTCTCTGGATGCTGGCGGTGACGCGAACGACCCTGAACGTCGAATCGTTGATGGGGGCCATCATGGCGGTCGGCGTCGCGGTGTCGAACAGCATCCTGCTCGTCAACTTCGCGAACGAAGTCCGCGCCGAACGCGGCATCGGCGCTCTGGAAGCCGCGCTCGAAGCGGGCAAAACACGGCTTCGCCCGGTACTCATGACGGCTCTCGCCATGATCCTCGGCATGTTGCCGATGGCGTTCGGTATGGGAGAAGGAGGCGAGCAGAACGCTCCGCTCGGCCGAGCCGTCATCGGAGGACTCTTGGTCGCGACGGTGACGACCTTGTTCATCGTGCCACTCGTCTACACGTTGCTCAGGAAGAAGATGCCGACCAAGCATCAGCTCGATCAGAAGTTTCAAGAGGAGCTCGCCGCTCCGCACGCACAGGGACATGCGACATGACGACTCAGGGCAGAACGCGAGGGACGTTCATCTACGTGGCGGGTGCGTTCGTGGTCGGCACGATGCTCGTGTCGAGCCTCTTGCTCGCGTCGAGCCGGCGCAAGGCAGAGGCTCACGAGGCCGAACAGCGGAAGAACGTCCAGAAAACCGGCGTGCTCGTGCAAGTCGCGACCGTGGACGTATCGCCGGGAACCCGCGCGGTCACGCTCACCGGCGAGGTGCGCGCGTTCCGGCAAGCGACGCTCTACGCGAAGGTCAGCGGTTACCTGAAGCTCGTGCGCGTCGACAAGGGCGACCCCGTGAAGGAGGGGGACGTCCTCGGCGTGATCGAAGCGCCGGAGGTCGAGCAGCAGGTCGCCTCGAAGCGCGCGGATCTCGACATCAAGAAGCTGACCGATTCGCGCTACAAGAACCTCGCGCAGACCGGCCTCATCTCGGAACAAGAACGCGACCAGGCTCGCGCCGACGTGAACATCGCGAACGCCGATCTTCTCGCCTTGAATGCCCTCCGCGGTTACGAAGTGATCCGGGCGCCGTTCTCCGGCGTGATCACCGCGCGCTATGCCGACCCGGGCGCCCTCCTTCAAGCCGCGACCTCGTCGGAGAGCGCGCTCGCCTTGGTGGACATCGCGGAAGTCGATAAGCTCCGTATCTTCGTCTATCCCGGACAAAACGAGGCGCTCTTCGTGCACGAGGGCGATCCGGTCACGGTCTATTCGGAGCAGTTTCCCGACAAGAAGATCGATGCGAGCATCACGCGGTTCTCGAAGGAGCTCGACACCCGCACCCGCACCATGTTGACCGAGATCGACATCGACAACAAAACGGCCGGCTTTCTTCCGGGCATCTTCGTCCGCGTGAAGCTCTCCATCGCGGAGCCGCCGTCGCTCAGCATGCCCGCCGACGCGTTGATGTTCCGCGCGGGCGCGACGTTCGTCATGCGAGCCGAGAACGGCAAAGCGAAGTTCGTGCCGATCGAAGCCGGCGACTCGGACGGAAAAGTCGTCAGTGTGCGCCAGGGACTCTCGCCCGGCGATCGCGTCATCCTGCACCCCGGCGACGACGTCGTGGACGGCTCGCCGGTTCGAATCGCGAAATGACGAGCGACCCGCGGGGAGAATCCTCGGACGAGCGCATCCGCGAGGAAGCGCTCCGCGTGTACCGGCGCTACCAGCTCGAAATCGTCGAGGCGCTCGGGCTCTGCCCGTGGGCGGAGCGCGCGCGGAACGAAAACAAGGTTCGCGAGCGCGTCGTCTTGTGCCGCGAGCTCGATCAAGACGCGTCTCTCGACGAAGTCTCGGCGCTCGCCGACGACCCGAACGTCGAGATCGGCCTCCTCTTGTTCCCGCTCCTCTCGACTCCGCGAACCGAGTTCGAGCGGTTCGTCTCGGATTTGTCCGCGGCGGACGCCGCGCGTCGCGAGCTCGGGCATGCGCCGTTCGCAATGGCGGCGTTTCACCCCGACGCACGCGCCGATCTCTCCGACGGCGAACGGCTCATCCCGTTTTTGCGGCGCACCCCCGATCCCACCATCCAGCTCGTGCGCCACGCGGCGCTCGAACGCGTCCGCGACGGATTCAACGAAGGCACGCACTTCGTCGACATCCGGACGATCGCTACGGTAGGCATCAGCGCCGACGACACTCGCCCGCTCCGGGAACGCATCGCGCGTGCGAACCTGCGCGCCGTGCAGCGCGTCGGGCCGTCGGAAGTCGAACGGCGGCTCGACGCCATTCGCGCCGATCGGGACGTCGCTTACGCCAAGTGGGCGTCGAGCTGAGCCGATGCGGCTCGAAAACGGCACGCGCCATCGCGTCACTCTCGCGACGACTCTATTCGCCGCCCTCACGCTCGCCGCGTGCGCCGGGAACCCCGAGCCTTGCCTCGGTACGACGTGCGACGACGGCTCGGAGTGTCTCGCCAATCGATGCATGGCCCGCGGCGCGAGACCGGTGCCCGACCGCACCGAGCGCGTCGTGCTCGACCCCTCCGCGATCGCCGACGGATCGCGTGCCCTCTATCTCCGTTTCGGCGCGAGTACGTCGTTTCAGGACGTCCGAGCGGCCTTCTTGCTGCTCGAGCCGGCCTCGGGAACGACGCCGAACGACGACGTCGCGCTCGATGTCTTTTGCATCGACGCGCCCTGGTCGCCGGAACGGATCGCGGCGGGAGCCGAGCCGCATCTGTCTCGCGAGCGTGCGCGCGGGCTCGTTCGAACGAGCCCCCCCACGGTCGCGCGCATCGACGTGATGGCGCTCGCGCGCCGCTTCGAGGAGGGTCATTGCGCGGACGGCCTCGCCGTCGTCGCGCACGGCCTGGCACGCGACCGACCCGTGCTCACCGGCGCCGCCGGCGACGGAGCGCCGCGTCTCGAAATCTACGCGCGCGAGAAGCCGCTGGCGCGCGCGTGGTAACGTCCGAGCCCGATGCCCGAGCCGCTCCTCCGCGTCCAGCACCTGACGACCCGGTTCGAGACGCCGCGGGGCATCGTGCGCGCCGTGGACGACGTGTCGTTCGACGTGCCCGAGCGTTCGACGGTCGCCCTCGTCGGTGAAAGCGGCTCGGGCAAGAGCGTCACGGCGCTCTCGATTCTCCGTCTCATCGCCGACCCTCCCGGAAAAATCGAGAGCGGCGCCCTGGTGTTCGGCGGGCGCGACCTGATGACGCTACCGGAACCCGAGATGCGAAGGCTCCGCGGCAAGGAGATTTCCATGGTCTTTCAGGAGCCCATGACGTCGCTGAACCCCGTCTACTCGGTGGGGGCGCAGATTGGCGAGGCGATCCGGCTCCACGAACGGGCGAGCCGCGCCGAAGCGCGAGCGCGCGCGATCGAGATGCTGACTCACGTCGGCATTCCGTCGCCGGAGACGCGCGTCGATTCGTTTCCGCACGAGCTCTCGGGCGGCATGCGCCAGCGCGTCATGATCGCGATGGCCCTCGCGTGCAAACCGAAGCTCCTCATCGCCGACGAGCCCACGACGGCGCTCGACGTCTCGATCCAGGCCCAGATACTCGAGCTATTGCTCCGCCTCCAGGGCGAGTTCGGCATGAGCATCCTGCTCGTCACTCACGATCTCGGCGTGGTCGCCGAGTTCGCGACCGACGTCGTCGTCATGTACGCCGGTCGCGTCGTCGAAACCGCCAAAGCGACGTCCATCTTCGACGACCCTCAGCACCCGTACACGCGCGCGCTCCTCGCCAGCATGCCGCCTTTCGATTCGTCGCGCCGGGCGGATCGACCGCGGCGACTCGCGGCGATCGAGGGGATGGTGCCCGATCTCGCGGCATTGCCACCCGGGTGCCGGTTCGCCGATCGGTGCGCGGTGAGAAAGAAGAAACCGACGGGCTACGAACGCTGCGCCGAAGTCGAGCCGGCGCTCGCCGACGTCGACGCGGAACGGCGCGCGCGGTGCTACTACGCGGGAGCCGCCGAGTGACCGACACCCGAGCCTCGGCCGAAGATCCTCGGGGCGCCGCGCAAAAAGACCAGGGCACGCCGCTCCTCCGCGTCGACAAGCTGTCGAAGGCGTACCCGGTGAAGACCGGGCTCTTCTCGCGGACGCGGCTCCTTCGCGCGGTCGACAACGTCTCTTTGTACATCCGTCGCGGCGAGACCCTCGGCCTGGTCGGCGAGAGCGGCTGCGGCAAGACGACGCTCGGACGCACCGTCCTTCGCCTCGTCGAACCGACGGTGGGCCGCGTCGTCTTCGACGGCGTCGAGATCACGCGCCTCTCGGAACGAGAGCTCCGCCCGCTCCGCCGCGGCATGCAGATCGTCTTCCAGGACCCCTATTCGTCGCTCGATCCGCGCATGACCGCGGGCGACGCGGTCGCCGAAGGGATCCGCATTCATCGCCTGTTCAAGTCGAGCTCGGAAATCGACGCTCGCGTCGCCGGGCTCTTCGAACGCGTCGGCCTTCGCGCCGATGCGGCCACCCGGTTACCGCACGAATTCAGCGGCGGGCAGCGCCAGCGCATCGGCATCGCGCGCGCGCTCGCCACCGATCCGAAGTTCATCGTCTGCGACGAACCGGTGAGCGCCCTCGACGTCTCCGTGCAGGCGCAGATCGTCAATCTGCTCCTCGATCTGCAGGACGAATATCGGCTCTCGTATCTCTTCGTCTCGCACGATCTGAAAGTCGTGGAGTACGTGAGCCAGCGCGTCGCGGTGATGTACCTCGGCAAGATCGTCGAGCTCGCGTCCACGGCGTCGCTCTTCGAGCGCCGTTTGCATCCGTACACGCGCGCGCTGTTTTCAGCGGTCCCCGTCGCCGATCCGGCGCGGCGGCGCTTACGCGTCGTGCTCGAAGGCGAGCCGCCGAGCCCGCTCGCACCGCCGAGCGGCTGCGCGTTTCATCCGCGTTGTCCGCGCGCGATTCGCGGCACCTGCGACGTCGAAACGCCTCTCTTGCAAGAGACGGAACCGAAGAGCGGACATCGCATTGCGTGCTTCAATCCGCACTCGTGAATTCGCGAACGCGTAAATTTCCGCACGCGCGCGCACATTTCACAACATGTGAGATTTGCTGAGCGCTCGTCACGACGAGTCGGCTTTCCGCACGCATTCAGAGCGCTCGTGCGCTCGATGAAACAGCATGATTCACGCTGGTTCACACATATCGATACGCATGCGTGATGCATGACATCAATTCACGCTGACTGAAAACGATGCGCACTATCGATTCCTCTTTGTTATTCAGACTTCTTACTCGATCCTGAAACCATGCCGCAGACTTGTGTCTGGGCACACAGGAGGAAGAACATGAGGTCGTTCACACTGATCGCACTGCTCGCCTTGCCTGCAGCTTGCTCGGGTGGGCAAATGGGGCAACAAGGGGCGGAAAATACCGAATCCACGGCACCGGGCGGAGGGGACGTCGCACAGACGCGCCAGGCGGCTCAATTCGCGGACAACACAATCCTGAATTTGGTGGATCCTGGACTGACGATGATTTCACTCACCGCCGAGGACATGCCCACGACGGTTCAAATCAGATACATTGGAGACAAGACCACGGACTCCGGCACCACGACGGGAACCGACGGGGTGGCGGCGACCATCAGTCTGGCGGCGAATCAAACGATGAGTCAGCTCGTCAATATCTTCGACCCCGCCTTCAACAACGGCTACGGCGCCGTCACGCTCAGCAGCACGACGGGCAACCCTTTCCAGACTTACGTAGAGTATTCGTCGGGTATCTTCTCGGTCGGGGGCAGCGTTTTCCAGGGCGGCGTCTATCGCTTGCCGTATCTGCAGGGCACCGCGAAGGTCGTCCTCGTGGTCACCAATCAGGACGGGGCCACGTCGAACATCACCTTCCAGAACGTCGGAGGATCGGACGTCAAGACCATCGCGCTCCCGCCGCTTTCCACGTACCGATTCGACACACAGGCACTCAACTGGCACTTGAACGCACCGAGCTCGATCAACGTTTCGACCGACAACTCCGGGATTTTCGCGCTCTCGGGCTACGTGCAGAGCATCATCCTCACTCGCCAGCGCATCACTCCGGTCAAAGCCGCACCGTTCCCGTAGACGTCTCACCGTTCGATTTCGAAGTCCTACTATCGCCCGCGCAACTGCCATAGAGTGGCAGGGGGAAAATAGAGCGCAGGTGCCCCCCATCGTCCGCTGATTCATCACGTCAGTCGACCCGCCCGGAAAGCTCGAGTCAGATGCGCCGTGTTGAGTGAGAACCGGAGCGGAGCGTACTTTCGTACGTGAGCACCGGAAGCGCAGCGAAACCAAGCAGATGGCCGAGATCTCCGGGCGTGCTTACAGAAAGATGTGACGCATCCTGAGCCATCGTCCGTCCTCGCCGCCGGCCGCACGCCGAAGGTGTGCCAATAGTGCCGGCGGCTGCGGGCGGCCGGTTCCCCCCATGCGCAAACGCGGCAAACGCGGCAAACGCGGCAACGCGACAGCGCGCGGGGGGGAACGCCGGCGCCGAGTGGCGAGGGACGCGTTTTGACGGTATCGTCCCTCGTTCATCGATGCGAACGAGCGCGCGCAGCGTATCCCTCGTCCTGTTCGACGAGGTCGAGCTCTTCGACGTCGCTTGCTTGCTGCAGGTGCTGAGCGCCGCGGGCCGGCAGTGGAATTTCCGTCCTTTCAAGGTGACCGCCGTCGCTGAAACGCCCGGCCTCGTCGACACGCGGGCGCAGCTCCGCGTCGAGGCGAAGCGCCCGTTTTCGGAGGTGAAGACCTCGGAGATCGTGCTCGTTCCCGGCGGCTACGGCGCGCGGCGCGCGCTCGCGAACGCCGCGCTCACCGGCTGGCTCGCCGAAGTCGGTGCCGGTGCAGATAGCGTGATCGCCGTGGGCAACGGCATCCTGCTCCTGGCGAAGGCGGGCCTGCTCGCGAATCAGGACGTCGCCGCGCCGCCCGAGATCGCCGATCTCCTCGCCGAGCTGGAACCCACGGCTCGCCGGGATCCGGCCGCGAGCTTTCGCGCGTCGGGGAAGGTGCTCACCGCGGCGACGTCGCTCGCGGCGGTCGACGTCGCGCTCGTGCTCGTCGAGTCGGTGCTCGGTAAAAAGCAGGCCGACGGTGTCGCGCGCGCTCTCGGCCAAAAAGTGGAGCCTCCGTCCACCGGAGTGCGCATCGTCGAAGGCGAGTAACGCGGGCGAGCGCCCGCCGATTCACGGCGCCGCGGGAACCGCGTTCGCCCTGCCGCAGGTGAACACCTCGAGCTCCACACGATGCCCGCTCGGTTTCGCGATCACCACGCGCTGCGCGTGCGCCGCGAGCGGCGTCCCCGTGCCGAACGCCGCTTCCGGCGACAGCTCGTCGAGGGAGTGTCCCGCGGCGTCGAGCGCCGAGAGCCGCGCAACATCCGAGTCGTTCGCGACGCCGAGCCACGCCGCGGGTGCGCCCGCGGGGGGCGCGTCGTCTGCGACGAGCACCGGCACGTCCACGCTGGGGTCGTCTTCGGTCACGGCGCGCGCGTCGATCGATCCCCCGGGGCTCACCATCGCGACGTGCGCGGCGCCGCCGGTCGCACCGGGCGCCGTCTTGTCGTCGCGCCATGCGACGAGCGCGGCGCCGTCTCTCGCCGGTGACAGATCGAACCCGAGCACGTGGCCCCCTTGCCGGCTCACCGAGAGCGGTGCGCCTGCAGGCCGTCCTTCGTCGTCGAGCGGGACGAGCGACAAGGTCCGCGGACCGAGATCGACCGCGTCGGTCGTGTCGGTAGCGAGGTCGCGTTCCTTCTTGTCCGGCTCGCGTTTTTGATTGGCGATCCACGCGACCCAGAACCCTCCCGGACGCTTCACGACGAGCGGCGACTCGGCGTCGTCGTGCGCGCCGGAGATGACGAAATCCGACGACGTCTTCGCGATGTCGTCCTTCGGGAACGTGACGGCCTTGATGACGCTGTGTCCCGCTTCTTTGCTCCATTCGTCCCAGACGACGACGCCGCGCTTCGTCCCGACTTCGATACCGAACGCGTCCGAGTCGTCCTTCGCTTGCGAGATCTCTGCGCCGAACTTCACCGCGCCCGTGCCCTCCGGGTCGTCGACCCGCGCGAGGCGCACCAAGGTGCCGTTCGGGGCCCCATCGGGCAGCGCGACGACGAGCCCCGGCGATGCGACGACCGGGACCGGTGGGAGCACATCGCCGTGGACCTTCCCGAGGTCCACGGTCTTCGCGGCCCCGAGGGACGAGGACAGCACCACGAGGTGCGCCGCGAGGCCGTCCTTCGCTTTCTCGAGCACCCCGACGGCAAACCCGCCGCCGAACGGCGTCGCGCCCCCGACTTCCGGGGCGAACGGAAGGTCGATGCCCTCGCTCGCGTCGATGTCGTTCTTCTGCGCCCTGCCGAGCGTGGTATAGAGGCCGCCGCTTTCGTCACGAACGCAGCGCGGCATCGAACGGGTGTCCGGCGTCGGAACGCCAGCCGAACCGGACGACATCGCCACGACGGACATGGACGCAGCTTCGGAAGGCGCTTGGGGTGCGGCAGGCGTGCGCTTGCATGCGACCACGGCGAGCCCAAAAACGGTGAGCGCGAGCCGCTGTAAATCCACGCGGAACGTTCCGCTCTGATAAGGTCTGGATGGGACCGGCATGCCGCAGCGCCCGATCACTCGCGCGTACGAACCGAACGTCGCACTTCAGGCCCTCTACAGCAAGTTCTTCGACTCAATCCAGGTCGACGAAGCGTGGATCCATTCGGTCCGCCGCCGAGCGTCGGAAGGGACGGTCGTCTATGTGCTCAGGAACCTGAACCTCGTCGATTTCCTCGCGCTCGACCACCTCACCAAGCGCTTTAGCCTGCCTCAGGTTCGTTTCGCCAACGACCTCGGACTCTGGATCGCGAACCCCATCGGCAAGGGCTGGCTGCGAAATCTCTTGCCGGGTCGACCGGCCCCCGCCGACGAGCTCCGCGCCGCGATCGAGAACGGCGGTTCGGCGGCGCTGTTCCTGAAGCGTCCGCCGGGCGTCCTCGACCTCGCCGCCGGCGCGAGCGGCGGGCGCGGGCTCAAAGAGGGCGATGACCTGATCCGGACGTTGATCGACCTTCAGCGCGAGAACCCATCGCGACCGATCCTCCTCGTGCCGCAGGTCTTCGTGTGGACGAAACGACCGGACACGCGAGGCACGAACGCCATCGACTTCGTGCTCGGGCCGCGGGAATGGCCGAGTCCGCTCCGGACCGCCGGGCAGCTCTTCTTGAACTATCGAAACGTCGAGCTGAAGACCGGCGAACCGCTCGATCTCCGGAATTATCTCGAGACCGCGACGCCCGGGTCCGACGAGACGCACGTGCGGCGGATCGTGTACGCGATGCTCCGCCGGCTCGAACGCGAGCGGCGGAGCGTGACGGGCCCCGCGGGGAAACCCCTCGACCGCGTGCGCGAGGAGCTGATTCGGAGCCCGAAGCTCCAGGCGACGATCAAACACCTGGCCGAGAACGGCGAGGACCGGATTGTCTTGAACGAGCGCGTGCTCTCGATGTTGAAGAAGCTCCAGGCTTCTCCCGACAGCTCGACGATCGGCGCGCTCGCGGTCCTGCTCGATCGGATCTTTCACCGCATCTACGCGGGCATCGACGTGGACCGCGAGGGGCTCCGGCGCATTCAGGAGGCGAGCAAGGAAGGGTGCATCGTCCTTTTGCCGAGCCACAAGAGTCACATCGACTACCTCGTGGTCTCGTACGTCTTCAACGAGGAGAACATTCTCCTTCCGCTCATCGCGGCCGGCGACAATCTGGCGTTCTTCCCGCTCGGACCGGTGTTTCGCCGCGCCGGCGCGTTCTTCATTCGCCGGAGCTTTCGCGGCGACCGTCTCTACTCGTCGGTCGTGCACACCTACGTGCGCCGCCTCATCCGGGACGGTTTTCCGATCGAGGTGTTCGTCGAAGGCGGAAGAAGCCGCACCGGAAAATTGTTGGCACCGAAGTTCGGCATGCTCGGCATGATCGTGGAAGCGGCGCTGTCCATTCCGCAGCGGCAAGTATTCTTCGTGCCCATCAGCATCGGCTACGAGCGCATCGTGGAAACCGGCGCGTACGAACGCGAGCTCAGCGGCGGCGAGAAGGTCAAGGAAGATGCCGCGGGCCTCTTGAAAACGACCGACGTGCTGCGGCATCGGTATGGCCGGATCAATCTGCAATTCGGCGCGATCCTCACGTTGAACGACATCCGTGAAGACCTCGGAATCGCGCGGGACAAGGACCTCCGTCCGTCCCAGCGCCGCGCGCTGGTGACGCGGCTCGGGAACCGGGTCGTGGACGAGATCAACCGCGTGTCGGCGGTGACGCCGGGCGCGCTCACCGCCCTCGCGCTGCTCTCGCACGGCCACCGCGGGTTACCCCACGACGAGCTCGTCGAACGGGCCGCGCGGCTCCTCACCGTGCTTCAAGAATCGGACGCGCGCGTCACGCCGAGCACCGTGACGACCTCGGGAAATTTACGTCCCGAAGCGATCCGCGAAGCCGCGCAGCTCTTCACCGACGCCCTGCTCGTCGTGGCCCACGCGCCAGCCGAGCCCGACCCCGGCGCGCGCGTCGGAGAAGAAAAGGTCGGTCCCGGAACGATCTACACGATCCCCGACGATCGGCGGCTCGAGCTCGACACGTCGAAGAACATGATCGTGCATTTCTTCGTCGAGCGCAGCCTGGTGTCCGTCGCCATGCTCGTCGACCCGGGGCCACCGGTCGAGAAGGACGTCGTGCGAGACCGCGTGCAAAAGCTGTCGCGGCTCTTCAAGCACGAGTTCCGGTTTCGCGCCGACGCCCCCTTCAACGAAATCTTCGACGAGACCATCGAGCGCATGCGCGCCGCGAACGAGGTCGTCGTCGAGGGGACGCACCTCGCCGCCGGCCCCGGACGACTCGGGTGGAGCGGCCGGGAATGGCTCCTCACGTACGCGGCGTTTCTCCGCAACTTCCTCGAGGGGTATCGCATCGCCGCCCGCGGTCTCGGCGTCCTCCTCAAAGGGCCGCTCGCCGAGAAGGAGCTCATCAAGAAGTCTCTCGCGACGGGCAAGCGGATGTTCTTCACCGGCGAGATCGAGCGCCCCGAAGCGGTGAGCCAGCCGCTCATCAAGAACGCGCTCTCCGCCTTCACCGATCAGGAAACGTTACGTGCCACCGACGGCAAGGTCGAGCTCGTGATCGCGACGCCGGAAGCGGTGCGCGCGACCGAGGGACGCGTCGTCGCGTTCTTCGACAAGGAAGTCCCGGAATGAGGGTCGCCCTCACCGTGCTCGCGGCGGCCTTCTGCACGGCGTGTTTCGGAACCCCGACGCCGCTCGCTCCCGGGGTCTCGGGCTCGGTGGGAGCGCCGCACCACGGCGTGCTCACGGTGGCCGCCGAGCTTCCGAAGGCCGGCGACGGATTCGTGCGCTATCGCCCGAACGGCCCGAACAACTGGGGCAATCCCCGGCTCGTCCATCTCATCGAGACCGCGGCGAAGCACGTCCACGACGTGTCGCCGGGACCGCCGCTCGTCGTCGGTGATCTGTCCGGACACGACGGCGGCAAGATCGAGCGGCACGAATCGCACCGCACCGGGCGCGACGTCGACCTTCCGTGGTTCGTCACGACGGCCGAAGGCGTCGCCGTGCAGACGCCCGGGTTCGTCAACATCGGAGCGGACGGTCTCGCGAAGGTCGACGGCTCGGACGGATACCTGCGCCTCGACGTTCCGCGCGAGTGGCTTCTCGTGAAGACGCTGCTCACGTCGCCGGACGCGGAAGTGCAGTGGATGTTTTGCAGCACCGACGTCGAAGGCCTGCTCATCGACTATGCGAGAGCACGCGGCGAACCGCCCGAGCTCGTGTGGCACGCGGAAACGGTGCTGATCCAGCCCGAAGACAGCCTCCCCCACGACGATCACATCCATTTGCGGCTCGCGTGCACGCCGGAAGAAGCCGTCCTCGGTTGCGAAGGTGGCGGCCCGCGGTGGGATTGGTTGCCGCCGCTCCCTGCGAGCGCGGCGGACGACGACGAAGCGATCTACCGGACCGCCAAGGACGATCCACCGCCGCCAGAGGTACCCGAGGAGCCGGACGGTGTCCCCGGGGGCTGAGCGGCGCACGCGCCTGCTCGGTCATCGAAACGCGGAAATCCTCGAGGGCGACTGCCTCGACGTCATCGAGCGCGCACGCGAGCGCGCCCGGGCGCCATTCGATCTCGTGTACGTCGATCCGCCGTTCAACGCCGGGGGAACGCGCAGCGCCCGCGACGGAACCGGCGAACGCGTGCGCGGCAAGGCCGCCTACGACGACGCCTGGGGCGGCCTCGACCGCTTTCTCGCGATGCTCGAACCGCGCCTCGAAACGATGCGCGACGCGCTCGCCCCATCGGGCACGCTCTGGGTGCACCTCGACTTTCGCGCCGTGCACGACACCAAAGTGGCGCTCGATCGCGTCTTTGGCCGCAAGGCATTTTGCGGGGAAATCATCTGGGTTCCCGGCAACGGCGGCCGCAAGAAAAACGGCCCGAGCGTCACGCACCAGACCATCCTCGTTTACGCGCGCGGCGCGTCGTTGATCTGGAACGCCGACGACCCCGTCTTGCGCGAACGGTTCGCCGCCACGAGTCTCCGCATGCATTTTCGCAAGGTCGACGCCGACGGCCGACAATTTCGCGAACGCACCTTGGGCGGCAAGACCTACCGCTACTACGCCGACGAGGGCCGTCGCATCGGCAGCGTGTGGACCGATTGCCCCGCGATGAACGCCAACACGCCGCTCACGTCCGAGACCACCGGCTACCCGACGCAAAAGCCGCTCTCGCTCCTCGATCGCATCGTCCGCGCCGCCACGCCCCCAAAAGGCGTCGTGCTCGATCCGATGTGCGGTTCCGGCACCACGGTCGTCGCGGCGCTCCGCGCCGGACGCCGCGCCATCGGCATCGATCGAAGTCCCCTCGCCTGCGCGATCGCCAAGAAGCGGCTCACGAACGAGGCGAAAAAATAACGCCGTAATCTGCGCGATTCGCTCTCGACCCCGAGAGTCGCATCACCGGACTCCTACTTCGGCACTTGGAGCTTCACCGGGTCATCCTGGCCCTTGGCTTCTCCAAGAAGAACGTGACGGTACGCACCGAACATGTGCAGGAGTGCATTTTCAATTGCCGGCGGGTTCTTCTGCTTCGAGATGTAGTCAGGCGCTTCCCTTTCGAATCTGCTTAGAAACCACTGGATATCGGCATCTTCGTCTCTCTTGGCGACCTGGTAGTAGTCTCGCGCGGTGAAGACCTCTACGCCCGCCTCGGCCGCCTTACCCCGTATGTCCTTGCGCTTGACCGGCTTCATCCCCTTCGGACCGTAACCTTCTTGAGAAATGAGTGGGATGTCGTTCTTTTTGGCGTACTTCACGTAGGCGTCGTCAGCGTGATTTCCGGTGGGCTCATTTTTCTTGCGTCGATGCGGCGTACCCGCGAGCCACTCTCCAAGGATGATCGGGTGCACGAAGTCGACGAACATCGACGTGAAGACGCCGGGAAACTCCCCTTCCTCCGGAGGCTTCACCAGGTTCGTGATCTTGGTCCAAGCCTCTCGTAACGTGTAGCTGATCGCACGTCGGTGGTGCAGAAGCAATGCGAGCAAGATTCCCTCGCGCGCCCGAGCACGGCGGTAGACGAGCTCCTCGTGATCTATCGGAGCGCTCATCCCGCCGTGCTTCTCATAAGCTTCGAACAGATCGTGACACGAGAACACGTCGATGAACGAATTCGTGTCGATGACGATCGTCGGTTCTACTTTGAACTTCGGAAGCATTGCGGCTGCAAGTTATCAGATCCTCGTCGTCGAACCTTGCTGCCCCCGCTTTTTCCCGATACTCGGGGAGACAACGTTCTCCGATGATCTACCTCTTCCCCGACACGAACATCTTCCTGCACTACAAGCACCCGATCGAGCTGAACTGGCGGTCACTGGCTGGCGGCGACGACGTGACGCTCGTCGTTACGATGCAGACCCTCTCCGAACTCGACAAGCACAAGAACGTCGGGACCACGAAAGCTCTGAGGGAGCGAGCGCGCTCCAGAGTCAAATGGCTGGGCGACGTACAGGACGGCAAGCTCACCTCGCCCCTCGCTGTGGAGTTCGGGGACCGAGTCCCCAATCAGGTCTTCTTCGACCACGGACTCGACAAGGATCACCCGGATGACCGACATATCGCCGGGATGCTTGCCCACGGCGATGGTGAAGCGGTTCGACAGATCATCACCGCCGACATCGGCATGAAGACTCGGGTCCGAAGTAGGAAGCTTCTCTGCGCAAGCCCGGATGACTCCGATCGGCTCCCTGATGAGGATGACCCAGAAGTCGTGCTGCTCCGGAAGGAGAAGGCCGACCTGCTTCGACAGGTACACAGGTGTCCGGATCTGAAGCTGACGTTCGAGGATGGGACGAAGGTTCTCCGCTACCCGATCAAACTCCCTGCGGAGGTAACCGAGAGGCACCTCCAAGAGGAGCTGCTAGAATACGAACGGAAGAAGATTGCGCCGATCCGTTCCTTCGAAGTCGTCAACGTGACGACGGGGGAACCCCTTAGGGTCGAAGGGAATTCCAGGCGGATCGAGGAGTACCTGAACGACTACAAGAAGTACCTCGAGGACGACTACGCCTACCGACTCTACGAGCTTCTTTGCGTTCCTGTGTGCCTCGTCCTCCGGAATGACGGCACCCTTCCCGCGTCGACGATCACGGTAGACTTTGCCCTCCCGGAGGGAGTGAAGCTCGTTTCCGAGTCCAAACCCCCGCCGAAGCCGGAGCGTCCCGAATGGGATCCTCTCGGAACGACCGCGTTGAATCAAAAACTCTTGGGGATGGTTATTCCCCGAAAGTTCCTCACGTCCTTTGACCGCGGTGTCGTCCCGAAATTCGAAGGGTACTTCGACGAGCGTCAGACATGGCAGGTTCGGAACATCCGACACACAGATGACGAGAAGGAGAACCTGTTCGTGATCTTCGACAGCCCGGCGCGTGTTCAGAACCTCGCCATCAAGGCGCTCGTCAAGTCCGCCGAAACGATCGAACCCGTGGAGGTCTCCCTCGGGTTAGTCGTTCGCGCCGACGGCTAGGACTTCCTCCAAGGAACCTGCTTCAGAGAGATCTGGGCGGCGTAGCGCATTCGGACACCTTCAAGGTCAACCAGCGGGCCCTGAGAGAAGACGTATTCGGCTTGAAGGAAGAGTTGAAGATTGTGGATGAGCGCAAGCCCGCGGATTGTCTCGTCGTCAGTGAGCGGCTCGCGGTTGTTCCAGGCGAAGAGCAGATCCCTCGGGCCAAGGGCGATGCTCAGGAAGTCAATTGGCCAAGGTTGACCTCCGTTCACCAAGACCGGGTTGTCCGCCGTAACGAACCGGAGCGGGGACTCAGCGTCGAGGGTGAACTTTGTGAACTCGAGGCTCTTTAGATACCCGATGGACCGCGGGTTCGTCATCTCGTTGGCGATGTGTCTGCGGTGCATGTCACGGGCCAGACTCTCAATGTGCGGGGCCACCATCTCGAACACGTCGGGCCTGCCGGGCGGCGGGGGGGCGAATTTCTGCCGGATGGCGTCAAGACGCTCTCGGGCGAGCTTCTCGGCAATCCTGTCGCGCCCGTAGATGCGCTGAGGATGCCTCTCCAGGAGCGAATTCACGAAGGTGGCCCAAAACTCTTGCTGCTCGGGTGAGAGTTGAGACGGCGGCCCGTCGATCAGGGCACGAAGCGCCTTGGCTCCGTTGCTGTCGATCGGGCCGAGAACATCCTTCTCGATGACGTCTGGCTTCCCCCTCGGAAACAGCGGCCCCGCCCCGTTGATCGTGTAGAGGTCCGTCTCGTAGCCGGTGGCCTTCGCCATGAATCGATCCTCGTGAAGTTCATCGTCTGGGCCACGGAAAGTTCGAAGGACCCGGCCGGAGCCGTCGCAGAACTCGTTCAGATAGAACTGCGGAAGGTAGTGATTCCTACTTGCGAAGGTGTCCACGGCACCGTCAGCTCTACCAGTCCGTCGCCGTCTCGCAAGAGTCAACCACGGCCCTAGCGGACGCGTTCCGTGAACAAAGCTACCGGATGATGTCCATTGTCCTCAGGTTTCTCGAGCGGAAGAAATCATCTGTCGAGGACGGTCACCGCGGGCAGTAACTGGTCACCCGTCCGAGATGTTGACCGCCCAGCACATCCGCGCTGACATTCCTTCGGGCGCGACGACCGATCACCGTGAGCTCGTATCAGTCGTTGATGTGCCGGGGACGGCGATCGTAGGTCGCGTACTCATGAGCGCCCTCTCAAGGGGATTCGCCTCGTAGGGTAGAGGCCCGATCACGAACGAGATGGTCTCTCTTGCCGCAATACTAGGATTTGGGGGCGCACGCTACGCGACGGAAACGTCACTTCGGTTCGCCGAGAAACGGGCGGACCGCGGCGAGGAGCGCGTCGAGTGCGCCGGGGTTGGCGATCGTCCCCGCGTTCACGGCGTGTTCGATCGGGGTGCCCATGAGAAGCCGCTTCACCGGCACTTCGAGCTTCTTCCCGTTCAACGTCCGTGGCACCTCGGCGATCGCGACGATTTCGTCGGGGACGTGGCGCGGTGAAACGGCGGTCCGCAGCGTCGCGCGGATCTTTTGCTTCCCCGCCTCCGAGAGAGCGCCACCGGCGGCGACGACGAAAAGAAAGAGCCGCCCTTCGTCGTCGAGCGAGCCCGTGTCCACGACGAGGCTATCGGACACCTCCGCGAGCGCCTCGACCACGCCGTAGAACTCGCTCGTGCCCATGCGGACGCCGCCGCGGTTCAAGGTCGAGTCCGATCGGCCGTAGATGACGCAGCCGCCTTGCGGCGTGATCTTGATCCAATCACCGTGACGCCAGACGCCGTCGAACGTCGAAAAGTAACTCTCGCGCAGGCGCTTTCCCTCCGCGTCGCCGACGAAATGGAGCGGCATGCACGGCATGGGTTCGGTGATGACGAGCTCGCCGACTTCACCGACGACCGAGCGCCCCGCGGCATCGAACGATTCCACCTTGGCGCCCAGGGTCCGGCACTGGATCTCGCCGGCGCGCACCGGCAAGAGCGGACACGACCCGAGAAATGCCGTGCACATGTCGGTTCCACCGGCCACCGATCCGAGGAGCACGTCCTTCTTCACGTTCTCGTACACCCACGTGAAGCCTTCGACGGGAAGCGGCGCGCCCGTCGACCCGACGCTCCGGATCCGCGACAAGTCGACCGATCGGTGCGGCACGAGCCCCTCCTTCTTGCAGGCGAGCAAGAACGGCGCGCTCGTTCCGAAATACGTCACCCTTCGCTCCGAGGCGAAGCGAAAGAGCGTCATGAGATCCGGATATGCAGGATTGCCTTCGTAAAGCACGACGGTGGCGCCGACCAGGAGACCGCTGACCAGCATGTTCCACATCATCCAGCCGGTCGTGGAAAACCAGAAAAAGCGATCGCCCGGACCGATGTCCAGGTGAAGGGACAGCGCCTTCAGGTGCTCGAGCAAGATCCCGCCGTGCCCATGCACGATGGGCTTCGGCAACCCCGTCGTGCCCGACGAATAGAGCACCCATAGCGGCTCTTCGAACGGCACGGCCGTGAACGTCAGCGGTGCCGTTTCCTGTCGCAGCTCGCTCCACGTCATCGCACCGGGCAACGGCGGCGCGCCGAGTCGCGACACGACGACCGTCTTCACGAGCGACGGCAACGCGGCCGCCATTTCTCGGACCGCGTCGCTCCGATCGAACGATTTTCCGCCGTAAACGTAGCCGTCGACGGCGAACAGCACCTTCGGCGCGATCTGCTGGAATCGATCGAGGACGCTCTTCACGCCGAACTCCGGCGAGCAGCTCGACCACCGCGCACCGAGGCTCGCGGTCGCGAGAAACGCGATCAACGCTTCCGGTGAATTCGGAAGAAAGGCCGCGACGGTATCGCCGCGACCGACGCCGAGCGCCGACAAACCGGCGCGGACTCTCGCCACTTCGTCGCGCAGTCGATCCCACGTGAGCTCGCCGCTCTCGCCGTCCTCGCCGGCTTCGCGCTCCCACACGACGGCAGTGCCGGCGCCCGTCGTCGCGAGCGCGTGCTCGGCGTAGTTCAAGGTCGCGCCGGGAAACCATTTCGCGCCGGGCATCGCGTGCGACGAAAGGACCCGTTCGTGCGGCGTCTTCGCGCGAATCGAAAAATACTGAAAGAGGCTTTCCCAGAACGCCTCGACGTTGCCGACCGACCACTCCCAGAGCTCGGCATAGTCGCGAAACGTGAGCGAGCGCTCGCGCCGTAACCACTTCATGTACGACGACAGATTGCTGCGTTCGCGTTGGACGTCGCTCGGTTCCCAGAGCAACGCCCCTTCTTCGATTGCCTTCGTCGCCATCAGCTCTCGAGGCGGGCCGTCGCGACGTCCGTCACGTCGGTGACGCCGAGCGTGCTCGCGGCCATCGTGAACGGCCCGCGACCGACGAAGGCGCCCGCCGTTTCACGGCGCCGCCAGATGAACCCGTCGAGGACGTAGTGCGTGATTTGCGGGACGGCGAGCAGCGGCACGACGAGCGCCGCCGCGAACGCGCCGAGCGTCAGGTTGCTCGCGCCGAACAGCCAGGGACGTTCGTGCCAGGCCAGCCGATCCCACGCCGCTTCTTCGACGAACGACGAGAGCAGCAAGATGCCGAAGAACGTCGCGAAACCGGCCCGCGTCACGCCGGCGACGAACGACGTCGGTCGGGTGGAAGCCGCTTTCTTGGCGACCGTAAAGACGAGCCAGAGGTAGGGGATGCCGTGCGCGAACACGTTCGTCACGGTGAAGTCGAAGTCGCTGTTGGTCGCCACGATGCCGACGTACCAGGACGATGCCGTACTCGTCACGACGACGATCTTGCCGACGTCGGCGCGACCGTTGCGCGAAAATCCGACGGCCTGGTTCACGGCGAAGGCCGTGAGCGACACCGCCCAGACGGCCTTCGCCGCCGGCAAGATCGCGCGAGCAACGGTGCCGACGTCGACGAAATCGCCGGGTGAAAACCAGGAAAATGCCCGATCCGCGAGGTGCGCGTGCCAATAGACCAGCGGATACACCGTCGCCGAGTAGATGGCCGCGGAGTCGACGAGTCGCGAGCGCGCCGTCACGTCGCGCGCGCGAGCCCGGTACAGGGCGAGCCAACCCGCTTGCTGCCGCACGAAGTGAAACACGGCAAGGTACGCGAGCAATCTCCAGAAGAACGACGCGCTCACCGAATGCGCGAGCACGCCGCCGAGGTATGCGAGCGCCGGGACGATCAGATAGCGAAACGGCCGCCGCCGGAGCTCGTCAACGTCGAAGTAGGTGCGGAACGACGTGGCGTAGACGTGCGCGACGTCGACCGCGAGGACGCCGAGCAGAAATCCCCACTCCGGAAGCGTCGGACCGAGGTGCAGCACGCGACGAAGCAGGACGAGCGCGAGCCCGAATACGGCGCTTCCCCCGAACACGAGCGCGTCGGACGCCGGCGAGAAGAGCCACGCGCCCGCGCGATCGACGCGCTCGCTCTCCGACTGCCCGTCCATGAAGATGCCAGGACGATACTCGCCCGCGGGTCGTTCGATCTAGATGAGTGACGCGATTGTCCGTCCTCGAGCGACGAGCACCGCTTCGGCGGCCCGGACCCCGTGGTGTTGCGCCTCCTCGAAGAGGGCGAGGCCGGATAAATCCGTATGCGCGAAATGGACGCGGCCGAGCGGCTCGGACGCGCGGCGTCGCGCCTCACCCCAGATGAACCCCGGCACGGGTCGAATCATGGCGTGCCCCCATTTCCAGGTATCGACGCGAGTGACGAAATCTTCGAGGCCCGGATGCGCGCGCCCGACATCGGCCATAACGCCGTCGACGAGCGCGTCGTGGTCGAGCGAAAAGAGGCGTCGCCGGGCGTCGCTCGGGTCGCGATCGACGAAGGGGTGATAGTAGGTCCACACCGTGGGACCGGTGTCCGCGAGCTGCTGGTGCGTCGCGACGACGTAGCCGAGCGACGGGCTGTCGTAGAGCACGTTGTCCCACGCGAACGGAAAGCCGTCGCTCGGCGGGCGCGCCCGCAAATGAAGATTCGCGACCATCCACGGCGACGTCGTGAACGCCGCTGATTGCGGCGGCGGTGCGTCGCGGAACGGGCGAAGCAGCCGCAGCGCGACGAATCGCGGCACCGCGAGGATCACGTGGTCGGCGATCACGCGCCGGAGCGCGCCGCTCGCCACGTCGAAGACGGCGAGCTCGACGTGGTCTTCGCCGGGCACGACGTCGGTGACGAGGCGTCCGAGCGCGAGCCGGTCGCCAATCGCGCCAGCGAGGTGGCGCACGAGGCGCCCATTTCCTTCGGGGAACGTGACGAACGGCGCTCCCGCTCCGCCCGGCGAACGCACGCGCGCCGCGAAGTAGAACGCCATCGCCCACGCGCTCGTCTCATCGAGCGCGAGGCCGTAGTCGTCGCGACAGGCGTACTCGACGTACCAGCGAAGCCGCGGCGAGCGATACCCGGCGCGCGCGAGAAAACTCGCCGCGGAAATGCGATCGAGTGCCGTGAAGCGCGCGTCGGTGGAACACCGGTGGAGCGGCACGGTGAACGCGCGCCGTCCCGCGACGTCGACGGCGCCCACCCACTCGTCGATCTGCTTTGCAAAGCGACCGAGCTCGCGCAGATCTTCGGCGGACGCGCCGAAAAATGGATAGAGGCCCTGGCGCCACGCGCCGTCGATGAACAGACGTTCTTCCGGCTCGCGAACGAGCGCGCGCTCCGACGCGCGAACGACGGCGCGACCGTCGCCGTCCGTTTCGACCGCCTCGATCGCGCCGATCTCGCGAAGGAGCTCGACGAGCGCGCGATTGTCGGCGCTCGGCAGCGGCACGTAGTGAGCACCCCAGGGGTACGGGACGACGCCGTCCGTTCCATAAGCGGACGTGCCTCCCGCCTGCGCCTCCAAGTCGAACACCGCGTAGCCACGCTCGCCGAGTCGCTCGAGACGCCACGCCGCGCTGAGCCCGCTCGGGCCGGCCCCGACGATGGCGATGTCGACGCGTGTAGGTGCGCCGTTGCCAGACGCCCTCTCGACGGTCGCGTCCGCATGCCGGATCCTATGACCAACCGCGGCGGCGCCGCCGCGATTCGCGCCGTCGAAGCGGCGCTTCGGTAAAAACCGGCAGGCCTCGGCGGCGAGCGGCGCGCCGAGGAGAAGAGCGAGCGCGTCGCGTCGACTGAACGTCGAGCGCGCGTCGTCCTGTCCGGCGCGTGTAGCGGCGCGAGGAGTCTTCATCGGTGCATCGGGACGAGGCGAAGGGTGGTATACTCGCGATGCTTTGTCTTCTGCTCTCCTTCGGATCTTCGCGCGGGTCTCTCTGGCAGGGAGCGGCGCTCTGGTGGGTGCGCTCGCGGCCCAGAGCTGCGGCTTCCCCCAGCACGAATTCAGCGACAAAGCGTTCTACGGCGCGGGCGGGTCCGGCGGTTACGACGCGAGCGCGGGCGGCACGGTCGCCGTTTCCGGCGGCGCGACGTCGACCGGAGGCGCAGGCGGCGCGAACGGAGGCACCACGGCGATGGGCACCGGGGGCCTCATCATCGCTCGAGAAGGAGGTCGATCGCGCTTCGAAGGCGGGTTCGACACCGGAGGAAATCCGGGCCTCGACGCCGGACCGCAAGACGCCGGCGATGCGGGGCCGCGCTGCACCCTCGGACTCAGCTTCTGCTCCGGTACCTGCGTCGACTTGTTGAGCGACGACACGCATTGCGGCACCTGCGAGACCAAGTGTGTAGCACCCGACATTTGCAACGCGGGTAACTGCGCGCCTCCGTGCTCGCAGGGTCTCACGCTGTGCGGCGGGAACTGCGTCGACATCAACTCGGACGAGAATCATTGCGGCACGTGCAGCAACGCGTGCGGCACCGGCCAGCTCTGCGACACGGGGACCTGCGTCGTCGATTGCGGTACCCTCACCCGCTGCGGCACGTCGTGCTTCGACACGCAGACCGACGTGAACCACTGCGGCGGCTGCACGAACCCCTGCAATACCGGCGAGAAATGCTCGGGAGGCGTGTGCAGCGCGAATTGCACGACGCCGTTCGTCAATTGCAGCAACACCTGCGTCGACACGACGTCGAACCAGGACAACTGCGGCGCCTGCGGCGCGCCCTGCACCGCGCAGCAAAAATGCGTCAACGGCAGTTGCCAGAAGCTCGTCGAAAATTGCACGAACGGGGTGGACGACGACAACAACGGCCTCGCCGATTGCGCGGATCCGGCCTGCGCCGCCTACGCCTGCGCGAGCACGCCCTCGGGATGGACGGGCCCGATCGCCCTCTGGACGGGCGCCGCCGGCGCCGCGCCGGCCTGTTCTGCGGCGGGTCCCTACCCATCGGGCGTCCTCAATGCACACAGCGGTCTCTCGACGCCGGGCTACACGTGTCCGGCGTGCAACTGCGCGCCGTCGGGCGGCTCGGCCTGCTCGTCGCTCAGTTTTTACTACGACACGACGCCCGGCTGCACCGCGAGCACGGCCTGGACGGTCACCGTCGCGCCCGACGGGAAATGCGAGTCCGTCGCGCTGAGCTCGGCAACCCCGAGCGCGAACAGTTCGCAACTCGAGGATGCGCCGTCGACGTACGTCACCGGAAGCTGCGTTCCCAATCAAGGGACGCCCCAGTTTCCGGACGCCACCTGGAGCGGCGACGTCCTCGGGTGCGGCACCGGACCGTCGACGCCGAACGGCGGCGGATGCGCCGTGGGCGCGTGCGTGCCGAAACCGAAGGCGCCCTTCGGCGCACACCTCTGCATTTTCCGCTCGGGCGTCGCAACCTGTCCGTCCGAATACCCGACGCAGACGCCCGCCGCGTCGCAGTTCTACGAGACGTGGTCCGAAGGCCGAACCTGTAGCACGTGCGGTTGCGGCGCTCCGCACTGCGGCGGAACCGTCCACACCTTCACCGATCAAGCCTGCACCGCGAACGACACGGTCGTCGCGATCGACGGCACCTGCAGCACCATTCCTCAAGATCCGACGCAGGGCGGCGGGGGGCTCGGCTCGAGGACCGACTCGCGCTCGATCCGATGGGACAACGGCGGCCCGGTTTGCGGCACGGTGTCGAGTCAGCTCCAGGGCTCGCCGACGCCGGACAGCCCGGTCACCGTCTGCTGTCAGGGCACCTGAACGCGGCTCAGAACACGCCGTCGAGACGAACCGCGCCCATCCCTGGGCCGATCGCAGCGTCCCACTTCACGCCGGTCGTGGCGACGTTTTCGGTGTGATGGGAGCCCGAAATGAACAGGTACGTCGCGAGTCCGACGCCGACGACTCCGACGCCGAGTGACACCATGGAGAGCGTCGAGAACAGCTCGCCGTCGCTCTGTTTGCTCTTCAGCGACTCGGGACAGACGTTGCCGTGGCACCCGTGGTCGAGGTCGTTCTTCGCGCCGTTGCGGAGCAAATAGAACACGCCGCTTCCGGCGAGGCCCGCGACACCGACGCCACCGACGACCCACGGAAGCGCGGAACTGTGCGGGCTTCCGCGGCTGGTGTCCGCGACGTTCGGCAAGTCGCTGCTCGACGCGCCGGCGGTGGCCGGCGCGGGGAAATCCGGAGCGACGAGCTCGACCTCGGCCGTCTCGCTCTCCTTCACGTTCGTCGACTGCTCGAATTGCCGATCACCCGTGAGCTTCGCGACGACGGTATGCGGGCCCGGGTCGACCGCGAAGGGCTCGCCGATCTGCGCCTCGCCGAGCGCGACGCCGTCGAGCTCGATCTTCGCCGATTCCGCGCCTTTGCCGCGTTTGATCACGAGCTTCGGAACGCGTGCTTCGAGCGCCTGACGCGCCTGCGTGATTGCGGACAGCTCCGGGATGTTCTGTTGCCCACCCTCGTATTCGGCCAGCCGATAGGCGCCGAGCGCTTCGTTCAGGCGCCCGAGGTGTTCGTAGCAGCGCGCGGTGTGAAACCTCACCTGCGGCGTCAGCTTCACTTTCCCGACGTCCTCGAACTTCGCGAGCGCGGAAGCCCAATCGCCGGCGGCTTCCAGGCTGAGCCCTTCGCGAAAAAGCGTCCTCGCCTGCTCGAGCACATCGGCGGATTGCGCCGACACGTTCGGGGCCGCGAGTGCCACGGCAGCTCCGAGAGGGGCTGCGATAACCGCAATGCGGAGGCCACATGCAGCCGCAACCGGTAGAGCGACCATCCGTCGTATTCGTGAGCGCATGGATAGAGGACTAGAAGATACCGCCTCTTCGGAAAGGGTGCTAGCGTCCGGGCCCTCAAATGGGAATCGATTGGGCGAGCTTCGAGAGGTCCGTGGTCGCGACGATCACGTATTGTTTCATCGGCATCGTGATGTTCGCCATCAGCTTCGCGATCATTCGGTTCATCAGCCCCTTCTCGCTGCGTAAGGAGATCGAAGAAGACCAGAACGTCGCGCTCGCGGTGCTCATCGGCGCGGTCATCATCGGGCTCAGCATCATCATCGCGTCCGCCGTCGGTGGCTGATGTTACGGGCGGCGGCGGCGGCGGCTCGAGCGCTCGAGAGGCCCTTTCGGGCGGAAAACGGCTGCCGCCGTGGGGTTCGGCACCGGCATCTCCCGGCCCCTCGCCGGCCTTACTCCTCACCCTGGTGCTCGTCATCGCGACGGCGGGGCTCGTCTACGAGCTCACCATGGCCGCCGTGGCGAGCTACCTGCTCGGCGACTCGGTCCGACAATTCTCCCTCGTCATCGGTGTGTACCTGTCGGCGCTCGGAGTAGGCGCGCACCTTTCCCGCCATGTAGGAAAACGGCTCGGCGCGACGTTCGTGGACGTCGAGCTCTGCGCCGCGGTGGTCGGAGGGTGGAGCGCGCCCGGACTGTTCTTGACGTTCGCGTACACGCGCCTCTTCCAGGTGGCGCTCTTCTCGGTCGTGACCGCCGTCGGCGTGCTCGTCGGCCTCGAACTTCCGCTTCTTCTCCGCATCCTCGAGCGTCGCGTCGAATTCAAGGAGCTCATCGCGCGCGCGCTGACGTTCGACTACGCGGGCGCACTGGTCGGTTCGGTCGCGTTCTCGCTCGTACTCGTGCCGCGGCTCGGGCTCGCCCACACGTCGGTGGCGGCCGGCCTGGTGAACGCGCTCGTCGCGCTGGTCGCAGTTCGAACGCTGCCGCCGGCCGACGCGGACGAAGCGCGGGCGCTGTCCGGTGCACGGGTTCGAGCCGTGGTCGTCGCGCTCTTCTTGCTCGCGAGCCTGTTCGTCGCGGGCCGCGCCACGGACCTCGCCGAGAGCGCGATCTATCCCGGGCGCGTCGTCCTCGCTCGCCAATCGCCGTACCAGCGCATCGTCGTCACCGATCACGACGGCGCGACCGAGCTGTTCCTGAACGGGAACCTCCAATTTTCGTCGCGCGACGAATACCGATATCACGAGGCGCTCGTGCATCCCGCGATGGCCGCCGCGGCTTCGCGTCGAACGGTCGTCGTCGGGGGCGGCGGCGACGGGCTCGCTGTCCGAGAAATCCTGCGGTGGCCGACGGTCACGAGCGTCACCTTGGTCGATCTCGATCACGAGGTCACCGACCTCGCGCGGACGTTTGCCCCGATCGCAGGATTGAATCGTCATTCGCTCGACGATCCGCGGGTCGCCGTGGTGAACGAAGACGCGATGCAATGGTTCGGAGAAACCTCCGGCACCGCCGACGTCGTGATCCTGGATTTTCCCGATCCGAGCACCTACGCCGTCGGAAAGCTCTATTCCACCGCGTTCTATTCGCGCGTGCGCCGTCACGTCGCACCGGGCGGAGCGGTGGTCGTGCAATCGAGCTCGCCGTTCCTCGCGAACGCGACGTTCTCTTGCATCGTGCACACGCTCGAGGCCGTGGGATTTTTCGTGCGGCCGTATCAGGCGTTCGTTCCCGCGTTCGGCGCGTGGGGGTTTGCGCTCGCGCGCCTCGAGCCGTTCTCACCGCCCGACGAGCTTCCGCCGGCAGCGCTTCGCTTCCTCGATCACGCCGCCCTCGCCGCGCTGTTCGCGCTCCCCGACGACGCGAAGCCGCGCGGCGCGGAAGTGAACCGCCTCGACAACCAGGCCCTCGTCGCCGACTACCTCGACGAATGGGACCGCTGGAGCGGGCACTGAAATGGCGCCCTCAAACCGCGGATGGCACGAATCCCTGACCGGCCGCCCTGGAGCCGCAGCGACCCGGGCGAGGTGCAAAGCACCCTGGGTCAAAAGGACCATCGCACACCGAACCATGTAGAACTACGTCGGTTATTTTTTGGCATAGCCGCTGCTTAACGCCTGGTCGAACGGGACATTCGGACACGACCCCGGGGGACGAACGATGCAGACGGCCACGACCTATAAACATGAATTCCCCTCCGCGCGAGAGTCGAAGGCAGCGGAGCTCTTGCCTCAAGTTCGCCGCATCGCGCGAGCCATCGCACGCGGCCTTCCCGGCCACGTCGACCAGGACGACATCGTCGGCGCGGCATACCTCGGCGTCGCCGAGGCGCTGACCAAGCTCGGTCTATCGGAAGAGACGACGTTCGAAGCGTACGCGCTCCGTCGCTCGCGCGGCGCGATCGTCGATCAACTCCGTAACGCGGACCTCCTCACACGAACCGAGCGCGCGAAGCTGAAGACGCTCAACACCGCGATACGCGAGCTCTCGACGTCGCTCGGTCGTCCTCCCACCGAAGAAGAGCTCGCGAGCTCCGTCGGGATGAGTGCCAAAGCTTGCGCGCGCGTGCTCGTGGCGGCATCGCGGCGGAGCCCGGAGCCATTGCCCGACACCGAATCGGTCGCGTTCGCGAGCCGCTCGGACGGCTCCGCCGACAGCCCCGAGTCGTTGCTCATCGAACGGCACCGGGTCGAAGCCGTTCAAAACGGCATCGCGCTCTTGCCACCCCGCCTTCAGCAGGTCATCGACCTCTACTACGGCTCCGGAATGACCCTGCGCGAAATTGGGGCCGAGCTCGGCGTGTCCGAAGCGCGCGCGTATCAGCTCCGTCAGCACGCGATCGACGAGCTGCGCCTCAGCACCCGCGCCGCCTGAGACCCCGTGGAGCTTTCGGGGAGCGCGAGGGGGCTCTGCTCCCCTCGAGCGAGATAGTCAGCGAACGCGTTCGTTGATGAGGCTGCGGAGCGTCTCGGGGTTGAACGGTTTCTCGAGGCGAGGCGTGTTCACGCGCTCGAGAAACTCGCGGGCGTGCTGCGTGAAGGCGCCCCCGGTGAGAAAGATCATTCGCTCGGCGAGCTCCGGCGCGATTCGGCCGAGCTCCGAGTAGAGGTCCATTCCGGTGACCTGCGGCATCATCAGGTCGCAGATGATCGCGTCGAAGCGCTCGCCTGCCGAGATGCGCTCGATGGCGTCGAGCGCGCTTCCGGTAACGACCACGTCGTGTTCGCCCGACAGGCAGCGTCGCGCCGCGCTGGCGGCTAGGGGTTCGTCGTCGACGACGAGGACCCGTCCCCGGCGAGACGAGGGCGGCGCCGACAGAGACGGGCGTTCGATGGGCAAGACGAAGTCGTCTTTCGCGACGGGCAGCACCACGAGGAACGACGTGCCGTGGCCGACCGTGCTTTCGACCGTGATCTTCCCGCCGAGAGCGGTGATGATCCGATGACAGATCGAGAGACCGAGGCCGGTCCCCACACCGACGGGTTTCGTCGTGAAGAACGGCGTGAAGAGCCTCCGCAGCACCTCGGGCGCCATGCCGGAGCCGGTGTCGGCGATCTCGACGGAGACCCATTCGTCGTCGTTGCGCACGGCGATGATCCGGATTTCGTTCTCGTTCGCCTTGCCTTCGGGGATGGCCTGCGCGGCGTTCACGATCAGATTCAAGAAGACTTGCCCGAGCCGCGACTCGTTCGCCAAGACCGGCGGCAAGTTGCCGAGTTGAGTGACCAGGCGCGCGCGATGCCGGATCTCGTTGGAAGCCATCCGCAGGCACGACTCGACGACTCGACGGACGTCGACGGGGCCGCGCTTTTCTTCGTCGGAGCGGGAGAAGATGCGGAGGTCGCGCACGATGCTGCCGACGCGCTCGGCCGCCTCGAGAGCGTCTTGGAGCTCGGCGCGCAGATCCGTCAAGACCGTCGCGTCTTCGATTACCGGAGCGACGGTCCCGAGCTCCTTCGACGCCATGTGGAGATTCAGGAGCACCGCTCCGAGAGGGTTGTTGATCTCGTGCGCGACGCCGGCGGCGAGTGTTCCCACCGACGCCATGCGATCGGCGACGAGGAGCTGCTCGCGGAGGAGCCGCTGCTCGGTAATGTCGGTGACCATGACCAGCGCACCACGAAAATTCGCGGCGTCGTCCACCATCGGGCTCATCGACATGGACGCCCAGAAATCCGTATCGCCAGTGCGAGATAGCTTTACCTCGTGAGGGTCGACGACGCCGAGACGGCATCGACCGAGGTTCTCGAGAGCGACCTCGCTCCACTCGCCGGTGAAGTCGAGCAGGGATCGACCGAGTAGCTTCTCGGCGCTCTCACCGAGAAGGGAAGCCATCCGACGATTCACGTACGTCGTCCGCGCGTCGGGATCGATCATCCAGATGCCCTCCTGGGCCGTCTCGACGATGAGACGATACTTTCTCTCGCTGGTGCGGAGCGCCTCTTCGGCGATGCGTCGCTCCTTCCTGCCGACGGCTTCTCGGAGCTCGCGCTCGACGGCTGGGACGAAGCGAGGGAGGCGGCCCTTCACGACGAAGTCGTGCGCGCCGGATTTCAACGCTTCGATCGCCGTATCTTCGCCGATGGTGCCCGATATGACGATGAACGGAATATCGAGCCCGCTCGCCTTCAGTATCTTCAACGCGCCGAGAGCGTTGAAGGCAGGCATCGAGTAGTCGCTGATGACGATGTCCCAGGGCTCGTTCCCGAGAGCGAATTCGAAGTCGCGCGCCGTTTGAACGCGGCGCCCGGTGATTTCGTAATCCGCCCGCTCGAGCTCGCGGAACAGAAGGAGCATGTCGTCCTCCGAGTCTTCCGCAATCAATACTCGGAGGGGACGTTTCACGAACGCCTCGCCGTCTCGTTTCGACGCGCGATCGCTGAACGCGAGCGATCCGTGAGCGAGCACCGGAGACGCACTCTATGAAGCTACCGAGGATGCTTCGCGCTGTCCCCTTCAATCGGATATTCGCCTTTCGAGCTCGCCGAGGCGCCACTGCCCTGAATCGTGGACATGGTCAGATAGTGTCGCGCCATACTTCGTCGTTTCGAGGCGGCGGCATTCGCGCAGTGATGCGAAATGCCACTCCCTCGTCGCGTGCGAGTGCGGCGTGAAAGCTAGACCCAATGCTTCCGCCGACGTCCTTCCCGCAATCGGGTCATTTTTCGACGGCAAAGGGCCAAAAAACCAACCCGACATCGACCTTGCGTGGACCGAATGAAATAGATGGTGGTGTGCGATCCCTCGCGATGCCAGACGAACGACTGCGAACCCGCGCAGCCGATTCTTCGATCGCAGCGCGAGCGCGAGTTCTCTCGGGTCGGACGGCATACCGTACGCGAACGATGGTACGTCCAGTTCGAATCGATTGATTCATCGAACGACGTAACTGGAGCGCACGAGCGCGTTTGACGATCTCGCCATGCTCGGGCAGGCTGCTGAAGAAGGAGAAGATGGGAGTTCCGGAGACCAGCGGCGAGGCGGGACGCGTCTTCGTCGTGGACGACGACGACATGCACCTTCGCAGCGTCGTGCGACATCTTCGCGCAGAACGATTCGAGGTCGAGGGCTTCGAGTCGGGACAGCGCGCCATCGAAGCGCTCGAGGCGGCGGACGGCCAAGTTCACACGCTCCTCGTCGACCTGTACATGCCGGAAATGACGGGGATCGAGCTCCTCCGGACGCTGAACGAACGATGGCCGGCGGTCACGCCGATCCTGATGACGGGCAAGGCCGACGTCGCGACGGCGGTCGAGGCCATGCGCGGCGGCGCGTACGACTACCTGATGAAGCCGATCGAGCCCGACACCCTCGTGCACGCCGTTCGGCGAGCCACGGAGCGGGCACGGCTTCTCGAGCGGAACCTCTACATCCAACGGCAGCTCGACGTCGCGGATCGCGTGGAAGGAATGGTGGGCACTTCCCGAGCCATGCGCGAGATCTTTTCGCTCATCGCGACCGTGGCGCCCACCGAAGCGACGGTGCTCGTGCTCGGCGAGAGCGGAACCGGCAAGGAGCTCGTGGCCCGCGCGGTGCATCGGCAGAGCAAGCGCAGCGCCAAGCCGTTCATCGGCCTCAACTGCGGCGCCCTCACGGAAAGCGTCCTCGAGAGCGAGCTCTTCGGTCATGTGCGCGGCGCGTTCACCGGCGCAGTAACGACGCGACGCGGTCTTTTCGAGGAAGCGTCGGGCGGCACGCTCTTTCTCGACGAGGTCGGCGAGCTCTCGCCTGCGACCCAGGTGCGGCTCCTTCGCGTCCTGCAGGAGGGCGAAGTCCGTCCGGTTGGCGCGAACGGCAATCTCCGCGTCGACGTGCGGGTCATCGCCGCTACCAATCGCAATCTGCGCAGCGAGGTCGACAGCGGTAAGTTCAGGCGAGATCTTTACTACCGGCTCGAAGTCGTCACGCTCGAGCTGCCGCCGCTCCGTGAACGCCTCGACGATCTCGCGCCGCTCGTTCATCACCTGCTTCGAAAGCGCTCCGCGCGTCTCGGCAAAAAGGTCACCGGCACGGACGAGGCCACGCTCGCGCGACTCGCGCAGCACGACTGGCCCGGCAACGTCCGTGAGCTCGAGAACGTCATCGAGCGAGCCATCGTCATGGCCAAGGGCGAGATCTTGACGATCGACACGTTGCCGCCTCAGTTACGCTCGGAAAATCCTCGCGTATCCCCGGTCGTGGACGACGTGTTTCTGGGAGATCGCGTCGAGCTCCTCGCCGACGCGCGCTCGGCGTTCGAGCGACGCTACGTCCAGGAAGTGTTGAAACGCTCGCAGGGCAATCTCTCGGCCGCCGCCCGCATGGCCGGGCTGGATCGCTCGAATTTCCGGCGCCTCCTCCGACGTCTGGAGGGCGCGCCGGAACTGTCGCCGAACGGCAAAGAAGAAGACTGAGCGGCGTCGACTGACTAGTGTCGCGTCTCAAAAGTCGCAATCGTTCGGGGGAACGACGTCCGTGGGGAGCGCGACAGTAGGCCATTCGCGAAGCGAATGACTCGGGGGAGCCGGCGCAGCCGGCGGGGGCGCGAGGCGCCCCAAGAAAAAAAATAGTGGCGTGCGGCGCCGAAGGCGCCGGTCGGCGAAGCCGACCCTCGCAAGGCGATTGTGACTTGCGAGATACGACACTAGAAACCCGGATCCGACATCGGGGGCGGAGAAAATCCGCTCTTCACGACCGACTTCGACGGCCCGTTACGATCGGCAACCGTGGACTTCGCGAGCGCCGGAATCGCATGCGCCGGCGATCGCCACGCGAGATGCTTCTTCTTCGCGAGCGCGGCCGGATCTTCGAGGGGCGTCGCCGATGCTTGCCCGCTCGGCGCCGGCTCCGCGACGACGGTCGCCGTCTCGGGCGGCGCAATCTCCGACGGCGTGGCCGACGCCGAAGGACCGGACGCGGGCTGACCCGGCGACCTGGCACCGAGCGCGTTGCTCGCCGAGGCGTGCATCGCCGGTCTGAGACCGAACGCAGCGCCGGCCACCACCGCGACGGCGAGCGCGAGCGCGACGAACGCGCCGCGACGCTTCGCGCGAACGGGTGTCGTGAACGTCGCCGCGAAAGGCGTCACGGGAACACCGCGCGGATCGGTCCCTCGCAGTCGCATCGACGCGACCGTTCCCGAGGTCGGCGTCCGGGCCGTGCTCTGAACGGCGAGAGCGGCTTCGCTGAGATCGGCCAGACTCGCCCGCCCGGCGGCGCGTTCGTCGGCGACACGGACCGCCTCGGCGAGGGCGCGGCGGCGCTCTTCACCGCGTCCGCCGAACAACGCCTTCATGAATTTCCCGGTGTCCTCGGCCCGAGTGCGCGCCACCTCTTTGTTGAAGACGTCCTCGAGGGCCGCCTCGAGCTCCGCGCAGGTCTGAAAGCGGGCTTCCCGGCGCCGATCGAGCGCCTTGGTCACCACCAGCTCGAGCGACCGCGGATACTGCTTGTCGTAGGCCCGCGGCGGTACGATGGACTTGTCGGAAACGATGTTCTGGAGCGTGACGAGATCGCTCTCGCCCCGGAATGGATGCTTACCGGTCGTGAGTTGGTAAAGGATGATGCCGAGCGCAAATACGTCGGTTCGACGATCCACCGCTTCGCCGAGGGCTTGCTCGGGCGACATGTACGGCGGTTTTCCCTTCACCTGCCCGGCCGTCGTTTGACCGGAGGTGCGCCCGGCGGCCTTCGCCACGCCGAAGTCGACGATCTTCACCATTCCGTCGAACGTGACGAGGATATTTTGCGGAGAAATATCGCGATGGACGAGTCCGACGGGCTGCCCGTTTTCATCGCGGATCTCGTGCGCGGCGTGCAGGCCTGCGGCGGCGTCCGCCACCATGCGCATCGCGATGCCACGAGGGATTCCGCCCTGCTTGGCGGCGGCGCGCCGCACGTTCGCGAGCGGTTCGCCGTCCACCCACTCCATGACGAGGTAGAGCACCTCCTCCTCTTCACCGAGGTCGAGGATCTCGGCGACGTTCGGGTGGCGGATGCGCGATGCGATCTGCGCCTCGTCGAGGAACATCTGCTCGAACTGCGGATCGTCGGAGACGCTCGGCAGCATCGTCTTGACGGCGACCGTCTTGGAGAAACCACGACTCCCCTTGAGCCTCGCAGCCCAAACGGAGGCCATACCGCCTTCGGCGATCGGGACCAGGAACTCGTACCGCCCGAGCGTCTGGCCGGGCTGGATCTCCTGCAGTGTCCGCATCGGCAACCAGTCTCGCGGCCTACAGGTTTACAGAGCCGGCGCGACGCGACAACATGCGCGGCGGCAATCCTTCACGACACCCGATGTAGGATCAAGTGCGACAATTTCACGACCCACGACATTTCAAGAGCGTTGCTGAGCGACGCATTGCTTCTTTCCACCGTGCACGAATTTCGGCGCTGTTCTTTTTTGCAGCGGCGAGCGCGCATTCCGCGGAACCCACATCGACGCCACCGGCTCGAAGCCTCGCCGTGTCGATCCAGCGCGCGACGCTCCAGAACGGCCTGCGCGTCGTCCTGAACGTCGATCACAGCTCCCCGAACGTCGCGGTCTCGGTGACGTACGACGTCGGCTCACGCAACGAGGAGCCGGGGAAGAGCGGCTTCGCGCATCTCTTCGAGCACGTGATGTTCCAGGGCAGCGCGCACGTGAAGAAGGGCGAGCACTTCACGCTCGTCACGGCTCGCGGCGGCACGTTGAACGGCACGACGAGCACCGATCGAACGAATTACTTCGAGACCCTTCCGGCGAGCGAGCTGCCGCTCTCGCTGTGGCTCGAAGCGGATCGCATGAAGAGCCTCGCGGTCACCGAACCCAACGTCGAAAACCAGCGCGCGGTCGTTCAGGAAGAATACCGGATGCGGGTATCGAACCAGGTGTACTCCGGCGGGTTCATCAAGCTCAGATCCCTCGTGTTCCAGGGTTACTTTCCGTACGAGCACGACACGATCGGTTCGATGACGGACCTCGATCAGGCGAAGTTCGAATGGATCGCGACCTTTCACGACGCTTACTACGCGCCGGACAACGCGGTGCTCTCGGTCGCCGGCGACTTCGACCCCGACGAAGCGATGCGCCTCGTTCACGAAGACTTCGACGACGCCGCACGCCGCAAATCGGTTCCGGCGTACACGCCGCCGACGCTCGCGGAGCAAACGGCGCCGCGCCACGCCGACGTCGCGGACACGAACGCGAACACGGCGGGGCTCTATCAAGGCTTCGCCATTCCCGCGTCGCGGACCCCGGAGCACTACGCGCTCGAGCTCGCGGCGAGCATCCTCGGCCAGGGCGAGAGCTCGCGGCTCTATCAAAAGCTGGTTCGCAAAGACGGCAAAGCACAGAGCACCAGCGTGTGGACCGAGGGGCAGCGCGGGCCCGACATGCTCGCGCTTCGCGTCGTGCTCAGCCAGCACGCGAAGCTCCCCGACGTGCAGCGCGAAGTCGACGCCGAGCTCGATGCCTTCGCGAAGAACGGCCCGACCCAGGTCGAGGTCGATCGAGCGAAGACGCGCGTCTCGGCCGACTTTCTGTTCGGCCTCGAGTCGAACCAAGAGCGGGCCATCGAGCTCGGTGAGTACGAAACGTATTGGGGCGACGCACGGCTCCTCTCGACGGAGCTCGAACACTATCGAGCCGTCACGCCCGAGCAGATCAAGGCCGCGGTTCACGCTTACTTGGTGAAAGCGCGGCGTTCGACGGTCCACGTGCTCCCGCCGGGGCCGGAAGCAGATAAAATATTGAGCGGCAAAGCGCCGGAGGGCTCGCTATGTGGTGGTCCGTGATGGAAAACGTCGAACGCTCGCGGTTGCCGCGTCTGACGCCTTTGCTCCGAGGCTCGCGGGCGGCCTACTCGTCGGCGCTGACGGCGCTCCTCGTCGCGTGCTCCGCTGCTCCCCCACCGCCGCAAACGGCCGCAGCACCCCCACCGCCGGTGCCAACCACGGTGCCCTTCACCGCGCCGACCGTCGACGAGCGCGCGCTCCCGCCACCCTCGGGCCTCGCCCCCGACTGGCTGTTTCCGGCGATCAAAGACACGTCGGAAGCGAACGGCCTCGGGATCCGTCTCGTTCAACGACGAAGCTTGCCGCTCGTCTACCTCGAGCTGGTCGTGAAGAGCGGCTCGGCGTCGGACAAGGACAAGCCGGGGCTCGCGGCCGTAGCCGGCGAGCTGCTCAAAGCCGGCGGCGCCGGCAAGTGGACCGGGACGACGTTGGTCGACGCCGCCGAGTCGCTCGGCTCGAGCCTCGAGGTGACGACGGATCGAGACTCGACTCGCATCACGCTCGCGGTGGCCGTCGAACACTTCCGCGACGCGCTCGACATTCTCGCGGCCGTCGCCACCAAACCGCGCTTCGACCCGGGCGAATTCGCGAAGCTGAAGCAACGCGAGCACGACCGCGTGGCGAGCCTGGCAAAAACGAGCGCCGGGTGGGCGGCGTCGATGGTGCTCTACCGTCGTCTCTTCGAATTGCCGTCGGCCGTGCACCCCTACTCGAACTACGACGCGACGCCGGCCGCGATCGAGGCGATCAAGCTCGCCGATTGCAAGGCGTGGCACGCCCGCGAGTTCTCGCCGAAGAACGCCTTTCTCGTCGTGGCCGGAGACGTCGAGGACGCGCCGCTCGCCGAAGCCGTCCACGCGTCGTTCGGCGCCTGGAAGGGCGACGCCCCCGAAGGGCCGAACTTCACTGCGCCGGTACCGCCGAGCGCGCTCTCCATCTTTCTGGTCGATCGTCCGGCGAGCGCTCAGGCCGAGGTGTACGTCGCGACGTTGGGCCCGGAACGGAAGAGCGCCGAGTGGCCGGTGCTCCGCGCGACGAACCAGATCCTCGGCGGAGGCGTCACCGGTCGACTCTTCCTCGACGTCCGCGAGAAGCGATCGCTCGCGTACCGGACGCGTTCTTCCGTGGACTCACTCGCGCACGGCCCGGTCCCCATCATTCTCTCGGCAGGGACACAAACGGCCAAGACGGGACTCACGTTGCAAGCGCTTCTCGAGCACTTCGACGGCCTCACGAAGAACGCGCCCACCGACGACGAGACGGCCATCGCGACTCGCTATTTGTCGGACGTCTTTTTGGTCGGCGTCGACACGGTCGGCACCATCGCCGGCATGACGGCGGATCTCGGGATCTATGGGCTTCCAAACGACTACTACGACACGTACCGGACGGCCGTCCGAGCCGTTTCGAAGCAGGCCGTGTTCGATCTCTCGCATGAGTATTTCAAGCCGGAGACGGCCATCGTCGTGGTCGCAGGCGACGCCGCACGACTCACCGCGCCCCTGAGCCATTTCGGCCCCGTTCAGGTCGTCGACGCCGAACATGGGTTCGTCATCAAATCTAAGGCTGCCCAAGATCCGACGGCTCCGATCGAGCTCCCGCGCATAAACGGGACGTAAACGAGGGCAACGTCGTCCACGACGCGGCGACGCGACACGTCAGATCTCGCGAGATTCATTTCGCGATCTGCTCCGTCGGCGGCGCGAGAAGATCGCGCTCCCGAATCGGACTCGCGTGTCGGCGATTTTCTTACCCGCGAAAAAAGAGCCGATTGTTCGGGCCCAAAACCATTTTGGGCTCAAACTGTCCATCGAGGAGCAGCGTCTCTTGAGCGTCGTGAGTAGCGCCGTCCCCATTCCGTTGGGGACGAGGACCGGATCGGAATGGCAGCGGGGTCGCGATCGAGGCGACCAGCGCGGACGTCTCGTCGTCGAGGAGATCGATCCGTTCGATGCCTTCTCTCCGTTCACGCGGGCGTGGCGGGCTCTCCAGCGCTCGGCGGGTCGGCTGCCATTCACGAGCTACGAATGGAACGCCGCGTGGTTTCGCCACTTGTCGAGGCGGCGCTTCGGAGTCGGCGATCGCGCGATGGTGAAAGCGATCTGGAATCGCGACGGCGAGCTCGTCGGCGTAGCGCCGTTCATGTTGACCGAGTTGCCGTCGCGCGGTCCGTTGCGCCTTCGTTGTCTCCAATTCTTCGGCGCCGACCCGAACCTCACCGAGGTTCGCGGCATGCTCGCGCACCCCGATTACGAAGGCGCGGCGTATGGAGCTCTCCTCGACCATCTCGACGCTCGCAGCGACGATTGGGATTGGGTCGTGCTCGCCGGCGTCCCGAACGACGAAGCGGCTGAAACGCTGATCTCGCGATGGCCGGGAGCCGAGCTCCGGAACACCCTGCAACAATGCGTCGTCGAGCTCCCCGCGACGTGGCGAGCGTTCAAGACGACGCGCGCGCGAAACATCAAAGAATCGCTCCGAAAGTGCGAGAACTCGCTCGCTCGCGACGGGCTCGAACCGGTTTTTCGCGTCGCCGAGCCCGGCCGCGCCTTCGCGACGGCGCTCGACGATTTCTTCAGGCTTCACCGGGCGCGAGCTCTGCGTGAGGACACCACTCGTCACGCCGATTTTTTCGAGAAGCACGACGCCAAGCGGTTCCTGTCGGCGCTCGCAACAGCGAGCTCGATTCGCATCTTCACGATGGACATCGGCGGACAGACCGTCGCGGCACGGATCGGCTTCGTCGAAAGCGACACGCTCTATCTCTACTATTCGGGCTACGACACGGCGTTCGCGCGTTACAGCGTGATGACCCACCTCGTCGCCGAGGCCATCCAGTACGCCATCGCGCTCGGCCTCGGTTCGGTGAATCTCTCGCCGGGGATCGACGTCTCCAAAACGCGGTGGTCGCCGCGGATCGTCGAGACCAAGACGTTCCTGCTGCCGTCGCGTGGCGCGCGCGGAGCGGCCGCAATGCGCGCCTACGACGACGTCAGACGACTTCTCAAAGCGCCGCTCGCGCTGATCGATTCGCTCCGAAAATAAGCGGCAAACGCGGCAAACGACAAACGCGCGCCGCTCGTCTCGTCGTGACTCCCGACGAGCTGCCAGAGGCCGATTTTTTTTAGTCGAGCTCAGCCCGTGAACCCGGCGTTGTGGAAAATCTCTGTCGAGCCTGTTGGGAACCCGGAGGTTCGCGGAGGGGAACGTCGGGGCAAACAGTGGAGAGCCCCCGTTCAGGAGGGCGAAAGTTCAGTACTTGCCCGCGCTTACGACCGATCGTCACTAGCGGTAGGGGTTTTTTGTTGCCGCACCCCAAGGGGTTGGGGTATGAAGATCGCTCCTTCGCGGAGCGCCTGCGCAAAATAGCAGGCCTTTGCGGAGCGCAAGTTCGCCCCCCAGAAGAGTTCGTAGAGCAGTTCGGAGGCGCTTCAGCCCGTCGTGGCGTGCTGAAGAACCCGACCGAACCCGAGATGTGTGTGTCCGAGGGTGCCTCGGGCAATTGGCAGGAGTGGGGCTTCGGTGTGTCTTTTTGGTCTGTCTGTCGAAGGAGGATCCGCATGGCGCAATCGGAGATCGTGGGACAGGTAAGAACGATGAAGGGTGCGTCTTCCGGAGGGGGGTCGACCGTTCCCGGCGCGACCGATAAGCCCCGCGCCGGAGCCAAGAAGCGGAGCAAGGGCGTCAGCCTCGAGCGCCGGTACACGACCGCCGGCAAGCCGCCCCTCGCCGACGTCGTGTGGGAGCGTCGTCGGAGCGTCATCTCCAATCCCGACGGGTCCGTGGTGTTCAAGATGGACGGCGCGGAGATCCCGTCCACGTGGTCGCAGCTCGCGACCGACATCGTCGTGTCGAAATATTTCAGGAAAGCGGGCCTTCACGGCGACGCGACTCAGGGGGAGTCGAGTGTGCGCCACGTGGTTCACCGCATCGCGCACACCATTCGTGTCGCCGGCGAGGAGTTCGGCGGCTACTTCGCGACGAAGAAGGACGCGGACACCTTCGAGGACGAGCTCACGTACATGCTCGTTCACCAGTACGGCGCGTTCAACTCGCCGGTGTGGTTCAACTGCGGCCTCTTCCACGAATACGGCATCGAAGGGTCGGGCGGTAACTGGGCCTGGAGGCCGGAGACGGACACGATCGCCGAGACCGCGAACGCGTACTCCCGACCGCAATGCTCGGCGTGCTTCATTCAGGAGGCGAAGGACGACCTGATGTCGATCTACGACCTCATGAAGGCCGAAGCGCGCCTCTTCAAGTACGGCTCCGGCACCGGGAGCAATTTCTCGTGCATCCGCGGCAAGCAAGAGAAGCTCTCGGGTGGCGGGACGTCGAGCGGGCTCATGAGCTTTCTCGAGGTGTTCGACAAGGCGGCGGGTTCGACGAAGAGCGGCGGCACGACTCGGCGCGCCGCGAAGATGGTCTGCCTCGACATGGACCACCCCGAGATCGCCGATTTCATCCAGTGGAAGGTGCGTGAGGAGAAGAAGGCACAGCTCCTCATCGCCGCCGGGATGGACTCGGACTTCAACGGCGACGCCTACAAGACGGTGAGCGGACAGAACTCGAACAACTCGATCCGCGTGACCGACGACTTCATGAAACAGGTGTTCTCGGGCGGGCAATGGCAAACCCGCGCGCGCACCGACGGCAAGGTCATCGACACGTATCCAGCCGCCGAGCTCTGGGAGAAGGTCGCGGGCGCGGCGTGGGCCTGCGCCGACCCGGGCGTGCAGTACGACACGACGATCAACCGCTGGCACACCTGCCCGAACACCGCGCGCATCAACGCGTCGAACCCGTGCTCGGAGTACATGTTCCTCGACAACACGGCGTGCAACCTGTCGTCGTTGAACCTGACGAAGTTCCTGAACGACGACGGCAACTTCGACATCGAGGGATACCGCCACGCCGTCGCGGTCTTCTTCATGGCGCAGGAGATCCTCGTCGATCTCTCGAGCTACCCGACCGAGCCCATCGCGAAAAATTCGCACGACTACCGGCCGCTCGGGCTCGGCTACGCGAACCTCGGAACGGCGTTGATGCTCCTCGGCATCCCGTATGACTCCGACAAGGGCCGTGCGGTCGCCAGCGCGCTCACCGCCATCCTCTGCGGACACGCTTACCGCACGAGCGCGCTCATGGCGCAATCGAAGGGCGCATTCAACGGGTATGCGAAGAACCGCGAGCCCATGCTCCGCGTGATGCGCATGCATCAAGAAGCCGCGTACGCGATCAATCGCGACCAATGCCCCGACGCGCTCTGGCGCGCCGCGGTCGAGGATTGGAACGACGTCGTCCAGCTCGGGGAACAGCACGGTTTCCGGAACGCGCAGGCGACGGTGCTCGCCCCCACGGGGACCATCGGGCTCCTCATGGATTGCGACACGACCGGCATCGAGCCGGACTTCGCGCTCGTGAAATTCAAGAAGCTCGCCGGCGGCGGCTACTTCAAGATCGTCAATCAGTCCGTCCCGAACGCGCTCCGGAAGCTCGGCTACACCGAAGCCCAGGTTCAGGAGATCGTCGCGTACGTCTCCGGAACGAACACGCTGCTCGGCGCGCCACACGTCAACCGCTCCTCGTTGAAGGCCGCCGGGCTCACGGAAGAAGATCTCGACAAGATCGAAGATGCCCTGGCCGGCGTGTTCGATTTGCACCTGGCGTTCGCGCCGTGGGTCGTGGGCAAAGAGACGTACGAGCGGCTCGGCATCGACGTCGCCACCATGTCGAAGCCCGGGTTCTCGCTCCTCCGGCACCTCGGGTTTCCGGCCGCGAGCGTCGAGGAGGCGAACGACGTGATCGTCGGTCGCATGACGATCGAAGGCGCGCCGTATCTGCGTGACGAGCACTACGCGGTGTTCGATTGCGCGAACCGCTGCGGAAGGACCGGCAAGCGATTTCTCGCTCCCATGTCGCACGTGCGCATGATGGCGGCGGCGCAGCCGTTCCTCTCCGGCGCGATCAGCAAGACGGTGAATCTGCCGAACGAGGCAACCGTCGAGGACGTGCGGCAGATCTACGAAGAGGGGTTCCGCCTGGGCCTCAAGGCCGTCGCGCTCTACCGCGACGGTTGCAAGGCGTCTCAGCCGCTCTCGACGTCGAGCGGAGACAGCATTCCCCCGGAAGAAATCGAAGTCGTCGCGGCGCATCCGGTTCCGGGTGCGGCGCTCGCGGTTCGGCCAGTCGGCACTCGCGTCCGACTTCCGACGAAACGTCGCGGGTTCACTCAAGAGGCGCGCGTCGGCGGGCACAAAGTCTTCCTGCGCACCGGTGAGTACGAAGACGGCTCACTCGGAGAAATCTTCATCGACATGCACAAGGAGGGCGCGGCCTTCCGCTCCCTGATGAACTGCTTCGCGATGGCGGTGTCGATCGGGCTTCAATATGGTGTCCCACTCGACACCTACGTCGAGCAGTACACCTTCACGAAGTTCGAGCCCCACGGCGTGGTCGAGATGCACCCGAACATCAAGTTCGCGACCTCGATCGTCGACTACATCTTCCGCGTGCTCGGGGTCGAATACCTCAAGCGATACGATTTCGCACAAGTGAAGCCCATCGAAACCCCGGCGATCGAAGATCCGACGACGCCGAAATTCGAAGAAGCGGACGAGGAAGAGGACGAGCCCGCGGTGACTCCGTCCGCGGCGGTGTCGGCGCTCGCCGCCGGCGTCGCAAGCACGGTCGACGCCGCCGCGAGGGCGGGAAATGAGCACGCCGCCCTCGATGCCCAGCTCGAAGAACTGATGGGCGACGCGCCCGTCTGCGACGTGTGCGGTCACATCACCGTCCGGAACGGGGCATGTTACAAGTGCCTCAACTGCGGCAACTCGATGGGCTGCAGCTGATCCGCGCGATGAGCGAGCGGGTCCGCCGGCGGTAACTCCGCCGATAGATGCACGCCTCGTGCTGTGCGGAGGTTCAAGCGATGAAAACCGTGGCTCTCGTCGGACTGCTTCTCTTCATTTCGAGTTGTCAGAAAAAGCCGGAGGCCACGGCGGCACCGAGTGCGAGTGTCGCGGCGACACCTCCGGCGGCCAGCGTCGCCGCGGAGCCCGTTGCCAGTGCGAGCGCTTCGGCCGCTCCGTCAGCCGCGGTGGTCGCAAGCGCGGCTCCGGCGGTTACCGCGACGGCCACTCCGGAACAAGAAGCGCTCGCCAGACAGGCCGCCGCTGGAGGCGCGAAGGAAATCCAAACGTGCTGTGCCGCGCTCGCAGCAGCGGCGAAAAAAGGCGGCAAGACGAAGAATCAATACGTGACGGCGGGAGCCGTTTGCGCAGGGCTCGCTAGCTCGGTCAAGGCAGGCAAAGCGAACGCGACCGCGGCGAAAGTGACGCTCCGCGGACAACTCGCCGGTGCACCCGTGCCGAGCGGCTGCTGAGTAACCGTGACGCGACGCTCGCTTCCCCCTTGTCAAATGGAGGGGGAGCGAGCGACCCTAGGCGCGATGAAGCATCACATCCTCGGGCACGTCGCTGCATCGCTCCTCGTCAGCACCTGGGTCGTCGGGTGTAAGAAGGACGAGCCCCCTCCCCCGCTGCCCACCGCGCAGCCGGTAGCGACGAATCCCGCGCCGCTTCAACTCAGGCCCGAGGACGCCGGTGTGAGGCTGCCGCCGCCCGACGCCGGCGTGAAGAAGAAGGTCGTTCACGGCGGAGGGTCCGCTGGCGGACTTTCCGCGTGTTGCTCGGCCCTGCTGCAAAACTCCGCGTCTGCCCCCGAGCCGACGAAGACGTACATGACGCAAGCCGCCCAACTCTGCAAAGCGGTCGCGGCCCAGGGCGGAAACAAATCCGGATTTGCCGGCATGCTCATCGGCGCCCTCCGCGGAGCCGGCGTCCCGGTCGCGTGCAAGTAGCGGGGTCGAATGGCGTCGCGGCGTAGTGCCCTCGGGCTTTCGCCTCAGGACGTCTGACTCGAACGTTCCGGGCGGGTCGACTGATGGGATGAATCGTGGGGCTCGCGCCTCGAACCCCGCGCGGGCTATTTCGCCGAGCGGCGTTTGGGGCGGAAGTGATCGAAGCCGCCGACGAGAGGGATGAGGGCGCCTTGCTCGTCGTGGAGTAAGGCGTTACGGCCCGTTTCGACTCTGCCGATCGGGCGCGCGGAGCGAGGGCGACGGGACGCTTCGCCCGTCGCGAGGAGCGCGTAGTCCTCGCCGCCAGACACCGCGAGCTCGATCGCGTCCGTTTCCAGGAGCCGCGCCATCGTGAACAACTCGGGGGCGAGCGCGCGGCGAAGCGCGGCGCGCTCGACGACGATACGCACGCCGCTCTCGTCGGCGAGGTGCGTCGCGTCGGCGGCGAGTCCGTCCGAGACGTCGATCGCGGCGCGGGCACGGCCGGCGAGGCCGCGGCCGTCGCGAACGAGCGCGCGCGGCCGCCGGAAGGCGGCGAGCGCCGCACGAACGGCGCGACGCTCGGCGGGAGCGAGCGACGAGGTTCCAGGCCGCTCCGTCTTTGCAGTGACGACCCGCCCATCGCGTCCCGCGTCGTGCGCGGTGAGCCAGCGCAACCCCGCCGCGGCCAAACCGAGGTTGCCGATGAGCCAGAGCTCGTCGCCGGAACGGGCGCCGCTCCGGAGGAGCGGGGTTTCGACCGCGCCGAGCAGGGTCGTCGTCACGCCGAGCTCGCCGCCGCGCGAGAGATTTCCGCCGACGATCGGGCATCCGAGCGAGCGCGCGGCCATGGCTTGGCCGCGAGCGAGCGCGACCACGTCGCGGGGCGTCATGGATTCCGGGACGACCAGGCTCGAGAGGGCCGCGACCGGCCGGGCGCCCATGGCGGCGAGGTCGCTCGCCGCGGCGTGGAAGGACCGCGCGCCGATGTCGGCGAGCGAGAGCCACGCGCGTCGAAAATGGACGCCTTCGATCTGCGCGTCGATCGTCCATACGAGTGGTCGCTTCTCGGCGCGGAGCACCGCGGCGTCGTCGCCAATCCCCACCGTGGCGACCCGACGCGACGAAGCGCCCGCGAAGAGGCGCTCGAGCTCGCGCAGCAAGACGGACTCGGAGGAGCGGGGGGCAGAGGGAGAGCTAGGGCTAGAGGGAGAGCTAGGGCTAGAGGGAGAGCTAGGGCTAGAGGGAGAGCTAGGGCTA
>CAZDNG010000042.1:64660-78400 GCA_964506835.1 uncultured Polyangiaceae bacterium
GAGGGAGAGGGAGAGCGGGGGCGAGTGGGGGCGCCCCTCCCGCGGCGGACGGAGGGCTTGGGCGACGGACGACGCTGGGGAGGGGGCACCCGCCCGGAGGCGGCCCTCGGGGGCGCCGAGGACGGATGCGGGGTGGGCACCTTGATCCGCTTCATGCGCGTGGAGCGGGCGTCGGGACGCGTGACGTCGGCGCGCGGTCGATGGGCGCGCGAGGCGACGGCTGGAGGTCGTGGGGCGACGAAGCGGGCGGCGCTACGAGAGGGTCGAGCGACGGCACGGGATGATGACGACGAAGATACAGCCTTTGGGGTGATTGTCTTCGATGAAGACGCGGCCGTCGTGGGCTTCGACGAGGCGTTTGACGATGGAGAGGCCGAGTCCGGTGCCGCCGACCTGGCGGGTCGAGCTGGAGTCGACCTGATAGAAGGCGTCGAAGACCTTCGTCTTTTCGTTGTCGGGGAGGCCGATGCCGGTGTCGGCGACGCGCACTTCGATGGCGGGCTGTTTGCGCGGCAAAAGGACGAGCCCGCCTTCTTCGTCGTCGGGTTCGACATCCATGGTGGTCAGCTTGCCGGAGATGACGACTCGACCGCCTTGGGGCGTGAATTTCAGCGCGTTGTCGGTGAGGTTCAAAAAGATCTGACGGAGACGCGTCGAGTCCGCCCACAGACGCGGGAGGCCGGCATCGAGGTCGCTCGTGACGAACACGCCGCGCTTGCGGGCAGCGGGCGAGACGGTCTGCATGATGTCGGAGATGAGCTGATCGACCGCGACGTCGGATTTGCGAATGGCGAGGGTGCCGCTCTCGAGCTTCGAGAGATCGAGGAGACCGGAGATCAGCTCGAGCAGTTGCTCGCCTTTTTCGTGGATGGTGCGGACGAACTCCGTTTGTTCGCCGCTCATGCTGCCGGCGATGCCTTCGACGAGCATCTCGCTGTAGCCGATGATCGACGTGAGCGGCGTGCGGAGCTCGTGAGAGACGGTCGCGAGGAAGTTGCTCTTCAGGCGATCGAGCTCTTTCAGACGATCGTACGCTTCCTGCAGCTTTTCGTTCTTCTCCTGGAGATCGCGAAAGCTCTCGCGAACGGACGCGAGGTGCATGCTGCTCGTGAGGAGGGCCTTGTGACCGCTGAAGAGGATGAGATCGAGCGTGCCGCGGAGATGGCGCGCGATCTGTCGCACGGTCTCTTCACGAGCGCGCGGCATCTGCGTGAGAAGCTCCTTCACGACGACCAGATCGGCGTCGGGCTCCACTTGAAGGAACGACTGGGGGATCTCCTTCACGGTCGGCGGCAGGAACGGGCCGAGGATCATGCGTCCGAGCTGCCGATTGTCGTAGTTGATGGCGACGACGTGATAAACGGCGCCGGTGAAGCAGGTGTAGGACGCCTCGCCCTTCGGACCGGGGTCGATGCGCTTCACCGCGGCCACGACCTCTTGCAGGGCCGCGCGCGCGCGCCGGTGGCGTTCGTTCAAGTATTCGTAGATCGCGGGCTGCTTCGTCGCGTCGGCGAGGAGCACTCCTGCTTCACTGAAGATCCGCAGCGGAACGCCGAACAGATCGAAGAAGCTCGACGCCATTTCGCCCAGCGCCGTGCGTTCGACGAGCTCTTCGAGGGCTAACGCCGAGCCAAGCGTGAGATCGTCGAGGGAACGTTCCGTCGCGCTGGCACCCGTCACGGTGACGCCTCCGGCCGGAGCACTTCGAGCGCGCCGCCGACGCAGGTGCCGAGGATCTCCGACACCGACCGGCGATCGTTCAGCTTCGCGGCGACGTCGGCGAGAAAGGCGTGCGAATCGAAGCCGAACTTCTTCCCGAGAGCGTGCTCGGCCTCGAGGGCGCTCCAGGTGAGATGCAACAGGCCGAGAAAACTCTCCACGACGCCCTCGCCGCGGGTCGCAACCGCGAGATACACCGGCTCGCGTCCTTGAGCCGCGAGGCTCGCGATCTCCTCGTCGGTGCGGACGTCTTTCATGTCGCGCTTGTTGAACTGAATGATGAGGGGCATCTGCTTCAGCGCGAGCCCGTTCGACTTCAGGTTCTGCTTCAAATCGAGGAACGCCTCGGCGTTGTGCTGCGTCTCGGCCACCTGCGAATCGGCGATGAACGCGACCCCGTCGGCGCCCTGCACCACCAGCCGGCGCGTCGAAGAATGGATGACCTGCCCCGGAACGGTGAACACCTTGATGCGCACCGCCAGCTCGCCCTGGCCGCGGAACGTGAGCGGCAACAGGTCGAAGAACAGGGTGCGATCGTCCTTGGTCTCCAGCGTCATCAAACGCCCAGTCGCCGACGGATCGGTCGCGTCGTGAAGCGCCTGGAGGTTCGAGGTCTTTCCGCTGAGCGCGGGACCGTAGTAGACGAGCTTTACGGTGAGTTCGCGCTGCGCAAAATCAAGCTGCACCTGCAGTATCTCCCTGGCCGAAGGGCCTGGTTCATGGTCGGGCGCTCGAACGGTCTCCGAGCGATCCCACTACCATACCCGAGGATCACCACGACCTCACCACCTACACGTGGGTGCTACCAAAAACCCGCAGCAATTCGGTGACAATCGAGCGCGCTCGGAGGCGTCGGTCCACGGGTCATGAATCACGCGGTGGTTATCGTCTGGCTCGGTACGGCCGCCGCGCGTGCGTCCCACGAGCCCGTCGTGTCGTCGTGGGCAGAGTCGCGCCAGGTCGCGGTCGAAGAGCCGGCCGCCGATGCGCCGCTCGACGACGCGCATCACGACGACGCCGTGGCGGCGCGTATCGAATCGCTCGCGGCGGAGGCCGAGACGGCGCTCTTCACCGACGCCGACCCTGACGCGGCGCGCGGTGCGCTCGACAACGCGGAAGCCCTGGTTCGCTCGCGACCCGATTTGCCGGAAGCGGCGTGGCTGCTCGCCGGCGTGCTCCGGACGCGCGCCGATCTCGTCGGACGAACCGACCCCGACGCCCGCATAGCCCTGCTCCGTCGCGCCGACGTTCTGGAAGGCACCCGCGCCGCGGCGTTCGTCGCGACGGCGCACGCTGTTCCACCGACGCGGCACGCGACGCGACCGAGCGCGCCGGTGGACCAAGCGCCGACTCGGGCGCCCGCATCGACGCCGAACGACGAAAGTACGTCGCTCGCGCTCCTCGGTCCCCTCGCCGCCGACGACGTGTACGTCGACGGCGCCCTGGTGAACGCGGCGCGCACCATCCTGCCCGGCGAGCATCACGTCCGCGTGCTGCGCGACGGACGGCTCGCCTTCGCGGGCTTCGTGACCGCGACGACGGGCGCGGTTCACATCGCGGTCCCCGGCGTCGTGCCATGCAGCAACGCGGAGCTCGCGTCGGTGACGCTGAGAGATGGCCGACTCTCGACGGGCACCGTGACCTGCCCGTCATGGGCCGTCGCGCGCCCGACCACCGAAGACGGCATCGAGCTCGCGACGTGTCACGGCTCCGTGTGCGGCACCTGGCTTCCCTGGCGACGCGATTGGGGCGCGCCGTTCGAAGGCCCCGTTCATCCGACGTGGCACCGCGCCCCGAGCCACGCTTGGATCCTGTGGACCGCAGCCGGCGCGCTCGCCTTGGTGGCCACGAGCGTCGCGCTCGTCGCGTCCGGCGTGTTCGAGCGCGAGCCCGCGCCGCAACGCGGGTTCACGTTCTCGACGGACCCGCGGCCTTAGCTCAGGCGGCTTTTCGTTCGGCGCGACGTCCGAGCGACGGCAACGCCGCGCTGGTTTCGGCGAGCAGGGCGGCTCGCAGATCGGGCGTGGCGACGACCGCGTCGCGCGCGCGGTCGCGTCCGTGGGCGAAGGTTTTCCCCGCGTACGCATAGTGAGCGCCGTTCTTCACGACGATGCCCGACTGCTCGGCCACGTCGAGCAAATCACCGGCCTCGTCGATGCCGATGCCCCACCGAATGTCGAACTCGGCTTCGGCGAACGGGTGCGCGCACTTGTTCTTCACGGTCTTCACGCGCGTCCGATTCCCGACGGTCGTTTCGCCCGCGGTGACCTTGCCGATGCGCCGCACGTCGAGCCGGACGCTCGCGAAGAACTTCAGCGCGTTGCCTCCGGTCGTCGTCTCGGGGTTGCCGAACACGACGCCGATCTTCTGCCGGAGCTGATTGATGAACATGATGGTCGTGTCGGTTTTGTGAGCGATGGGCGTGAGCTTCCGGAGCGCTTGGCTCATCAAGCGCGCGTGGAGACCCATGTGCGAGTCGCCCATTTCGCCCTCGACCTCCGCCTTCGGGACGAGCGCCGCAACCGAGTCGATGACGATGAGATCGACAGCTCCGGACCGCGTGAGGACCTCCGCGATTTCGAGTGCCTGCTCGCCGTGGTCGGGCTGCGACACCAAGAGGCGCGGCGTATCGACGCCGATGGCGCGCGCGTACTGGACGTCGAAGGCGTGCTCGGCGTCGATGAACGCCGCGACGCCCTTGTTCTTCATGACGTTGGCGATCGCGTGCAGGGTGAGCGTGGTCTTACCGCTCGACTCGGGACCGAACACTTCGACGATTCGACCGCGCGGATAGCCGCCGACGCCGAGCGCCTCGTCGAGCGCGAGCGAGCCGGTGGGGATGACGTTCACGAACTCGGTGTCGGGTTTTTCGCCGAGGCAGAGGACGGCGCCTTTGCCGTACGCTTTTTCGATCGCGCCGAGGGCGCCTTTCAGGTTCTGGGTCTTTTCGAGATTCTTGTCGGCCATGCGTCGGAACTCCTCCGCCTTGATACAGGCGATGAGCTTCGACGCACTGCACGCCGCATGCCGACACTCACCGTCGACGCGGGATCGGACGAACGCGCGATTTCTCGTCGCATACCCCAGTCGCGCACCCGGCGAAGTCGCGATTCGCCATGGCGATCGCCAGGGATTTTGTAGGCCGGTCCACGCCCGGATTCGCTCCGCGCGTTTTCAAATTCGAACCAAAAAAAATCAACGAACTCAATCGCCGATGATCTCGTTGAGTCCGTTCACGACTTGCGCCACCTCGTCGTCCGCGGCCCGCGCGATGCGCTTGCCGATTCGATCGGTCGACAGCGTTCGGACCTGACTGATCTTGACCCACGAGCGCTTGCCGAGCCCCTTCGCGTGCGACTCGAGCGTAAGCGGGAAGCCAGCGCGCGGCTCCTGGCTCGTCATGGCAACAGCGATGACGGTACCCGAGCGCTCGTTGAACACATCGTGACTGAGCACGAGTACCGGCCTGTGCCCGGCCTGCTCGTGGCCTCGAACCGGATTCAAGTCGGCCCAGCGCACGTCGCCTCTCAGTATTCGGGCCACGACTCGCTCTCGGCGGCGAGGCCTTCGTCGGCCAGGGCGCGCTCCTCCTTCGGATCCAGCTTGGCGCACTCCCGAGCGAGACGACCTCGCTCGAGACGCTCGAGCTTCTCGGAAAGCGCGGTCTCAATAGCCTGGCTCCGATTCGGAAATCGCGCCGCCTTGACGAGGCGGTCGACCCGCTCGACGAGTGCGCTATCCAGCGTGACAGCAACCTTCGCTTTCGACATGGTATGATAATTTATCACACCTCGCGATCGGCGCAATCCCGATCCTCAGCGAAATTGCCACCGCACGCGCGCATCCGCGATCGCTTCGACGACGCGATCCTTCGCGGGGCCGCCGACGACGCGACGGCGTTCGACGGCGCGTTCGGGATCGAGCGCGGCGGCGACTTCGGGGTCGCCGAGGCTCGGGTGCGCGGCGACCAGCGTCGCGCGATCGAGCGCGCCGAGCTCCACGCCGCGTTGTTCGGCGAGCGCGACCAAACCGCCGACGACGTGGTGCGCTTCGCGGAACGGCATGCCGCGGGTGACGAGGAAATCGGCGAGGTCGGTCGCGCAGAGGTGGCCGCGGTCGAGCGCGGCGCGGAGCCGGTCGGCGCGAAACGTCGCGGTGTCGAGCGCGCCGGCGAGCGCGCGGAGGCTCACCAGGGCGTTCTTGAACGCGTCGAAGATCGGACGCTTGTCTTCTTGCAAATCGCGGCCGTATCCGAACGCGAGCCCTTTTTCGAGCGTGAAGAGCGTGACGGCGGAGCCGATGAGACCAGCGGACTTGCCACGCACGAGCTCGGCGACGTCGGGGTTCTTCTTTTGCGGCATCATCGACGAGCTCGTCGAAAATTGGTCGCTGAGGGCGAGAAAGCCGAACTCGGTCGTCGACCAGATCACGACTTCTTCGCCGATGCGCGACAGGTGCACGCCGAGGATCGCGAGCGCGGACGCGGTCTCCATGAGAAAATCGCGACTGCCGGTCGCGTCGATCGAGTTTCGCGTCGCGTGGTCGAAGCCGAGGCTCTTCGCGACGGCCTCGCGATCCACGCCGAACCCGGTGCCGGCCACGGCGCCCGCGCCGAGCGGCGATTCGTTCACGCGGACGCGCGCGTCGAGAAGCCGGCCGCGGTCGCGGAAGAGCATCTCTTGCCACGCCATCAAATGGTGCGACAGCCGGCTCGGCTGCCCGCGTTGCAGGTGAGTGTACGCGGGCATCAAGACGTCGAGGTGGCGCTCGGCGATGTCGACGATGACATGCGCGAGCTCGCCCACGGCGAGGACGGTTTCGTCGATCTTCCGACGCGTCCAGAGTCGCAAGTCGGTTGCCACCTGATCGTTTCGCGAGCGGCCGGTGTGGAGCTTCCCGCCGACGGGCCCGATGAGCTCGACGAGGCGCGCCTCGATGTTCATGTGGACGTCTTCGCGGTCGGCGTTCCATTGCATGTCGCCGCGCCGGATCTCGTCGGCGACCGACTCGAGCCCGGCGACGATGCGCGACGCTTCGTCGGACGTGACGACGCCGGCGCGTTCGAGCCCGCGCACGTGCGCGATCGACCCTTCGACGTCTTCTTGCCAGAGCTCCGAATCGACGTGGACGCTCGTATTGAGCTCGCCCATCGCGGCGCTCACGTCTTTGTCGAGCCGCCCGCCTCTTGCCACCGTCATGGTCGGTCCTTTAGTCCGAGTTCGTCGAGGACGCCCGCTTCGAGTGCGTCGAGCCGCGACAGGAATCGCCGGTAGTCGCGAAGCGGGGGTTTGCCCGGCTCCGCGCGCATCGAAAAATCCGTGATGCGGGTCGTCGCGAATCGGAGACACGCGATCGCCCCTTCGACGAGCAGGTTCTCTCGCTCGCCCGGCAAGAAAGGACGCGCCGCTTCGTAGCCCGCGAAGAACGCCGCCACTTGGTCGCGTTCGAAGGCGGCGCCGTAACACCACGCGAGGGCGGTCACCATGACGTCGAACGCGAACACGCCGTGCGACGCGCTCTCGAAATCGATCAGCGCGAGCACGCTCTCGCCGCGAAAAAATACGTTGTCGCGAAACAGATCGCCGTGGACGACGCCGGCGGGCGCGTCCGGATTGCGCAGCCCGACGTAGTGCGAGAGCCGCTCGCGAATGCGCGCGGCGTCGGCGCGATGCTCGGGGCTCTCACGGTCGACGCGGTCGAGGCGAGCGAACAAGTCCTCGACGCGAAAACGACCCGCCGGGAGCGGCGTCACCCAGGGCGTCGCGGCGTGCAACTTGCCGAGCGCGGCGCCCACCGCGCCGCAGTGCGCCGGCGTCACCATGGCGCGACACAGCAGCTCGCCCTCGACCCACGGGTACATGGCGTACGGCTTGCCGCGAAACGACGCGACCCAGCTCCCGTCGCGACGTTGCAACGGGACCGTCACCGGAACGTCGACGCGCCACAGCTCGGAGAGCAATCGGAGCTCGACGACCGCACCCGCCGCCGCCTGTTCCTCGTAAATTCGGGCGAAAAAGTGGTTTCCCGCAGCGTCCACGACGCGAAAGTTCGAGTTGACCGAACCGGCTTGCAAGGGCTCGACCGCCCGGATGTCGAGGCCATATTCGGCACCGAGCGCGTGTGCCTCGTCGAGGGTGACCGTCGTGAACAGGCCCATGGGCGGCGAAGTACACCATCCGAGCGCACACCTCTACTCTTGGCGCGCGCGCCAGCATCCGTGCCACGCCATATTCACGACAAACCACCGAAGCCGCCTGGAAATCGGTCTCGGATGAGTTATGTTCTCCGTAGTCTCACTCTCTGCATGCCGGAACTCTACGGGAACGTCTCGGGGCTCGGTCCGCAAGCTCGAAAATCACTCGAGCGTATCTATCGCCGCCGCGTCCCGTCCGACCGCATCGCGACTCCCGAGTTGGTCCGTTCCCTGGTCGAGGCATCGCGCGAAACGAAGCGCCAGGTGGGCGCGCTCGTGCATCGTTCCGGCGCGGTCGACTACGTCGTGGTCGGCACCGCGACGGGCTTGATGCTTCCCGACATCGGACGTTTGCGCGCCGCGGACGGCCGTTTTCGCGCGCTTCGGCTCGTGCACACGCATCTCTATGGTGAGTCGCTCTCGCGCGACGATCTGACCGACTTGACCCGGCTCCGGTTGGATCTCGTCGCCGCGCTCGTCCTGGCCGACGACGGTGAGCCGCGCTCCATGGCCTGGGCGTACAACGTCCCGCGCACCGGCGACGGCGCGCCGTACGAAGTCGTCGGTCCGGTGCCCTACGGGCAACGCGAACCGCACTTCGGCGAGCTCATCACGTCGCTCGAAGCGGAGTTCGCGCGCCGTGATCGCACGCGAGAAGTCGCGAAAGACGGTCGCGCCATCCTCATTCATGTGGGCAAGCGGACCGAACGGCGCGCCGCAGACACGGCAAGGTCCAGCCTGGACGAGCTTCAAGCCTTGGCGCGCACCGCCGGCGTCGACGTGGTCGACTCGGTCACTCAGCTTCGCGATCAGGTCGATCCGAGGTTCGTGCTCGGCCGCGGCAAGCTCGAGGAAGTAATTCTCAGAGCCATCGATCTCGGCGCGGAAACGCTCATTTTCGACCAGGAGTTGAGCCCGTCGCAAGCGAGCGGCATCGCCGCTCACACCGACCTCAAGGTCATCGACCGCACCCAGGTCATCCTCGACATCTTCGCGCAGCACGCCGAGACCGCCGACGGCAAGCTCCAGGTCGAGCTCGCGCAATTGAAGTACGCGCTCCCTCGCCTCTCGACCAAAGACGACTCGCTGAGCCGGCTCACCGGCGGCATCGGCGGCAGAGGGCCCGGCGAAACGAAGCTCGAAATCGGTCGCCGTCGCGCGCGCGAACGCGTCACGCGACTCGAACGCGAGCTCGGCGTGCTCGCCCGCAAACGCCAAGAGCGACGACGCCGCCGCAACGAAAGTTCGACCCCCATCATCGCACTCGTCGGTTATACCAACGCCGGCAAGAGCACGTTGTTGAACGCACTCACCGGCGCGGGCGTCCTCGCGGAAGACAAGCTCTTCGCGACGCTCGACACGCGCGCGAGAAGGCTCGCGCTCCCCGACGGCTCGGTCGCCGTCGCGACGGACACCGTCGGGTTCATCCGGAACATGCCGAAGGATCTCTTCGCAGCCTTCCGCGCGACCTTCGAAGAAATCGCCGACGCGGATCTGATCCTCGAAGTCGTCGATGCCTCGAGCGCCGAACGCGAAGAGCATCTCGAAACGACGACTCAGGTCCTCGAAAAACTCGAGCTCGACCGCATCCCCCGCCTCCGCGTCTACAACAAATCCGACCGCATCCCCGCCGAAGAGCGAGCCATCCTCGCTCAAGAATCGGGGTCCGTCGCGATCAGCGCGACCGAGCCCGGCGGCGTGAAACCGCTGCTCGAGAGGATCGGACAGGTGATACGGAGACCGGCGCACCGGGTTGTTGCTAGCGCGGTGAGCTGAGAGACAGAAGAAGCGGGATCGGGATCCAGAGCAGATCGGGATCGGGATCCAGGGCAGATCGGGATCGGGATCGGGATCGGGATCCAGAGCAGATCGGGATCGGGATCGGGATCGGGATCCAGAGCAGATCGGGATCGGGATCGGGATCGGGATCGCGAGACGGGATCGGGATCGGGATCGCGAGACGGGGGCCTTCGCAGCGCTCTTTTAGGGTGCCAGCGTGCTCGGTCGCGTCCAGGCCGCGCCGGCTTCGCCGGTGCCCGCTCGCCTTCGCTCGCGAGCAGCCTGGACTCGACCTGCGCGCGCTGCCGGGGGGACGCAAGCGCTCGCGTTGGGCGGGCGCAGAGGAGAAAAGACAAATGGCTCTTCAAGTGGCAGCTCTTAGTCTCGAAGTGATTGCGGCGCTTCGTCCGCTGGTACCTCGTGTGCGGCGGTGCGATCGGTCGCTGGCGGATCAACTCGTGCGTGCGGCGAGCAGCGTCGCGTTGAACATCGCGGAGGCGGAGTATTCGGATCCGGGGAACAAGCGGGCACGGTTCTTCACCGCCGCGGGAAGCGCGAATGAAGCGCTTGCGGCGTTGAACGTCGCCGTCGCGTGGGGGCATTTCGCCGCAACAGATGCCGAAGCAGCAGAGGGGTTGCTGCGGCGCGTGTTGCAGATGTTGTGGCGACTGACGCGGCCGTAACGAGCAACGACGCTGTCACTCTGACACTCGCGCGTTGCTCGCCGCGTCGTCGGAGACAGTTTGACGCCGCATCAATTCGAGCACCGAAAATCGCAGCGATTCACACGCTGGCATGCACCGTGCTCACCGCCCTCGTCGAGGAGGTATCGTGATGCGTGTTCTCGTTCATTCGCTGTGCGTGTTGATCATCTCGGGGTGCGGGGGAAGCACCACGTTGTCGGGGCACAATGACTCGGACCCCAACGACTCGGGCACGAGCAGCGCGAACACCGGCAACTCGGCTGCTGACGCGGGCACTCTCGTACAATCGAACTTCGATTTCCCGGTTGATGGCACCACCGGGATCGTCGGCCCTTTTTGCTGCACGGGCAAGACGGTCACCATCACTGCGCGCGATGGCGAAACGCTCGGCTACGCCTATTTCTATGACTGGAAGGGCTCGGCCTACAACGTCGGCAGCACCAGTTACGCCACCGACTTCGACGTCTTGGTGGCCGCCAAGGAAATGGGCACGCAGGACGCCGCGGCCGTTTTGAAAGGCGACTTGGACTTCGACGCTCACCAGCTGAAGACGGGAATGTCAAAGAGCGTGGAGGTCGGAGACCTGCTGTTCACCGTCGGCGTCACGCACGTCGACGTCAAGAACGACATTCCAGGCCTGCAAGGCGCTCCGTACCTCGACATGGGAACGCTCCGCGTTCACCTGAGCGTCGAGACGGTGCCGAGCGGAGCTCGGTGAGGAATCGGGCGAGCACGAAGACGGCGCTCGAGAAAGATCGGCGACCGCCGCGCCGAGTTGGAACCAAGGCATCGAGTTCGGGATCCCGTCGATGGCATGGCGGATTGCGGGTAGCAGGAACGTGGTTGCTGGGCTGGACGACCGGACAGGCTCCGTGAGATGATATGAGATTCGGCTGGGGGCAACCTACGGTGCTCCCGCACTTCGAGAGGGGTACTTCGTGGACACGTATTCGCAAGGCATGGATCCGGCGCCGTCTCCGGCGTCGCCATCGACTCCGCCGAACCCAACTGAATGGGCAACTGCGCTTCAAATTCTGAAGGACATGCTGAGCCGCGACGGTTGCGTCAGCAGCAAGGCGCTCAGGGCCGCCCTCGACCATCGCGGAATTCCGAACGCGCGAGCGATGGTCGTGCGCCTTCGGTATTTTGACTTCGACGCGCCACACGACGAACAGTTCCCGGCGCCTGATTTCAGGTGGCACGGGCATGCCAAGAGTCTGTATTCACCGGAGAGATTTCAAAAAATCCAGACGGCCGAAGAAGCCAAAGCGACGAGCGCGGAACAAGAGATTGTCGTCGCCACCGAACAGGCCGAGGTTGACGATGAAGATGAGGCCACGAGCGCGCCGAGGGAGAAGCCGAAGCATCGGCAAGAGGAGCGAAGACTGGGTGCCTACGTCGTCACGGTCATGGAAAACATCTATCAATCCGAGCACACTCCGGATGACGCTGACTACGTGTTCGACGTGCACAATGATCGGCCCGGTTCTGAGTTCGAAAATGTCGACCTACTGGCGGTGCATTGGCGCTCGGGGAAATCGGTCGAACTTGTGGCGATCGAAGTAAAACTCGACTTCACCGCGCGGCTGGTTCAACAAGCGAAGAACTATATGCGCTTCGCCGACCGCGTTTGGCTCGCGGTACCCGTGCTCGCAGAGGTCGCCGAAGCATCGAGCGCTCTCAGAGACTTCGACCCCCTCCTCTTCGAGCACGTGGTGGACGCTGGCCTCGGCATTCTCGCGTGCCGTCGCAGGCCGGGGCGCAGTTACGAAGTCGTTCCGGTACATTGGCCGCGACGCGTTTTCCCGGACCCGGTCGAGAAAGAGCTCTTCCTCGAGCGATACAGGACGCAGTTCGAGCAGGCTGGTGTATTGCCGCCGCGAGCGGGCCGGCGATATCCGAGCTTTGGCTAGAGGCAGTGCTCGCGTTGATTCGACCAACCAATCGCTTCTTCCGGAACGTACCGACGCGAGTCCGCGGATGAACGGTCCTCGTCGTCGGAGGAAGCGGACGTTGCTCCCGCGCCGCTTCGCGTCAGTACTTGCACTGATCATGGTCGTCGCGGTGTGGTCCCGTGTTGCACCTGCAAAATCATGCGATGGTCCACCGGAGTGCTGTCCAAGCGAGGTTCACCCACCCTCTTCGCGGCAACGCGTTCAGCTCGGAGTCGTTCTTGTTGGCCTGTGCAACGTGGACGAGAAACTCGGTACCTGGGACGCGGACTTCTACTTGAGCGAGTCTTGGGTGGCGACGCCCGACTTCATGCCGACGACCGAGATTGTCAACGAGGTTACAAGACAGAACGAGCAATTCGACGACATCGAACTTATCGACCGGCGTTGCATCCGGTCCCGACGCATCCACTCAACGCTTCGAGGCAAATACAACTTGCGAATGTTTCCCTTCGACAAGCAACGCCTCACGCTAGAGTTTTCTGACGCAGAGCTTGCGGCCAAGTTTCTTCAGTACGACGGCAATGCGAGCATCACCAATCTGGACGACGAAGCGAACGACGAACTGGCGAGCTGGAAGGTCGACGGGAAACTCGACTACTCGCATCGAACCAGAAACTTCGTGGACGTGGGAGACACCGCGCCCTACGACTACGCGACATTCTCGCTATCGGTACGCCGTCATGTGACCTTTCACCTCACGAAGTTCTTTCTTCCTCTTCTCGTCATCGTTGCGGTCGCGTTCTCCATATTCTGGATCGACCCAGACGACCTCAACTCGAAGGCGTCGATCGGCGTGACGTGCTTGTTGGCGGCGATCGCGTTCCAGCTCGCTGAGGCCGGAAGCTTGCCAGAGGTTGCCTACCTGACCTTCGCAGATCGCGTGTATGCGATCTGCTACATCGCGCTGGCCGCGGCACTCCTCTTTGCGGTTTACGGAAATTCTCTTGCACGCAAGGCCGAAAAGGCACGCGCCGCGCGATTGGACCGCGCGGCTCGCTGGGCGTTCCCGACCTGCATGGCCCTCGCACTGCTCTTGGCGGTAGCAAGGTCCGCGTGGGCGCAATGAAGGGCCTCACTTCTTCCCGGCGAGGGAGCCGTGGCAACGGACGCGCTCGCCGATGTTATAACGGCTGGGCGCGTCGACGGTGCGATGCCAACGTTGTACGAGTGTCAGACCGACAGCCGTCACTGCCGCTCGCTACGGCCGCGTGAGTCGCCACAGCATTTGCAACACGCGCCGCAGTAGCCCCTCTGCCGTTGCTGCATCCGCCGCTGCGAAATGCCCCCACGCGACCGCGACCTTCAACGCCGCGAGCGCCTCGTTCGCGCTTCCCGCGTAACCGATGCACGAACCCCACGTTCCAGCCGGCGCGCACCCGCACTATCGGCG
>CAZDNG010000043.1:0-77835 GCA_964506835.1 uncultured Polyangiaceae bacterium
GAAATCCCTCGGCTGCTGCCGCAACCGTTCCATTCCTCTGTGTCGAGGTACTAGTCCCCTGAATCATTGATTCAGGGGACTATCGAGAAAGTCAGTACCCGGATCAGAACCGTAGCCGAGTGCTGAATTTTCGAGGCCCTTGCCCCGTCGGGGCCTCGAAAATTCTCCGACGAATCTTGGATCCGGGGGATTAGCGACGCGGCGGTCGGGCTCCGCTCACGACGGCGTTTCTGGACGCTCTGCTTCGCGCGACGTTCGAACCCACGCCGACGTCGCGGGCCGTCGCCGGAGACGGAGCGCGATTTTCCAGACCACGTACGCGGGCGCGAGCGCGAGATCGAGCAGACCTTGCGCCCCGGTTCCCGACACCATCCAACCGCGAAGTACGTAAATGGCGATCGCCGCGACGCTCGCGCCGAACACGGTGCCACTCACACGAAACCCGCCCGTGACGAGGCCACCGACGACCGCGATCACGAGCCCGAGCGCGGCCGCGACGGCCAGCCTCGACAGCGGCGGCACGAGCACGTCGATGCCGAGGTCGAGGAGCACGCGATTGCCGGCGAGACCGCGGCGAAGAAGACGGCTGGCGTACTTTCGCGTCAGCGCGGCGCGGCCCCCCTCCCAGCGCTCGCGCTGCGACTCCGCGGCCTTCGCGTTGGTGACCATTTCGCCGTACACGTGCGCTTCGTCCGCGTAGTACACGCGGTGACCCGCCTCGGCGAGGCGGATACCGTACTCGACGTCCTCGACGATCGAATACGCTTCGTGTGGCACTTCGCGAAGGACGCGCGCGCTGAAGCACATGCCGTTGCCGCGGAGCCCGGCCGATACGCCGAGGCGCTCGCGCCCGCGCGAACGAACGACGTGGAACGCGCCGAAGGCGATCGCGATGAGGCGCGTGCGCCACGCGGCCATCGCGTTCCGAACGGCGTAGTCCGCCTGAACCGCGCAGGCTCCCGACTCGAGGCGCGCCGCGAACGCGCGGAGTAAATTGGGCGACACCACCGTGTCCGCGTCGATGACGACCGCCGCGTCGACGTTTGCCGGCAAGCGATCGAACGCGTAGTGGAGCGCGTAGCCTTTGCCGCGTTCCACGTCGTTCGTTCGCGTGAGCACGAGCGCGCCCGCGGCGCTCGCTTGTGCTGCCGTGTCGTCCACGCAGTTGTCGGCGATCACCAGCACGTCGAAGAGCTCCACCGGGTAGTCCAGAGCCCGAAGGTTTTCGATCGTCGACCGAATGCCGAGCGCTTCGTTATGAGCGGGGATCAGCACGCGAAACCGCGTTTTGGGCGTAGCGCGCGCGGGGAGCGGGAGCTTCGCGGACAGGAGCGTGAGAAGAAACAAATAGCCGGCGCAGGCGAGCACCGGAATTCCGAGCGCCGAGAGCCCGAGATCGGCCCACGCCATCAGGCTGCTTGCCCCGGCGATTGCACGCCGTTCACGACTCGCGCGCGGACCGCACCGGGCCCCGTTTTCTTCTTCTTCGAACCCCACTCTCCGGTGGCCACGGCGAGCTTGCCCGCCACCGCGAGCGACGGTGCGACGATGAACACGCCGGTCCACGAGCCGAGCCCCATGTCGCCCCAGCACTGAACGAGATAGACGAGCACCGCGCCGAAGCAGGCCGTGGCGGCCACGCGTTGTGACGGTTCCGTCGCGGCTTTGTGGGCGCGCATCGCGAAGTAGACGCCGGCGGCCCAGAGCAACGTGAGCGCGGTGTACCCGAAATAGCCGCAATAGCACCAGAGCCCGAGGATGCTGTTGTGCGGCACGAAGCGCTCGAGCGAGTATGAAATTTCCGGAAGCTTCACGACCTCGACGTAACCGTTGCCGTATCCGGTGCCGAGGATCGGGTTCATGCGAACCGTCGCGATCAAGTCGAAGTTCTCGAGCTCGCGCCAGAGCGTCGACGAGTCGGATTGCGCATCGACGACCGAGCGCAGGATCTTCACCGGCTTGAAGATCGAGGAAGCGGCGTTCCACCCGACGACGAGGTACGCGAGGATCACCGGCGACGAGTACATCAGCGTGCGGCGAACGCGCCGCTTCACCGGGTTGTCTTCGGTGATCAAGTAGACGGTGAGCAGCACGACGCCGACCTGCACCCACGCCATGCGCCGGCCGTTGTCCTTGATCCCGAGGGCGATGATCGGCAAGAGAAACAGGCAAAGACGCTTCGTCGACTTCGGAAGGCGTTCGAGGAGGATCGACACCGCGAGCACGAACGCCATCGCGAAGAGCATCGAGTCGTTGTGCGACGTGGCGTAGGCGAGGGTGCTGTGTCCGTCCTTGTCGTAGGCGACGTCGACCGTGTTCAGGACGTAGACGGCCCAGAGCGCCCGGAACGTGGCCGCGCCGAGCACGACCTTCGCGAGCATCTTGTGATCCTTCGGCCCGCGCAGGCTCATGCTGAACAGGAGAAACAGCACCGGCAGGTACATCACGCGGTTGATCTGCCAGAGCGACATGCTGAGGTCGCCGCCGCGCACGAGCCCGCTCAGCCAGACGAACACCATGCCCGCGAGTGAAACGTAGGCGAGGCGAATGAGCGGTCTCGGCGTCGCGAGGCGTCCGGCGCTGTCGATCTTCGAGCGGCTCGACTTGCGGCGGAGCGCGATCAGGAACAGAGACGCGAGCAGCACGTCCATGCCGGAAAACGAGCACCAGGACAGCGCGCTGATGCTGCGATCGACCGTGTTCAAGTGAGTGAGGAGCACCGCGCCGATGCCGATGAACGGCGAGCTCCAGAGCCCCGACGCCGGCGCTTCGTCCGGGTTCTCGAGGATGAACGCGAAGAACATGATCGTCGCGATCGAGTAGCGAAGCGGCACCTGCGTCATCGCGTAGATGAGGAGCATCGCGATGAGCGGCACCAGACCGACCGACAGCGCCGAGCTCTGTGCCGCGACGCACACGAGCGTGAGCAAGGCCGCGGTTGCCAGCGCTCCTTTCGTCGCAGCACTCACTTTTTGTTCGGCCATGATGCCTTCGAGGGTGCGACGAGATGTCCGGTCACCCGCTCCGCCGGAGAGCGCCTAAGAGGAGTCCCTGTCGGAGGAACTCGGCGGGAACTGAAGTTCGCCGAGAATGGGCAACCCGAGCGAATGGACCTGCCACCGCTCGACGATCCTGCCGGTTCGCAATTCGGCGATGATCGGGATGAGCAGCGAAAGCAGAAGCGAGAGCGCCAGGCCCGCACCGGCGATGAGCGGAACCTTCGGCTTGGTGGGCTTGTTCGGCACCTCGGGGGGCGAGACGACCTTGTAGCGGTGGTTGAACGCCGCCTGGGCCGTATCGAGGTCGATGCGGGCCGAGCTGATCTGGCTCCGCAGCCCCGTGTACTTGTCGAGCGCATAGCTGAATTGCGCGCGCACCGCGGGATCGAGATTGTCCGCGCTGTCTTGCATCAACCCCATGATGTCCTGCGGAAGCGGACCGGCGCTCGCGCCCGCCTCGCCGCCGCCGGCGGAAAATCCGGTGCCGCCGCCGGTAAACGCCGTCGCAGAAGCCGTGCGCATCTTGAGCTGCGCCGTGAGGTCCTTCACGTCGGCGCGCAGGTTGGTCACCTGCTGCGACTCGTGAGACAGCGACAAGATGTTCGCCTTCGTGTCGATGACCTTGGGGTGCGCGTCGGTGTACGTGGTTTGCAGTTCGGCCAGGCTGTTCTGCAATTCGAGGAGGTGGTGGCTCCGGTAGTCTTCGAGCTCGGTGATCTCGTGTTGCTTGTTCTCGAGCAGCGATTTCAGTCGAGCGAGATCGTCGTCTTGCTCGCCCTTCGTGCTCGGCGCCGGCGTGAAATGCCGGATCGTCGGAGTCGTCGCGGCAGCAACGGCGTCGTCACCGCCCCCGAGCGCCTTCAGCTTCTTCTTTGCCTCGTCGCGCTGCTTGTCCTTCAGGTCTTGAAGCTGAGCGGCCATGGTCTCGACCTCGGTGCGGAGCTTCGCGGCATGTCCCTCGAGGATCGAGATGTACTCCATGAGGAGCGAGATCTCCTGAACGTGGCGCGCTTCGAGAAAATTCTCTTCGGCGGCTTCGAGCAAGAGTGCCGTCGTTTGGGCATCGGGCCAATCGATGGACAGCGTGAGGGTGGAGTCCGAGCCGTCCACCTTCAACTGGTTTTGCAGCATGCCGATGAGCATGTCGGTGACGTCTTCCGGGCGCGGCTTCTTCCCGCCGTGCAGCTTCTCGGTGATCGCGTCGCGGATCTTGCCGAGGGGTGGACGGCGTTGCTGGTACAGCCGGACCAGGTCCGTCTGTTTGATGATCGCGGCCACGTTGTCGTGGCGCAGGATGGTCTCCGCAGCACCCCACATGGCGCCCTGGCCGTTATCGCCTCGTGTCGCCAGCGCGTCGGTGTGCTGGGCGAAGAGAATCATTTCCGAGTGGTACGTCCGAGGCCAGAGCGCGGTGGCGAGGATCGTCAGGGTCGCGCAAACGACGAAGATGCATGCTGAAACGAGCCGGCGCTTTCGTACCGAACGCTTCACGAACGCGAGGTAGCTCTTCAGAAGGTCAGGGGATGGGCCTCCGCCTCCGTTGTCCTCGTCGTCATCATCGTCGTCTTCGTCCAAGGTGCTCCTACCGCTTCTCTAAAATTTTCGTATCAGAGCCGCCCGTAAATGAACAGGAGGGCAAACAAGTAGAAGGCGTTGAACACGGCCATCGAGATCATGGCCCTACGAAGCCCTTTTTTCGGGCTTTTCTCGCGCGCGGCCCGGGCGGGCAGCGCCATCGTGGCGATCATGAACGAGAGCAGGATCAGCTTCATCATGCGGGTCGACGAAGCCTCCGCTCGGCGGAAGTCGAGCCCTCACCACTGAACCGCCGTTCTCTGATCACGCTGTTCCATTCTTAGGGGTCGTGGCCCGGCGCGCAAGCTGCTCCGCTGGACTCGAGACGCTAGCGACCGCTGCTCCCTACGGTGCACGCCGGGATGAGACTCGAACTTTTCCGGGCGAGCTACCATGCGGCGCGATGCGACTCAGAACGGCAGGTTTCGTCCTTGCGATCGTCGCGCTCGCCGTCGTTTTCGGGGCTTTCAGGTCGCGCCGGAGGGGGTACGAGCCGACGACTGTGGCATCCGTGCTACCCCCGCCCGCGCGCCCGGCGAAAGCGAACTTCGAGATTCGCGCGACCGTATACGACGGCAAATTCGGAGCAGGTTGGGAGGATTGGGGCTGGGGCCCGCGCTCGCGGCCAGACGGAGGGCCCATCGGGATCGAATTCCAGGGATATGGCGGCATCATCTTGCATCACGCGACCCTCCAGCCCGAGTTCGGAGCCGTCGCGTTTCGTTTCCGAGCGCCGCCCGATGCCGACGATTTTCTAACCGTCGCGCTGCGCTCGGGCGGGCTCGACGAGACCGTGCTTCCGAAGGTGCCCGTCGCGCTCGCCGAAACGGCGGAGCTGCCCGACGGGTGGAGCGAAGCCGTCGTGCCGATGGCCACGTTGAATCCGACCGGCGTCGCGTTCGACCGCATCGTGATTCAAGCGAACCACGCCGCGCCCTCGGGGTTCGTCACACTCGACAAGATCGTGCTGACCGGCGCGACGGGCGCCATGGCGGCGCCCGCGCTCGCGGCGCGGTCCGCCAAAGTGACGGTGCACTGCGATCAGGGTGCGGTGCGCATCAGTCCGCTCATTTACGGAACGGCGGACCCCCTGCGCGCGACGTTCGCGACCGCGCATCGCTACGGCGGCAACTTGATGTCGCGCATGAACTGGGACCTCGGACTCACGAACACCGGGAGCGATTGGTACTTCGAAAACGAGAAGGGGAGCGGCAGCGAGGTGCTCTACGCCGGGTTCGTCGACGACCACGCGCACGGATGGAAGACCGCACTCGTCGTGCCGATGATCGGCTGGGTATCGAAGGACGCCACTTCCGTCGGGTTCCCGGTTTCCAAGCTCGGGCCGCAGCGCTCGCACGATCCGAACCGTCCCGAGGCCGGCGATGGTCATCGCGCGAACGGCGACGCGATCGCGCCGGGGCCGCCGAGCGAGACGAGCGTCGCCGCGCCGCCCGAGCTCATCGAGAAGTGGATCGACGGCATTCGTCGTCGCGACGCTGCGAAGGGGTCGCGCAGCGTCGATGAATACATCTTGGACAACGAGCCGAACCTCTGGAACTCGACTCATCGCGATATCCATCCGGACCCCGTCAGCTACGACGAAGTTCTCGATCGGACCTTGAAGTACGGGAGCGCGATTCGCGCGGCCGATCCCGACGCGGTCATCGCCGGCCCCGCGGAGTGGGGATGGTCCGGATTTTTTTATTCGGCGAAGGATCTGGCGAACGGCGGGAAGCACGACGATCGCCGCGCGCACGGCGACGTCCCGCTCTTGCCCTGGTACTTGAAGCGACTCGCCGAGAACGAAAAGAAAACGGGCACGCGGATCTTGGACGTCGTCGACGTGCACTTCTACCCGCAGACCCCGGGGCTCTACGGGAACGGCACGAAGACGGATCCCGAGTCGGCCGCTCTCCGGATTCGTTCGACGCGTGCGCTGTGGGATCCGACCTACAAGGACGAGTCGTGGATCGCCGACACCGTGAACCTCATCCCGCGAGTCAAAGGGTGGATCGCCGACAACTATCCCGGCCGGGGGATTTCCCTCGGCGAGTGGAGCTTCGGAGCCGACGACCACATCAGCGGAGGCCTCGCGATGGCCGAAACACTCGGACACCTGGGCCAGCTCGGCGTGACGTCGGCGTACTATTGGCTCGGGCCGAAAGAGGGATCGCCGGGGTTCAACGCGTTCCGCGCGTACCGGAACTTCGACGGAAAGGGGGGATCGTTTCTCGATCTTTCGGTGCCCACCACCGCTGCGCAAGATCTTTCATTGTTCGCCTCGCGCGACGAAACGAGCTCGCACCTCGTGCTCGTTCTGCTGAACCTGGATCCGAAGGTGCCGGCGGACGCGGAGATCGACGTCTCCACGTGCGGAACGTCGACCTCGCGTCGGCGATTCGGCTATGGGGAAGGTGCGACCGGTTTCGTCGACCAGGGTCCTCGGACGGAGAACGGGACGCTGCTCGAAAAGATCGCTCCCTATTCTATTGAAGTCCTGGACGTAACGATTTTGAAACGTCCAACGAACTGAAGTTCGTGATAAAAGCCGGTCCATGCGCCAATTGCAGGTCGCCGTCATCGGCACGGGTTATGTCGGTCTGACCAACGCCGTCGCACTGGCGTACGTCGGCTGCAAAGTCACATGTGTCGACGTCGATCAAGCGAAGATCGACAATCTGAACGTCGGTAAGCTCCCCATTTACGAGCCGTATCTCGACGAGATGGTGAAGTCGGCGAGGAGCCGGCTGGTCTTCACGACGGACTACGCGATCGCGGTGCCCGAGGCCGACGTCGTGTTCATCGCCGTCGGCACGCCGCCCGGCAAGGAAGGCGCACCGGACCTGAAGTACCTCGAGTCCGCGGCTCGCGGCGTGGGCGCGCATCTCGGCGACAAGTTCACCGTGATCGTGAACAAGTCGACGGTGCCCATCGGCAGCGCGAACTGGGTCGAGGCGATCGTACGCGACGCGTTCGTCGCGAAACATGGCGCGCGCGCCGAACGACGCTTTGCCGTTGCGTCGAACCCCGAATTTTTGCGCGAAGGGTCCGCGCTCTACGACACGCTTTACCCCGACCGCACGGTCGTCGGTGCCGACGACATTCGCGCGGTGCACACGCTCGCGGATCTGTATCGCCCGATCACCGAGCAGACCTTCGCGCCCCCGACGTATCTGCCGCGGCCCGAAGGGCTCGGGCCCACGCCGCTCATCACCACCGATCTCGCGTCGGCCGAGCTCATCAAGTACTCGGCGAACGCGTTCTTGTCGTTGAAGCTCAGCTTCATCAACGAGATCGCCGAGCTCGCCGAAAAAGTGGGCGCCGACGTCACTCAGGTCGCCAAGGGGATCGGCAGCGACGATCGCATCGGCAATCGGTTTCTGGGTGCAGGGATTGGTTGGGGCGGATCTTGCTTCGGCAAAGACACCGCGGCTTTGGTGTCGACCGGTCGCGAGTACGGGCTCAACATGCCCATCGTTCGAGCCGCCAAAGAAGTGAACGATCGGCAGCGCGAGCGCGTCATCGAGAAGCTGCTCGGCGAGCTGAAGATCGTGAAGGGGAAGACGATCGGCATTCTCGGCATCGCGTTCAAGCCGCTCACCGACGATCTTCGCGACGCGCCCGCGCTCGACATAGCGAAGAAGCTCCTCGACCGCGGCGCAAAGGTGAAAATGCACGATCCGATCGCGATGACGCGGTCCCGCGCCGAAGCCGGTTTGCCCATCGAGTACTGCGACGTCGCCGCCGCGGTCGCCGAAGAGGCCGACGCGATCGTCCTGGCCACCGAGTGGTCGGAGTACCAGTCCTTGCCCTGGGCCGAGATGGCGAAGTCGATGCGCAGCGCGATCATGCTCGACGGCCGCAACGTGTTACCGCGACTGATCCTCGAACAAGCCGGTTTCCGGTACATTGGAATGGGACGCTAAATCGTGAGAATTCTTCTGACCGGGGTGGCCGGTTTCATCGGGAGCCACCTCAGTGCGCGGCTTCTCCGCGACGGACACGACGTCATCGGTGTCGACAACTTCCTCACCGGTAGCCGCGAAAACTTGCTCGACAAGGCGAAAAATCCGCACTTTTCGTTCGTCGAACACGACGTGATCGACCGCATCGATTTCTCCGAAGACATCGACTGGGTCATGCATTTCGCGTGTCCGGCGTCGCCGCCGAAATACCTGGCGAACCCGATCGAGACTCTCCGTGTGAGCGCCGAGGGCACGTATCACCTGCTCGAGCTCGCGAAGCGGAAGAACGCGCAATTTTTCCTCGCGAGCACGAGCGAAGTCTACGGCGACCCGAACGTGCACCCGCAGCCCGAGTCGTATTGGGGCCACGTGAACTCGATCGGTGAACGGAGCGTCTACGACGAAGGCAAGCGCTACGCCGAGGCGATGACGTCCGCCTACAATCGGCGTCTCGGTCTTTCGACGCGCATCATCCGCATCTTCAACACCTACGGCCCGAAGATGCAGCCGGAAGACGGACGCGTCGTGACGAACTTCATCGTGCGAGCGCTGCGCGGTGAGCCGTTGGTGCTCTACGGAGACGGCCGCCAGACCCGCAGCTTCCAGTTCGTCGACGATCTCGTCGAAGGCATCGTGCGGCTGATGGGGACGAAGTACCACGGCCCGGTGAACCTCGGTAATCCCGACGAATACGAGATCCGTCAGTTCGCCGAGGTGATTCGCGAGCTCGTGCCCGGCGCGGGCCCCATGGAATTCGGACCGCTTCCGCAAGACGACCCGAAGCAACGGAAACCCGATATCACCCTCGCGAAGAAGCTCCTCGACTGGCAGCCGCGCGTGACGCTGCGCGCCGGCATCGAAGCGACGACCGAGTACTTCCGCTCGCGAGTCTGAAGGACGCGGAGGGGCCCCCGGAGCCGGCGGCGCTCATTTACGTTGAACGTCGGCGACGACGCAAAGGTGGTCGGATGCGCCTTGGCACCCGACGGTGAACGTCGAAAATTGGAGGTCGTGGTTCGTCAGGATGCGGTCGATCCGCATCCATGGGTGCTTCGCGGGGAACGTGTAGCCGAAGCCGAAACCCGCCGCAGGAAACCCGTCGACGAACGACCCGAGGCCGTCGGCCAGCACCGGGCTCAACGCCGGCAAGTTCGTGTCACCGCCGAGGATGACCGGGCCGGGCTCGGCGCTGGCCAACTTCGCGAACGCGCTCACCTGAGTCGCGCGAAGGGCGCTGTCGGCTTGCATCGCCCCCACGTGCTCCGCTTTGAAAAAGCTTCCCGAGAGCAATTCCTGCCGCAAGCCGCTTCGCCCGCGGAGTGAGTACAGGCCGTACCGCGGCGAGATGGGGTGCACGTTGTACACGGCCACTTCGCCGAGAGGCGTCTGCATCGTGTACCTCAGAAAACGAGGCGAGCGCAGGCGGTCGAAGAGCGGCAGCTTCTCGGGCTCGAGCGTCCGGGTGATCGGAAACCTCGTGGCGACGGCGAACTGAGTCGAACCGGCGACCGTCGAGTAGAACGTCGAGAGGCTCTTCTGAAGCGCCTCTTGATTCGCGAGCACTTCCTGCATGAGGACGATGTCCGGCGAATAGGCGTGGATCGCGTCGACGACGGTTTGAACGCCGGCATAGACGGAGTTCACGTTGATGCTGAGCACCCGGATGGACGGCTTCGTCGTGCTCGGCGGGAAGCTCACGACGAACCCCATCAGCGAAAACAGGACGAAGAAGAACGCGACGAGCTCGGCGTAGAGAAGCCGTCTCGGTCCGAAAGCGAGCAGCGCCGCGGCGGTGATCGGGAGTGGGGCGAGAAACAGGGCGCGCGGAACGTAAAGTCCGACGTCGGTCCCCCACCACCGCTCCCCGACGAATCGAAGCGAGACGTAGATGACGACGACAGCGACGAAGTACGCCGCCGCGCACGCCGCGGCGAGCCGTCGCAACCAGAGACGAGCTTGCCGTCTCAGGACACAACGCCCGGTGGATAGGCCGCGACGAGCTCGGCGAGATGGCCCAGCGGATCGCTCTCGGGGTGGAGACCGATCGCGCGCATCCGTCCGATGTCCGCGACGAATTTAGCGACCTCGATGTCGCGCGCCGGCTCCCGCTTGATCGCGCTCTTCGAACGCGTCACCTCGATCACCCGCCGCGCGAGCTCGAGGATCGACGTGCCGATGCCGCTTCCGATGTTCAAGGGCCCCGGGAGATCGTGCCGACTCGCGTGGACGAGCGCGTCGACGGCGGTCCCGACCCAAAGAAAATCGATGATTTGCGCTCCGCCGAACACCTTGAGGTCGCGGCCCTCTTGCGCGGCGCCGAGCCACAAGGGAATGACGCGGCCGCTGTCGCCGGCGCCGTACACGTTCGCGAGCCGGACGACCTGGACGTTCAACTGGTGACAGTGAGCAAACGTCCGGCAGTACGCCTCGCCGGCCACCTTGCTCGCGCCGTACGGATTTTTCGCTGCCAGGGGTCGAGACTCGTCGACCGGCACCTGGTCGACGTCCCCGTAGACCTCGCGGGACGACGTGAACACGACGCGCCCGACGCGCTCGTCGACCGCGCTTCGAAGCACGTTGAACGTGCCGAGCACGTTCGTCGTCACGCTGTAGTCGGGGTCCTCGATGGCTCCCATGACGTTGGATTGCGCGGCGAGATGGTAGATGACGTCGGCTCCGCGAGCAGCGGCTCGGAGCCCGGCGTAGTCGCGGATGTCACCCTCGACGAAGCGAACGTTCGACGATTGCTCGAAAGGTTCGAGCTTGGCGCGCGAAGAGCGCTTGAGGTTGTCGTAGATGACGACGCTCGCTCCGTCTTGCACCAGCCGTGCGACGAGATGGCCTCCGATGAAGCCCGCACCGCCGGTAACGAGTGCTTTTTGCATGTAAGTGTTCCCCGTTCGATCGGGCGCCCGTTAAGTGCCGTGACGGTAGCACGGTAGGCCCGAGCAGTGCCCATCTCGCCCCTCGCGATCGGCGCGCTCGATCGGTTCACTGGTCGTTGCGGGGACGCGAAAAGCGAAGAGTGTCGTGCTCGATGGGCGTCCGGAAGCCGTCGGCGAACCCTCGAATGAAGGCGGCGATGCGCGCCAACCCGCGCGGCCGTTTCAAGTGCAACAAATCTGAAACCGGTGGCCACAGCGCTCGGGCAGGAAAAAACCACAGCGGGATGATCGCCGCCTGGAGATGGCCGGCCTTGATTGGCTTTGCTGCCACGGCGCCGAGCGCCACCCAGTCGCGTCGCGCGTGCACTTTGCCCTCGGCGAGGGTGCGAAAGCCGTCGTGCAAAATGGACAGATCCGCGGACTCGTACACGTGACGTCCCGAAACGAGCGCGCGGATGCACAGGTCCCACTCGTCGGCGGAAGGGAACCGTGCGCCGGGGCCAAATGACTCGTCGAACCCGCCGATCGACCGGGCGAAATCGCGCCGGAGCGCCATGGCCGCGCCGAGCGCGAGACCGTTTCGAAGCTCGGTGACGCTCCGGAGCAGACGGCTTTCGGTTCGCTGATACGCCGGCACGTAGCCGAGCGACGGATCGTGCGGGACGGGGTTCACGTTGCAGAAGGCGATGGCGGCGGTGGGCTGCGCGTCGAGGAGCGCGGCCATCGCGAGCACCCAGCCGCGCGGCACTTCGCAATCGTCGTCGGTGCACACCACGATGTCGCCGCGCGCGAGCGCGAGCCCCTCGTTCAGCGCCGCCCCTTTGCCCCGGGTCTTCGAGCGGTGATACCGAATCCGCACGTCTCCGTCGAGTGCCGAGAGGGCGTGCTCGGTTTCCGGACCGTCGCTCTGGTCCATCACGATCACCTCGAGATCCGCGCTCGCTTCGTCGAGCAACGAACGGACTGCTCGAACGACCGGGATCGCGCGGTTTCGCGTGCACACGATCGCGGAAACGACGCTCACGAAACGACTCTACCCGTACGGTCCACGCGAGCGAAAGCCGGATCAGCAGCGGGCCCGAACGAAGTCGAACAGCGCGCGCGCGTTCGTGCGCGACTCGAATCGCTGCCGCGCTTCTTCTCGGCACGAAACCGACATGACGCGGCGCAGTTCCGGTCGCTCCACCAGCGACTCGAGCGCGTCGCCGAGTGCTCTCTCGTCGTCGACGGACACCACGTGACCCGTTTGCCCCTCGCGAACCATGTCCGGAATTCCGCCGATCCGCGTGGCTACGATGGGCAGGCCCGCCGCGAGTGCCTCCATGCACACCAGGGAATAACAGTCGGCGCGCGTCGGAAGAGCGAACACGTCCGACGAGGCGTAGAGCGAGCGAAGTTCGTCCGAGTTCGCTTGCACGTTGCGATAGACGCGAACGCCAGGCTCCTCGGGCAAGTCGGTTCGCGTCACGAGCTCGAGCTCGGCCTTGCCGCGAAGCCTCTGTCGGAAAACTTTGAGCAGGAGGTCGCCGCCTTTGCGCGCGAAGTCGCCGCCGACGAAGAGAATGCGCGGGAGCTCGTGGTTGCGGTTGCCGGGCATGAACTGATCGAGATCGATTCCCGGCGGGATGACGACGACGTCCTCTTCACGACAACCGTAGTCCTCGACGAACGATTGCTTGGTCCATTGCGACCACGCGACGAAGCCGGAGGCCCTGGCGAACACGCGGCGGAACAGCGCGCGCTTCGCGTCTTCCGCCAGGCGGCTCTCCGGAGGCAGGCCGTACGCTTGCCGCATCCCGCGCTTGTTCATCGGCGTTCCGTCGCTCGAGAGCACCGTCGGTTTTTTCCCGAAGTAGTCGAACGAGAGCAACGCGAGCGTGGTCGTGTGCATGAAGATGCCGTCGACATCGTCGAGCACCTGTCCGAGCGCGCGCCGAGCGAGCAGGCTTCCGGCCAACGTCCAAGGTAGCTTGCCGTCGTGATAGTCGATCGGCACCCACCGTCGAGTTCCAGTCTCCGGCATCGGTTCTTGTCGGCGTAAGTTGAGATAGTGCGTGATGCTGCCGAGCGTTTGCTCCATCACGTAGGCGATCGGCCTCGAGCTCATCATTTCTTCCGTTCGTCGAGCGGCGCTGGGCGCGCCGGCGGCATGATATCCAACTGGCGGGCCGATTAGGCTGCGTGTTTGACTCGATTCATTTTGCGTTTCAAAAATCCGGAGATCGCGTCGATCGAGCTCTGCTCGAGGCCGCCGGTTAGCCAGAGCGCCACGGTATACGCGATGACCGAAATCGGCGCTGCGAGGAACGGTGTGAGAATCGGATGAAGGAGGCGAGCCGTGACCACCATCGCGGCGCCCGAAGCGGCCGCGAGCCCGAGGGCACGCCAAAACTTGCGGTCGAAGATCCCCGACGGTGCCAGCCAGATCCCGCACGCGACGACGATGAGCTCGCTCGCGACGGTCGAAACGCACACGCCGATCCCGCCGTTTGCCCATTTTCGCTCGAACCACGGAATGAGGAGGGGATCGAGGGCCACGCTCACGACGACGCAGATCGACTGCACGATCGCCCACGCGCGCTGCTTGCCCGCCGCGAGAATGGCGCAGCCGAGCGGCATGGTGAAATAGAGGAGAAACAGGAAGACCGACAAGACCCGCAGGTTGTTCTCGGCGGGTGCGAACGAGTGGCTGTACACGCTCGTGCCGACGTCCGGGTAGAGCGCGCAGCCCAGTGCGACCGGAATCGCGAGCAGACTGGCGCCGCGCACCGCCTCGCGCGACGTGCGGATGAAGGCCTTCATGTCGACGGCGTGCAATCTGCAGAGGGTCGGATAGAGGGCCCCGATGAGCGCGCTCGCGGGAAAACACAATAAGCCGATGAGCCGCCGCGCAGCGGCGTGCCACCCGACGACCGCTGCGGGCGAGAGCTTCGAGAGGAAGATGGCGTCGATGTTCGGCTGGAGCACCATCGCGAGCCCGAAGAAGACGAACGGAGTGCCCCGTTCGAGGAGCGCCCTCAGCGCTTTCGGATCGAACGACGGCCGATGAACGCCGGCTCGCCGGAGCGCCACCACCACGAAGAGAAGCGGCGGAAAGACCGCGAAGATGTAGCCGACGAGTGCTGCGTGGAGTTTTCCGCCGAGGAGCACGATGGGGAGCACGATCGCCACTTGCGCGGTTTGCTCGCCCACTTGACGGATCGCCGCGATATCCGTGCGTTCGAGACCGATGCTCGTGTCCTGACAAGCATTGCCGACGGTGGAGAACGAGTACGCGACGAACATGATCCGGATCGCCGTGCGGAAATCGTCGTCGTAACCGAGCGCGCGACTGGCCCCCTCGAGGAGCGCGAAGGCGAGGAGCGTCGTGCCCGCGCGCCATACGAGGCTCGTCCCGAGAAGGACGCTTGCGCGCGATTTGTCGGTCGCGACCAGGGCGGGCAACGAGCCGTTTTGACCCCATTCCACGCCGAGAAGCGCGATCGCGTTGAATGTCGTTGCCACGTAAATGTATCCGAGCGCCTGTGCCCCGAGATAACGCGCCATCATCGCGTTCATCAGGATCGAGAGCGGCACGCCGGCGGTCTGCGCCACCGTCAAAAAGAGCGTGTTCCGGACTACGAGACGCTGAACCCCTTGACCCAACCGGTCGCTCACGGGGGGCGGGTTCGACATTGCCTTGCCCTTCAGCGTTTCACAGCACGATTCCCGCGTCCACGGAGTCGCTACCCGGCGCGGCGCCTTCCGTGGTAACTTCGTCGTCGTATGCGTAGCGACGCCGAAGCTCGTTCATGGCCTTCAGCGGTTCGACGAAGGGCACGCTCGCCGCATCACACTCTCTCTCGAACCGGGTAGCGAGGTCCAATGAAAGTAGTGCTGTTCTGTGGGGGTTTTGGAATGCGACTCCGAGACTACTCGGATCAAATCCCGAAACCTCTGGTCGAGGTCGGATCGCGGCCGATCATGTGGCACTTGATGAAATACTACGCGCATTTCGGGCACAAGGACTTCATCCTGTGTCTCGGCCACGGCGCGGCGGTCATCAAGAATTACTTTCTGAAATACGACGAGTGCGGGTCGAACGATTTCGTCTTCGCCGACGGGGGACGCAAGATCGAGCTCTTGAACGAAGACATCCGCGATTGGCGGATCACGTTCGTCGACACCGGTCTCACCTCCAACATCGGCGAACGCCTCCGCAGAGTGAAGCCATATCTCGAGGGTGACGAGATGTTCCTCGCGAACTACGCGGACGGCGTCTCCGATCTCAATCTGACCACCTATGTGGACTCATTCGTCAAACGCAACAAGATCGCGTCGTTCCTCAGCATCCCGGCGCCGCACACGTTTCACATCGTTCACGCCGACGCCGAGAATCACGCGACGAAGTTCGAGCTCGTCGGAAGCTCGTCGGTGCGGGTAAACGGAGGCTTCTTCGTGCTCCGGCGCGAGATTTTCGACTACATGAATCCCAACGAAGAACTCGTCCTCGAACCGTTCCAGAGGCTCATGGAGAAGCGCGAGCTCCTCGCGTTCCCGTACGACGGCTTCTGGCAAAACATGGACACGTTCAAGGACAAGGTCGTGCTCGACGAGATGGTCATGCGAGGCAAAGCCCCATGGCTCGTCTGGCAGCGTTGAACACGGCGCCGATGCGCACGTCGTACTGACGATCGACGAACCGCTCGCGTGCCGCGTGGACGGCTCACGAAACGTCTTTCTTCCTGGAAGGTCCGAACGCCCTGACGAGCAGGTTCAGTGCGATTCGTACAAGCGTTGATCGCGGTCGACTCGAAACTTGAACGACGCGATCGCGCCCGACAGGAACGCGAGCGTGTATCGAATGCCGATGGGGCGACGTCCGCGAACCAGATTGCTCACCATGACCTGACCCATCACGGCGAGGTGCTGGAGATACAATCCGGCGGCGTCACGATCGCCCAGACGAATGTGCTTGAAGAGCGCCGCCGCGGTGCCCGTCCCGTACGTTCGCCAGAGCTCCGTCGACTCGGGCCCGAACGCTCTCGCGCCGAGATGGTCGACGACCACCTCCTTCGCGTTGACGACTTTCATTCCGGCTTTCAGAACTCGAAACAGGAAATCGGGCTCTTCGCCGCAGAGCAAGGGCGCACCCGGACCGAGGAATGCGTCGAACTTGCCCACTCGATCGAAGACGCTCCGTCGCGCGGACAGGTTGGCCGTGATGCCCCAATCCGTTTCCGGCGGCGGGAACCGGTGCTGCCATTCCCGCACGTGAGGCTCGAACCCGATCGCGAATCCGCGCTCTTGAATCTCCGGCGGCACGCGCACGCGGCCGCACACCACGGCAGCTTCCGGGTCGGACCCGAAGATGTCCAAGATGCGGGCGATCCAATCCCGCGGGACCCGACAATCGTCGTCGGTGAAGGCGATGATGTCGCCTTTACTCGATTCTATCCCGACATTTCGCCCGTTCGTTGCGCCGCGAAGACTGCTTCGAATGCACCGCACGCGCGAGTCACCGAGCGACGTGAGCACGGCTTCGGTCTTTTCGTCGTCGCTCTGATCGACGAAGACGACCTGGTCGAATCCGCCGCACGCGAGCAATTCGCGCGCACAAGCCGCCGCATGGTCCGGCCTATTTCGCGTGGGAACGACGACCGAGATCCGGAGAGGGTTGGTCGGCGTCATCCGGCGTTGTTTTCCCGCCCACCGAGACGCGGGGCGAGGACGACCATCTCCATTAATCGCCGTGAGATAGCACTCGCGAATCCATCCGGCAAGCGACGCTCTCGGTCGAGCGCGCTCGGGACGGCGTGCTCGGCGGCCCCGCGGCACAGGCGCCCCTCGACGTCAACGACCGACGCGGCGAGTGCCGCTCAACGCGCCGCGAATCGTCGCGCCGGTGGTCATGACGGAGCTTTGGCCGGCGGTGTAGATCGCCGTGTGTCGCCCCGTGACGCTGACACCGCGGAGCGTTGCCGTCGCGTTGCCGCTCGCCGTGAGGGTGGCTTCGCCGACGAGGGTTGCGCCCGAAGACGCCGCGAGCGTCGCGTTGTCGGCCAGCACGATCGCCGGCCCCGTGGCGTCGTAATGCCCGCCTTCCAGCACGACGGACGCATTGCCCGACGCGAGCACGTCCGTTGCGCCCGACACCGTGCAATCAATCAAGCGAAGGTTACAGTTGTCGGTCGCGATGAGCGGAACTTGCCCGGAGAGCGCCAATGTCTGCGCCGTGAGGGTCACTCGATCGTTGCCGCGACAGATGAGCGGAAGCACGCGCGCGCCAGAGTTCGTCGATTGGATTCCGGAAGAGAGCGCGCCGAGCGCCTGGTTCATCGCGTTCTGCACGTTGCCGATGGCTCCCAGCGCCGTGAGCGGAGTTTGTGCCGCCTGATTCACCCCTCCAGCGACCCTCACGCCGACCATCGTCATGATCCCGAGCATGCCGAAGGTCACCCCGAGCGAGATCAGGCGGGCGATCACCCGAACCGGTCGGAACGCGAGCGGAACCTGCGGGAGATTCGTGTGCGGCGGCGGCGTCCAGGCCCGCGGCGGTACCCAACCCGCGGGCGTCGTCGGGGCGACGGTGCGAAGCTGCTCCACTTTGCTCGTGGTGCCGCAGTAGTGGCAACGCGACGTGGGCTTCCCCTCCACGACGTCGAGCGGAGCCCCGCAGTTCGCACATTCGAGAAGCATGCTCCCCCAAATGTACCATCAGAGAAGCGAACAGATAGCTTCTAGCGAATGCTCACGCGTGGTGCTCGGCGGCGCACCTGCAGACGCCACCCGAACAGTGCGAGGCCCAAGCTCCACACCGAAAGGCCGCAGTAAGACGGCTCGGCGGTCCTCGAAACACTGCACGCTCCGGAAGTGCTCGCTCCTTCGAACAGCGACCGCCCACCGTCCTGGTCCGCGAGCCCGCCGCCATCGCGGGGGACGCCTCCAGTCGTCTGTCCGATGCTCGTTTGTCCGGGGCCCGAACCGGGGCGAGGCTTGCCGACCGAGGTCGTTCCACCCGCGCCGATTGCAGCGTCCACGTCGTTCACCGAACCGCCCGTGGCACCGACCCCACCGCTTGCACGCGTGCCGCCAGACGCACTCGATCCGCCATTGCTCGCCCCGCCCGTGTTCGCGGTCGTCGAGCCTCCGGCTCCGCTCGTTCCGCCCGAGCTAACGCCGCCACTTCCGCCTGAGCTGGTGTCGGGTCCCAGGTTCTTGTAAGCGCGCACGTAGTCCACGTTGTAGAGGCACTCGCTGCCGCAGAAGTCCCCGTTGGTCTCCTGAGTGAGACGAATGAATTCGTCGCTGCGCTGCGAAATGGCCGTCGTGAACGTCCACGAGAGCTGTCCGTTCACCCAAAACTTGTACGAGTCGGCCGTCCACTCGAGACCGTAGACGTTGAAGTCCTGTTGGTTCGACACGAGCGAGGTCGAGATGGGTTGGGCCACGAATTGAGCCGCCGAACCGTATCCGTTCCAATGCACGGCGTGTTGGACGTTACCGGGGCAACATGCCTCTTGGATGTCCATTTCGGTGCCGTCCGCCGCCGGGCTGCCGGTTCCGTCGATCCCCGGGCTTTGCAGCCAGAAAGTGGCCCAACCGCCCTGCACCTGCGCGCGAACCTCATAGTAGCCGTACCCGAAGCCCATCTTGCTTTGGAGGCCGCCAGCGGTCAACTGACCACCCGAATCGGTGATGCGCACCGTCAGGTTGCCGTTGCCGACGTAAGTATTCGAAGGTTGGTTGACGGCTGAACGACGTGTCTGTCCAGGTAGCCAATAGTTCCACACCGACTCATCGACGCTCGTCCCGTTGAACTCGTCGTTCCAAACCATCTGCCAATGCGAGCCAGCAGGCGGATCCGCACGCGCTTCACTGTTGAAAAACGTGGGCAAGAGGGCGATCGAGATGATTGCCGTGTATCGGGCCGTGAGTCGTTTCATGTTTGCCCCTTTTCGAAGTCTGTTCGAGCCTTGTCCGTCCAATCGGCCTCGCGGCGCGACCTCTTTAGGGCGCAGCTCGAAATGAAAGTGACTGATCGGGATCTCGATGTGCCACCCGGTCGAGCCGTCGACCTTCGCGGCGCACGACAATGCCTCCTTCGTGCGACGATCCCGAGCGCAGATCGGCGCAAACTACATGGCCTCCAACCGGGCATCGAGCTGGGGCTTTTTCGTGTTTTCATCACTAATTCTTGCGACGTGGGGAACACCGGCGAGATTGTCGTCGGCGTTCGCGAAACGCCGCTGTCGCTCGTCTGGTCGTCGAGATCCGAGCGTTGTCGGGTCACCCGGGTCGGGCACTTCCTATGCCCTTGCGGAACTTGCACACGTCCGCGGTTCGTCCGGGAAACGAAGGCGGCAACTAGCTCGACCGAGTCTAGTCACGCAGCCGACCGAGTCCACGCCCGATTTGCAGAAAATGGCTCGAAGGCGGACCTGCCCCAACGTCGTCGACGAGCGGTACGACGAGCGCGAATTTCTCCGTCGTAACTTCACGAGACGCGAATTGTCATAGATGTTTCACCGGAACTCGCACCGGGGAAAAGTCCCCCACCGACGACGACCGAAAGCGACTCGAAAGACGCTTGGACGCGCAGTGCGCTTTGTCGGACGAAACCGAACGGGCGCGCCTCGTGCTCGGCCTTGCCTGTTGCGGCGGTCTCGTCGGTGCGAGGCCGCTCGACATTCGTGGAACGCTCGACGGTGAGGGCCGTTCGGGATCGTGCGCTCCGCGACCGTGGAAGGCTGCATCGGTGAAAACCATCGCGCCGCCCAGAAGCGCAACGTCGCCATCCTTACTCCGCCCGCCGTCGAGTTCGCGTGTGCGCGGATGGCATCGGCGCACCTACAAGAAACCCCTCGCCTAGAATTTCTAAAGAGGACGGGCCGAAATGTCTCGTACGACCGAGATCGCCGCCTTGGATGATTTCCGCGCAGATTTCGAAAGGGGTGCGAATCAACGCGGAAACCAAAAGAGCGACCCACCCGTCGTGGTGTGCGCCCAACTTGAACAGCGTCGGGACAATAGATCACGTTGCCTTCTCCATTGCCTACACCGTCTTCATTCGATTGCTGCAACTGGCCTACTCGATTCGCGAGTGATACTCGCAACCTCCCGGCCGTTGCGCAATCCCTCGACGTTCGACGCAATCGATCGACGTTTCAACTGTCGAGGTGCGACATGAGCGATCGATGCTTCATCTGTCGAAGCTCGATGTAACGGATCGAACATTTTATCGTGCGACGATTGGTTTGGCAGCAATCGATCCGTACTCGCCGCGGGGGATTTTCCGCCGGCCTTTCGGCTTTGTTCACGAACGACACGATCGATGAGAGCACTCGAGTAGTTCTGCCTCACAAGCATCGTGTTCCACAATGTTGATCGTTATCTGCGATCAACCCTGGTTTTAGCCTTAGCCTGAGTTATGTTCGCACTGATCTGTTCGTTGATCGAATTCGTGTGAGGGCAGTTCCCGCTCGGTAGCGAACACGCTGCTGATCACCAGACGCAGCGGACCGAGACAGTACTTGCGACACAGCGGATCTAGATCCGAATTGACGACGATCTTGATGGATTGCTCTGAGAAACGACTACTTGCTTTGACAATCAACTAACTGGATCCGACGGGATCCTCGGTAAACGGCGCAGCATGGGTCGCCGAGCGCGGTCGTCATCTGCGCTCTAGAGGCCATTTTTCGTTCGCCCCGCCAATTGCCGCCTTTCGAAAGGATAACGAGCATGATCAAACTCTTCAAAATACTGTGCTTGATAGCACCCTTCCTCCTGGGCTTGTTGGGGTGCTCTGGTACACCTGGGGGCAACGACTCGGAGCAACTCGAGCAATCTGCCGTGTCGACCGCGATCTATCAGATCAACTCGGGAGGGAACGCGACCGGGTCGTTCGCCGCCGACGAGTTCTTCAGCGGGGGAACTCCCTTTGCGGGGACGAACGCCGTGACGACCAGCGGTGTAGCCAACGCGGCGCCCGCGGCCGTCTACCAGACCGAGCGTTATGGCAATATGTCGTACTCGTTCACGGGGTTGACCGCGAGCGCGACGTACACGGTGCGCCTCCACTTCGCGGAGATCTACTTCACGTCGGCTGGATCTCGCGTCTTCAACGTGGGCATCAACGGCACGCAAGTCCTCGGCAACTTCGACATATTTGCCACCGCGGGCGCGAACGTCGCCGTGGTGCGCGATTTCACGGCGGTGGCTCCTTCTAGCGGAACCATCGTCGTTCAGTACACCGGCGTGAAGGACAACGCCAAGTCGAGCGGCATCGAGCTCTTGTCGTCGGCTGCGGTTGTTCCTCCTCCTCCCCCGCCTCCACCCCCGCCTGCCGCTCAACGCGTCAATAGTGGCGGGAGCGCGGTGAGCCCGTTTAGCGCCGACGCGTTCTTCAACGGTGGAACGGCCTTCGTCGGGACCACCACGGTGAAGACGAGCGGCGTAACCAATGCAGCGCCGGCGGCCGTTTACCAAAGCGAGCGATACGGTAACTATTCGTACGTCTTCACTGGTCTCACGGCGAGCGCTCCCTATACCGTGCGCCTTCATTTCGCCGAGATCTACTTCACGTCGGCCGGGTCGCGCGTGTTCAACGTGATCGTCAACGGCACCCAGGTCCTCACCAACCTCGACGTGTTCGTCGCCGCAGGTGGCGCCAACACCGCCCTCGTTCGTGACTTCACGGCGACGACGTCGTCCAGCGGGCAGATCGTCGTTCAATACGTCAGCGTGAAGGACAACGCCAAGTCGAGCGGCATCGAGCTCTTTTCGACCGGAGGTACCACCGGTCCGCCCAACCAGGCGCCCACCGTAGCGACCGCAGCCGCTGCGAACCCCAGCACCGTGAATGGAACGACGAGCACCCTGAGCGTGCTCGGCGCGGATGATGCCGGTGAGGGAAACCTCACGTACACGTGGGCGGCGACCGGAACTCCTCCCGCCAGCGTAGCCTTCTCGGTCAATGGCACGAACGCAGCGAAGAGCACCGTCGCGACGTTCACGGCCTCGGGCAGTTACCCGCTTCAAGCCACGATCGTGGACAGCCAAGGGCTTGCAACGACGAGCACGGTAACGGTCTCCGTCACCGTTCCTCAGACCACGGGGTTTTTGCCTCCCGGGTCGAACTGGAAGCTCGCATGGAGTGATGAGTTCAACGGAACTGCCGTCGATCAGACGGTCTGGAACTTCTGGCTATCCGGTCAAACCAGGAGGTCAGCCGTCAATCAGCCGTCAAACACCTATGTTGGCGGTGGAAACCTCACCGTGCGCATCACGGATACCGGAGGGCAACTGACGGCGGGCGGACTCGAAAGCAAGATGGGCTTCGGCTACGGATACTTCGAGGTCCGGTCGCAGATCCTCGGTGGGTGGGCGACGTTCTGGCTTCAGAGTCCGGCCATCGACAACGGAACGGGTAACCCGGCTCTCTACGGAACGGAGATGGACATCCAGGAAGCATGTTGCCCCGGCGCGGTGCAACACGCGGTGCATTGGAACGGATACGATGCGGCCGCTCAATTCGTGGCCCAACCTATCTCGAGCTCGCTCGTGTCGAACCAACAAAACTTCAACACCTACGGCATCGAGTGGACGCCGACCCAGTACAAGTTCTGGGTCAACGGACAGCTATCATGGACGTTCACGCAGGCCATTTCGCAACGTAGCGATGAAGTGATCCGGCTCACTCAGGAGACCAACGGGGACTTTTGCGGAGGCTCTTGCCTCTACAACGTCGACTACGTGCGCATGTATCAAGCCCAATAAAACAATCGATTGGATTCCTTGCGCCTTCGTCGGTCACCACCGGCGAGGGCGCAGGCGAGTCGCTGGTCGTCGTGCTCGAGCAAAGACTCGAGCGTCAGCGGAGCGCCCTTCCGGAACGTTTCAGCAGGACCGTGGAGACAAGCGATGTCGCCCGAGACCCTGTGGACGGAGGCGCAGAGGATCCCGACGCTTCACCGAGCCATCGACGTCGAAGGGGAGACCGAGGTCGCTCCCCGCGCCTGGCTCGCACCGGTTACCTCCGCGATCCCATCGGGATCAGCCGTACCGGCTCCGGACGACGGCGCCGGTAACTCGACCTTCGACGATCACGCCGGGAACAGGTAGAGTCCCGTCAGGATGCACGCCCTGAAGGCCCAGGTGAAGAACGGCAAGCTCGTTCTCGACGAACCGACGGATCCGCCGGCCGCCTCAGTGAATGAGCGAGGGCTCATCGACGGCGAGCTCCGGTACATCGGGACGTGATAACGAAGGGCCATGGCACAGCTTCAGAAACCACCGTTCGTCTTCATGAACGGCCGGCTGACCCGGTGGGAAGACGCGAACATCCACGTGACGTCCGAGGCGTTGATCCGAGGGATGAGCGTTTTCGAAGGGATCAAGGGGTACTGGCGCCACGACGGTAGCGAGCTCTGCGTCCTCGCGCTTCGAGAGCACTACGAGCGGCTCACGCGCTCCGCGCTCCTCCAGCACTTGCCGTTTTCGATGGCATACGAGGAGTTTCGTGACGCCTGCTTTCTTCTGATCCGAAAGCTGATGGTGAAAGATCGCGACCTGTGGCTCCGGCCGACGATCTTCGCGGTGGAAGGACAGTGGGGCGAGTTCACCGTCACCGACCTCGTCATCACGTCGTATCACCAGGACAAGAAGCGCCCGGCGCCGATGGACGTCGGATTCAGCACGTGGCAACGCCCCGCCGATACGGCGCTGTCGGCGCGTATCAAGTCGCCCGCGAACTACCAGATCGGCCGGCTCGCGCGGATCGAGGGCCGGCGGCAAGGCTTCGCGGACATGATTCTGCTGAATCCTGCCGGACGAATCGCGGAGGCTACGGGCTCGTGCGTGCTCATGGTCCGCAACGGCCGCGTGGTCACGCCACCACCGCACGAAGGCTGCCTCGAGAGCATCACGGTGAACATCGTCGAAGGGCTCTGTGCCTCGCTCGGCATTCCGTTCGAGCGGAGACCCATCGAGCGTACCGAGCTCGCGGTCTCCGACGGCGTTTGCCTTGCCGGGACCTTGATGGAGCTCGGACGCGTGCGCAAGCTCGAGGCGCGAACGTTGCCCGAATCCATGCCGATTCTCGAACGAATCGCCGACGAATTCTGGGCATGCGTGCGCGGAGAGCGCCCGCACCTGGGCGTGCATCTGACCCCCGTGCCCGCGCCGGACACATGAGCGCGTCCGAGCCGCGTCGTTCGAACGGCGGGCGGCCGTTCGTGTCGATTGGAGTTCCCGTCTACAACGTCGAACGGCATCTCCGGCGCTCTCTGGATTCGCTCGTCAATCAGACGATCTCGGATTTCGAGCTGATCATCTCGGACAACGCGTCGACGGACGGCACCGGCGCCATCTGCGAAGAGTATGCGAAGCGCGACCCGCGCATTCGATACCTCCGCCAAAAGAAGAACATCGGCGCGCCCCAAAATTGGAACGTCGTGTTCGAGCAATCGCACGGCCAGTACTTCAAGTGGGCATCCGGGAACGACTACGTCGCGCTCACGTATCTAGAGAAGTGCGTCGCAGCGCTCGAGGCCGACCCGGGCGCCGTCCTCTGCTACGGCCGCACGGCGCTCATCGACGACCAGGGCAACGATCTCGGGATCTACCCGGGCGATTTGGACGTTCCGGACGCGCGCGCGGGGCGCCGCTACATGCGCGTGCGCGGCAAGTGGATGCTGAACAATGCGCAACAAGGCGTCATCCGGAGCTCGGTGCTGCGCCGCACGGGCCTCGATCGGTTGTACCCCGCGGGCGACATGGTGCTCTCGGCGGAGCTCGCGCTCTTCGGGCGGTTCTTGCTCTTGCCGGAAGTGCTCCTCTACAGGCGGCAAGGCCCCACATCGATGACGTCCATGCGAACGCCCGAGCAGATCCAGCGGCTCTTTCGGCCCGATTCGCGATCCCCCATGAGAATCATGGAGGGCCGGCTCGTGCTCGACCACTACGTGACGATCGGCCGAGCGCCGGTTCCGCTTCGCGACAAGCTGCTCGCGTGGGCGGACACGACGCGGCGCGCGTTCTGGGTCCGCAACATATTGTACAAAGAGGTCGCCTCCTTGTTCGAGCGACCGAAAGCGCCGCCGACACCGGGCTGAAAGCTCGAAAATCGTAATGATGACTCCGGCCATCAGCATCGTGATCCCAGCACGCAACGCCGCCGAGTGGATTGGGGAAACGCTGCACAGCGTTGCCCATCAGACCCATCCACGAAGCGAGGTCGAGCTCCTCGTGGTGGACGACGCTTCCACCGACGACACTCCCGCCATCGCGAACCGATTCCTGCAGGAGCATGCCCTGGCCGGCCGCGTGATCTCCTGCCAGAAGAATGTCGGGGTCAGCGCGGCACGGAATGTCGGTTGGCGGGCTGCGAGCGCGCCTTGGGTCCAGTTTCTCGACGCCGACGATCTGCTCGCGCCTGCAAAGCTCGCCCACCAGGCGGCGTACGCCTCGAAACTGCCCGACGAGGGCGCGGTCATCTATTCGGCGTGGCAGCGATTTGGTCTGCATGAAGGCAAGTGGCAACCACTCGGCCCGACGATTTTACCCCGGGTCGATGACGATGCGATCGTGCAGCTCTTGATCGACGAACGCTTTTGGTACATGGGGCCGGTCCTGATCAGACGTGCGTTCCTCGAGTCGGTTTCGGGATTCGATGAATCGCTTCGACTCGGCGAAGACTCGGATCTACTGCTCCGCATCGCCATGGCCGGAGGGCGCTTCCAAAACGCGCCATCGCCGGAGGCCCTGTTCTTCTATCGCGATACGCCCGGCTCGCTTTGGCGCGAGTCCGTCGGAAGTGTGGAGGCGACGCGCAAGCTAATGGGGGTGTGGCGACGCGCCGAAATGTTTCTGCGCGAACGCGATGGGGGCAAGCTCTCCGCGCCGGTTCGTCGTGCACTCGTGACTCTCTACTCGCGAGACTTCGAGGGTCTTTTCGAGCACGACCGCGAGAGCTTCAACGCGGGGCTCCGGTGGGTGCGCAATCTCGGCGCGACGCGCCCCCACAGCAAGAGCCGCTCGGTGCGATTGCTGTCTCGGATCATAGGCTACGAGAATGCCCAGATGCTGCGCCTCTCGGTTCGCGCCTTCTCGCGCGTCCGACGCTCCTCACCGGAGGTGTGATGCCGTCCGGCGCGCCCGATTCAACCGGTGATCGTGGCCGCGCCGTTCGATGGCTGGTGTTGCGGAACACGGCCATATCGGCGCTCGCGCAAGTTATTGGGATGCCCCTGTCGCTCGCGTTGACGGCGGTAACGGCCCGGTACCTCGGAGCGTCGGCGCTCGGATACATGTACCTGGCGTCGACGTTCAATACGTTTGCGTTTCTCGCGGTGGATTGGGGCCAAGCGGCTGCGATCCCCGCTCTGGTGGCCGGCGACAGGTCGTCTGTGGGGACGTTTCTGGGTACTGCGCTCGTCTGGCGCAGTCTGACGTCTGTGATCGCCTCGGTCGCGCTGGCGACCGGTTGCTTTTTTCTGGGATACGACTCCCAAGCGCTGGTTGCGATTGGTCTAGGCTCGATCCAGTACTCGTGCTCGGCCATCTCGAACGCTTGCCAATATGCGATCATGGGGTTCGAGCGGACGGACATGGCCGCCAAACGACAAGTCTTGGAGCAAGCCGCCAGCTTGATGATCGTGTTGCCGATCCTGTTCCTGAAAGGCAACCTCAACGCGGCGTTGATCGGACACACGGTGACCGGAGCGCTCGTGTTGGTATATGTCTGGCGAACCCTGGGTTCGGTCGGCATTGGCCGCTTGTCGTTCGATCGGACGGTCCTCGTCGCGATGCTCAAGCGCGGCACTCCCTTCGTCCTCCTGGGGACGGCGATGGTGCTTCAGCCGTACGTCGATGCGCTCTACCTATCCAAACTAGCTCCGGTCAACACCGTGGGCTGGCATGCAGCCGCCCGCAAGCTCGTCGGCCTGCTGATATTTCCGTCTGCCGCGATGATCGGCGCGCTGTACCCAACGTTGTGCCGCCTGCACGTGACCGACTCCAATGGTCTGAAGCTGGCGACGACGGACGTCTTGCGAGCCACCACTCTAATGGTCGTTCCGGTCGCGGTCGGCTGCGCGTTGTTCCCGGACATCGGCATCGCCGTGTACAGCCGTAAGGGCTTCGCGCCCGCCGAGGCGAACCTGCGGGTGCTCTCCATCTTTCTCCTTCTCGTCTACTTCACCATGCCGCTCGGAACCTGCGTGAACGCGATCGGGAAAGCTCGATCATGGGCCGCCGTGCAAGCGCTGTGCGTCGGCGTCAGTCTGGTGTTCGATCCCATTCTCATTCCATGGTTTCAGCGCCGCTCCGGAAACGGGGGACTCGGAGTCTGTTGGGCGGCAGTCTTGAGCGAGTTGGTGGTGCTCGTCTTCGGAGTGATCCTCGTGCCTCGAGGGGTTTTCGACCGACGATTTTGGCACTCGGTCGTCTTCTCCGGTCTCTCTGGGCTAGTGATGGTCGCGGTAGCGCGATCCCTTTCGACACTCAGCTCCTTTTTGGTTGCGCCGCTTTCCCTCGTGGCCTACGTCGTCGCACTGCGCTTGACCGGGGCCATAGATGCGGATCAGGTCGCCGCTATTCGCGGATTCATCGCGAACAAACTTTCCCGTTCGGCGGCCGCGCGGTGATCCTCTGGCACCGCGTTGGGGCGTGCCAGCCAGACGGAATGTCTCTCCCTCCGCGACCACTTACTATGCTTGGGAGTACCTTGAGCAATTGCGTTCAGCGATGGTGACCGTCGCGAACTGAAAACTCACTGAAACGTCTTTTCACTGGGAACGACGTTCCCAAAACTTTCACGGAGGTCTGCGGAAGCTTCGTGCACCCGCATGTTAGCTTCCGCGCATGCTTGAACGAAGTGCGTGGTCGCGTCGGGCGATCGCGATGGCGAGCCTTTTCATTGCCGCGGGCTGCTCGAACGGACGTTCGCAAGCGCGCGCACTCCTGGAGACCGACGGCGCAGGTCCCCGCGGGACGGGCGGCGTCGGGACGATCGCGGGCAATGGCGGCGCGACGGCAGGTAACGAAGACTCTCAAGTAGAGATCGGCCCGCCACCGCCGCCTGCGGTGTTTCCTCTCGTCGTTTCGTCGAACGGCCGGTATCTGCAGGATCAAAACGGAACACCGTTTCTCATCCTGGGCGACGGCGCATGGCAAGCGCCGCTCAATCTGAACACGGAAGACCAAACGATATTCTTGAACGATCGGGTCGGCCGCCATTTCAACTCGGTGCTGTTCGATGCCATCGAACACAAGTTCACGCAAAATAAACCCCCGAAGAACCTGGCCGGCGATCTTCCGTTCACCAAGCGCCTCGACGGTCACGCGTTCACCGGGTCACCCAACGGGACCACGACCCCAAACGGGAACACACAACAATACGGCCCCGACCCTTACAGCGACATTGGCAGCGAGGCTCCGGATTTCACTTCGCCGAACGAAACCTATTGGGCTTCCATCGACGCCTATGTCGCGCTCTGCGCGACGAAGGGCGTCCTCGTTTTGACCTGGCCCGCCTACGCGGGCTACGGCGGCGCCGACGAGGGGTGGATGAGCGAGATGGTCGCGAACGACGCGGTCATCGGCGCCGGAAACCTCGCCGGACAGAGCTTCGCGGACAATACCAAATCGAAGCTCTGGAACTATGCGGCGTGGCTCGCCGACCGGTACAAGAACGCGACGAACATCGTCTGGGTTTACGGCGGTGACTACGGCACGAGCGCGTCCTTCGGCGGGTTCTTCGGTTCCGCGCAGAAGAGCGCCGTAAGCAGCGTTCTCGCCGGCAGCCTGTCCGTCGGCGGCCAGAAGTCCACGCTCCGCACGGCGCACTGGGCGCGCACCAGCCTCGCGACCGACGTGTCGTTTCCCGCGGGGTCGTTCGACGTCGAAACCGTGTACTCGGACCTCTCTGCGGCGGGCCTCGGGAGAAGCGGCTACTCCCACACACCGGTGCTTCCGGCGTTTCAGATCGAGACGTACTACGAGAACAACGACAAGAATCAAAACGTGCCCAACCGGCGGTTGCAGTGGTGGGGTGAGCTCTCGGCCATCGGCGGCTACTTCTTCGGAAACGAGAAAGAGTGGCCTTTCGCGAGCGGCTGGCAGTCCACGCTCACGTCTCCGGGCTCGCTCGACACGGCGCGGGAAAACGCGTTCTTCACGAGCATCGCTTGGCAAAATCTGGTCCCGTCCGGCTTGAACGGGGAAAAGACGTTGATCACCGACGGCGGCGGCACGGCAAACCCTCAGAGCATGGACTACGTCGCGGCGGCAGCAACGACCGACGGCACTCTGCTCGTCGCGTACATCCCTCCGTCGCACTCAGGCAGCATCACCGTCGATATGTCGGCGATGTCGGGTACGTCACACGCGCGCTGGTTCGACCCGACCAACGGGAACTTCTCGGATGCCGGGAGCGGTCTCGCCAATTCCGGCACGCACCCGTTCACTCCGCCCGGGAACAACGCGTCGGGCGCGGCGGACTGGGTTCTCCTCGTCAATTCGCCGTGAACGAGCTAATCTCGCGTCGAGTGTCCGAACCCCAATCGAAGACGCCGGTCTTGGTCTCGGTCCTCGTTTGCACGCGCAATCGCGGCCCGAACGTGGTGCCGACCGTACGTTCCATTCTCGCTTCCGACTTCCCGAGCCTGGAGCTCCTCGTCTTGGACCAGAGCGACGACGGGACGACTCGCGACGCGCTCGCGCCGGTGCTCGCCCGCGACCCGCGCCTCGCTTACCATCACCTCGGGCTGCCCGGAAAAGCACGCGCACTGAATCGAGGCTGCGCGATGACTCGTGGTCAATACGTGCTTCTGACGGACGACGATTGCGAGGTGCTGCCGAACTGGATCGGGAGCATGGTGGAAGAATTCGAGCGCAATCCCGACGTGGACTGTGTCTTCGGTCGCGTCGACGCGGGTTCATTCGATCCGGCGGAGGGTTATGTCCCGGTGTGCCCCATCTCGGAACCTCGAACCATTCGCCGACTCGACGAGCTCTTGACCATGCCGGGATGGGGTAATTTCGGAATGGGGGCCAACATGTCCATCCGGGCCGGCGCTCTCGCGCATTTGCACGGCTGGGACGAGTGCATCGGTCCCGGGGCGAAGTTCGGCTCCGGTGACGACCATGATCTCTCCGTGCGCCTGCTCCGGGCCGGCTCTGCGATTCGTTTTTCCTCGACGCCGCGAGTGATCCATTACGGACTGCGACGCTGGGACAACGCCGGTCGCGACTATCGGCGGATTTGGTTCGGCCTCGGCGGCGTATTCGCGAAACACCTCCGCTGTGGCTCGTTCTACTGGGGAGGGATCCGCGTTCCAGTGAATCAGGTCCGCGACTGCACCACGAAACTTCTTCACGGGGAGAGGCCTTACGGGGTCTCGTACGTTGCAAGTTGGTTGCGCGGCTTCGGCTCCGGCCTGATTCATCCCCTCGATCGCGAGCTGAGTCGCTTCGTTCCACAAACGGAGGACGCGACGAAGTACGCAGGTCGAGTCGCCGACGTCGTTTTGCGTCATGCCGACCGGAATTCGCCTGACGTACCGCCGCCGCCGGCGGCTGGCTGAAGCCCGCGCGAGTACGGTGGTACTGGTCTCGAGCCGAGACTAGGATAGCTCGCGATGTCGCGTCTGGCCGTCGTGATCCCGACACGCAATCGCGGTGGAGAGGCGGCCCAAACCGTTCTCGCGATACTTCGGGATCCGCGCGATTTCGAGCTGGTCGTCGTCGACCAGAGCACCGACGACAGAACGGTGGAAGCTCTCCGCAGCATCGCCCCTGACCCGCGGGTACGCGTGATCCGATCGCCGCTACGCGGCGCGAGCAACGCGCGCAATGCGGGCGTTGCCGCGACGTCGGCGCCCATCATCGCATTCACCGACGATGATTGCCGTCCGGATCCGGGCTGGGCATCGGCGGTGCTTCGCGCCTTCGACGCGGACCCCAAGACGTCTCTCGTGTTCGGCCGCGTTCGCTTGCCGCCGAAAGAACGAGAGGACGACTACGCACCGTCGTTCGAGCCGAAGGAGCGCATTCAGGAAGGGGCCGTGCCGATGCCGGATGGGGACATCGGGATTGGCGCCAATTTCGCGATCCGCCGAAGTGTGCTCGCGGAGCTGGGCGGCTTCGACCCCTTGCTCGGCCCGGGAGCTCCGGTGTTTCGCGGTGCCGAAGAGACGGATCTCCTGATCCGCGCGCTCCACCGCGGCCACCGAGTGGTCAACGCGACCGAGTGCGACGTCCTCCACCTCGGAGTGCGTACGGGTGCAGACGTGCGACCCCTGCACGTCCAGTATCAGTTCGCGGTGGGCGCCGCGTTCGGCAAGCACGCGCGTCTCAGTGGGCTCAAAGGAGTCCTCGACGCGAGTCGTTGGGTTCGGTTCTACACGAAAATGACGATGACGAGCCTCGTTCAGAAGCGCCGCCCACGGCCGGGAGTGCTCTGGTATTTCGTGAGCGGAGCGCTCTCGACGTTTCGCTACGGCATCGACCGCGAGAGCCACCTCTTCCGCGAGCGGACCTAGTGTCGCGTCTCAAAAGTCGCAATCGTTCGGGAGAACGACGTCCGTGGTGAGCGCGACAGTAGGCCATTCGCGAAGCGAATGACTCGGGGGAGCCGGCGCAGCCGGCGGGGGCGCGAGGCGCCCCAAGAAAAAAATAGTGGCGTGCGGCGCCGAAGGCGCCGGTCGGCTAAGCCGACTCTCGCAAGGCGATTGTGACTTGCGAGACACGACACTAGTGCCTCCGTTCTACGGAAGCGCAGCACCAGAATTGATCGCGTCGCCGAGCGCGGCGCGAACCTGCTCAGGCGCCGGGGCAGCTTCTTTCGTGGTTTCGGTGACGACAGCGGGAACCGGGTGAGCCGCGTCCCACGCGAGCGCGACGAGAATCAGCAAGTATCCGAGGAGCGCGCCGACGCTCCACTCCACATAGCGTTCGTCGACGCCGATGTCGGCAAAGCCCCAATATTCGCTCACGCACACCAGGAGCATGACGAACGAGATGAGCGACCAGAGGAGTCGTCCGCGCGTCTCTTCGGTGTAGTCGACGAGGAGCGGCAGGATGAACACGTAGTGAAGGTAGTAGTTCGACGGATAGAAATAGATCGGGATCATCATCATCCCGAGGAGCGCGGCCTGACTCAGATCGCGTCCGCGCGCGGCCAGGAACGTGATCAACGTGAAGATGCCGATGACCAGGAAGTAAAACGGCTTCCTCGATTGGAACGTGTTCACTTGTTCGACCGACCAATCACCGCCGGTCACGCCGAGCGCGCGGAGCGTCCTCGACGGGTCGTACGCGAAGAGCGCCTTCAGACCGACGTGGTTCACGTTGGGCTGCACCGAGTGCATGGCGATCTTGTGGGCCCAATCGACCCAGGAATGGGCGAACCCAAAGAAGACACCGGAGACGGCCGTCGTCAGGATCACGCAGACCGCGGCTCCGCCGATCGCACGAACGAGCGGACCCGTTCGATCCCGGACGACGCTAAAGGACGGTAACCGGCGCTGTTTCCATAGGGTCTCGACGAACCAGACGAAGGTGGGAACGCCGAGGAAGAAAACGGCCGCGGCGGGGAACGCGCGGATCATCGCGCCCGCGGCGCAGAGCGCGCCGCCGAGTGCCGGACGCTTCGCGCGGAGTGCGCATGCGCCGAGCCCCTCGAAGACCATCCAGTCGTTGCGCAGGGTCGAGCCGGCCCAGTTCGAGCCGAACCACGGAAAGGTGCTCGCGCCGTAGACGATGAGCGACACGAGCGCGGTGCGAACGCCGAAGGTGCGCCAAGCGACGACGAAGAACAGACCGAGGAGCAACGGATCGAGCGCCCCGGCGAGAAGCAAATTGCGTTCGGTGGCGGCCGCGTTGCGGAAGAGCACGTGCGCGATGAAGAGCCACACCGGCGTCGCGTTCCCGCCGTGGTCGCGGAGGCTGCCGAGGTAGCCCCCGGCCCCCATGGTCTTCCAGAAATACGACATGTCGTGCTTGAACTCGAGCCAGCGCGCCGGCGAAAACCGGTTCTTGATCGAGTGGATCTGCGCGCTCGCCGACGAGACCGTCGTCATCTCGTAGTTGGTCAGGTCGCGGAGCTCGACGTGCGAGATGCGGTCTTCCCGCACTCCCGGCGCATCTTCGAGGTACGCCGCCACGCTCGCGACGTAGAGCCCGTCGAAGCCGAGCTCGTCGAAGTACTTCGCGGTCGGGAAGTACACGCGCATGTCCCAGGTGTGGACCCACGTATTGCGTCCATCGACCTCGTCTTCGAACTGCGGCTGCCACATGTTGAAGAACGTCGTCAGGGCGACGAACGCCATCACGGCGAGCATGCCGGTGACGAAGCCTTGCATCATGTCCCGCGGGCGGAGCGCGATGCGGAGCACGGTGACCGCGCCGACGGCCGCGGACACGGCGCGGACCGCGTCGATGATCGGCTGGCTCGGCGGCCACGTCGCGATCACCCGCTCCGCGGCCCAAATGAAGGCCACGGTCGGCGCGAGCACGAAGAGCGCGCGCAGCCACGCCGGCCACGTCGCGCGATGAAGGAGCATCGCGAGCGCGGCGATGACGGCGAACGCAACGGTTTCACGCTCGCCGGGCTTGATGGGACGGTGTCCGGCCTCGGCGCTCAGGTGCGGAGGCCAGACCTCGGGCACCTGATCGTAGAGCTGGAGCTCGCTCGCGCTCACGGAGAGATCGCCGCCGCGGGCCGTCAAGCGCACGTAGCGAACGTCGGCGTCGACCTCGGTCGAAAACCGGGCGCGCATGCCGGGCCCGTGCGCAGTGCTCGCTTGCCAGATCGGACGGTACGCCTTGCCGTCGGTCGACCCCGCGACGAAGAACTCGTCGTTGTTGTCGCCTTGCAAGTAAGCGGCGCGGAGATGCACCGTTTTTCCGAGGTCCCAGTCGACCTCGGAGAACGGCGAATGAAACACCGAAGTGAGGTTCGTCTCCCAGGGATCGCCCTCGACGGCCACCGTGTCGTCGGTGAGCCGGTCTGCGTCGTCGAGCTGGGCGACGTGCGACGGCTTCACGCCGCGCAAGACATCGTGCGCCGACGCCGAACCCGCACCGGAACACGCCGACGAAAGCACCCCCAACCAAGCGATCAATACCGCGAGCGCCGTTCCAACGGACGGGTGCGATCCTCGGCGTGACCCCAAGAGCGGCATGCGTTCTGCCGCGCGGTTCTCGCCCGGGGCGCGGGGGAAGGTCAAGGTGACGATGCCGAGGCCGATCACGGGGTCTTCGGGTCGGTCAAATTGGGCACCGCGGGCGTCGTTTGCACTTGCCGCTTGGGGCGCGCGACGTCCATTTTCACGTCGAGCAAGACCGTTTCTCCCGGCGAAAGCGTCACCGTGCGGCGTTCGGTGGGCGCTGCCGGGTGTTCGAGCCGGACGTAGTGAACGCCCGCGGTGAGCGGGATGGAGCGGCCGAACGGCGTCGTCTCGACCTGTTCGCCGTCGACGACCACGTTCGCCCACGGATCGGCGACCACGCGCAGATAGCCGACGTTCGGCGGCACGAGCTCGAGCCGGACGCCGGTGCGCGCCGCGCGCTCGCCGCGCGCCGCGGCGGACTTGTATTGAATTGCTGCGCCGCCCCCGCCGATAAGACAGAGCGCCGCGAGATAGCCACCGAGCGCCGCTCCGACCGTCGGCGGCTTCAACCGGACGCGCATGCGAATCGAGTCGCGCCGGACCTCGGGCTTCGGCGCGAGCCCGACCCTCGCGAGCTCGGCCGCCACGGCTTCGATCGGCGACGAAAATCCGCCGTCCTCGACTTCGCGAGCGAGTGCGCGACCGAGGTCGAGCGCGTTCGGAAAGCGATCGCTCTGCATTTTTTCGAGGCAACGCCGCACGATACGGTCGAGCGACGCGGGGACGTCCGGGGTCGTGCGATGGAGCGGCGGCACCGGATCGTGGCGCGTGCGATGCGAGCGCGCCTTTTCGTCCGACGAGTCGAAGGGCCGTCGACCGGTGATGAGCTCATAGAGCACGATGCCGAGCGAGAAGAGATCGCTCCGCGGATCTTCCGGCTCGCCGAGCAGTTGCTCGGGCGACATGTACTCCGGCGTCCCGAAGCCGGCGCTGCCGTCGAGGAGCTCCGGCGCGGTCGGCAAACGCTCGTCCGCGGCCGCGGCGAAGTTGACGAGCTTCACCCAGCCGTCGCGCGAGACGAGCACATTCGCCGGCTGGACGTCGCGGTGGACGATGCCGTGCTCGTGCGCGTGGGCGAGGCCCTGGCAAATCTCGAACCCGATCGCCGCAGCGGCCACCGGCGAGAGTCGCTTTTGGGCGAGTATTTCCTCGAGACTGAAGCCGTCCACGTGCTCGAGCACGAGCCACGTCGTCTCCTTCTCTTCGACGAACTCGACGACGCGAATGACGTTGGGGTGGTCGAGCTCGGTGAGCAGGCGCGCCTCGCGCTCGAGTGCGGCGGCGAACGGGGACGAGGGAAGAATGCCCCGGCCGAGCGCCTTGATGATCACCGGTCGTCCGAGGGTCACCTGTTCGGCGCGGTACAGATCGGTGATCGGCCCCGACCGCAGCTTCCGCGTGACGCGGTAGCGCTCGAACGTCGGCGTATCACTCGTTTTTTCGGCGGTGGACATCCTCCTTGGGGCCTCGGCGCGCGACTATACCTCCGACTATACTCGCCCCGTGGACAGCATCTTCGCGCCCGGACTCTTTGCCGGACAGGTGGCGATCGTCACCGGCGGCGGCACGGGCATCGGTCTCCGAACCGCCGAAGAGCTCGCGTCGCTCGGTGCGCGCGTCGCCATCGGGAGCCGCAAGCTCGAAAATGTCGAACGCGGGCTCGAGTCGCTCGGACGATTGACCGACGGTTGCCTCGGGCATCTGCTCGACGTGCGCGAGCCGGACAGTTGCGAGGCGTTCGTCCGGGCCGTCGTCGAGCGGTTCGGTAAAATCGACGTCTTGGTGAACAACGCGGGGGGTCAATTTCCGAGCCCGGCCGAGAGCCTGAGCGCGCGGGGCTTCGAGGCCGTCATCAAGAACAACTTGAACGGGCTCTTCTACATGACGCTCGCGACGGCGAAGCGCGCGATGATCCCCGCCGGACGCGGCCGCATCGTGAACGTCATCGCCGACGTCGCGCGCGGGTTTCCCGGGATGGCACACACCGGCGCGGCGCGCGCCGGCGTCGAGAACCTGACGAAGTCGCTCGCCGTCGAATGGGCACGCTACGGCATCCGCGTGAACGCCTGCGCGCCGGGAACCATCGTCTCGAGCGGCACTGCGCAGTACGGAGATGCGCCGCTCGAGATGGCACGCCGCGAAACGCCGGTGAAGCGGCTCGGCGCGGTCGACGACGTGAGCCGCGTCATCGTCTTTCTCGCGAGCGATCGGAACGACTACGTCACCGGTTCCACTTATTACGTCGACGGCGGCAGCTCACTCTGGGGAAACAAGTTTCCCATCGACGACCCCGCGTGACATGACGTCTTCCGAGCCGACGACCGACGCCGACCGCGTCGAGGAGCCTTCCGACGCGCCGGCCATCGAGCTCCCCGAGCGAGCCGAACCCGTCCCGCCGCGTCCTCCTCGACTCCGGCGATGGCTCGTCGCGGTCGGCGGTTGGGCACGGAGCTTCGCCGTTTCGATCGCCGACTATTTCCGAATGCGCGATCCGACGTTCCGCGTGGCGCTGCTTCCGTCGCTGGTCGTCTCGGCGCTGCTCTTCGTGCGAAGTCCGTTTTCGAACTACATCTTCGACGAACAGGAGGCGCTGCTCGCCAACCCGTACGTCAACGGCAGGATCGCGTTTCGCGCGGTTTTGACTCGCGATTTTTGGGGCTTGCCGCACGATCGCAGCATCGGGTCTTACCGGCCCCTTCCGAACGTGATCTGGCGCGCCGTCTGGCAGATCCATCCCGTGTTTCGGCATCCGTGGGCGCTCCACTGGATCAACATCGTCGTCCATGCGCTGAACGCCGCGCTTGTCGCGCGCATCGCGTTCGGCCTCACGAAGGACCGCACGACGGGGTGGCTCGCGGGCGCGGTCTTCGCGACGTCGGCGGTGCTCACCGAGGCGGTGACCGGCGTGGTCGGCATCGCCGACGTGCTCGGCGCGCTCGGCGTGTTCGGCGCCGTGCTCGCGCTCGAAGCGTCGCTCGTCTGGATGCCGTTTCTTGTCTTTGCGTCGGCGACCGTGGGGTTCTTCAGCAAAGAGAGCACGCTCGTCGCACTGCCGATCCTCGCATTCGCCGCGCTCACTGCCGCGCCGCTCCAACATCCGAAGCGGCCCTTGGCGGCGCTCCGTGCGCTCCTCGCGCTCGGCGCCGGCGCCGCCGCACTCGTCCTTTATACCGAGACGCGACGTCGCTATTTCCCTTCGGAGCCGCCGACGGCGTTGCTCGCGACGCCGGGAGAGCCCTTCGTGGCTCGGACGTTTCACGCGTTCTTGCACTGGTTCCAGCAGCCGCGATTGCCGCAGGATCCGATCAACAATCCGCTCATCAACGCCGACGTCCCGCATCGCATCGCGGGCGCGCTCGGCGTGTACGCGAGCGGCGTGGGTCAAGTGCTGGTCCCGGTCACCTTGAGCGGCGATTATTCATTTCCTCAGGAACCCATTCCGGCGCGGGTCGTCGGCGTGAGGTCGATCGCCGGCGCGGCGCTGCTCATCCTTCCGCTGGTCGCCGCGTTCGCGGCGTGGATCGTCGCGATCGTTCGGCGACGCGCCGGCAATTTGTCCGGTGCGCGTGCGACCACCCTGTTGGCCATTGGTCTCGCCTGGGTGCCGATCGCGTATTTCCCGCACTCGAACATCCCGATCTTGCTTCCGACCGTGCGCGCGGAGCGGTTCTGGTACTTGCCCGCCGCGGGCGTTGCGCTCGTCCTGGCCGTCGTTTTCGCGCGGCTCCTCCGTCGCGAACGCCTGTTCGGCGTCGCGGCCGGCGGGGTCTGGGTCGTCGCGATGTTTCTCGCGTTTCAAGCGACGCGCGCGCGGATGCACGCGCTCGACTACGCCGACGATCTGGTCTTCTGGCGCGCAACGGCGCACGCCGTTCCCAACAGCGCCAAGGCTCACTTGAACTATGGCGTCATGCTCGGCGCACGGAACGAGCTCGGGCCGCGTCTCGTCGAGAACCGAAAAGCGATGGAGCTCGCTCCTGCGTGGCCCATGGCGCACATTTACTACGCCGACACGCTCTGCCGGCTCGGGCGCCTTCAAGAAGCATGGCCCGACTACGCGACCGGATTCGTGCTCGGTCCGAACGACCGCAACTTGATCGCCCTCGGTCTTCAGTGTCTCTGGGACCACGGCGACGTTCCGAATCGCTCGAAGGCGCTCATCAAGCTCTCCGACGAGCACCCCGGCACGTGGCTCTCGTACCTCGCTCGCGACATCGTCACGAACGGGACGCGAGAAGGCGGCGTCGACCGCAAGTACCGACCCCGCGGCTACGACGAAGGTCCGTCGGATTGATACTCTCGCCGCGAACTACACGACGGTGACGAGCACGCTCTTCGTCGCGGGTTCGCCGTCGATGCGGTGCGCGTGGTCTTCAGGGGTCGGCAAGAGGCGGAGCTCGGCGATGGTGCGACCCGTAGAACGGGCCGCGGCGGAGAGCACCTTGCGAAAAGCGTCGCTGTTCGTTTTTCGATGATTCGTGGTCGCGAGCAGACGACCCGCGGGCGCGAGCAAGCGAAAGCAATGCTCGGCGAGGCGCCCGTAGTCGCGGTCGACGGAGAACGTTCCTTTGTCGCGCGTGCCGAAGCTCGGCGGATCGAGGATCACGACGTCGAAGCGGTCGGCGCGCCGTTCGGCGCGAGCGAGCCAGTCGAACGCGTCCGCGCCGATCAGCCGATGCTGGGGCCCGGACGCGCCGTTGCGCTCGAGGTTCTCACGGCCGCGCGCGAGCGCGCGCTTCGACAGATCGACGCTGACGGTTTCGCGAGCGCCGCCGAGCGCGGCCGCGACGGTGAACGTGCAGGTGTACGAAAATAGATTGAGCACGCTCCGGCCCCGCGACGACGCGTGAACGAGCGCGCGGTTGTCGCGCTGATCGGTGAAGAGCCCCGTGGAGAGGCCGTCCGCGAGCGCCACGCCGAATGAAAACGGCCCTTCATGAACCGCGAGGTCCGGCGGCGACGATTCGCCAATGGGTTTTTGGGGGGCAAGCTCGCCGTGTTTTTCGCGGCGTAGATCAGACCGCGGACGCCGTTTGACGTAGACGCCGCGCACGCCGCACCGAAGCACCGCTTCGGCGAGAGTCGTCGCCGTGTCTCCCGGGTCGTCGCTTCGGACCGACAGCACGGCAAAGTCGCCGTAGCGATCGACGGCGAGCTCCGGAAATCCGTCCGCCGCGTCGTCGATCCACCGGTAAGCCTCGGTGTACGCTCGCACGGTACCGCGCCGTTCGAAGGCTGCGTCGAGGCGCACTTTCAGAGCGTCGGCGGATCCGCGAACGAACGACTCGGACGAAGGCACGGTGTCGCGTTCGGACGTTACGCTTCCGTCACGCGCCGTCCAAGCGAAGAACGGTGGACGCACGCCGCGGGGCGATCCAACGTCGAACCGAGGCCTTCACCGGTGTCGACTCCTTCCGAATCCGTCGTTCGTGCGGCCGTGTTGGTCCCCATTTTTCAGCGCGGTGGCGAGTGGTTCGTCGTCTACGTGCAGCGCGCGGCGGACGTCCCGGTTCATCAGAGCCAGATCGCGTTTCCGGGTGGCATTCACCGTCCCGCGAACGAAACCCTGGAAATGACGGCCCTCCGCGAGGCCGAGGAGGAGATCGGCCTTTCGCCGAGCGCCGTCGAAGTCCTCGCGGGCCTGCCCGAGGTGCGAACGTTCACGTCGAATTTCCTGATCGCGCCGTTCATCGGCAAAATCGCCGACGGCTATCCCTTCAAGCCCGATCCGCGCGAGGTTGCGCGCGTCCTCGTCGTGCGCGTCGACGATTTGCGCGCCCCGGGCGTGTTCCGCGAGATGGAGCAACGGCTCCACAGCGGCGAGCTCGCCGTCGTGTCGACCTACGCACTCGGCAACGACGTCATCTGGGGTGCCACGGAACGCATCACGACGGAGCTGCTGTCTCGTTTGTCGAAGGGAGAAGGCAGCAGCGGGCCCACTGGGTTCACGACGTAGCGAGCTCGTGACGGTCGAGGTCTCGAGCGACGGCGACCGATACTTGAATGCATTAAACAATTCAATGCTCGTAAGTACCTGCATTCGACGCAACACCACACACCAAGCAGCGGGCCTCGGCGGCACTATCCGTTGCGCATCAGCCAGACCAGCCCGGCGATGCTGACGCCGAGGACGACGATGGCGAGGGTCGCCACGAAGACGTCGGTGAGCGTCCATCCGCTTCGGTTCGCGCGCGCGCCGCGTCGCGGGCGCGACGCGACCGGCGACGCTCGCGTGCCGCTCGAGGGAAGACTCGGGCTCGCAGGGGCTTCGGTCGTGGGTTCGCTCGCGCCTTTCGGGGGGTCGATGAAGTCGCTTTCGGCGATGCGCTCGTCGGGCGCGCTTTCCAGCTCTTCCAGCGCTTCGCCGACGGGGTCCACGTAGACGAGCTTCGTTTTGCCGATCGATAGCGTCGTGCCCTTCGGCCAGGGCGCCTCTTCGCCGGTCGCGAGGCGTCGTTCGCCGATCTGGCTCCCATTCTTCGAGCCCAGGTCGCGAACGAGCACGCGATCCGAGCGCCGCACGATCTCGACATGACGCCTCGAGAGATCCGGATCCTCGATGTTCAGATCCGCCGATTTCATCCGCCCGACGACGTACGCGCGCTCGAACATGTCGACGACCAAGGTCGCGCCAGCACCCGGCCCTTCGGACACCGTGACCGTCAAGGACGCCGGTGAACCCTCGGCGGCCAGCGCCTCGGCGATGAGCGACAGCGCGAGCTCGCGCGTCGCGATCGGCGCGTTCGCGGTCGGGGGCGTTTGCTCGATCGTCGCTTCGAGCCACACTCGCCCGACGCGGAGCAAGTCGCCGGTGCGCAGCACCCGCGGCGCCTGCGGCGAAAGCCGCACCGGCCCAACATAAGTCCCGTTCGCGCTTCCCTCGTCCAGGACGATGTACTCGGCGCCACGCTGGCGGATCGAGGCGTGGCGATGGCTGACGCTCGGGTCGGGAAGCCGCACTTCGCACCCCTCGCCGCGCCCGATCACGATGCGCGGCGCGTCGAACGTGATTCGGGGTGCAGCTCGGCCTGCGCCGGACCGAACGACGATGGTGAGCGCCATCTCGCGCGTAGAATGGCGAGGGTCACGCGCCGTGACAAATGCTCTCGTCATTTCCGAGGGAAGGCCGATCGGGTGGCGCCGGTTCGTGGGTGCCGAAACTTGGCCCGCTTCGGGGTCTCGCCCTAACCGAGGAGGCACCATGACCGAGAGGCAAGAACGCCGGGCAACCGGAGTGAACCGGGTTCCGGTTCTACGACTCGTCGACATTTGCGGGCGGGACGCGACCGTTCCGGCATTCGAAGCCGAATCCGTGGAGCTCAGCGGGCGCGGAATTCGCGTAAGAACCCCGTATTTGCCGCCGCTCGGCGCGCCGCTCGTGTGCCGGCTCGAGGACGCCGGTCGCGAGATCGTCGTGGAAGGCGTCGTGGCCTGGCAACAGGAACGCAACGGCGGCGGCGAATTCGGCATCAAGTTCACCGCGCTCGATAGCGGAAGCGTCGACGCCCTGAAGGCGCTTTGCGGTCTCGGCGACGCGCGCGCCGACGTCGCTCCCGCACCGGAAGCGCACGACCTCAGCGAGCCTGCCGCGACGGCCGCACCGGCGGGCGCTCCGGTGAAACTCCACATCGACGGGCTCGGCGCGCCGATGAAGGCCCGCGTTCGTACGGGCGGCACGCGCCGCAAGCTCCAGGTCGGTTCGAACTTGGAGTTCTTGAAGGTCGGACGCGGTCTCGAAGTCGAGGACGTCGAGCACGGCGCGCGTCGCGGCGCGAAGATCGACGCGGTGTCGATAGCGATCGACCCTCAGACGCAAGTGCCGCAGCTCGTCGTGGCGCTCCGCTACGAAGGCGAAGAGTCGACCCCCGAGCCCAGCGTCGTCGGTGACTCCGACGAGGAAGCATCGGCGCTGCCGCACGCGCCGCCGGATCGTCTCGAAGCGGCGAGCGCGCGCGTGCCGAATCCCGACGCGAACGCCGACGGAAACGACGAGAGCGACGAGGACGACGAAAGCGGCGAGCAATTCCGCGGACGGGTCGACGCCTTCGCCGTTTCCGTGGGCTCCAAGGTGACGGCGACCGGCGAAACCTTGGGCCGCGTCGGGAAAACCGCCGCGCTCGGGTTCAGCAAGTTCTTCCGCGCCGGCCGCGAGCGGATCGGCGAAGCCGCGCAACGGCACACGGCCGAGAAGCGCCGCTCGACGGCGCCAGCGCCCGTCGACGCGCCGATTCAGCGCAAGCTGCGTCCGCAAAATGTCGCGAAAACGGAGAGCGACCCCGACGGTTCGAAGCGAAAGAAAATCGTCGTGGCCGGCGCTGCAGGTGCCGTGGTCATTCTCGTCGCCGCGATGTTCGTGGTTGGGCGCTCGAAGAGCGCACCGCCTCCGTCACTCGTGCCCGCGACGGCTGCGACGAACGGTTCGGCTCTTCTGGTAGCGCCGGCACCGGCGGGAACGCTCACTTCGAGCGGCATGCCGGGCGCCGGCACGGCTCAAGCCGCCGCGAATGGCGCGCACAACGGCGTGGTCGCGCACGTGCCGCTGTTCGGTCCGACGCCGATGGCGACGCTCGAGCCCGCTCCGCTCGGGCCGCCCCCGGACGAGCTCGCCGCGACCGCGGTCGCTCCGAAGCTTCCGCCGGTTGCGAAGTCCGACGAGTTTTCCGAGCCGAGCGCCGGAGACGAGGAATTTTCCGATTCGTCGTCGAGCAAGCGCGACAAAGGCGACAAAGGGGACAAGAGCGAGAAGAGCGACGATTCGCACCCCGAGGACGTCAAACCGTTCGTCGAGGGTCGTCTCCACTTACCGGTCATCTATCGCCTCAAGCTCGACAAGCCCGGCGACGCGCTCGAAGGGACGAAGTCCGCGTCGGGCTTCACCGTCGTGATCCCGAAGCGGAAGGTCACCGAGAGCGGCGCGGCGATCTCGAAGCGCGACGACCGCATCGTCGACGTGAAGACCAAGAACTCGCCGGAGGGCGCGCGGATCACGTTCGTGTTCCACGGCGACAAGGTTCCGCCCTACAAGGTGCGGCTCCGCAAGGGCGACGTCGAGTTCTTCATCAGCTCGCCGGCGAGTGCGAAGTAGCCGACTTCTCACGGGCGCCGTGGTCGCCGTTGCGCTCCCGCGCGGTGCCTGCATTTCTCGGGTTGCGCGCCGCGGGCCGCCGTGGCGACATGCCGCCCGTGAACGCTGACGAACGCGCCTATTTTCGTCTGTGCAGCGAGTGTAAGGATCCGATCGCCTTCGAGGCCGACTACTTCCTGTGCAGCGTCTCGACCTGCAACCGGAAGAAGATGCCGCTCCAGTTCTGTTCGCTGTCGTGCTGGGACGCGCACCAGGCCGAGGCGCGCCATCGCGACGCCGGCGCGGAGCCTTCGAAGGCGCCGACGCAAGCCGCGTGGGCCAAGGAAGCCCGGGAGCAAGCCGAGAGCGCGTCGCCGCCCGACGTCAGAACGTCCACGGAGCTTGCCCGAGTGCCGCTCGCGATGAGCCGCGAAATCCTCATCGTCGTCCAGAAGCTCAAGGACTACGTGAAGGAGCGATCGGGCATGAGCACGTCGGAAAAAGGCATCGTCGCGCTGTCCGATCACCTTCGTGCCTTGTCGGATCGCGGCATCGAAGCAGCGGCCAAGGACGGCCGAAAAACGGTCATGGACCGCGACGTCCTTCCGCTCGTGAGTCGCGGCATGGAGTCGCGGGCGACCGGCACCATAGACCCCGACGATCGCCCCGACGAAGTCCTCGTCGTCGTCGCGAAGCTCAAGCAATACATCCGCACCCGCGCGTCGATGAACACGTCGGACTCGGTGGCCAAGGTCTTTTCGGCTCATATCCGGCGGCTCGCGCGGAGCGGGATCCGTCGCGCGGCCACCGAAGATCGACGGATGGTGATGGACCGCGATTTTCTACCGCCGGCGTCGTCCTGAGGAGGCTTCATGAGCGCCGGCAACGAGCGCAGCGCCGGCAACGAGCGCACGCTGCGGCTTTCGAATGTGGCCGAGCGCGCTCGGGCGATCGACTGGGCGGAAGTCACGTCGGAGCTCGACGCGGAAGGAGCCAAGGTCGTCCCGCGCTTGCTCGCGCCCGACGAGTGCGACGGGCTCGTTGCGCTGTATTCGCGCGCCGACCTTTTCCGTAGTCGCGTCGTCATGGCGCAGCACGGGTTCGGCCGCGGCGAATACCGATACTTCGCGTACCCCCTTCCCCCGCTGGTCGCCGAGCTACGGACGAACCTCTATCCGTACCTCGTTCCGCTCGCGAACCGCTGGAACGCGATGATGGGCATCGACGTCCAATTTCCCGACGACCACGCCGCGTTTCTCGAGCGCTGTCACCTCGACGGTCAAACCCAGCCGACGCCGCTCCTCCTCGAATACGGCGCGGCCGACTACAACTGTCTCCACCAAGACCTCTACGGCGAGCACGTGTTCCCGCTCCAATGGGCGGTGCTTCTGTCGGAGCCGGGGCGCGACTTCACCGGCGGCGAATTCGTGATGACCGAACAGCGACCGCGCATGCAATCGAGGCCCATGGTCCACTCGCTCTCGAAGGGCGACGCGGTGGTGTTCGCGGTGCATCACCGGCCGGTGCAAGGCACGCGCGGCGCCTATCGCGTGAACCTGCGGCACGGAGTGAGCCGCCTGCGCTCCGGCCATCGCCACACGCTCGGCGTCATCTTTCACGATGCGAAGTGATCACGACGGCGGTCGTACCGGGCTACGACTCGTCCCGGGCGCCGTCGCTCTCTCGTCGACCGCGGCCTTTTCGCGTCACGCGCGGCAAGAGCGTCGTCGGGCACGGCGCGAGCCGGCCGCGATCGTCGTCGCCGCGACGGAGCCGGGCGATTCCGGCGTAGGCGATCATCGCGGCGTTGTCGGTGCAGCTCGCGAGCGGTGGAACCACGGCGCGGATCTCGCGTCGCGTGCACTCGGCGATGATGCGCGCGCGGAGCTCGCGATTGGCGGCCACGCCGCCGCCGAGCACGACGGTGGAGACGCGTTCCTGCCGGGCGGCCAGGATCGTCTTCGACGTGAGCACGTCCACGACGCGTTTTTGAAACGCTGCGCAGAGGTCTCGCAACGTCTGATCGTTTCCGGGGGCGCCGTGTTTCTCCACGTAGCGCGCCACGTTGGTCTTGATGCCCGAGAAGCTGAACTCGAGCGAGTCGCGGCGCGGCATCGGCGGCGAGACGGCAATGCGGTTCGGATCGCCCTCCGCAGCCAGTCGATCGATCAACGGGCCGCCGGGGTAGCCGAGGCCGAGCACCTTCGCGACCTTGTCGAAGGCCTCGCCGGCCGCGTCGTCGCGGGTCGCGCCGATCTCGCGGATGGCGTCCGCCGACGGCGCGTCGACGCGGTAAAGCGCGGTGTGTCCGCCCGACGCGACGAGCGCGACGAACGGCGGCTTCGGTGGATCCACCGGCGGTCCATCGGCGCGCACGAGATACCCGGCAACGAGGTGACCCACGAGGTGGTCGACCCCGACGACCGGCTTGTCCGCCGCCCAACCGAGCCCTTCGGCGAGCTCGACGCCGACCAGGAGCGCTCCGACGAGCCCCGGACGACACGTGACGGCGATGCCGTCGACGTCGGCGAGCGTGACGTTCGCGCGCTCGAGGGCGGCCAAGATGACCGGGCGTGCATTCTGGAGGTGATCGCGCGAGGCGAGCTCCGGCACGACGCCTCCGAACGGCGCGTGGGTCTCGACCTGGCTGTGAATGACGTCCGAGAGGACCATCCCGTCGTCGCGAACGATGGCCGCGGCGGTCTCGTCGCACGACGTCTCGATGCCGAGCACCAGCATGGCCGTCAGAACCCGTGCGCGGTGCGCTCGAGCGGGAACAGCGCGAACGCGTCGGCGGCCTTGGGCTGGGTCGGATCGGTCCCCGGCGGTTTCAACAGGCGAACCTCGACGCGGTCGTTTCGGTAGAGCGACACCACCGAGAGCATCGGTCCGCGACAACTCGAGTGGACCCAGGCGATGATGTTGTCGACCTGGCCGTCCTCGAACGTCATGTTCGAGATCGCGTCGCTCACGATCGCCGGCGTCACCGTCAAGGGCGCGTGCTGGAAGGTCGGCGTCGGCGCGCAGGGGCCGTCGACGCCGTCGTCGGTCGTGATCGAGCCGGGCACGCTGGTCAGCTTGTCGGTGTTCAACTGAAGACACATCCGGATCGAACGCTGAATACCGCCGTCCGCTTCGGTCGTGCGGATGAACTCGGCGTCGACGATGGCGCCGCAATACGCGCTCCCGTTCGTCGTGTCGAACTTGCTCAAGGTCTGACACCCGGGCAGGAGGGCCAGTAGGAGAAGACGAAGCCGCCAGGTCACCGTCAATGCGGCGACCCCTGTAGCATCTCTTTTGCCAGCTCGCGAAGTCGAGGTTCAGGGTCGCTCGTTTCCGCGCGCGAGAGCGCCTCGCGGACCGCGCCGGGGTCGAACGAGCCGAGCGCTCGGATCGCCGCTTCGCGAACGAACGCGATCGGATCGCCCCGGACGATCGCCGCGAGCACGGGGGCGACGGTCTTTTCGGCCGCGCCCTTGCCGATGCCGCCCAACGCTTCGGCGGCTCGGGCCCGCACCGGCCACGCCGGAGATCGGCGCGCGAGCTCGGTGACCGCTTCTATGGCACGCGGATCGTCGGTGTTCGACAGAGACACGAGCGCGGTGCGTTCCACGAGATCGTCCGAGTCGCCGAGCGCTTCGACGACCGCACGGGTGGCGTCCGGGGACGTCTCGAGGGCGAGCACGCGCACCGCGCGAGCGCGCACGTCCGCGGACGGGTGCTTCGCGAGCGTCAAGAACGGTCCGGTGAGCGCCTCCTTCACTTTGTCGAGCGCGTCTTCGGCGGCCTTTCGGGACGCGTCGCTCGCTCGGTCCAGGTGCTCGCCGAGCGGCGCGAACGCGGCGCGCCCGCTCCGCGACAGGAGCGCGTCGGCGACGACGCGTGCCGCTTCCGGTGAGGCGTGCACCGCTGTCGCGGCGGCGTCCGCGAGATCCGGCGCGACGGCGACGATGGCCGCCGCTTCTTCGTCCGGCGTGTAGCCGTGTGGACGCAGCGCGACGAGCACCTTGCGCGCGTCCACCCGGTCGTCGGGCACGGCGAGCGCGTCGTCCGGCATCCGATATTCGTGCGTCGAGAGCACGACGGCGGCGTCGGCGGCCGCTTCACGGAGGGCCGGGTCGGCACTGACCAGGGCGGTGGCCACGGCGTGAGCCGCCGACGGAGCCCGGACGCGCGCGATGCCGATCACGGCCGTCGCGCAGAGGAGCGGGTCCGACGAGTCGGCGAGGCGCGCCAGAGTCTCTGCCGCTCGATCGCCGCCGAGTGCGCCCAGAGCAAACGCCGCCCCCGCGCGCGCCACGAACCCTTGCTCCGGCGAGACCGCCATGTCGAGCAGCGCTTTCGCGTCGGCGTGGCTCGCAATCAACCCGAGCCCGAGCGCACCGAGTGCACGGACGCTCGGCGCGTCGCTCTTCAGCATTTCTGCGAGGAGCGGACGCGCTTTCGGGCTTTGCATGCGAGCGACGGCGAACGCCGCGGCGACGGCCACGGTGTCCGTTTCGTCGACGCGCACGTCTCCAGCCGGCGCGATCACGTCCTTGAGCTCCGGCAAGAGCTGCGGATCGGCGAGCGCGCCCGCGGCGACCATCGCGCGGGTCCGAAGGTCGCCGTCGGCTTTCCCCGTCGCGAACGCGACGAGCGCCGGACCCGCGCCGCGGTTCGAGATGTGAGACAAGAGCTCGATCGCCGTCCGCTGCTGCGAATCGCGATCGTCGCCGAGCGCGTCGAGGAGCGGCTTCACTGCGCGCTCGCCGATGCGGCGGAGCGCTTCGCGCGCGGCCCTGGCGCGCTCCGGGTCGCTGCTCTTTGCGTCGTGCGCGAGCGGAAAAGCGAGGTTTCCGTATACCTCGACGAGCAGCCGCCGGTAGAGCGGCCGCGCGGGGTTTCCGAGCGCGAGCGGCAGCAGTTCGCGTTCGAGCGACTCGAGCGTGCCCCGTCCGAGGTTCACCTGGATGCTGAGCCGCGCGGCGCGCGCGACGAGCTCGTCGTCTTGCGCCGAGCGCACGACGCGCCGGAGGAGGCCGTCGGCTTCGTCGACGGTGCCCCGCGAAAGCAGGAGCTCGGCGAGGTCGAAGTAGACCGGGAAGAGCCGGTCGTTCTTCGCGATCGCCAAGCGAAACTCGACGACGGCGTGGTCCACGTCCTGGCGCCGCCGATACATTTCCCCGAGCTTTCTATGCCCGTCCGCGTCGTCGGGGCTGAGCTCGACGGCCTTCGACGCGTAACGGATCGCGTCGTCGTCGCGGTAGAGCTCGGCCGCGTATTGCGCCATCCGCTGGTAGTGCTCACGGGCGCGCTGGGTATCGATTTTCACCAGGCCTTCGAGCACGGCGATCGCCTGCGCGAGCTTTTGTTGGGCGACCAGCGCGCGCTCGAGCCCGAGAGACGCCTCGACGTCTCCCGGCGCTTTCAAGACGACCACGCGGAGCACCCGCTCGGCGTCGGCCGGTCGACGGAGCCGCGTGTACACTTCGCCGAGCAAGCGACCTGCGTCGAGGTCCGGCGGATTTGCCGCGAGCTTCCGCTCGAGCGGTTTCGCATATTCGGCGAGGTGTCCGTCGAGTCCCCACAGCGTGACGATGTGTTGCCGCGCTTCTCGCGCCGCGGTGCGATCGTCGCCGGCGTCGCGGAGCAATTTCTCCCAGAGCTGGCGCGCCTCGGCGTGCTCGGTCAGTCGCTCCTCCGCCGAACCGTTGGTCCCCGTGCGTTCGAGCGCGAGCGCGAGCGCTTTCTCGTAGCGCGCGTCCTTCGGTGCGAGCTCGGTGGCCTGACGCAGCGCTTCGATCGCTTTGTCGGCGATGTCGTGCTCGAGCAAGACCTCGCCGAGCGCGAGAAGCGCCTTGGCCTTGTCCGGAACGACGACGCGAATCCGCTCCCAGATTTCGAGGGCTTTCTTGGTGTCGCCTTGCCGGTAATAGTGATCGCCGAGCTCGACCAGGTAGCGCGGGTCGCGGCCGCCCGACTTGCTCAACCGATCGAGCACACCGGCGGCTCGATCGGGTTCGTCGATCCGCTCGTAGAAATCGGCGACCGCCGCGAGGATCTCGTCGTCGCCGGCCGAGCGCGCTTCGAGTCGTTCGATTTCGACGAGGGCTTCGCGTCGATCGCCGCGCTGAATGAGCGCGTCGGCCAGTCGAAACACGATTTCCGGATCGTGCGGCGCGGCGTGGACCAGCGCTTGATATTCCTTCACCGCCTCGTCGAGCTTCCCCTGCACCTCGAGGAGCTGAATCACCTTTTGCCGGGTCGCAATGTCGTCGCGTTTGCCGAGCGCACGCTTGTACGTCGCGAGCGCATCCTCGACACGCCCCGTCTCTTCGTAGAGCCCCGCCAGCAAAGTGAGTCGCTCGAAGTCGTCGGGGTGTTCCTTTTCGAGCAGGAGGACGAGCTCGGCGATGCCGCCCGTCGCGCGGTGGACCTCGACCATGGCGTCGAGAATTTCTCGGCGAAGTCCGGATTGGCCGGCGGAAGCCTCGAGCGCGCGCTTCAAGACGGTGAGCGCCTCGGCGTTCTTGCTCTCCTTCGCGAGCGTCTGTCCGAGATCTTTCAGCGCCGGGCCCAGGGCACGGTTGTCGCCCGCGGCGGCCTTCACGATTTCTCGATACTCGACCTCGGCGCGGCCGAACTCACCGCGAACGTAGAGCTCACGACCGAGCTCGGCCCGCGCGAAGAAGGACCCCTTCGCGCGCCGGACGATCTCGTCGGCGTAGTGCTTCGCGCCGTCGAAGTCGCGTAAGTCGAGCGCGAGACCGAGGAGCGCATGGAGGAGCTGCTCGCGATCGGTGTCCGCGGTCACGTTCACGAGCGCTTCGTCGAAGTACCGGCGCGCCGCGACCTTGTCGCCCTGATCGGCAAGGAGCCGACCGAGCGCGAGCACCGCGACCGGGTTCTTCGGCGAGTCCGCGATCGCGCGCTGGTAAGTCGCGACTGCGCGGTCGGGCTCCGCGTTGCCTCGATAAGCTGCCGCCAGCACCACGAGCGCCGCGTAGTGCTCCGGTCCCGCCTTGTCCGCGCGAGCCGACAACTCGCTCACCAGCTGGTCGAGGTTGCCGTCACGCTTCCTGTACAGCTCGACGAGCCGCTCGAGCGGGAAGGGTTCACCCGGCCGACCCAGTGCGAGCGCGGTGTAGCGCACGATGAGTGCATCGGTGGATTTGTCGGCCTTGTCGGCCTTGTCGGTCGCGTCCGGGGTCGTTGATGCCGTCGGACTGGGCGTCGGGTGCGTCGCGCCCGGCGTTCGCGGCTTGGGCGACCCTGCGCCCGTGTGGGGCGTCGGGTGCTTTCCCCCGTGCCCGCGGCCGAACGGGTTGAAATCCGCCGTCGCGGTCGACGCGACACCGAGCGACGCCACGGCGAGGGACGCCACACCTAGGGACCGGAGGGTCAGCGCTCGAGCGAGGCCGCGCGCGCGAAGCACTTGCCGAGCCTACGCCGGCTGCCGGAGCCGGGCCAGCACGCTCGCCGAACGAACGGCCCTCAAGGGTCGAATCTAGCGGCCGTTCATTCTTTCGATGCCCCTCTTTTCCGAGATGCCCGAGCCGTCGCGACGACACTCGGCGCCGCTCAGCTTCATCGGGCGCTCGTTCCTTCCCGTCACGCACACGCGGCGCCCGAGTCACGGTCCTCCGCTCGAGCCGCCTCGGCGCAAAGCGCCGCGACGCTCGCTCGGCGCGCTCGCCCTCGTCGCGATGGCCGCGTTGGTTTGCACGCGAGAGCGGACTTCCCCGTCGCCCGAGATCGTGAGCGGTCGCGCGTCGCCGAGAAAGACGCAATCGGGGGCAGAGGAACGGTGGTGGCCGGGGGCGACTACCGTCACGTTCGACGCGTCGCTCGACGACATCGATCCCACTGCGAGAGACGCCATCGGAAAAGCGTTCGGAACATGGCTGATCTCCGACGCCAAGCTTCCGGCGCTCACTTTCGATTCGGGGTCGCGCGCGTCGGTCGTGCCGACGACGGCGGACGGCGAAAATCGTGTCTATTACGCGCCCATCACCATTCCGAATCAGGAAAACGCGCTCGCGATCACGCTCGCCTACTCGGACTCCGAAACCGGAGAGATCATCGAGGCCGACGTCATCGTGAACGCGCGCTATCCGTTCGGCGTGCTCTCGTCTCCGGCGGGCGACGATGGCGACGACGACAACGCGGGATCGAACGCTGACGTCGGATCGACGACGCAGGCGCTCGCGGGTTCGGCGAAGTCGTCGAGCTGGTGTAGGGGGCGGTACGACCTGCAGAGCGTCATGAGCCACGAAGTGGGGCATTTCTTCGGCCTCGGCGAGGACATGACGGATCCCGACGCGACGATGTTCTTCAGTACGAATCGCTGCGAGCTCAAGAAACGCGATCTAAGCGCGCCTGACATTCAGGAGATGTCCGCATTGTACCTGGCCGATCCTCCGGGGTTCACGAGCCCGGAACAAGCGTCGCACTGCTCCATTTCGAGCCTTCGGAGCGGCGGAGCGAATGGTGGTTCGATTGGTATCGGCTTCTTGGGTTTCGCGGCCGTGTATCGCGCTCGTCGCCGATTGCGACACCGCGACGCGCGCGTCTGAACGGGAGCAAGGGTTCGCGTTCGACGCGGAGCGCGGCGAGTTGTCACAGGCGACGCGTCTTCGTCTCACGGCCGATCGGTCGATGTGGTTCGATTTGCATCGGTGCTCCCGCGAACCGTGACCCTGAGCGTGACGGCGATATGCCCGTGACCCCGGTGTCGAATGGATTGGTCACGGCACGCAACGTGAAAGCGCTGGGCGGACGAGCGGGACTCTCGATCGAAAATGGGTCAGTCTAGACTGATTGATGTCGTCGACAGTCGCTATCCATTCGACGAGCGTGAGATATGCTTCGAGGCTCATGAATCACTCGATCGAGGGGGATAGCGGAAAGGTAGCCCCTCCATCGCGCGCAACATCCCGGAACCCGCCATGGTGAGCGTTGCAACACCGGCAACCGATCGTCCGATCGCTCCCCGGCTGCTGCTCGTCGAAGACGACGACGACCTGCTCGACTCCGTGTCCGCGGTGCTCGGTGAAGCCGGCTACGTCGTCGAGGCGTGTCGCAACGGCCGCGAAGCGCTCGAGCGGATCCGCGAGGCCCCCGTCGATCTCGTCGTCCTCGACTTGATGATGCCGGTCATGAACGGGTGGGAATTTCGCGCGTCGCAGCGCGCCGATCAATCGATCGCGGACATTCCCGTCGTGGTGATGACGGCGGATGCGAGCGCCAAAGCTGCCGCAATCCACGCCGCCAGTTTCGTCAAAAAGCCGTTCGGCGCGCCGGAGCTCCTCGGGGAAGTCGAGCGCGTCCTTCGCGAGCACGAGCGGTCACGTCTCACCAAGGGCTCCGAGGACGCGGAGCGGCTCGCGCTGCTCGGCTCGATCGCCGCCGGCGTCGGACATGAGATCAACAATCCGCTCCTCTTCGCGATGGGCAATCTCGAGATGCTCGAAGAGGCGCTGCCGCACCTCCGGGAAGACTTCACGTCGCTCCGGCGCGAAGGCGCGGGCGGGCTTCCGCCCGATCTGATCGAGCGGTTCAACGAGCGGCTCGTCGACCTCATGGACATTCTGCGCGACGGACGCGCGGGCGTGGAACGCGTCCGGCACATCGTCCGCAATCTGCAGAGCCTGTCGCGGAGCGTCGACGACCGGAAGAAGCGCGTCGACTTGAAGCGCGTCATCGAGGCGAGTCTCGCGGTCGCGTCGACTCAGACCCATCGGCGCGCCAAGCTCATTCTGTCGCTCGCGCCGGTGCCGGGGGTTTGGGGGAGCGAAGCTCGGCTCGTCCAGGTCTTCGCGAACCTCTTGGTGAACGCCGCCCAGTCGATCCAAAAAGGGAGCGAGGACGCGAACGAGATCCGAATCACGACGCGTCACGAAGCGTATCGCGCGATCGTCGAAATCGAAGACACCGGCGTCGGCATGTCGGAGGCGCTCAAGACCCGGATCTTCGAGCCCTTCTTCACGACGAAGGGGCAGGGCGAGGGAACGGGTCTCGGCCTCGCGATCTGCCGCGAGATCGTGAACGCTCACGGCGGCGAAATCGAAGTTTTTTCGGAGGTCGGGAAGGGGAGCACCTTCCGCGTTTGCTTGCCGGTCCAATCGAGCGACCCCTCGATGCGCCGGCGTCCGAGCGTATGGCCCGCGACGCTCGTTCGCCCGCTCGTCGAGCCTGCGACGCCGAAGGCGCGCTGCCGCGTGTGGATCGTCGACGACGAGATCCTCGTCGCGCATGCCGTGGCGCGCATGCTCCACGACTCGCACGATCCATTGGTCCCCAGGGGGCCGTTCGACGTCCTCGAGCGGCTCCGCAACGGCGAGACCTTCGACGCCCTCATCTGCGACCTCATGATGCCGGAGATGACGGGAATGGAGCTCGTCGCGCGCATCGCCGCGAAGTGGCCCGAGCTCGCCGAGCGCGTGGTCTTCATCAGCGGCGGCGTCTTCACGAAGACAGCGCAGGAGTTCATCAAGAGCGCGAAGGCGTGCTTCCTGGAGAAGCCGTTCGAGGCCGACGCATTGCGTGCGTTGGTGGAACGCGTCGGTAACAAGTCGGCCGAGGCTCACGCCGCTTCGAGATCGTAACCGAGCACCGGGAAGTGGACGTAGACCACGCCGGCGCGGGCGGTCTCGCGGCGAAGCACGATCTCTTCGGGTGTCGCCTGGACGAGCACGCCGTTCACCGCGTCGCGCCCGTAGTCCGCGGCGCGTACCACCACGTTGGAGCCGGCGGCGATCGGGTAAGGATTCGCGAACGGCGCGTCGGGCGTCCACGCGGACGGTGAGCCCTTGGCGACCGCGAGCGCGGCCTCGCTCGACATCGACGGGCCGTCGGGGCCCCCGATGTCGGCGATGCGCGCGGCCCACGCGAGCACCCGCGGAAACGGCGCGAGCGGTTCCGGCGCGAGCGTTTTCAAGAACCACACCGGGTGATACGCCGAGAAATCGGCGATCGACGGCGCCGCTCCGAGCAAGAACGGCCGCTCCGCGAGCTCCTGCTCGAGCCGGACGAGTTGCGCGTCGAGGTGCGCGCGCGCGACGGCGCGCGGCATCGCCTGTTTGCGGGAGTCGGCGCGCATGACCTTGCGATCGTCGGCCATTTTCGAGAGCTCTTCCGGGGTGAGCCACTGGAGCACGTCGTCGAATCGCGTGGGCCTGAACCCGACGGCGACCGCGAGCTCGAAGAGCGTCGAGTCCGCCCACTCCGCGGCGGCCGCCGCCATCGGCGCGTCGTAGAGCGGCGGCGACGGCGCCAGCCGATCGACCACGCGCGCCATGAGCGACGTGTCGCAGTACACGTGGTTACCGATCTGAAGGACCGGCGCTTTCCGATAACCCCCCGTCAGCTCGATCTGATCGGGCTTGGGCATGACCGCTGGCGCCCGCACCGAGTGCCACGGAAGCTTCTTGAACGCGAAGATCCGCCGCATTTTCTCGGAAAAAGGCGACATCTGGTAGTGATGAAAAATGAGCTCGGCCACGACGCTTCATACGTCGAAGTCGGCCGCGTCGCCATCGGCAACGTTCAGCGACGCGATCGCCCGCGACGCGAACCGCTGCCCGAACGCGACGCCCGACGCCGCGAGAGCACCATGACTCCGGCAAGGCCGGCGATCACGAGCGGCGCGGTGTTCGAGCGATCGCCGCTCGACGGGGTCGAACAATGGCAGCTCGCGGTCGCCGAGGCCTCCCCCGAGCACTCGCTACCCGAGGAGGTACTCGTGCAGCTTCCCGACGCGGTCGCGCTCACGTCGACGTGCTCCTTCAAGTAATCGTCGAGAGCGGTGATGCAGTCACTGAGCTGATTGCCGACGTCGATGAACTGCCCGTCGCAGAAGAGCGCACCCTTCGGGTCGTGGCATGCGGCCGTGCAGCCCCCCATGAGATTGGCCTGACAGTCCGCGAATCCACCGCCCTGGCACATGGTCTGACAATCCATGTTGAGGTCGGCCGTGCACGAGCCCTGACACTTCAACTGGCACTGTCCGGCGCAATCAGCGGTGGGCGGTGTTCCGGAGCAACTCGCGTGGCAGTCCGCCGAGCATGACGCCTTGCACGCCGCTTCGCACCCCGCGGTATCCGCTGCCGCACTGCACTTGCCCGTACACGTGCCCTGGCAATCGTCGGTGCAGCTCCCCTCGCAATCGAACATGCCGGGGTTCACGTTGCACTCGGACTCGCAGCCCCCTTGGCAATCACCGGTACAGCTCACTTCCGGCGGCTTGTTACAGATCGCTTCGCACCCGACTTCGAGCTTGGCCGCGCATTGGACGTCGAACGACAGAGGCGTACATTGCACCGTGCACGGCGCGTCGATGGAGACCTTGCATTGTGCGTTCACGTCGATGTCGATGTTCCCGCACGCGCCGAGCCCGGCGTGGGCCACGGGGACGAACGCGAACACCGAGAAAATACCGAGTGCGGCGGCGGATAAGCGAAGCAGGGGGGACATGCGGCCTCCGTGGAGCGAGTTCGAGCGAGTCTTCGATCCGTCACATTACCATGCTACGGAGTGCCGGTGATTTCGCAGCGAAAGAACCCGGTCGTCGGGCTCGTCCAGTCGAGCACGACTTCCGATCGTCAAGAAAACGTCGACAAGGCGGTGCGCGGGATCCGCGATGCCGCGCGGCGTGGCGCGACGTTGGTCGTGCTCCAAGAGCTCTTCGCGTCGCCGTACTTCTGCCAGGTCGAAGACGCGGCGCTCTTCGATCTCGCGGAGCCCATTCCCGGACCGACCACGAACGCGATCGCGGCGGTCGCGCGCGAAGCGAAGGTCACCGTCGTGACCAGCGTCTTCGAGCGCCGCGCCGCGGGCTTGTTTCACAACACCGCGGTCGTCCTCGGGCCGAACGGCGAAGAGCTCTCGCGGTACCGGAAAATGCACATTCCGGACGACCCGCAGTACTACGAGAAGTTCTATTTCACGCCGGGCGATCTCGGCTTCGTCGCGTGCCCCACGCCGAGCGCCGTGGTGGGTACCTTGGTTTGTTGGGATCAGTGGTACCCGGAGGCGGCGCGGCTCACGGCCCTTCGCGGCGCGGAGCTCCTCACGTATCCGACGGCGATCGGGTGGCTTCCGCGCGACAAGGCCGAGCACGGCGCGGCTCAGCTCTCCGCGTGGCAAACCATGCAGCGGAGCCATGCGATCGCGAACGGCGTGTTCGTCGTCGCGGTGAACCGCGTCGGCGTCGAAACCACGGGCGACTCCGAAATCGAATTTTGGGGTCGTTCCTTCGTGTGTGATCCCGCAGGCGTCGTGATCGCCGAAGCGGGCGCGGGCGAAGAAGTGCTGGTCGTCGAGTGCGATTTGTCGAAAATCGAAGCGGCGCGCCGCGGCTGGCCGTTCCTTCGCGACCGCCGGATCGACGTATTCGGCGACCTCGCGCGCCGCTGGATCGATCCCAAGGCCGGGTGAGCGCCATGAAGTCGCCCGAGTCGAATCGCGCGCCGGGCATGGCCGGCTTTCGTATGCCCGCCGAGTGGGAACCGCACGCCGCGACGTGGCTCGCCTGGCCGCACCATCACGACGATTGGCCCGGCAAATTCGAAAAAATACCGCCGGTGTTCGTCGCGATGGCGCGAGAGCTCGCGCGCGTCGAACGCGTGCGGCTCATCGTGAACGACGCGGCGTCCAGCGAGCTCGCGCGCCGTGCGCTCGCGGCGGGCGACGTCGATCTCCGGCAAGTCGACTTCTTCGAAGCGCCGACCGATCGCTCGTGGACGCGCGATTTTTTGCCGCTCTTCGTGAAGCGCGAGACCGAGGTCGCGGCCGTCAAATGGAAGTTCGACGGCTGGGCTCGTTACGACAACCACGAGAAAGACGACGCGGCGGGGCGAACCGTCGCGAAATGGCTCGGCATGCGCAGCATCGACGCGCTCGCCGAACGCGACGGCCGTCCGGTCAACGTCGTGCTCGAGGGCGGCGCGATCGACATCGACGGCGAAGGGACGTTGCTCGCGTCGCGAGATTGTCTCGTCGATGGGCCGAACGCGCGTAACCGATGGCTCGGCACCGGTGGCACCGAGCGCGTGCTCGCGGACTATCTCGGCATCGAACGCGTCGTGTGGGTCGGCGCGGGCGTCGTCGGCGACGACACCGCCGGACACGTCGACGACTTCGTGCGATTCGTGGCGCCCGGAAAAGTCGTGCTCGCCGAGGAATCCGACCGCCGCGACCCGAACTACGCCGCGCTCGAAGCGACCCGCGAGATCCTCGAAGGCGCTCGCGACGCCCGCGGGCGAACCCTGGAAATCCTGAGACTCCCGATGCCGCGCCCCGTGCTCTGGGAGACGGAACGGCTCCCGGCGAGCTACGCGAACTACTACGTCGCGAACGACCTCGTCCTGGTTCCGGTCTTTGGCGACGAGAGCGATTCCGCCGCGCTCGGCATCATTGCCGAGCTATTTCCCACTCGTCGCGTCGTCGGCATCAACGCCCGCGATCTGGTGCTCGGCCTCGGCACGGTGCACTGCAGCACGCACGAAGAGCCCGCGGCGCGTTGAGGTTCAACCACTCGCCCGCGGCCCTGCGGAACGTGAGTGAAATGCGAGTGTGTGACGGGGGCCAATCGGTGCCCAATGCGCTATATGGGGTGCGAAGTCATGCGAAGAGTCGTGATCACCGGCCTCGGCGCTTTGAGCGCGTGTGGACCGGACACCGAGACCACCTGGTCGGGAATCGTTGCCGGAACCAGCGGCATCGCGCCCCTGACCTGTTTCGACCCCGCCGGTTACTCAGTACGCATCGGCGGAGAAGTGAAGGGCTTTTCGCCCGAGAAGTGGATCGAAAAGAAGAAGGTCAAGGAAGGCGACCGCTTCATCCACTTCGCGCTCGCGGCGAGCAAGATGGCCGTCGCGGACGCGCATTTCGAGCCCACCGAACGCGAGCGCGAACGCATCGGCACGCTCATCGGCGTGGGCCTCGGCGGTCTCGACTTCATCGAGAAGACCGGGAAGGTGCTCGCCGAAAAGGGCCCGAACCGCGTCACGCCGTACTTCATCCCGGCCAGCATCGCGAACCTCGCCGCCGGTCAAGCCTCGATCCTGTTCGGCTTCAAGGGCGCAAACTTCTCGACGACCGGCGCGTGCGCGTCCGGTTCACACAGCATCGGCGAAGGCATGCGCGCGATCCGCCATGGGTACATGGACGCCTGTCTCGCCGGCGGATGCGAGGCCGCGATCACGCCGCTTTCTCTCGCGGGCTTCTCGCAGATGCGCGCGCTTTCCACGAGGAACGACGAACCGGAAAAGGCGAGCCGTCCCTTCGATCGCGATCGCGACGGCTTCGTCATCGCCGAAGGTGCCGGCGTGGTGCTCCTCGAAGAGCGCGAAGCGGCGATCAAACGCGGCGCGAAGATCTACGCCGAGCTCGTCGGTTACGGCGCGACTTCCGATGCTCATCATCTCACTCAACCCTCGCCCGGCGGCGAAGGCGCGCAGCGCGCCATGCGCGACGCGCTCGAAGACGCGAAGCTCTCGCCGGATGACATCGATTACATCAACGCGCACGGCACCTCGACGCCGGTCGGCGACGCGATCGAGCTCGTCGCCATCAAGAAAATCCTCGGCGCGCGCGCCACGTCCGGCCTCCTCGTGTCGAGCACCAAGAGCATGACCGGCCATCTTCTCGGCGGCGCCGGGTCACTCGAAACCGTGCTCACGGCGCTCGCGATCGAACGCGGCCTCGTTCCGCCGACCATCAATCTCGACAATCCCGACGCCGAAGCGGAAGGCATGGACCTCGTGCCTCACGTCGCCCGCGAAACACGCCTCCGCGTCGCGATGAACAATTCGTTCGGCTTCGGCGGCACGAACACGACGCTGATTCTCAAGCGACACCAGTAGTCGCCGCGTCGACGTCTTTTATTTTGGGGCTCCCAGGCGTCCGAGCCGTCGGCGGAACGTAACTCGTGTGCGTTGACTGTCCGCGAATCGGTCGCGGGGCGCGAGAGGGATCGCTTTCAGCGGCTCGGATCTTCGCCCTCGATTTCGAGGGGGTCTGGCAGACCATCGCAGATACTTCGAGGCATCGAAGTATCGCAAACGCGAGCTCTGGATGGGCCGGCGACGCCCCGGACATTTCAGGAGATTTGAACCGCAGAGGGCGACTCCGGGCCGGCCCGGTTCGTCACGATAGCGGTGAGTCACTCAGCAGACGCAGAGGACCTCTGCGGTTCGAATGCTCTCTCTCGTCTATGGCGCTCGGGTGGACGAGGGCGCGTCGCTCGATGACGACGGCGCCGCGCCGTTTGCGTCAGCGTGGGACGACGCGGGAGCCGAGCCCCGTTGCACGCCGCTTCGCGACGAGGAGATCGGCGCATCGGCGGGCGCGACGCCGTGGGTCGACGCGGCTCGTGCGCTCGACGAAATAGGCGTCGAATCGCCGGGATCGTCGGGATCCTCGTCGTCCGACTCGATCATCTGCGGCGTTTCTTCCTCTTCCTGATCGTCATCGCCGGGGTCGGGGGCCCGCGACGCGCTCGGACGGACTCGAGCGTTCGCGTGGGCGGCGTTGGCCGATAACGGCGTCGCGGTTGGTAACGGCGCGCAGGCAGCGAGCGCGCCGAGACCGGCGAGCAAGGAGAGCGAAGTGAGACGTCGCATCGGAATACGCGGGTGATTTTCCGCGGGTTCCCCGAGCGTAGCTCGTTTCGCCGCAGCGCGCGTCGACGCTCGACGGCTCTGGGTGTAATTGGTGGCGCATGGGAAATACGACCCCCGGTTCACCCACCCGCCGAGCCGCGTTCGTGCTCGGCGCCGTCACGTACGATCCGAAAGTCGTGACCATCTGGGAGGGGTTCAAGCAATTTTTCCTCGAAAAGGGGCTCCCTTTCGACTTCGTCCTCTACTCGACTTACGAGGCGCAGGTCGAAGCGCATCTCGACGGGCACATCGACGTCGCGTGGAACTCGCCGCTCGCGTGGATCCAGACGGAACGCGTCGCGCGCGCGCAGAATCGCCGCGCCACCGCGGTCGCCATGCGAGACTCTGACCAGGGGCTGACGAGCGTGGTCTTGGTCCGCGCTGATTCGAAGATCGCTTCGGCGAAGGACTTGAAGGGGAAGCGCGTCGGCGCGGGCGCGAAGGATTCGCCGCAAGCGACGTTGATCCCGCTCCTTCACCTCGCCGAGCTCGGCGTCGAACCGAATCGCGACATCGACGTCGTGTATCACGATCGCCTCGTCGGCAAGCACGGCGACCACATCGGCGGCGAACGCGACGCAGCGAAAGCGCTGGTCGCCGGCACGGTCGACGCGGCGTGCATCCTCGACGCCAATCAACTCCTCTTCGCGAAAGAAGGGACGCTGCCCGCGGGGGCTGCGCGGACGCTCGTGCACACGGAGCCGTTCGACCACTGCAACTTCACCGTGCTCGACGACGCGCCGAAGGCCAAGGTCGACCGCTTCGTCGAGATATTGCTGGCGATGTCGTACGAGGATCCCGTCGTTCGCCCGCTGCTCGATCTCGAAGGACTGAAGACGTGGAAGGTCGGTCGTGTTTCGGGCTACGCGGCGCTCGACCGCGCCGTCGATCGACTTTCGACGCTCGACGCCTGGCTCGAAGGGATGAAGGCGCGCTGAAGTGAAGCGCGTGGACCTCGGCGGCCTCGGTCTCGATCGCGGGGGTCATCTACTCGTGAAGCGGGCGCTCGCGGGCGCCGTTCCCGGTGAGGCGATCGCGGTCACCGGCGGGCCGCCCGATTTACTTCCCCAGCTCAACGCTTTCTGCCGACTGAATGGGCACGTGCTCGAGGCGTTGCCCGCGGGCGAGCTCGCGGTGCGTCGGGGGACCACGGACGACGTGCGCCGTCGAACGGCCGCCCGCATCGTGGCGCATCCACCGGCGACGCGTCCGCCTGCGACCTGGGGTCTCGCCGCGCGCGGCGCGCGAGTCGAAGACGGGTCGCCGGCGGTCGATTTTTCCCTCGACGACAAAGACGCGATCTGGTCCGACGACGCGGCGCGCATCTATGCGCAAGCCGCGTCCGCGCAATGGGACCCCGCGACGGCCGTGCCCTGGGATGCGCCCCTCGACCTCCCCGACGACGTCGAGGACGCGGTCGTCCAGGTGATGACGTATCTCGTCGAGAACGAGACGGCCGCGCTCGTCGTTCCGGCGCGATTCCTCGGCAAAATCCACCCGCATTTTCGCGAAGTCGTCGCGGTGCTCGCGGTACAAGTCGCGGACGAAGCGCGTCACATCGACGTCTTCACGCGGCGCGCCGGCATGCGCCGCGCGGAGCTCGGTCTCTCGACGGCCGGCGGTCAAGCGTCGCTCAAGACGCTCATCGACGAGCCGGATTTCGCGCTCGCGTCGTTTCTTCTGTCGGTGCTCGGCGAGGGGAGCTTTCTGTCGCTCCTCACGTTCTTGCGCGATCACGCGCCGGATCCCATCACGCGTCGCGTTGCCGAGCTGTCCGGCCAAGACGAAGCGCGCCACGTCGCCTTCGGGTTGTCGCACCTCGAGCGCCACGTCGGAATGGACCCGCGTACTCGCGAACGACTCGCCGCGGCGATCCGGCGCCGCCACGACGTGCTCGCGCACACGTCGGGACTGAACGACGAGGTCTTCGACGCGCTGGTGCTGCTGGGCGCGGGCTCCTACGAGCCGGCGGCCATCGCTCGCGGCTGGGACGCGGTCGTCCGCCTGACCACCGAGATGGACGCTGGGCGGCGGCGCCGCCTCTTGCGCCTCGGGTTCACGGACGTCGAAGCCGAAGAGCTCTCGTCGCTTCACACCCGCAACTTCATGTAGCGACGCCGTCGCCGTCGATCGGCGCGCGTGAGCCGTCGATCACTCGGCCGCGGCGACACTCTTCCGGCGCTCGCGCACCGCTTCGGCGAGGGTCCCGAGGAGCGGCAGCGTCGCTTCCCAGCTCAGGCAAGCGTCGGTGATGCTCTGCCCGTACACGAGGTCGTTCGGGTCATTCAGATCTTGTCGCCCTTCGACGAGGAAGCTCTCCATCATGACGCCGAACACGCCACGGCTGCCTCCCGCGACTTGCCGGGCGACGTCACGGACGACGTCGGGCTGCTTCCGGTAATCCTTGCTGCTGTTGCCGTGGCTCGCGTCGACCATGACGCTCGCGCGGAGCCCGGCCTTGCCGAGGAGCTCCGTCGCTTTGCCGACGCTCGCCGCGTCGTAGTTCGTCCCCGACGTTCCGCCGCGCAAGATGACGTGGCAATCCGGATTGCCCGTGGTTTGCACGATGGCCGCGAGTCCTTGCTCGGTCACGCCGAGGAAACGGTGCGCGTGCGCGGCCGAGACCACGCCGTCGACGGCGAGCTGAACCGTTCCGTAGGTTCCGTTCTTGAACCCGATCGGCATCGACAAACCGGACGCGAGCTGCCGGTGCACCTGGCTCTCGGTCGTGCGCGCGCCGATCGCGCCCCACGCCACGAGATCGGCCGTGAATTGCGGCGTGATCGGGTCGAGAAACTCGGTGCCGCACGGCATGCCCATCTCGCCGATGTCGCGAAGGACGCGCCGCGCGCGGCGGAGGCCTTCGTTGATCTGGCACGTCTCGTCGAGATAAGGGTCGTTGATGAGCCCCTTCCATCCGACGGTGGTGCGCGGCTTCTCGAAATAGACCCGCATGAGCACGCACAGATCGTCGCGAAGCTCGTCGGCAGCCTTCTTGAGCCGCGCGGCATAGTCGAGCCCGGCCTTCGGATCGTGAATCGAGCAGGGGCCTACCACTACGACCAGGCGGTCGTCCTCGCTGTGGAGGATCTGCGCGACCTGTTTTCGGCCTTCGAGCACCGCCAACGCCGCGCCGTCGGTGATCGGCACTTCCTCGAGCAATATTGCCGGCGAGAGCAGCGGGCGCACGCTCTCGACCCGCAGGTTTTTCGTTCGTTCCATAGCCGGCGGAACTTTGACACGAAACCGCTCGGTGTCTCGCAAAATCCCCCCAATTGGCCAGAGCCGTCATTGTGAGAAGTCGCGGCCGCTGGCAGCGTGAACTCCGTCCCCATGGAGCGCGAATCCTCCTGTCCCTCTGCGGTTTTGGAGCCTATTTCCGGCGCCGAAATAACCGAAATTCGGCCGTCGGGCTTCGTTCGACGTCGAAGACGAGGCCCCGGTTCGTACGATCGGACCCAGTCGACGGCGGCGCGTCACGAGGAGCAGCGGCTGACGCTGCTCGACGCGGCCGCTCACGTCTTTGCGCGACACGGTTACGCGAACGCGGCGGTCGCGGCGATCCTCGACGCGTCGGGTCTCAGCCGCGGCACGTTCTATCGTCATTTCGGCGACATCGAAGCGGCGTTTTGCGCCGTTCAAGAGCACGCCGGCGACGTGTTGCTCGAGCGACTCGCGACGGCGGTTCGTCTACACACCGAACCGGAGTCGCAGCTCCGCGCCGCAATCCTCGCGTATCTCGAGCATTGTGCGGAGCGCGGCGACCTCGCACGCGTCTTTCATGGAGAAGCAACCGCGGCGAGCGCACCACACTCCGCGCATCGCCGGCAATGCATCGCGGTCGTTCAGCGCTCGCTGCGCGCGGCGCTTGCGTCGGCGGTGAGCAGTGGCCTCATCGCGTCGATGCCCGACGAGGCGACGATCATCGGGGTCATGACCGCGATCGAAGGCGTCGCGCTCCGCTATCTGTCCGATCATCGCGAATCGGAGCTCGTCGACGCGCTCGATTCGCTCCATCGCTTGGCCGTTCGCGCGTTGACCTGAGCGAGGCGCGTGCCGTGAATTGAAACCTCCTCCGCCGCGGGCGGAGCGCAGCTTGGCGCGCGAGCACGCGGCTTGGAGGAGGTCGGCCGGGCCGAGCGCCCGCGAACGCCGTTCGTGATTCGCCTCGTGGCGGGCGCGAGGAACGGACGGGTGGAGGCATCTCACGAGGATCGATTCGTTGGAACTGCCACTTTCGAGGCCCGACTTTCCGCGGAGCTCGTTTTACACACTCGACGTCGTCAGTTTGCGCACTACCGGTGCCGAGCGGAGAGCCGGTCGCACACTGCGGTCGGAAGTGTCCAAGTGCGCGCGATTCATGCGAAATATATTTTTGAGGTGAGAGCGAAATGACGCGCCGCGACTCGTTTTCTCGACTTGTTTGACGCGCGCGGCGGCCGTTATGGTCGGCACCCGGATGCGCGGACGAAAGCAATCTGTCTGGCGGAGCTCTGCCGCCGCCGTAGTCGTTTTACTCACGTCGATGTTCTCGCGAGCGGCGCACGCGGAAGTGCCGCTCGGAGACGTGATCGCGTTCGGCGCGTACGCAGACGGCCTGCCGTACGACGACGGCGAATTTCACGCCCTCGAGAGCAAGCTCGGAGCGACGCTCGACATCGCGTCGGGGTTCGTCGATTGGGACTACGTGCTCGGCGAAGAACGCGATCGGCGGCTCGCGACCGAGGGAGATCGCGTGCTCCTGTACAGCTGGGAGCCGCACTGCGACCGCAAAGGCCACTGCATTTCGTTCCGCGACGTGATCGACGGTCGCATGGACGCTTACCTCGAGCGCGTGGCCGAGAGCATGAAGCGGTTTCCGTCGGACATTTACGTGCGCCCGTGGGCGGAGATGAACGCGAACTGGTCGCCGTATCAGCCGGGGACCAAAAAGCGGCAAGCGGGCAGCATCGAGGAATTCAAGGCCGCATGGCGGCACCTCTATGATTTTTTCAGGGAGCGCGGCGTCGACAATCTGAAGTTCGTGTTCAACCCCGACGTCGACGGCGACGCGCGCAATGTGCCGTTCGAGCAATTGTGGCCCGGCAAAGACCCGAAGGACGGGCATGGCTACGTCGACGTGCTCGGGCTCGACGGATACAACTGGGGCGACAGCGGCCGCGACGACGGCGAAGACTGGCTCGAATTCGAAGCACTGTTCGCGCAGGGTTACCGTACGCTGACGAGCCTCGACGACCGCGCGCCGGTCTGGGTATGCGAATTTGGTTCGAAGGAGCCGGAGAAGAACGACGGCACCCGGCACAGCCCCGCGCCGCCGGATTCGACGCACGACAAGGGCGTCTGGATTCGAAACATGCTCCGCTCGACGGCGTTTCCGCGACTCCAGGCGCTCGCGTACTACAGCGCGTACCTGCCGAATCACGACAATCAGCGTGATTTTCGCTTCGAATCGTCCGAGTCGTCGCTTTCCGCCGTGCGCACTTATTTGCGTTCGCACCCGCACCGCCGTCCCTCGACGAAGCACGCTGCGCCACGCCGCAGGCGCTGACGTCCAGCGGGCGGCGCGCTCGGCACGCGACGGTCGTCGCATCGCGCGCAAAACGACGACGTTCGCAGGGTCGCGAAGCGTTCGCCGATGTTGCGCCGATGGACCAGGGCGCCACACGACGAATGCACGGTCCGTCGCGGTCACACTCGAGCCGTCGTCATCGAGTCGATCCAACGTCGAGCTCGCGGCATTTTCTGTGGCGCCATCGCTCGACCCGTCGAGCAGGTGTGCGCTCAGAGCCCGATCTCGGTGAAATCCGTAGGTTTTGCGGCCAACCGACAGGCGCGGAGATCATGGCCTGGTTCCTGCTCCTCGTCTCCATCGAACCGAGCGCCGCGACTCCGTTGCGACGTTCACCTACCAAGGAGGCACGGATGCAAACCGGCAAAGACATCACCAAGCAAACCGTCCATCACCTGAACTCGTTTCTGCGCGGAGAGCTCTCCGCCGTCGAAACCTATCGGCAGGCGATCGACAAGATGAACGAGTCACCTCATCGTTACACCCTCGAACAATGCGCTCGCTCGCACTCCGAGCGCGCGCGCGTTCTCGCCGAAGAGGTGCGTCGTCGCGGCGGTGAACCGGCCGACAGTTCCGGTGCGTGGGGCACCTTCGCCAAGCTCGTCGAGGGCGGCGCAAAGGCGTTCGGCGAAAAGGCCGCGATCGCCGCGCTCGAAGAAGGCGAAGACCACGGCCGCGACGACTACCGCAAAGAGGCGAACGACCTCGACGCCCGTGCGCAGCAGCTCGTCGAAGCCGAGCTCATCCCCGAACAGAAACGCACGCACGACGCCATCAGCGCCTTGAAGCACTCGCTATCGTAAAAGGCGCCGGCGTTGCCGGACGTGCAGCGGAACGACCCTGAGTGGAGGCGCTCAGGGTCGTTTCCGTCCGCCGCGTCGCGCCGCCGTGGATCCGCGCCCCGGTTCGGCACTATGCTTCGCCCCCTCGCACGAGTGGCGGAATTGGCAGACGCACCGGATTTAGGTTCCGGCGCCGCAAGGCGTGGGGGTTCAAGTCCCTCCTCGTGCACTCTTGGAGCGATTCCGTCGTGTTGGCTTCGCTTCGAGGTGCCACGTCGGACCCGAGAGAAACAGCGTTGGGGGCAATCCGGGGGAATTGAGCGAGCTCCGGGAGCGCCGGAGTTGCTTGTCCCGCCGCGCACGCCACGCGCACCGCCGGGACGACCACGGGAGCGCGACGAACCGTCGGTAGGTGCGCCACTGGATACGCCCGCCGTCACTCCTCGAAGTAGTCGCTGTCCAGCTTCGCGACTTTGACGACGCGATGGGTGACGCCGACCTCGTGCTCGATCATGAGCGCGGCGAGACGCGCACCGTCGACGAGAACGATTCGTTCCACCGAGTTAGCGAATTGAACGGCCTGCGCGGTAAACGTTGATGTCGTGATGAAGACGCCTTTAGACGCCCGCTGTCCTGCGAGCGCGCCGTAGAACCCTTGCACGTCCGGCCGACTAACCGCGTTCTGCCAGCGTTTCGCCTGAACGTAGACCTTCTCCAATCCCAGACGATCGAGCGAGATGATGCCATCAATGCCGCCATCACCGGAGCCGCCTACGCGCTGCAGGTCGCTTCGACTCGTTCCGTATCCGATCGCGTGCAGCACATCGAGCACGACGAACTCGAAGAATTTCGGTGAGCACGACGCCAGGCTCTCCAGCAGCTCGGCAGCAACGGTCTCGTGTAGCTCCGAGAGGGCACTTTCAAGCCTATCATCGGGACTTTCCGTCGCAGCCGCTGCAGGCGCGAGCGGTGAGATTTCGTTTGTATTCTCTCCCGCAGTGGCAAGACGGAAGTCCCCGGCCACGGCGGCAAGCGCTTCGACCTCTTCCGCAGAAAGCGGGTCTCGGTGCTGCGCATCAAATGCTCGTCCAGCGTCCGTGAGTATCCAGAATCCCCGTCGGGGCGCCGTCGATAGGGCGGCCCGCTTGAGTCGATCGTGCGCCCACCCTGCGCGATTCTTGTAGATCGCCTGACGGCCACTCGGTAGTACCTCAGCTCGCTGCTCAACGGTGAGGCCTAGACTTTGGGCGACCGCCTCGTATGCCTCGCGCGCTAGCGCGCCCTCGGGGCGCCGCGCGAGAAATCGCAGCACCGGTTCGATGAACTGGTCGTATGTGGGCACCGGCATTTGCGACGAGCATAGCGTGGGGGCGTGCAGCGATGGGCGGGAACACGCCCACACCCCCCGCACGGCTGGCCACGACACAGCTTCATGTACGCGCCCGCGGCGTGATGGTACCTTCGTGCAAGTCCTGACCCGCAGAGTTGCGTGCCGAATCGATGTACAAGAGGGGGCTGACGCCGAGCCAAATCGGCACGTGCCGAGCGACCACGGGTGGAGGGGAAGATGGCAGCCTCTGACCGTCCTCCGGCTACGAACTTCGCCCACCTCGAGCAGCACGACGAGCAGCTCGTCCGGCTCGGTATGCTGGCGGAGCGATATTTCGCCGACGACCCGAACACGGCGCTCCTCAAGCTACGGCAGCTCGCCGAGCTCCTGGCGCAGCTCGTCGCGACTCGAGTCGGCCTGTTCACTTCGCGCGACGAGGCGCAGTACGAACTCGTTCGCCGGCTGCAGGAGCAGGGCATTCTCCCGCGGGAGATCGCTCAGCTGTTCGGCGAGGTGCGTCGCGCTGGCAACGCGGCGACCCACGCGATCAGCGGCGACCACCGCACGGCGCTAACGATTCTCAAGATCACCTGGCAGCTTGGTGTATGGTTTCACCGCACGTTCGCAAACGCCGGGTTCAAGTCTGGGCCGTTCGTTCCGCCCACTCCTCCCAAAGACGAGAGCGATGAACTGCGCGTCGAGCTTGCGAGCCTGAGCAAGGCCCTCGCCGATCATCAGGCCGCGCATCACGAGGCGACACAACGCCTCGCGTCGACGGAAGCGAAGCTGCTGGCGGCCAAGGACGAGCAGACCTTCTGGGAGCAGATGGCGGTCGAAGCCGAGCAGGCGAAGGCAGCGCTCGAGAAGAAGCTGGCGGCGGAGCAGGTGCAGGGCGCTGCGCAACCCCGGGGCGCGGTGGCCGCGTACGTCACCGCTGCCACGACGGCCGCGAGCGCCGTGGAGCTCGACGAGGCCGACACCTGCAAGCTGATCGACGAGCAGCTGCTCGAGGCGGGGTGGACGGTCGACTCCGCTGCACTCACGTTCGCAAAGGGCGCCCGCCCGGAGAAAGGGAAGAACCTCGCCATTGCGGAATGGCCAACATCGAGCGGTCCCGCGGACTACGTTCTGTTCGTGGGCCTGACGCCCGCGGCCGCAGTCGAGGCGAAGCGAAAGAACATCGACGTTTCGGCTGCTCTCCAGCAGGCCAAGCGCTACAGCCGCACGTTCGAGTCGGACGACCCCGTAGTGTCTGCTGGGGCTCCCTGGGGCGAATTCCGGATCCCTTTTGTCTTCTCATCCAACGGGCGTCCATTCTTGCGCCAGCTGGCTACGCGCAGCGGGACGTGGTTCTGCGATCTGCGGAATCCGGAAAACCTCGGACACGCGCTCGACGGTTGGTACACGCCCGATGGGCTCGTTGCATTGCTCAAGCGAGACGAGGAGCGCGCACACGAGCAGCTGAAGAACGAGCCGTTCGTCTTTGGCTTTCCTTTGCGGTACTACCAGCAGGCCGCCATTGAAGCCGTCGAGGCCGCGATCGGCAAGGGCCAACGCGAGATGCTTCTCGCCATGGCGACGGGCACGGGGAAGACGAAGACGTGCGTCGCCCTCATCTATCGTCTGCTCAAGGCCCAGCGCTTCCGGCGCGTGCTCTTCCTGGTCGATCGGTCCGCTCTCGGCGAGCAGGCGGCAAACGCTTTCAAAGATACGCGCATGGAGAGCTTGCAGACCTTTGCCGACGTGTTCGGCATCAAAGAACTGGACGAGCAGAAGCCCGACGCGGACACGGCGGTACACGTCGCCACCGTGCAAGGCGTTGTACAGCGCGTGCTCTACCCTGCCGAAGGCGCCCCGCCGGCCTCGGTCGACCAGTACGACTGCATCGTTGTAGACGAGTGCCATCGCGGCTACTTGCTCGACCGAGAGCTCTCCGACACGGAGCTGGGATTTCGCAGTTTTGACGACTGCATCTCAACCTACCGTCGCGTCCTCGACTACTTTGACGCAGTGAAGATCGGTCTGACAGCGACGCCTGCCCTGCACACGACGCAGATCTTCGGTCTCCCGGTGTACAGCTACGGCTACCGGGAAGCGGTCATCGACGGCTATCTCGTCGACCACGAGCCGCCGATCCAGATCAACACCCAGCTCTCGACCGGGGGCATCGTCTGGCGAGTCGGCGACCAAGTGGCCGTCTACAACCCGCGACAGAGTCAGCTGGACCTGTTCACGACGCCGGACGAGATTCGTATCGACGTCGAGGACTTCAACCGCAAGGTCATCACCGAGTCGTTCAATCGCGTCGTCTGCGAATACCTCGCCGGCGAGATCGATCCGTCGTCGCGGCAGAAGACGCTGATCTTTTGCGTAAACGACGCTCACGCCGATCTTGTGGTGGATCAGCTCAAGAGGGCCTTCGCCAAGCAGTACGGTAGCGTCGAAGACGACGCAGTGCTCAAGATCACGGGCGCGGCGGACAAGCCGTTGCAGCTCATTCGTCGCTACAAGAACGAGCGCAGCCCGAACGTTGCGGTAACCGTCGACTTGCTCACAACCGGCGTCGACGTGCCGGAGATCTGCAACCTCGTCTTCCTGCGGCGCGTGAACAGCCGCATTCTGTTCGACCAGATGCTCGGGCGCGCCACCCGCCTCTGCGAGGAGATCGGCAAGGAGGCCTTCCGCGTCTTCGACGCCGTGAAGATCTACGAGGCCCTCCAGAACGTGACCGCGATGCAGCCCGTCGTGATGAATCCACTCATCACGTTCACGCAGCTGACTCGCGAGCTCGCGCAGGTCGCGACGGACGAGGAGCGCGGGCTTGTTCGCGATCAGTTCGTCGCGAAGCTCCAGCGCAAGAAGCGTCACCTGGCAGAAGCTCAGGCGCAGGACTTCGAGACAGGCGCTGGCATGCCGCCTGAGGCGTTCATCCGGCAGCTTCGCACGATGTCACTGCCCGAGATCGCCCAGTGGTTCACCCAGAACCCTGATCTCGGTGACATCCTGGACCGAAAGGGATCCGGCCCCCGGGCGCCGACCTACGTCTCCGGGCACGAAGACAGGCTGATCGGTACGGACCGCGGCTACGGCAAGGCAAAGAAGCCGGAGGACTACCTCAAGGAGTTCTCCGAATTCATCAAGAGCCGAGGTAACGCCATCCCGGCGCTCGTCACGGTGCTCACCCGCCCCCGCGAGCTGACCCGCAAGCAGCTGCGCGAGCTTGCCCTCGAGCTCGACCGAGCCGGGTTCACGGAAACGAGCCTCTCCACCGCCTGGCGCGAGGTGACCAACCAGGACATCGCCGCACGCATCGTCGGCTACGTCCGGCAGGCCGCCATCGGCGACGCTCTCGTGCCCTACGAGCAGCGCGTCGATCGCGCGCTCCAGAGCATTCTCGCTTCCAGGAGCTGGACCACTCCGCAACGGCAGTGGCTGCAGAAGATCGCGGCCCAGACGAAAGCGAACCTGATCGTCGACCGCGACGCCCTCGACGACCCGGACCTCGTGTTCAAGCGCGAGGGTGGTGGCTTCGCGCGGCTCGACCGCATCTTCAGGGGCGAGCTCCAGCAGGTTCTCGTTGCTTTCAACGATTCACTGTGGCCGCCTGCGGCTTGACTGCCTGACAAGGACCTATGAGCACCGTCACCCACGATATCGTCCAGAAGCTCTGGAACCTCTGTAACGTCCTCAAGGACGACGGCGTCACGTACCACCAGTACGTCACCGAGCTCACGTACTTGCTCTTCCTCAAGATGGCGAAGGAAACGGGCACCGAGGATCAGATCCCCAAGGGCTATCGCTGGGACGATCTCGAGTCCTGTCCGGAGCCGACCCGTCTACCTGCTTACAAGAACCTGCTCGTCGCTCTGGGCGAAAGTCGTTCGCTCCGCGTTCGAGAGATCTTCACGAACGCGAGCACCATTCTGAAGAAGCCAGTGACGCTCACCACTCTCATTCGAGGCATCGATTCGCTCGACTGGTACAGCGCTCGTCGCGAAGGACTAGGAGATCTTTACGAAGGACTCCTGCAAAAGAATGCGAACGAAAAGAAGTCCGGGGCGGGCCAGTACTTCACGCCGCGCGAGCTGATCGCCACGATCGTCGCATTGATGAAGCCGACTATCGCCGATGTCATCCAAGATCCCGCCGCTGGAACAGGCGGATTCCTCATCGCCGCGAATCAGTACATTCGCGAGCACGGCGAGCCCGATCGATGGACGGAAGCGCAGCAGCGAAAGTACCGGCGGGGTACGTTCTTCGGCCTCGAACACGTCGAGGACGCGCATCGGCTCGCTGTTATGAACCTCATGCTCCACGAGGTGGACGTCGACCTGAGCGTCTCGGGAATCCACTACGGCGACGCACTCGGCGCGGACGGCGAGGCACTTTGTAAGCGGGGCGCGACGCTTATCCTTTCGAATCCTCCATTCGGCACGAAGACCGGCGGCGGTCCGCCAGCACGCACGGATTTCACGTTTCCGACCAGCAACAAGCAGTTCTGCTTCCTTCAACACATCTATCGAGGGCTCCAACCTAACGGCCGAGCCGCGGTGGTGTTGCCGGACAACGTGCTGTTTGAGGGGAACGTCGGAAAGCAGATCCGCGCCGACCTGATGGACAAGTGCAACCTGCATACGATCCTCCGGCTGCCGACCGGCATCTTCTACGCGCAGGGCGTGAAGACCAACGTGCTGTTCTTCACGCGCGGCGAGAAGGACAAGGGCAACACCAAAGAAGTGTGGGTCTACGACCTGCGCGCGAACATGGCGCAATTCGGCAAACGCACGCTACTCACCCGCGATCACTTCGCAGAGTTCGAGGCAGCGTTCGGTAAGGATCCGCTAGGCAGCCCGAAGAGCCTGACCAGGCGCAGGGACACCGGTGAGGAGGGCCGCTTCCGCAAGTTCACGCGCGAGTGGATCGCCGAGCGCAGCGACAGTCTCGACATCGCTTGGCTCAAGGACAACAGTGACGGCTCGAACGACGAGCTAGCCGAGCCGGCGGCGCTGGCCCGCGAGGCGATGACGGAGCTCGAGGGTGCATTCGAGGAACTGAGGGGGATTCTCGCCGAGCTCGGCGAGGACAACGAAGAGATGAGCGCGTGAGCGACGGCTTCCATTCCGTGCCGGCTGGTTGGATCTGGGTGCCTGTAGGCGAAGTGGGCACTGTCCAACTGGGCCGGCAGCGGTCGCCGGAGCACCACTCTGGCGAGAACATGCGCTCCTACCTGCGCGTAGCGAACGTATACGAGAACCGAATCGACACAGGCGACGTTCTTCGAATGAACTTCACTCCGTCTGAAGCCGAACGTTACACGCTGAAGTATGGGGACATCCTTCTAAACGAAGGCCAGAGTCGCGAGTTGGTGGGGCGTCCAGCCATGTTCAGGGATGAGCTTCCGGGAGCCTGCTTTCAGAATACGCTAGTTCGATTTCAGGCGAACGAAGCCGTTCTTCCGCGCTATGCGCTCAGCGTCTTCCGCTACTACTTTCGTGCGGGCCACTTTCAGGCAATTTGCAAGTGGACGACCAATATCGCGCACCTAGGAGCGGAGCGCTTCTCGACGATGCCGCTTCCTTTGGCTCCGGTTCCCGAACAGAGGCGCATCGCCGACAAGCTCGACGCCTTGCTCACGCGCGTGGACGCCTGCCGAGGTCGCCTCGACCGCGTGCGCGGCATTCTCAAGCGCTTCCGGCAGTCCGTACTCGCCGCAGCGACCAGCGGCGAGCTGACGCGCGCGTGGCGCGAGGAACAAGGTGTTGATAACGAGTGGCGGGTCGTAGACCTCGAGAGCGTGGTAACCGACTTCTCCTATGGCTCCGCGGCGAAGTCGTCAAAGGCCGGCAAGGTTCCCGTGCTGCGTATGGGCAACATCCAGGATGGATTGCTAGACTGGCGAGACCTTGTCTTCACGTCTGACCCGGCAGAGATTGCCAAGTACAGACTCTCTAGCGGCGACGTCCTGTTCAATCGGACGAATAGTCCGGAGCTTGTTGGCAAGACAGCCGTCTTTCGTGGAGAGAGAGACGCGATCTACGCTGGATATCTGATCCGCGTTCGGTGTAGCGAACACCTGCTCCCAGATTATCTGAACTACTGTCTCGGGAGCCCTGCGGGTCGGGAATACTGCTCGCAGGTTAAATCGGATGCCGTTAGCCAGTCCAACATCAACGCGAGGAAGCTCGCGGCGTTCAGGTTCGGCCTACCGAGTCTCCAAGAGCAACGAGAAATTATCCGCCGGGTTGAGGAACTATTCGCGCTGAACGGAGCGCTTGGAACTAAGAGTAAGCGTGCCTTGGTGCTCGTAGAGCACCTCACCCCCTCGGTTCTGGCCAAAGCATTCCGAGGCGAGCTGGTCCCGCAGGACCCGCACGATGAGCCCGCGTCTGACGTCGTGGCCAAGCTGAGGGTCGAACAATCCAATGCAGTTGCCGAGCCGCCACGCAGGCGCCCAAAGACGCCAGGGAAGCGACCTACGATGAGCAATACCGACAAAGATGCCGTCAAGGCCACGATTCTCCAGCTGAAGGCCGATCGCTTCTCATTCGACGAACTGAGGGCGCAGGCCTCCGGAGATTACGAATCCCTTAGGGCAGCGCTCTTCGAGTTGCTGGAGGAGCCAAGCCCCGTCGTCCGTCAGGTCTTCGACAAGAAGGCCAAGGCGATGCAGCTCGTGCGAGTGAAGCCGTGAAACTCACGCGCGTTCACATCATCAAGGCGGCGACCTGCGGCGGGCTACTGGACGGGCTCGACGTCGGCTTGAGAGGAACGCCGAGCGGTCCCGAGCAGTTCGATCCGCTCTGCCTCGTGGGCCCCAACGGCGCCGGCAAGTCGCAGTTCCTTCAGGTCGTCGCTGAGGCGTTCCAGACGATCTTCCACGCCTGCGTCGAGGACGAGGAGCGCGCGAAGGGGAATGAGGACATTCAGTTCGAGATCGAGTACGTCATCCAAGCCGCGCGCGCTCGTAAGCCCGTCCTCGTTCGCCTCTCGCGTCGCGGCGAGGGCAAGAGACGTCCGGCACTCAAGATTGAGCGCAAGGAGGGTCTCGAGTGGGTCGATTGCCCAGTGGAGAAGCCCGCGACTCGCGATCTCCTGCCGTCGCGGATCATCGGCTACACGTCCGGCGACAACGAGACGTTGAGCCTACCGTTCCTCGTCAGCCGGAGTGGGTACGCGGACGCTGTCGGCAAGCAGGCCTTGGACCCCGAGCCAAGCGCGAAGGCGATACCGATCCCCGACACCCGCCTCATGCTCGTGGACTACGGCACACATCTTGAGGTGCTCGTCGCCAACCTCATTCTCGGATCCGTGGAGGAACGCGAGGCGCTGCTTCGCGACGCGAAGCTCAGGGAGCTTCACTCGTTTCGATGCGTGATCCAGCTGGCACACCGCGCCGTCCCGAAGCTCTCGGCGCGCGAGACATCGAGCAAGAACCGCAAGGGTGTGCAGCTGACCGACGAGCTCGAGAGCTACATCGACCAACTGAAGCGGTGCTCGACCTGCCATTCCTACGACGAGAAGTCCGAGACTTACGTCTTCGACTTCCTGGTTACCGACGAAACACGGGCGGCCTTTCGCTGTTTCTGGACGACGTCGATCGAGCTGTACTCGGCGCTTCACAAGCTCTCGATGCTGAACGACCTCGCGATCCCCAAGGTGACCCGCGAGCGGCTGCTCCGCGATATCAAGACCAGACGCTTCGCGTCGCGACTGCCGGAGCCTCAGGATGAAGACCGAGTCTTCCGCTTCGAGCAGGTTCGCTTTCTGCCCAAGGTCGGTGACGGCGTCGTCGACTACGTCTCGCTGTCGGATGGTGAGCACCAGCTTGCGCAGATCCTCGGCACGATGTGCATGGCGTCCTTCGCCAACGTGCTGTTCCTGCTGGACGAGCCGGAGTCGCATTTTAACCCGCAGTGGCGCGTCAGGTTCATCTCCCGGCTGATGGACCTACCCACCGCGAACGGCAAGCGCGGCGAGACGGGAGGCGCGGCCGCTCAGCAGGACTGCTTGCTGACGACACACTCGCCGTTCGTTCCCTCGGACATGGCGAGGGAGAAGGTGCTCATCTTCAAGAAGACGGAGGCCGGAGTTCAGGTGCGCCGTCCCGGCATCGAGACGTTCGGCACCACCTTCGACACCATCCTCGAGGAGTGCTTCGACGTTCGCCCACCCATGTCAGAGGTTCCGAGACGCGAGATTGCGGATCTCATGGCGAGCACTGATCCAGACGCAGTCAGAGCCGGAATCGGCCGTCTTGGTGATTCGGTCGAAAAGGCATTCTTGATGGATCATCTCCGAGAACTCTCTGAAAGGAACGCCGACTAGTCGTGCTCTTCGGATACCCGATCGAGGCAACACAAAATAATTGGCTTCACGATTGTTTGTGCTCTGCGGTCAGAACAATTCACGAGATTGTTGACCAGAAGCGGAAGTATCCGCCGTGGCCAACAATTTTACCCGCAGGGCATCGCGGCGCGTTGAAGTTACGAACGGGCCTTCGCGATCGATTCAAATCCTACAACTCGGTTCTCCGCATGTTCGATAAAGTCGACCGAGATCTCGTGCTTGACGCCCTAGAAGGAGAAAATCGGGTTGCGGAACTGCTCTCAGGCGCGTGTGAGTGCCTCACGTTGCATGATCTACCTCAAGACCTACGGAAGCCCATCGCAGAACTCTTCGGTTTGGCGTTCGAACTCCTCTCAGACTTGGGAGTGCGCGACGAACAGTATGAGGCGATCTATTCGGCGGTTTCTGACCACGTGTGCCCCTTTTGCGGCACGGAACACTTCGATCCTCCCGGCCCGAAGCGCGAGGCGCTGGATCACTACTTGTCTCGCAATCGATACACTCTCGCATCCGCGAACCTTCGGAACCTCGTTCCAATGTGTCACAAGTGCAATTCCAGTTATAAATTGTCGACCGATTTATTGAGGTGTTCAGATGGTTCGCGTCGGGTTGCATTTGACCCGTACGTGCATACATCGCTTCGCGTGTCGCTCGATGAAAGTGATCCATTCAATGGCTCGACGCCGAATACTCCCAAATGGGAGATCCGATTTGATCCCGACGTGCCTGCTGTATCGACTTGGGACCAGGTTTTCTCCGTTCGGGAACGGTACCGACGAAACCACTTAGACCCAGATTTTCGGAGATGGCTCAGTTCGTTCGGCCAGTGGGCCAGAGCCGGAGATATTAATGCCGATACCGGCGAGGCGCTCGTCGCCGCTTTGGGGCGATACGAGGAGTACTTGATCCTGTGCGGCATGCATGATCGAGCTTTTCTCAAGGCCGCGGTATTCCGCATGCTCCGTCGGCATTGCGAGGACGGCCATCAGCGTCTCATCGAGCAGCTTAGAGACGTGGTGGTTTTCGCTACGGCGAGCCGTCTGCCCCTCAGACACGCGGCAGAACGGCCGAGCGCCGCGCGGAGCATCCCGTAAGCGAAGGCGATCAGCACGTCGAGCCGTTGCGTCTGCAGGCGAGGTGCAGTTGCCATCGGCGCGCGAGGGCCACGGGCCGCGCCGCTGCCATCTGCGGCCCAAACCCTGCCCGATTCCCTTCGTCTCGCATCGTCTCCCGTAGACTCGCGCAGAACTCGTTTTGCCGGAAATTTGCATCAGAATCGCGGCGTTGGCGCGCAAGATCGCGTACCGCTTAAAGAATAGGCCAACGCCTTCCGGAGGTTTCAAGTCCCTCCTCGTGCACGAATTGAGTGGAGGCCCGTCAGTGACGAGGCAGCTGGGCGGCCGGGCCATAGGTCAGGGGATGGCTCGCGCACTCCGTCCGGCAGTCGTCGACGCCACCGGAATCGTAACCGATGCACGAACCCCACGTTCCAGCCGGCGCGCACCCGCACTATCGGCG
>CAZDNG010000044.1:0-77675 GCA_964506835.1 uncultured Polyangiaceae bacterium
ATGTCGGCCACGACTTGCCGGCGCACGCCTTGCGCCTCGATCTCGCGGGCCAGTTCGACGAACACCTGATCGGCGACGTGCGAGAGCGGGGCGCGAACTCCGGACGCCGTCGACAGTTGCGCGATGAGGACGGTCGTCTGACGCACGATGCCGTCGATGAGCAATTTGAGGTTCACGAGGTCACCTGCACCCAAGGTACCCGCCGCTATCGGGAACGACTAGGCGTCCGGAAGTTCATCAAAATGAGCCGCCGGCGCAGGGACGGCCGGCATTTCCCAAGGTCGCTCCGGCACTTTGGTGAACGCGCGGCGGCTTTTTCGGAACCGGACCGGTCCATTTGAGTCGACGGCCTTCGACGAATAGGATCGCGCCGGACGCGATGGCCTCAGCGAATTACATCACCGCGCTCGGCGCAAAAAAACTAGCCGATGAGCTCCGGAAGCTCGTCGAAACGGAACGGCCGCGCGTCGTGAACGAGGTCTCCGAAGCGGCGGCACAGGGAGACCGGAGCGAGAACGCGGAGTACATCTATGGCAAGAAGCGGCTCCGCGAGATCGACCGGCGCATTCACTTCCTGACGAAGCGGCTCGATCAGGCGGTCGTGGTGCGGCAAGAAGAGGGCGAGCGCGACGTCGTGTTCTTCGGCGCGACCGTCGAGGTCGAAAATGAAGACGGCAAGCGCGACCGTTACACGTTGGTTGGTGTCGACGAGTCGGATCCCGGACAGGGACGCCTCTCGTGGCAGTCGCCAATCGGACGCGCGCTCTTGAAGAAGAAGATCGGCGACGTCGTCACCGTGATGCGCCCCGCCGGCGAAATCGAGCTCGAGATCGTCACGATCACCTACGAGATCTGACGTCGACGTTGTCGGCCCGCCGCCCGGCCAGTTACGTTGCCGGTTCTCTCGCTCGGTTTCAGCGAAATGACCGCGTCGTGCGACCCGAACGAGCGGTACAGCGCGCTTCGCCCAGCGGTAGGGACTAGTCCGGCCAATGTGGAGGGTCGCGACGGCCCCGTCGATACACCTTCGGATCGTGATGCTATGGAGACCGTGCGACGCATGGAGAGTGAAAGTTCGTCGACCGTTCCTAGGTCACGGCGCTCGGCGCTGAGCGTTCGCGCACGCTAAAGCGCACGCCGAAACCGCGCCTTCGTAGTCGAGCGAGCTCTCGACCCTACTTTCGAGACAGCGACTTTTCGTCGCGGGAGCGAACCCTCGAGTTCGTGGGTGTCATGCAATTTCATGGGAGAGCATCGATATGAATAGGCACGGATCCGTCGTTCTTGGGTTGGGTTTCGTTCTCTTGGGAAGTGTGTGCGGCGCGACCGCTTGTGCTTCGAAGTCGTCCCCTTCCGGCGGCGGAACACCGGGCAGCGGCGGCACCGACGGCTTTGGAGCGGGAGGGTTTCTCGCGGGCGGGGGCGCAGCCGGAAGCACCGGGCTCGGCGGGAGCGGCGAGGAATTCGGCGGGGGCAACGGAGGCACCAGCGCAAACGGCGGGAGCAGCGGGAGCAGTGGCGGTTCGCCGGGGACTGGCGGCGTATCTTCGGACGCCGGCGGTAGCTATACGGACCCTACCGGTACCGTTCAGCTGTGCCCGAACACGACGCGGGCGGTGATGATTTCTGTCGCCGGATTCGCCCAGTGCACTCACGACGTCACGAAGGTGTTCGGCTGCGAGGATGCTCATTGCATCCCGAAAAACGTCATTCAGTCGATCGCGCCGAACGACGTCGGGCTGCTCGGATCTTGCGATGCCACGAACTTCTGCGTCCCGGATGACTACGTGCAGACCGAGGGCAAATTCCTGCCGAAGACCTGTACGTCGGAACTCGGCGCCGAGGGACGTTGCATCTCGACGTGCGTCCCCCAGGTGAACGGTCTGATGGACGCACTCCCCCAGGACGTTTGCGCGAAGACCGAGCGCTGTGCTCCTTGCATTAACCCCAATGACGGAAGCGACACCCACGCTTGTGAACAAGGATGCGATCCGGGGCCGTCCGCGGCCACCAAGCAACATCCGTTGACGTTCACCTCGTGCGGCAATGGCCGCGGGGTGTGCGTCCCCAAGAACATCATTCCGGCAGTCTTGTTGAACGATCTCCCCGTCGATACGTGTACCCAAACCAACACCGTGTGTGCGCCGCTCGAGAAGGCCCAAAACCTCAAGTACAACTTCCCGGAATGCGTCCCCGACAACGCCTTCGTGTCGCTGCTCGAGAGCCTCGGAACGAAGCTTCCGCCGGGCCAGAGCGGCGGTTGTGTTCCCGCGTTTCTCGCCGACGATAACCCCATTGAGGGGATCTTCCTGACTCAAGGGACGTGCAAGACCGGCGACCAGTGCGCCCCTTGCTTCAACCCACTCGATAGCAACAAACCCACTGGAGCCTGTCCCGTGGGCCTCCCGAGTGACGATGGGGGAGGGGTGCCGCCCGCCCCGTCGAGTGACGCGGGGAGCACCTCGCCGAAGAAGGATGGCGGATAGAAGCTACGCATAGCTTCTCACGTCAGCTGTCGCCAGGGCCCCCGCGGAAAGCGTGGGGCGTCACGCCGGTCCAGCGCTTGAACGCGCGGCGAAAGCTGCGCACGTCGCTGAACCCGAGACGCCCCGACACTTGTTCGATGGTCATGTGCGTGGAGCGCACCCACTCCTCCGCGCGTACGCGCCGCGATTCGTCGATCAGGGTCTGATACGACGTGCCCATGCTCTGCAAGAAGCGACGAAGGGAGCGCGAGCTCGTCCGGAGCGATCGCGAGAGCTCGGTGAGCGACGGAGGACGACCCGCCGCCGCGGAGAGCTGTCGTCGCACCTGAGCGAGCAAGCCCGTCGAGGGCAACGTCGCGGGCGCTTCCTGCGCGCAATACTGTTCGGCGACCTTCGCCGTCAGCGGATCGGCCTCGGCGTTCGGCTCGGCGAGCAACGCCGCGTCGAACGCGACCTCGGTGAAGTTCTGATCGAACGCCAACGGCACGTCGGCATAGAGGTTGCGGTAACGCGCCACGTGTTCCGGTTGCGCATAGCCGAGCCGTACTTTCAAGATCGGCAGTGCGCGTCCGAGGAAACCCCGACCCTGGCGGTCGAACGCCGAGAGGAGAAACTCGGTCGAGAACGCCGCAAACGGGGCGAGCGGAATGGCTTCGCGCACCGTGAGGTACGCCACGTCTCCTTCGACGCGCGTCTCGAGATCGTAAAGCGGCGCGATCGCGCGGTAGTGACGGAGCGCTACGTCGAGCGCCGCGCCGACGGTCGGGCTGCTCATGATCGCGAGACCCAAAATTCCCATGTTCGGCAGCCGCACGTTCGCGCCGGCGTCGAAACCGAGCCCCGGGTTGTTCGTCAGCCGAAGCGCGTTGCTCGTGAGCACCGCGAACTGCGCGTAGGAAATGCGCGCGTCGGGACTGACGAGCATCGCCTCCGTCAAGCCGGTGTTTTCGAGCAAAGCAGCCCTCGACGCGCCCTGCGCCTGGGCGGTTTCGATGAGGACTCGGGGATGATGAGGGGGAACTATTGGATCGCTGTAGGTAAAGAACGCCTTCATCGTTTGCGGAGACAGAGCCGGGGGCCGCAGCGATTCGTCGGTCGAGCCTAGCCTTGAATCGATTCGCGTTCGAGCCGCTCGATCGAAAACCCGCTCGACTTCACGCGTCGTCGACGCGTTATGGCAACGGAACGGCCTCCGGGCCGCATTCATTCAGTAGCCACGGGACTCGGCGGCTACAGAAAGATGTCGTCGGCGAGGGTGCCGCCGGGGACGCAGGCGTAGTCGTCGAAATTCGTGACGCCGGCGCTCTTCAGGATCTCTTCGTCGATGCAGAAATTGCCCGTGAATTCGCGGCTCGGCCTCGTCAGGATGACGTGCGCGGCGTCGGCGACGATCTCGGGTTTTCGCGAGCTCTGCATGGCGTTGTCGCCGCCGAGGAGGTTCTGCACGGCTGCGGTGGCGACCATCGTACGCGGCCAGAGCGAGTTCACGGCGATTCCGACCCCACGAAATTCCTCGGCGTGCCCCAGCGTGCAGAGGCTCATCCCGAATTTCGCCAGGCTGTACGCGACGTGGGGCCCGAACCAATGCGGTTTCAGATTGAGCGGCGGCGAGAGCGTGAGCACGTGCGGGTTCGCGGCCTTCGCAAGGTACGGGTAGCAGGCCTGCGTGCACGTGTACGTGCCTCGCGTGTTGATCTGGTGCATCAAGTCGAACCGCTTCATCGGCGTGTCCGGCGTGCTCGTCAGCGAAATGGCGCTCGCGTTGTTCACGAGGATGTCGATGCCGCCGAACGTCTCCACGGTCCGCTTCACCGCTTCGGCCACCTGATCCTCGAAGCGAATATCCGTCACGCAGGCCAGCGCTTTCCCGCCCGCTTCTTCGATGAGCTTCGCCGCGGTGAACACGGTCCCCGGCAACTTCGGATGCGGCTCGGCCGTCTTGGCCGCGACCGCCACGTTCGCGCCGTCCCGCGCTGCCCGAAGCGCAATCGCCAGCCCGATCCCGCGGCTCGCCCCCGTGATGAACAACGTTTTTCCGGCAAGTGTGGGCGTGGACATGGGACGGCTCCTCGAAGGGCGGCGAATGGCCGGTGAACGGAGAGCGACGCTTTACCGCGAATTTCGCGCGGCGCGTGCGATTTTCGAGGGCCGTTCGCGCAACTCGGTGAAGTCGCGACCGAGCAGATGTACAATATAGTTGTACATGAAACCCGTCATCCCGCTGGGTGAGGCTCGCCGCCGGCTCCCCGAGCTCGTTCGAAAAGTCGCCGAGGGGCACCCTCCGATCACCATCGGCCGGCGCGGGCGACCCGAAGCGGTGCTGATGCCGCTCGGCACCCCGACGGCTGCAACGCGGCGCCCGCTCTCGGGGTTGATCGAGCTCGTCGATCGTTCGGAAGCGCTCGACGGCGCCGAAACGCAAATCCGCGAGCAGTTCGCAGCTTCCCTGGAGCGCACCTCCGCGCTTCTTGTCGGCGCGCCAAACGCAATGCGAACGCCGCCGAAGACTCCGCGCGCACGAGCTCGGCGGCCCGCGCGCGGATGAACCTCGTCGCCGATACGCACGCGCTCGTCTGGTATCTCACTGGGCAGACCAAGCGACTCGGACGAAGAGCGCGCGCCGCCCTCACTCAAGCCGACGAGGGGCGAGGCACCGTGTTCGTCCCGACCGCCGTCCTCTACGAGCTCGTCCTCCTCGAGCAAGCCGGTGCGCTGCGCGTCGACTATGCGGCGCTCCGCGAGCAACTCGCACTGCGCCCAGGTTTTCCCATGGCGCCGCTGCTCCCCGAAGACGTCGACGAGGCGCGCTCGCTCCGCCCCCTCGTCGATCCCTTCGATCGCCTCATCGCCGGCACCGCACGCCGCCTCGGGTTACCCTTGATCACGATCGACGACCGCATCGTCGGCTCGGGGCTCGTTCGAACGGTGTGGTGACGTTGGTTTCGGAGGCGCCGAGCGTCACTCGGCTCCGCCGTCAGTCTCCCAGGGCACGACGGTTCCATCGGCCAGCGTGCACTGGGCTCGGAACGACACGCCGCCCTCGACGAGGTCGTTGTGAAAATCGCAATTCGTGCACGTGCGCGCGCTCGGACAATCCGGCTGCGGAACTCCCTGGCACGCCGGGTAGGGCCCATTGGCTGCGGAGGACTTCTCGCCGAGGAATGCGCCCGTTCGGAGGTCGTACCAATACGTGGTCTGAATGCTGAGCGGTCCGAAGTCGGTGACCAGAATACGCCCGCAGCCGATGGTGTAACTCGGGGGCAAGAAGCCGTGGTTGAGTCCGATGCCCAAGTAATTCTTGCAGACGGCACGGTCTCGCGGATCGGGGAGCTGCATCGGTGGGCAGTGGGCCGCGTCGCAATCGGCGCTGCAAGTCGCGCCGCCGCTCCCTCCGCTCCCTCCGAGGCTCGGCGGGAACCCGCCGTCTCCGCCGGTCGAGCCGCCCGAAGCACTGCTGCCGTCCGCGACACTCGAGTCCACCGACGCGCCGCCGCCGACTCCGGCATCGCGCGGAGAATCGACCACGCGGTTGCTACAACCCAAGGACAGGAGCGCGACGAACCAAAGTTCACGCGGCCCGCTTCGAGACTTGCCCACTGTTTTCCCTGCGCTCACGGCGACGAGCGTAGCATCGCGTCCCTCGATGCGCCGAAGCCTGCGTCGCGAAGTTCACCCCACGTCCGACACAAATCCTGAGAAAACGCCCTCGGGTCCGACCGTTGGTTGGAAGGCCGGTCTTTTTATCGCCGGATACGGATTGTGGAGATTGAGTCTCAGGGACTACTCGGGAGTGGTGTTCGCGACGGTCGCGTTGCTCTTCATTGTCGTCAAACCGGCAGCCAATGAATCGGTAGGTTGGAGAAAGAATGCGCGTCGTCTAGGAATCGCCACCTATGTGCTGCTCATGATCGTCGGAGCCTGGCGGGCGCATCACAGGTGAGCGAAGGCGATCGCCGCGGGTTTGCGATCACGGCCCGCGTTTCCGTTTTCGGCGGCGGTCCTTCCGTTCGCCAGACGCGTGCTCGTCGACATCGCGGTGCACACCCGGTCGCCGTTATTCACGCCGCCCCGGTCCGTCCGCCATCCTCCGTCGACGGGGAGCGACCTCTCACCGGGTCCTCACATGAAGGAGGAGTGCTGCGCCGAGCACGAGCAAGGGCGTCCAGCCAGGGCGCACGAGCTCGGGTGAGCCGAGGCTCACCGACGGCGACCGGCCCGACGCGATCGGTTTCGGGCGCGGGCGCTTCGCCGCGCGCTTGCGAACGGGTGCCCGGCTCCGCGTCATGACGCGCGCGATTCTACGGAAATGGTCGGTCGTCGCGAGCGCTACCTGGTCGACGTCCGGCCGAAAGACCGGCGGCCGGCGCACGGAGAATCGGGCAAACGCGGCCCAACGCGTTGCAGATGAGTTGCTGGCTGCGCACGTGCCGAGCTCAGACGCCGCCCAACGCGCTGCGCGACGCTGCGCGACCGCTCCTTTGCGTGCGTGAATGCCGCCTCATCGAGCGGCAACTCTTTGACCGCCTGTAGGCAGAGCGCGCCGCGCGTGCAGCTGTCGCGCGCAGCGACCGCGCCGGAGCAGATCCGTTCGCCGCGGAAGGAACGGGCGGGAGTGACAATGGGAGAGACGCTGCCGCGAGCCCCTTCCGTTGAAAGAAGAGCTCGTGTTATGCTGTGCCGTTTTTCCGTCGCGCCCGTTTCGGGAACGGCGGCTTGCTTGGGTCACGTCAGCTAAGGAGCAGAGGCTTCATGTCCGTCTCGGCGAAGGTTCGGTTGGCAGGGTGGGTCCGCGCGGTGTCGAAGGCGCTCGCGGTATCGTTGGTCCTCGCTACGGCGCCCGGCCTCATCGGCTGCGGGTCGAGCAGCGCGCCGACGAAAAAGGGCGTCGCGACGGGCTGCACGCTGAACAGCGATTGCGACTCGAACCTCGTCTGTAGCTTCGGCCTCTGTCACACGGCGTGTAAAGCCACGAAGGATTGCACCGCGCCCGCGACGTGCGTCGTCGGACCGAACGGCGACCCGTCGAGCGCCGTCTGCAAGCTGCCGAACGACACCCAGACGTTCGAATGCGTCCGCACCTCGCAGTGCACTTCGCCGCTCATCTGCGGACCCGACCAGCAATGCCGGACGCCTTGCGCGACGAGCTCCGACTGTCTCATCCCGGGTCAGGTCTGCGCCGTGGGCGGCGTTTGCGCCGATCCGACGGAAGTCGACCCCGGCACGGGCAAGTTGAAGGATGCCGTGCTCGACGCGGGCACCGAAGGCGGTGCGGGAAGCGGCGGCACCAGCGGGACGGGCGGTACCGGTGGAACCAGCGGTACCGGTGGAACGGGCGTTACCGGCGGGACGAGCGGCACGGGCGGCGGCGGCCCCGACGCCTCGACGGGGGGAACGAGCGGCACCGGTGGGTCCAGCGGCACGTGCACGCCCGGCGGCAGCTGCGCCTTCACGAATGAGTGCCATACGGGCGTCAATTCCTGCGACGCGAACAACAACCTCGTCTGCAGCGACGGCGGCGCGAAGTCTGACGGAACGGCGTGCGGCGGCGACTCGGTTCACGTGTGCTCGGCCGGAAATTGCGTGCCGTGCAACGTGGGCGATTCATGCAGCACGGACGCGTGCCAGACCGCGACGTTCACGAGCTGCAACACCGGGCCCGTCTGCGGCTCGCCGACGAGCGCCAAGGACGGCACGAATTGCGGCTCGGCGCTGTTCTGCTTCAGCGGCACGTGCTCACCCTGCAACGACGGTCCGTGCTCGCCCGCGGACAACGATTGCCACAATGGCACCCGCGATTGCTCGACGAGCCTCGACTGCGTCGATGCGAACACGAACGTCAACGACGGAACGACGTGCACATCCGGTGGCGGCACGTACTGCAAGGCTGGCGCGTGCACGCCGTGCGCGGTGAACGACCCTTGCCAACCGACGGCGAGCCCTTGTTTGCTCGGCACCGTGTCATCGTGCACGGGTGGACCGACGTGTACCGCGGGCTCCACGCCGGCGCCCGACGGCACCAGCTGCGGCAGCGGCCAGGTGTGCATCTCGCAAAACTGCACGACCGCGACGGGCTGGACGCTGAAGGTGACGAGCGGCGATGCGCAGTCGAAGCGCGTCGACGAGGTGCTCGCGCCGGTGAAGCTGAGCTTGGTCGATAGCGCCAGCAAGGCACTCGCCAACGTGACGCTCCAGGTGAGCGTTCCCCCGGGCGCCTACGCCCCGGCGACCATCAAGACGGACGCAACGGGTACGGCGACCCTCAACCCGCAGCTCGGCCGCGCGACGGGCGCGTACAAGTTCACCGTGTCCGTGGCGACGTACACGGCGTCGTTCACGGCGACCGCCGTCGCTCCCGCGGCCGGCGCGTTGTTCGACCTCGTGAACCAGACTCACACGACCGTCAGCGGCGCCACGCCGGGCGGCCCGGCGACGACTTTTGGGACGTATTACTACGTCCCCTCCGTCGTGGTGGCTTCCGACGGGACGCTGTATTTCGACGACTACGCCTCGGTGTATTCGATCTCGCCAGCCGGTGTGCTCACGCGCATCGCGGGTACCGGGACGTACGGCAACAGTTCGAGCGACACGGGTCCAGCCACGAGCATCCAGCTCTACTTGCCGCAGGGCTTGGCGCTCGATGAGACGAACGGATACCTTTACATCGCCGACTATGACGCCCAAAAGGTGCGGCGCGTCTATCTCACCGGCACGGCGGCTGGGAGCATGGACCTTCTTGCCGGCGGCGGCACCGCTGGTTCCCCCGACTACGGCGACGGCGGCAGCGGCGATCAAGCAACGCTTTCGAGCCCGCAGCAGGTCTCGGTCGATTCCAGCGGCAACGTCTACATCGGCGACTCGGGTCACCAGCGCATCCGCAAGGTCGACACGAACGGAACCGTCACCGCGTACATCTCGCCGTACCAGACGAACCTCAATACGCCTCCGGGCAGCAACACGAGCTGCAGCGTGTCGCTCGCGTTCTACCAATGCTCGGCGAACTGCGGCGTGACCTTCGACTCGAAGGGCAAGGCGTTCATTACTGGCTACTTCTGCGGTTCTCAGGTCCCTGGGACGAGCACGTCCAACTACGGCTACGGCGTAGCGCGCGTGGAATCGGACGGGTCGCTCACCCTCGTGGCCGGCGGCTCTTCGAGCTCGGCGACCGGTGACAACCTTCAGGCCACGTCGGCGTACTTCCAGAGTGTCCCGAGCATCGCCTTCGACAAGGGCGGCAACCTCTACGCCTCGATTGGGAGCGCGAACAAGATCCGGAGGATCGACGCCGCGACCGGTAGCATCACGACCGTCGCCGGTTCGGGCACGGCCGGGTACAAGGGCGACTACGCCGATGCCGCGACGGGTGCGACCGCCGAGTTCAACGACCCGACGGACCTCGCGTTCGACGCGTCCGGAAACCTCTACGTCGCCGACTACAACGACTACACCGTGCGGACCATCTGGGGCGTGGGCAGCGCAACGGCGAACACGGTTGCGCTGGCGATCTCCAACGGCAACAACCAATCGACGAACGTCGACGCGCTCCTCAGTCCACCGCTCGCAGTCAAGATCACGAGCGGAGCGGGTGCAACGGCAGTCTCCGGCGCGGCCGTTACATGGACGGCGCTGACCGCGGGCTCGGGTTTCTCGGCGAGCAGCCCGACCGTTGCCACGTCGCAGGCTAACGGCCAAGGCACGGCGTCGATCAGCGGGCGCGTCGGCCTCTCGACGGGCACGTACCAGTTCACCGCGAGCTATCGCGACATTCACGGAACCCCGGCGACCGGAAGCCCGGCGACGTTCAACGTCACGGCGACCGCGCCGACGACCGGCAACATCTTCACCATCGTGAACACGAGCCATACGAGCGGCACCACCTCGACGACGCTTCCGGGCACTTTCGCCCAGACGGGCTACGCCGGAGGTATCGCCGTGGGCGGCAACGGCAACATGTACATCGGCGAGAATTGCCAGGTGTCCGTGCTCACGCCGAAGGGCGTGTACACGCCGCTCGTCGGCAACGGCTCGTGCGCATCAGGGAGCGTCGGGGACGGCGGCAACGCGACGGACGCTCGACTCTACAGCGTCGAGAACCTCGCCCTCGACGAGGTGAGCGATCCGACGAATCGGATTCTTTACATCAACGACTACAACAACGCCCGCATCCGAGCCGTCACGCTCGACGACAACCCCCCGCAGATCAACACGTTCGTGGGCTACACCGGCGGCGGGACGGCTCCAGGCTCCCCCGACTACGGCGTGCCGGGTCCGGGAACCGGCGTGAACCTCTCCCAGGGCTACGGCATGGCGTTCAACCCGGGCGACAAGAGCCTCTACTACATCGAGCCGGGCCACCAGCGCATCCTCAAGGTCGACGCGGACACGAAGAGCGCGAACTACGGCAACGTCACCGTTCTGATGACCTCCAACGCCGTCTGCACGGGGGCGATCAACGTCTACAACTTCAGCTCCGGCTATTCGCAGATCGCCTTCGCGTCCGGCAACGTGGCCTATATCAGTGCGTACCTGTGCGGCACCGACACGAGCAGCAACGGCGCGTACGGCATCGTCAAGCGCACGTCCGCCGGCGTGATCACCCACATCGCCGGAACGTATTCGACGGGATCTCAGGCCGACGGCGCCACCGCGCTGAACACCTACTTCCCGGCCATCGGCGGCATCGCCATCGGACCGGGGGGCAACTCGCTCTACGTGACCACGTACAACTACAACTCGATCCGCGAGATCACCGCCCTCGACGGAACCGGCAAGGTGAACACGATTGCCGGGTCCACCGGGAGCGCCTCGACGTACTCCGGCGACTACGTCGCGGCCACGACCGCGAGCTTCTATGACCCCTGGCAGCTCGCGTTTTCCGGCAGCCACCTCATCGTGACGGACTACTACAACTACGCCTTCCGAGAGATCTGGTAGCCTTGTCCTGACATGGACGAAGACCCCGCCGCCTTAACCCCCGGCACGGTACTCGCGGGTCGATTCCGCGTGGTGCGGTGCCTCGGGCAGGGCGGCATGGGGAGCGTCTACGAGATCGAGCATCAGCTCACCAAGCACCGGCGTGCGCTGAAGCTGTTGCACGCCGCGCTCGCGCAGAGCCCCGGCGTGGTCGAGCGGTTCTTGCGGGAAGCGTCCGCGGCGGGGCGGGTCGGCAATCAGCACATCGTCGAGACGTTCGACGCGGGCACGCTCGAGAGCGGCGAGCCGTACCTGGTGATGGAGTTCCTGCGCGGCGAGACGCTGTCGGATCGCATCGCGAAGGGGAAGATGTCCGTCGCGGACTGCGTCGACTTGATCGGGCAGGCGTGCGACGGCGTGCAGGCCGCCCACGACGCGGGCATCGTTCACCGCGATCTGAAGCCGGACAATCTGTTCGTCGTGGACGTCGAGGGGCGTCCGTTCGTGAAGATCCTCGACTTCGGGATCTCGAAGTTCGACCCCGGGAAGACCGGCGGCCTCGCGCTCACGCAAGAGGGCGCGGCGCTCGGGACGCCGTACTACATGTCGCCGGAACAAATTCGCGGCGAGACGAGCCTCGATGCGCGGTCCGATGTGTACGCGCTCGGCGTCATTCTTTACGAGGCCCTCGCGGGCGTTCGGCCGTTCGAAGCGGACGTGCTGACGCAGCTCGCCGTGCTCATTCACACCGGCAAGGCGAAGCCGCTCCTCGAGCATCGGCCGGAGTTGCCGCCGGGGTTCGCCGAGATCGTCGGTCGCGCCATGGCGAGCGATCGCGCGGTGCGCACCGGAAGCGCGAACGAGCTCCGCGCGGATCTCGAACGCTTCGGAACCGTCTCGTTCCGCTCGCGACCCGGCTCGGGGTCGATGCCGTCGATGCAACCGGGGCCGCGCACCGGCGCCGTCGAAGCGCGTTCGCTCGCGACGAGCGCGGCCGGCGTGTCGATGCGCGCCGCGACCTCGAAGAAGAGCCAGACCACGCCGATCCTGGTCGGATTCGGCATCCTCTTCGCGGCGATCGTCGTGGCGCTCGTGATCGCGCGCTCGACCGGCCGCACGAGTCCCGAAACGTCGACCTCTGCCGGCCAGGTGCCCTCGGGCGTCGTGGTGGAAACGCGTCCTGTCGTGACAGGGCCCGTCCCCGCTCCTTCGGGCGTCGTGCCCGCGCAGTCCGCCTCGCCGACGACGCTTCCTGTTGCCTCCGCCGCGTCGCCCGTGGTCGCGCCGATCCTCCCTCCGCCGTCCGAAGCGACGAGCGCGGCGCCGCACTCCGGCCCCACGCCCGAGCGCAAGACCCGTAGAATCGATGAAAAAGGCCTCGCCAAGGACAACCCGTTTCGATGAGCTCGCGTCTTAGCCGGTCCCCTCGCACCTCCCGCCTCTCTCTCCTTCTCGTCTTTCTTCTCGGTATCGAAGCTCCGGCGTACGCCGCCGGGGCCGCCGCTGCCGACCCCAAAAAAGCCGAAGCGGCGCAGCGATTCGATCGCGGGCTCCAGCTCTTCGACGAAGGCGACAACGCCGGCGCGCTCGCCGAGTTCAGTCGCACGTACGAGCTCTTGCCGAACCCGGTCGTGCTCTACAACATGGGCCTGGTCTACGCGGCCATGGGACGGCCCGTCGACGCGGTCGACGCACTCGAGAAAGTGCTCGCCACGCCGCAGTCGCTCTCGCCCGCGCAGAAAGAGCGCGCAGACAAGACGCTCGCCGATCAGAAGGCGCGCGTCGGCCGGCTCACCGTGACGACGACGCCCGACGGCGCGCGCGTCGAAGTCGACAACGTCGAGGTCGCCAAGACGCCGCTCACCGCGCCGATCCGCGTGTCGGAAGGCAGCCACGTCGTCGGCGCCGTCGTCGAAGGCTACGCCCCGGCCCGGCAGGAAGTCGTCATCGCCGGCAACTCGGACGCTTCGGTCCATCTCGACCTCGTCTCGACACAGGGCAAGCAGCTCGCGAACTTGACGGTCGTGAGCCGCGTGTCCGGCGCCGACGTCCGCGTGGACGATCAACCCGGCGGAAAAACGCCGCTCGCGACGTCGCTCACCCTCGTCGCGGGTCATCACACCGTCGAGCTCCGCCGTGCGGGCTACGTCTCGGTGAAGAAGGAAGTCGATCTCGGCGACGGCGCCACGGGCGAAATGTCGTTCGACCTCCAGGTCGACCCCGCCGCGCTCGGCTCCGAAGGCACGACGCTGGCGCTCGATTCGAGCGAAGCCGGGCCCGACGTGTTCGTCGACGAGCAGCACATCGGCGTCTACACCAGCGCGCTCCGTCTACCGCGCGGCCCCCATCACCTGCGCGCCGAACACGCGGGCTTCTTGCCGTTCGAGCGCGACATCACGCTCGTGCCCGGTCAGAGCAACATCATCAAGGTCGACTTCGAGCCCACGCCCGAGACGCGCGCGGCCTACGTGAGCAGTGCGCACGCGCATCGGCTCTGGGGTTGGGTGAGCATCATCGGCGGCGCGGTCATCGCGGGCGGCGGCGGGGCGTTCCTCGCGGTGAACTCGAGCTCCAAGTCGAGCGCCCAGAAAGACTTGAACAACGCGCTCGCCGTCGAAGCCGCCGGCAACAACAAATCACCGAACCCGCAGCATCCGTGCGCGCTGTTCGTCCCTGCCGCCGACGGCACGACCGACACCGCCGACGCGTGCAACGCCTACGTCGACAGCTACAGCTCCAAGCTCGACAGCGTGAAGAACCGCGACATCATCGGTTACGTCGGTATTGGCGTGGGCGCCGCGGCCATCGTCACCGGCGTCGTGCTCCTCATGACCGGCGGCGATCCGAACAAGTACGACAAGGCGCCGTCGCCCACCGCCGACAACGACAAGGGCCCGCGATTTTCGCTCTTGCCCGGTCCCGGGCAAGGCGGCGTGTCACTCGGCGGCGTGTTCTGAGTTCTGGTGGCGCGGGCCGCGTTGTGCTTGAAAATAGGCTCCGAACTACTGCGCGCGCGCGCTTGCAGCGATCACTCGACCTCGCGTAGCCTACACCGAGATCGTCCGACGTTTTTAGCTCGGGCGCGGGCCGTTTTGGGGGGCGCCAATTCCGGTTTTCCCTCGGTGCGGCCTGAACTGGGAGGGTCAGAACATGAAAGTAGGAACTAGGGGTACCGCTGTCGTTTGTGGATTCGCCGCGCTTTTCGCGACGAGCGCCTGCGGAATGCCCGCCGAAGACGGATCGGGAGGGAACGTTTCGGGAGAGGTGCCGCAGGCGACTTCGCCCGTCACTGACCAGAATGAGCCACCGATCGGGCAGGTTCAACAGGCGGTGGTCACCGACTGGGTCGTCGGAGGGAACGCCTTGACGGCGACGGGACAGCTGGGGACGACGAGTACCGCCAATTTCCCGGTGGAGATCATCGTGCACGGGGTAAGGGCCGTGCACGTAGAGCAGGGGCTGGTTGCGCCCACGGCGCCCATCTTGATCGCCGGGGACGTTAGTACGCACTCTTGGGGGGGTACATCTAGCGGCAGCTCGATACTCGGCGGGCACGGCAACCAGCTCGTGAACACCCTCTCGTCAACAATCGGCGGCGGGGACAACAACATCGCGGGAACAACGACGAGTGGCGCGGGGATCACCATCGGCGGCGGAGAAACAAACAGCGCCACCGCCCCTGACTCGACAATCGCCGGCGGCTCGGGGAACACCGCAAGCGGGCCTGGCTCTTCGACCGTTGCCGGCGGCTCTGGGAACACCGCAAGCGGGAACGTCGCCACGGCGCTAGGCGGTTCGAGCAACGTTGCCAGCGGCGACCATTCCACCACGGTGGGCGGCGCGAGCAATACGGCGTCGGGAACAACCAGCCTCGCGGCCGGCCAAAACGCGAACGCCAACTTCGATGGTTGCTTCGTCTGGGCCGATGACTCGACGACCACGACGCTTCCCTGTGGAGCCGTGAACAAGTTCGTGGCGAGAGCCGCTGGAGGCACTTTTTTCTATTCGAACGCCGCAGCCACCGCCGGCGTGAAGCTTACGGCTGGCGCGAACGCGTGGGCGGCGGTGAGCGACAGGAATGCGAAGCAAGACTTCGTTCCCGTTAAGCCCGAGAGCGTGCTCGATCGCGTTGCAAAAATGCCGGTCTCGACATGGACGTACAAGTCAGAGCCTGGCGTTCGTCACATGGGCCCCATGGCGCAAGACTTTCGCGCGGCGTTCGGACTCGGTACGGACGACAAATCTATCGTCACGGTCGACGCGGACGGCGTCGCGCTCGCGGCGATCCAGGGGTTGAACAGTAAGGTGTCGAAGCTCGAATCGGAGAACGAGAACCTACGTCGCCGCCTCGATCGCCTTGAGGCGACCCACACGCACGCCGCGGCGAGCATGTTTCCCTCCGACCCGTGGGCGCTTGCGGGGATCGCAATTGGTATCGGCGCCACCTGCGTCGTTCGAGGACGACGCGGACCGAATCGACGTTAGGGTGAGTGAGGCGCTTCGCGCGTGCTCGGCGAATCTCGTCGCGGCCCCCTGCACGCCGCGACGAGACCGCGAACTACTAGGTCTAGGTCACTTGGGAGACGGATAACCCAGTTGATCGGCGAAAACGGACGCTGCGGCGACTCTGGAGATGGAGCTCCGACTGTGGTGAACGTCAGAACGTCACGGCCTCGGACGCGACGGAGATTCCAGAAAGCCCAGCGTTGGGGCCTTAAGCTTTCGCTATCTCTGGGGTCTGGTCGTCGTGTTCGAGTGCCGCGTCGCTCATCTCGAGGACGCTCGACTTGCCCGCGCCCCGGTCGCCATGCACGCCCATGGTGATCGGACGATCGGGCTGGTCGAGAAGAAGCGCGATGATCGTCTTCGCGACGGCCCCGTTTGTTGAGCAGGTCGACCTTCGTTTCCTTGTCCGTCAGCAACATTCAGAAGACTCTCACCGCCGCAGAACTGAGAAGATACGCGTCAATCGTTCTAGTTCGCGTTCATCATCTGGGTCCCCCCGGCGTTTCCCTGCGCGGAGGCACGCCTCGAGGCGCTTCACGTACGGCCACAGAATCTCCCACCAAAGGTCTTGGTCTTCGCAATCTCCCCCCTCTACGACGGCGTAAGCTCCGTCGAGGAGTTCGCTTGTCGAGAGCACAGGCGTGCTTCGGCGGATCTTCGCTGATCCGCGGCGCGGGGAGCCAGTCACTCGTCAACCTCCTCGCGTTCGAGGCGTCTCGCTTCTCTGGTCGCAACTAGCCCGTCGGCGATCTGTTCGCCACGCGCTATCAATCCCTCGAAGCTGTAAGCGGAGGTCATGTTGCGACCTGTCGCCGGATCTCGACGCATGTGACGCTTGATCAGCCGGAGCTTTTCAAGGCGAGCGAGTCGTCGCTGAACGGAGCGCGGCTGCAACCCCATTGCCTTCGCGAGACGCTCCTTGGACGGGTGGGGAAGGTTGTCCCGCTCCCACCAGAAACGAACCAGATGGAGGAGCAGCGTGAGGTCGATAGCATCGAGGTCGAGTTCCCGTTGGCCGTCAACGAGAGCTAGGGGGAGGAGGACCCATCCGGCACTCAAGATTCGGTCGCCCCACTTCTCGGCGATTGGTTTTGAAGCCCTAGTTGCACCCATGGATGGATCCGTCTCGTAGGTATGGCAGAAAAGCGGTGCGGAGCAAATAAATTCTATTTAGGGAGACTCCAGAGTCTCTAGGCAAGAATCGAAACGCCAGCGCCTAGGCTTGATCGTCCGCGGATGGGATTCTTTCGGCGCTGGTGCCACCCCGGCACGAGCGCCTGACTCGCGGCCATGTCCTGCGCCGAAAGCGCCGTCGACGGCCGACCGAGGGGCGCGGCGGTCTCATGTGCGGCTGCGATGCGCGCTTAGTCCGCGTGGGTATTCGCCGGCTACGAAAACCCTACGCGATCGTGCCCTGCAACGACTGCGGCGACCCCTCGTGACGACGTTGCGCGTGCTCCGTGGAGGCGTCTTTGAGGACTCGTCGGTCGGACTACGCACGTGGACCACGCCGCGAGTGCCCCGGCGACTCGCTGAATCGACCACGACGCCCGTTGCGCGCGAGACCACTGACCCCCGCACCCGATTCGAGTGCCCCTCCCGCGGCGCCCGCAGGCCGCGTGCCGTCTGGGCTGTAAATCGAAGAGCGACCGAGGACGCCGCCGGGGAGGGGGGCACCGCCCGGAGGCCCTGAAAATGCGGGCCTTGCCGGCGTGCACGGAGGTCGCGCCGAACCTGGCAGCTCCGTGCTACACGGCCGAGGACGGATGCGGGGTGGGCATCCAGAAACTCAGGAGATCCGACATGCGAAGCCCCCGTGCGTTCCTTCAGCCCCTCGCCATCGGCGCGCCTCAGCCGCCCCGCGAAATCCCGTTCAAACCGTCGCGGATGATCCACTTCTTCGATCCGTCGAACCCGAAGATGGCCGCCAAGGTGCCGGACATCGCGAAGAAGGTCGACATCCTGCTCGGCAATCTCGAAGACGCGATTCAAAGCGACAAGAAGATCGACGCGCGTGAAGGGCTCATCAAGATCGCCAAGGAGTCGACCTTCGACTGTCAGCTCTGGACCCGCGTGAACAGCCTCGACAGCCCGTGGGCGCTCGACGACTTCACGCGGCTCGTGACCGAAATCGGCGACAAGCTCGACGTCATCATGGTCCCCAAGGTGCAAGGCCCCGAGGACATTCACTACGTCGATCAATTGCTCGCGCAGCTCGAAGCCCGCGCCGGTCTCAAGCGTCCGCTCCTCGTCCACGCCATCCTCGAAACCGCGAGCGGCGTCGCGCGCGTCGAAGAAATCGCGCAGGCGAGCCCGCGCATGCAGGGCATGAGCCTCGGCCCCGCCGATCTCGCCGCGTCGCGCCGCATGAAGACGACCCGCGTCGGTGGCGGTCACCCCGGCTACCTCGTGCGCACCGATCCGGACAAAGACAATCCGACCGCGCCGCGCGCCACGGCGCAGCAAGATCTCTGGCACTACACCATCGCCCGCATGGTCGACGCTTGCGCCTCGAACGGACTCCTTCCGTTCTACGGCCCCTTCGGCGATATCGCCGACCTCGTGGGCTGCGAGGATCAGTTCCGTAACTCATTCTTGCTCGGTTGCGTCGGCGCCTGGTCGTTGCACCCGAACCAGATCGACATCGCGCGCAAGGTGTTCAGCCCGCCGCCCGACGAGGTCGCATTCGCGAAGAAGGTCATCGCGAGCATGCCCGCCGACGGCGCCGGCGCGACGATGATCGACGGCAAGATGCAAGACGACGCCACCGTCAAGCAATGCAAAGTCATGGTCAGCCTCGCCAAGCTCATCGCCGAAAAAGATCCGGAGATGAAGGCGAAGTACGGGTTCTAAAAAGGTGCCCACCCCCGCCGCGCGCCCTGCGCGCGTCGACCCCTCCCCAATCCGTCCTCGCGCGCGCGTCGCAACCCGTCCTTGAACGGACGCCGCGCGCTGCGGGCGGATGGGAGGGTGTATTTCGGCGAGTGCGGCACGGCGCGACGCGCCGCAGACCTCGGACTCGACGATCGGGGGCCGCCAAAACGGGCCGCGGAATTACTTCGATGCATCGAAGTATCGGGAACGACGCTAGCGGGAGGGTCACGTTTTTCCCGAAAGGGCGGCGCGGATGCCCGCGACGACCGCGGGAAGAAGCGACGTCACTTGGGCGGCGGTGACGCGGAGCGCGCGGTAGCCCGCACGCGTGAGCTTCGAGTCGCGACGAGCATCCGCGCCTCGGTGCCGTGCGTGGTAGCCGCCATCCACTTCCACGACGAGCTGCGCCTCTTTCGCAAAGAAGTCGACGATGAAGCGGCCGAGCACGGCTTGCCGTACGAAACGCACGCCGAGCTTGCCGCCGCGGAGTTCATTCCAAAGCAATGCTTCTGCCGGCGTGGCGAACACGCGCATGTCCCGAGCACGAGCGGCGAGCAGGGCGGCTTCGCGAGTGGTGAGACGAGGGTGGTGGACGAGCATGGCGGTTCTCCTCTGCCCGGCGAGCGGCCGGGCGTAGCCATCCCGGCGCAGGATCCGTGACACGCGAAGCGTCCATTCAAGTTGTCGCATCGCGAGAGCGTGGCGCGGAGCGTGCGCTACCCGCGAAGCCCGGCTGCTCGCCGGGCGGAACTCGAGTTGCCTCGCCGGCGAGCCTACGAAGCGTCTCTGGTCGCAGTCAACTTGGAACCGGTTTCTGCGTGCGCAATAGATCTAACACAGCGCACGCGATCACGGCCGCGCCAGCGAAGACAAAGTCATTTAGCAATGGCGTTGCGATGAGGCCGAGTAACAAGCACACGAGCATCGCGCCCTTCGGCCGTAAAAAACGACGCGCGATGGCCTTGGCGAGCAAGTACGCGCGCCGGCGGAGCGCAGGTGGAAGCTAGAGCGACAATTGTCGCGCCTCGCCGAGCCCTCCCATCCGCCCGCAGCGCGCGAAACGTCCAATACACAACTTAGAATGCGGAGCGCGAGGACGGATCGGGGAGGGCTCGCGCACCCGCAGGCGCCAGCGGTACGAAACGGCAAACCCAGTGGCCGCAAATGCGCGCCGAGGAGCGCGAGGGTGGGCACCCCGAGACGGCAAGATGCAAGACGACGCCACCGTCAAGCAATGCAAAGTCATGGTCAGTCTCGCCAAGCTCATCGCCGAAAAAGATCCGGAGATGAAGGCGAAGTACGGGTTCTAAAAAGGTGCCCACCCCCGCCGCGCGCCCTGCGCGCGTCGACCCCTCCCCAATCCGTCCTCGCGCGCGCGTCGCAACCCGTCCTTGAACGGACGCCGCGCGCTGCGGGCGGATGGGAGGGTGTCGGCGTGAACGGCGCGGGGGAGGCGCCGGGCGCGATGAGATGGGCAGGGTCTCGGAACGAGTCGCAAAAAATTACTTGGATGCATCGAAGTATTCGGGAGCTGCGCTCGCAACCGCCCGAAGCCCGCGGGGGCGCGGATACGTCGATGCACGCGCGCCTTCTCGGAAGATCGTTCGTGGACTCCGGCGCCGCGGTGTCGTTGGCGAGTGACGGCGTGAAGCGGTGACTCACGGTGCCGAGGAGCCGGCCTCGGGCGGGTCCTTGCCGAGCTGGGTTGGTTCGTCTCGCGTCGGCTTGGCATCGACCCAGGTAATGCTCCCGAGTCGTGCAAGGTCGGCGCCGAGCATGGCCGAGTCTCCCGCGACGACGATGTGAAGCTGCCGCGGCTGCAAGTACCGGTTAGCGACGTTCTGGACTTCGGCAGACGTGACCGCTCGAACGCGAGTTTCGAGCGTCGCGAAAAAGTCGGGCTCTGCGCCGGATTCGAAGTGTGTGGCGATGGCGTGCGCGATGCCCCCTCCCGTGGACAACCGCGTTTCCCACGTTCCGAGAAAGCGCTTTTTCGCCGCGGTGAGCTCGCCGTCCTCCACCTGCCTCGAACGCAAGCGGCCGAGGGCTTCGAGCAACAGGTCCACGTTCTTCCGAAGCTCTTCGGGCCTGGAATCGACGTCGAAGGTGAAAGTCCCGGCAGTGCGGCGCTCGCTGCAATTCGCGTACAGGTAATAACTCTCGGGGTTTTCGATCCGCATGAGCCGAAACCCGCCGGAGGCCGTGGAACCTCGAAGCAGCTGGGAAACGAGCTCGAACGCGAGATCGTCGGCATCCATCACGCCCGTGCAGGCGGACGCGATCGCAACGTAGCTCGGGCCCCAGGTCCTGATCGCGACGACATGGGCGACGTCAGTAGATTCTGCAGGGGGCGTCTCGAGTACCTCGGCACTCGGCGCGCCGGACGGCCCCGACCACGAACCGAACGACGTGCTGACGGCTGCGAGGACTTCGGCCAGGTCGAACGGCCCGACCGCGACGAGGATGGAGTCCTTCGGTCTATAGGTGAGCTCGTGGAACCGCCGTACTCGGTCATCGGAAAATCCGGCGGCGGGGTTCCCGTTGCCCGAGATCGACAACGTCGCTGGTCGATTCTTTCCCCAAACCGCGTCTAGGCTCGCTTGGCGGATCGCGTTCGCGATCAGAGTGACCGCGTGATCCCGCGCCGCGGCGACGCGCCGTCGCGCTACGGCAATCGCGTCGGGGTCGAGCGGGGGACTTCGGATCGTGTCCGCGAGCTCGGACAGCGCCGCTTTCCAGGCCGGCGACAGCGTGACGATCTCGAATCTCGTCCCCTCGCTGGAGGCCGCGATCGAGGGCCCCACGATGAGCCCCCTGGCTCTCAGCCGAGCGCGAACGTCCTCTCGTATTTCACCCTCCGTGATGGCTCGCGCCGTCAGCTGGGCGAGTCCCGCGTTTGGCGGCGTGCCGTCGTCGTGCGCCGCGCGGCTCGCCCAGGCGAACGACGCGACCGGGAGCTCGTCGCGATGGACGACGGCCACCGTCATCCCGTTCGGCAAGGTCGCGGTTTCACAGGCGAGCTGTGGAAGCAGCGGGCTCTCTTCGACGGCGGGGGGCGTCCTCCGAAACGGCTCTTCCGGCGCAGACACTCGAGTTGTCACGGAGTGACTCGCGCACGAGAGAGCCGACAATCCCAGGGCCGACAACGGGGCGAAGCCGCGCCACAGTCGACGCGACGGCTTGGCGGGGCGTTTCGTCATCGGGCCGCCCTCGGCGACCTCCGTTGAAGCCGGGCGTACATTGGCCGTACGAGCCGTGCCCGCAGGGCTTTCACATCCCCTGACGAGATGGACCGCACCAGGGAAGCGCGCTCCGCAACGTCGAACGCCCGACCCACGAGATCGAGCTCACCCGCGCTCGCCATGGCGAGCTTCAATGGCTGCTCCAACATGAGGACTCCAGCCAGGCCCGCCTGTTCTTTCACTTCATCGAGCTCGGCGTCGATGTTGGAACCCCAAAACAGGTCGAGCTGGCGGCCAAGCTCGAGTTCGAAGGGCCCCGCTGCCTCGTCGAGCGACAGGTTCGCGTCGATTGCAAACACCTCGCACGGCGCTAGCGAGTCGCTGGCCACGATGACCGATCTCGCGCGGTTCGCTGCGACCACCGTCCTGTCCAGTCTGTTCTTCAACATGAGCGCGAGAAGTTTGAGCTCGGTCCGTTCGCGGGTTGACGGGTTCGGGACCACCCAGCGTGCGCCGAGCATCTCCTCGACGCCGCCATACTCGATACGCAATCCGTGGGAAGACTTGGGTGCGACGTCAGGAACGCTGCGAGCTGGCGCCGACCCCGAACTCCGAACGCTACCGAAGTAGCGCTCCACTTGCTCTCGTGCGAACCCGACGTCGACGCCGCCGGCAATGACGAGCACGGCATTTTCCGGTCGGTAGCCGCGCCGATAGAAGTCGCGAACATCATCGACCCCGAATTCGTTCAAGTAGGCCGAGATATCGAGCGGTGGTGAGTAGGGGTGCCCCTCCCCGAATAGGCCTCGAGTCACTCGGACATCGAAATCCCTTTGATTGGACTGCGAGACCTTCCGTTCCCCTTCGATGAGACGGCGCTCCGCATCGAGCGAAGCCGCGGAGAAGCGCTCCATCGTAAAGGCGATCCGCTCACTTTCGATCCACAACGCGCGGGGGAGCGCTGCGGCCGGCACGAGACTCGCGTACACCGTCCTGTCGGGCATCGTTTGCCCGCGAATCATGCCGCCCTCGGATTCGAGAAGCGGGAACGCATCGTACGCTTCCATATGCCGCGAACCGCGGTACGTCATGTGCTCGACGAGGTGCGCGAGGCCTGGCCGTCCCGGCGGGTCGTCCCGGGATCCGATGCGGTACGCGACCACGACGGCGACTTGGGATTGCGACGGCAGCGGCTGAATGCAGACGGTCAGGCCGTTCTTCAGTCGGTAAGTCTCGGGCTTGGGCAACCGCTGGAGTGTCTCATCGACGATCGTCGCAGAGTCCGCGCAAGCCGTTCGTGCGGATAGTAGACACAGCACGAGTCCTACGACGGCGCTCCAGGCGGCGGATCGACGTGTCACGGAGCTACTGCGCATGTCCAACGACGGTTCGACCCGCCCCTCCTCGCGACAAATACACCGGTCGTATTCGCATGTCACTTCGCGCGCGAGTGGCGCGTTCGGATTGCGACCGCGGGGTGGGCAGCCCGACCCTACCGCCCAGCGGCGACGCTCCTCACGTACGCGGCGTGCGGGTCGTTCGGGTATTCGGCGAGCGTGTTCCGCGGCTTCGACGTGCGCGCCGTTTCCGACGAGCGACTCGCGCCCCACGCTTTCGGCGACACGAGCGCGAGCGCCGCGACGACCGGTGAAATGCGAACCCGCGTTTTCGCGCTCACGAAGGCTAATAGCGCCCGCACCCCCCCACGATCACGGAATCGACGGATCGCCCCGCGCCCCGCGCGCCGAGATGCTGCCCCCACTCGCCGCGCGCCGAGCCGCGCGTCGGTCTCCCCCCGGCGTCCGTGCTCGCCAAGCCTGCGCGCGGCCGCGGGGGAGACCAATCGACGAAGATTGACGGCGATTCGGCGCGCCGTGCTCCGTTCCCCTCCCATCCGCCCGCAGCGCGCGGCGTCCGTTCGACGACGGGTTACGGCGCGCGCGCGAGGACGGATCGGGGAGGGGTCGCCGCGCGGAGCGCGGCGGGGGTGGGCAAGCCACCTAGCTAGATGAACTCGAGCACGCGACGGGCCACGCGCTCCGGAGCTTCTAGGTGCAGAAAGTGTCCGAGGCCGGGGAGGTTTTCGCTGTGAAACTCGGCGGCGAAGTAGGCGTCTTGGCCGGCGCCCATTTCGAAGGCGATGCAACCGTCGTCGGCGCCGTGCAGATGAAGGAGCGGAACGTCGATGAGCCGGCGAGGCCTCGATGTCGAGGGTTTCCGGGGAGCCAGGGACGACCGCAGCGCGCGATAGTGGCCGAGCGGCGACGGCATGCTCGCGCGCAGGCACGACTTCAGCTCCGTCATGTAGTCGGGTGCGGCGACGTAGCCCGGGGACCAGCGTTTCCAGAGGGCGTCGACGAACGCGAAGTCGTTTCGCGGCACGATGCGTTCGGGCAAGAACGGCAGCGCGAAAAACATCATGTAGCCGCTTCGTAGCTGCTGGCGAACGCTGACGGCCATGTTCTTCTGAAACGCGGCCACGTGGGGAACGGCGAGGGTGACGGCGCGACGAAAGGCGCGCGGATCGTGCACGACGGCGGCGTAGGCCGCGGTCGCGCCCCAGTCGTGTCCGACGAGGACCGCGGCGCGTTCGGGCGAGAGCGCGCGGGAGAGCTCGACGAGATCTTCGCCGAGGCGTTTCTGGTGGAAAGGGCCGCGCAACGTCGACGGCGCGTAGCCTCGCAAGAAGGGCATGACCGCGCGGTAGCCGGCGTCGACGAGATGGCGGGCGAAGGGGAAAAATGTCTTCGGATGGTCGGGAAACCCGTGCTGCAATAGGACCAGCGGAGCGGTCGGAGCGCCGAGCTCGTAGTAAGCAAACTCGCCGCCGGGCAGCGATTGCCACCGGAGCGCTCCATCGTCGTGGTGAGTCATCCGTGCGCGAGTTCTACGACGGAAGCCAGCCGTTCCGCGACGCCCTCGAGCACCGGGTGTGGGATCGTCGCGCCGTCCGGCAGCACGACGGCCCCGACGATCTCGTCGTCGTCGCCTCCTGGCGCGTGCAGGACGGTCAATCGGTACGCGCGCCCCTCGATTTCGAGGCGGCTTCGATCGTCGGCGCTGTCGGCGAGGCAGGTCTCGGTGTCGGCTTCGCCTTCGAAGGCGGCGACGCGTTCTCCGACCCATCGCGCGACCTGGGGTTCGTGATCGACCCCGCCGATCCGCGCCATGCAGCGAAACTCGCCGTCGCGGGCGACGAACAGATACCCTTCGCGCGTCGCGGTCAATTCCGAGAGCTGCTTCAGCGCCCATTCGGCGCTCCCGGACGGCGTGTGGTCGCCGCCGTGGCGGAGCCGATGCACGATGGTCATGAGTCGCGGCGGGCGCGAGCTCGACGGGGCGCGGTCGTCATTCTTCTGCTTCGACGTCGAAGAGAGGCGCGCGAGCCGCTCGCACCGCGCGACGAGCGCCGGATCGCGCGATTGACGAAACCAGCGCTCGACCTCCGCCACGTGCGCGGCGACGGCATCGACGTCCCCGCGCAGCGCCGCGATCTCGGCGAGCGCTTCGTGCAGCGCGCCCATCGTCAGCAGATTTCCCGCGGGTTCGTACGTCGTGAGGAGGGCGTGAAGGCCCGCTTCCGCGGCGGTCACGTCGCCGAGCCCGGCGACGGCGCGAAACAGCTCGATCCGGATCCCGAGGTTGAGCGCGCAAAATTCGAGGTCTTCCGGGCGTAGATCGCGGAGCGCTCGATCACAGATTTCTTTCGCGCGCTCGGGGTTGCCGAGTGCGTTGTACGCGCTCGCGAGCACCCCTTGACCGCGCGTCCACCCGACGAGCTCGAACGGCTCTTCGCCCTTGCCGACGATGTCGAGGGCTTCGCTGGGCGTGCCTCGGACGACCAGGTACGCGGCGAGCGCGCGCTGAGAGGCGAACCGGAGCGACGGCATCTCCGCGCTGAGTCGCTTGAGCTGCTCCACGCAATCCTTCAATCGCGACGCGTCGCGGGTCCTCGCGTACACGGTGACGAGCCCGCTGAACGTCCAGGTCTCGACCTGCCACGCCGTGCCGCGCTGAATGGCGTGCACTTCCACGCGCTCGCGATACCGGTCGAACTCGACGACGTTGCCGCGATTCGCGTGATACATCATGCGCACCTGATCGGCGCTCATGTCGTACAACTTGAGCTCGAGCTTCTCGAGGCGCTCGGCGTATTCGAGGGCCCTCGAATCGTCGCGCCAGCACTCCGCCACGCCGCGGGCGTAGAGGGCGCCGGCGAGGTAGAGCGCGTGCACGTTTTCCGGCAGATCGCGCACGGCGTTCGGGCGATCGAGCCGCTCGATCATCTCGGTCCATTGAGCGGCGGCCTGTCCCACCCGATCGCTCAAGGTATCGACGAGGTTCAAGCAGAACCGGTGCATGAAGGTCGCGACGTGGTCCGGGCCGAGCGCCGTCATGGGCTCGAGCACCTTCGCGTACTTTCGCCCCCCCCAGGGGTCGATGCAGATCGTGCAAACGCCGGTGAGCGCCGCGACGCAATTGAAGAGGAGCAACATCGCTTCGCGGAAGGTCGGCACGCGGGGATTCCGCGACCGCCACGCGAACGAGAGCGCCGCCGTCGCCAGGGCGGCGAGCAAGCTCAACTTCCGTCCCAGGAACGGACGAAGACGCCGGGCTCGCTTCAACCCGACGACGGTCTCCAGCGTCGAGACGGCCTCTTCGCCGTAGCGCGTCGCGAGTCTCCGATCGGCGTAGTAGCCGGCGAGCGCGAGCGGCGCGAGGAGCGCGACGAGCTCGTGCGGCGTGCGACCTCGCGCTCGAAAGTGCTCGAGCGCGACCTCCAGCGCCGGGACCGCTGGGCCGAGATCCGCGAGCTCGACGAGCCCATAGTGCTTGCCGGCCGCGGCCACGGTGCGGCTCCCGCGCTCGTCGTCGCCGCCGCGCAATAAGTGCACGCCCGCCTTGAGCCGGTCGAGCTCCGAGAGCGCGGGGGAAGCGAGCAACCATTCGCCGAGCGTCCGATGGGCCCGCCTGAGCCGCGTCTCGTCGAGCTCGGCGTGGAGCGCGGTGCGCAGCGACTCGCGCGTGAAGCGGTAGCCGTCGGGCGAGTCCGTGAGCACTCCTTCTCTCACGAGCGACTCCAGGCCGTCGAAGAGAAGTCGTCGATCGAGTTCGGCCAGCATCGCGCACATGTCGAGCGGGATCGGCCCTTCGCGGACGCTGAGCGTCTGACCGAGTGCACGCGCGTGGGGAAGCAGCCGGCCAAGACGGGCCGCTTCGGCGTCGACTCGGTTCGCGGGAAGATCGCCGGCGTCGATGGTCTGCGGGAGCACCCAGGCGCCTTCCGTGAAGACGACGACGCGCTCGCGGCTCAGGTGTTCGGCGAGGTCCATCGTGTGCGCCGGATTCCCCTCGGCGCGCTGATGAAGCAGATCGACGAAGCGCGCGAGGTGCTGCACGTCACCGAATACCGAGCGAAGGAGCTCGGACGTTTCCGCGAGCGAGAGCGGACCGAGCTCGAGCCGCGTCGCGTTCTGGCGGAAGCCTTGGACGGCGATGCCGAAAGGAGCCCGGTCGTTGCGGAGCGCCGCGACGACCTGAAGCCGGTGCGCGCCCGGTTCGCGGCTCAGAGCGGCGAGCCAGGCCGCCGAACCGTCGTCGAAGCGCTCGAGGTCGTCGGCGACGATCACGACGAGGTGATCGCGCGCGACGGCCAGAAACCAATCGCGGAGCGCGACCTGCACTCGCATGCGCGCCTCGCCGTGGGCTTGCGGCATCGGCGCGAGCTCGGCGGTGCGGAGTCCGAGTCGATGACGGAGCATCGGCGAGACGTGCCCGAGCACGTTGGCGTAGGGTGCCGCCGCGGCTCGCGCCGCGCCCGGCAGCGCGTCGAGCAACCGAAAGGCGTATTCCTGCGCGACTTCGTGGGTGGCGCAGTCGGCGTGCGGTTGGGCTTCGAGCACCACTGCCCCGGCGAGGCGAGCCTCGAGCGCGAACTCCGCGAGGAGACGGCTGCGGCCGAGGCCCGGCGCAGATTCGACCACGACGTTTGCCGGAGCACCCGACTCGGCGCGCGCGAACGCTTCGCGGAGAATTCGTCGCTCGCGATCGCGCCCGGCAAACCCCGGGCTGCCCAAATAGCTCTCGATGACGCCGCCCTGCTCGCCCGGAGGCAGCGCCGCGATGAGGCTCAGCTGATCGATCACGTCGGCGGCCGTCGTCGGACGGCCGAGCGGATCGCGGCTCAACAGGCGATCGACGAGTGCCTCGAGCGCCTCCGGAACCTCGGGCAAATCCGTCCGTTCGAGCTCGGCGACCCGCTTCGAGACGGGCCGCGGTCGTTCGTTCTGGAGCGCCTCGAGCTCTGCCAAGGTGCGCGCCGGAAACGCGTGACGTCCCGTGAGCAAAAAGTAAGCGAGCGCCCCGAGCGAGTACAGGTCGGTGCGCTGATCGAGCTCTCTGCCGCGCAGGGATTCGGGCGCGATGAACGGCGGCGTGCCGGCAACGTCCACGGCCTTCCCGAACGCGGCCATCGTGCCGAAGTCGATGAGCTTCACGCGTCCGTCCGGCGTCACCCAGATGTTGCGCGCGCTCAAGTCGCGATGGATCAACCGGCGCGCGTGAAGCAGCGCGAGTGCGGACGCGAGGTCGCGCAAGATCCGGCACACGTCCTTCCACGGCATCGGCGAACGCTTCGACACGTCGCTCCCGTCGAGGAGCTCCATCGTGTAAAACGGGCCGTTCGCGTCCGAGGAGTAGTCGTACGCCTCGACGATGCACGGATGGCGGAGGCTCGCGAGCGTGTGATACTCGCGCTCGAACAACGCGACGTGGCGTAAGTCGGCCGCTTTGGACAGCCGCTTCAGGGCGAGCGCTTTTCCGGCGACCTCGTCGTCGACGCGCCAGACGGACGCCATGCCGCCCTTGCCGAGCGCGGCCTTCACCCGGTAGCGATTCGCGATGAGCGCGGCCGGCGCATCCTTGACGCGGACCTCCGAGGCGAGGTCGTGATCCGGTGCCCTGGGATCACGCGCCGACCATCGAGTCATCGTTCCGCGGACTCGCCCGCGGAAGGTCCGTTCGCCACGCCTGCCTGGCGACCGAGCCACGCGGCGAACTCAGGGGGCTCGGCCTCTTTCGACGGATGATAACCGGGCGCGAGGTAGTGAAACATCACCGGCCCGAGCTCCACGACGCAGTCGAGCCGGACCATGAGACGGCGCGCGCGCGAGTCGAGCCGACCCGCGTAACCGTCCACCTCGAGCATGTACGAGACGACCGGCGCCATGTCCGCGTACGTCTTTTTGAGCGCGCCGAACAACCCCTTCGCTCGCAGTCCGTAGTCCTGGGTGACGGCCCGGAACACGTCCCACGCCACGTGCCGGTGCTCGATCTCCTCGGCGGCATGCCACATCATCATCGCGGCAAAGTGCTCGTCCGCGCCGTCGAACCACTTCTCGGAGCAACGAAGCATCCAGCGCGACAGCTGCGCCGTGATCGCCTCGTAGCCGGCCGTATACGCGAGCCGCCACTCGAGTGAGTCGTCCCGTCGGCTCTTCACGAGCGATTGCTGAATCGCGTATTCGAATTCCGCAAGCCGCGGATATCGCTGCTGCAGGAACCGGCAATAGCGCTTGTGCGCGCGCGAATGATTCGCCTCTTGCGCACAAAACGCGAGCGCGTCCGCCTTCGTCGTCTCGTCGGTGATTCGCTCGACGCCCTGTCGGATCGCGTCGATGAAGTAAGGCTCGAGGTACGGCAACGCGAGCTGAAAGGCGTTCAGCGTGTGGCTCAACTCCGGTCGCTTCGGATTCCAGAGCCCGCCGGCGCCGCTCTCGACGTCGAAGCTCATGCGCCGGACTTGGATCGGTGAAGCCTTCATTCGGAGTGAAAAATCTAACACGCGCCGACAAGCGTCGCGAACGCGAGCGGCCATTCTGACGCGCAGCGGAGCAGCCAGATTCCAGCGTCACGAGCGGATCCCGCGACAACGCGTCGCACGCGCACACCGCACTACAGCGTCGTCATTCGCAACGCGCGCGTCATGAGTTGCCCCCACTCGCCGCGCGCCAGGCCGCGCGTCGGTCTCCCCCCGGCGCCCGCAGCGGTCGCGGGGGAGACCGCGTCTCGTCCGCGGGAAGGCGATATTCCGCACCACTGGGTGGTGACGAATTTATCACTATCGCGAGCGGGGCTCGAAGCGCGAAAACCACGGGCGGGGTCGACGATGCGGATTCGAATTCTGGTCGCGCTTTCGGCGCTCGCGCCAGCGTGCACGACAAGTACGAATTCCGCGTCCCACGGAACGGAAACGCATGTGGACGACCCACCCCCATGCGCACGTCGGTCCGCGATGCCGGTTGCTCCGGATGCGCAGACGCCGGCCGGAACCGCGAACGAGCTAGCCAAGGCGCTTGGAGGCGAACGATCCGCCAACCTCGTCTGGTCCACCTTGGACTCGAGTGGCGAGAGGTCTTCGGAAGTGGCGACGGTGCTCACCGTGGAGGCTGTTTCCGATGCAACTTCGGCGAGGCTGGTCAATCAGTTGCCTGTGGATGCGGCAAACGCCGACTCGTGCGGGCCATTCCTCGAGTTCGACGCGACTCTTCACTTCGTCACAACCGACGGTGCTTTTCTCGACGAATTCAGTGGAACGCTTCAAGGAAGCGCGACTGCAAACAGCGGCTCCTTCGACGGTACGTCTCCGGTCGCCGAACACCGGGGCTCCTGCGATCTGATGCTGTTACAGAGGAGGATCCCGAACCTGACGTTGGTTCTGCACACGGTGCTGCTTCCCGACGTCAGTGGCATCTTGAGCGGCGAGGATTCGTCCAACATCGATGACGGGTTCATGATCGCCTTCTGGCCCGAATCTCTGCCGATCAACCGCAGCGCGGACAGCGGATAGCGTCCGCCGAGCGATCCTCTCCTGCAGGCGGCGCCGAGCTCCTCTTCCGCGCCATGCCGCAACCGGTCGCTCGTCACTCTCGAGCTAGAAGCGAGCTTGGCTCGGAGACGCGGCGTGCTAAGTTGCCGGCATGTCTATCCGGGCTCGAGTTAGCAAGGGTCGTCTCGTTTTGGATGAGCCCACGTCCTTGCCGGAGGGAACGGTGCTCGACCTTGTCGCCGACGATGAAGGCGATGATCTGACTTCTGAGGAGGTTGCTGAGCGCGATTCGGCCATCGCAAAGGCCTGGCGATCCGTCCTGCAGGGCCGTGGCCGGCCGGCCTCGGAAGTGCTCGCGGATCTGCGCCGTCGGTGATGCTCCCCGAGCTGGATCTACGGCGAGCCCCCCGCTTTTTTTCCCTCGCGCTCTACGCTCTAGCTCTCGCTCTCCCCCGACGAGATCTACCGCGTGGACCCTCGCCACGCGGTGAGTCGTTTCAGCGGAGCGCGAGGCGAACCGACGTCCCGATGACGTGCTGAAACAACGCGGCGATTTCGGGCTCGATTGGCCCGACCCAGCCGAATGCCTGCGCGGTTTCCCAGCAGGCGAGCACCTCGCGTGCGGAAGCGAGCGCCGATTGATACCGCGCTTGGCGATTCTTCCCGCGCGAGTACGCGCCTTCGGCGACGTTGAGCGGCACCGAGATGAGCGCGCGCTCCATTTGATCTGCAAGCGCCGAAGAACGCCTCTGCAGCGCGGGCAACAGCGGCGCCAGCCTTCGAACCAACTCGAGCACGACGGGATAGATCTTGAGCGTCATTCGGAACCTCCATGGGTTTGCTGTCCCGATCGGGGACGACGCGTCCCCACCCGCGCGCGCAGGCCGGCTCCAGGCTGCTCGCGAGCAAAGCGAGCGAGCCCCGCCGGCGAGCCGGCGGCCCCGGCCTGGAACCGGCCGAGCACGCGGGTACGCTCAAAAGTCCCGGCGGCGGCTGAGCGCGCTGCCCGCTCCCCGCTCCCCCCTTAGCCTTAGCCCGACCCCACGCCTTTTTTGCGCCCCCTCAAGCCCCCCGCGTAGCGAAGCGCCGATCAGCACTGGTGCACGCGCCGATACCGCGAGGCAACCCCCTTTTTCCCCTCGCCCTTTTTCCCCTCGCCCTTTTTCCCTTCGCCCCTTTTCCCTTGCCCCTCTCGCTCTAGCTCTCGCTCTCCCCCGCGCAGCTCTACTCCGCGAGCACCTTGTGCACGATCTGGATGCACGCGGAGCCTTCGCCGACGCCGGCCGCGACGCGTTTGATGCTGCCGGACCGGACGTCACCGACGGCGAAGACGCGGGGAAGGCTGGTCTCGAAGGCGTACGGCGGGCGCGATTTGGTGTCGAAGACGAGATTTTTCGGCAGATCGCCGCCGGTGAGCACGAAGCCTTTGTCGTCGAGTTGCAAGCACCCACCGAGCCACTCGGTGTTGGGCTTGGCGCCGGCCATCGTGAACACGTGGCGGATCGGCGCGGTCTGGTGTTCGCCGGTCGCGTCGTCGACCCAGGTGACCTCCTCGAGGTGGTCGCCGCCGGCGAGGCCGACGACGCGCGTGCGCACGTGCAGCGTGATGTTCGGCGTCTCTTCGATCCGGCGAATGAGATACCGCGACATGCTCGCGGACAAGCCCTCGCCGCGCACCATGATGTGGACGCGGCTCGACGAGCGCGAGAGATACATCGCCGCCTGCCCCGCCGAGTTGCCGCCTCCGACGACGATGACGTCTTCGCTTTCGCAGCGCTGTGCTTCGACGAAGGTCGCGCCGTAGTACACGCCGACGCCTTCGAAGCGCGCGAGATCGGGCACGCCGAGCTTCCGGTACTGCGCGCCGGACGCGATGACGACGGAGCGCGTCCACACCGCGTCGTCGCCGTCGAAGCCGATGCGATACGGCACCGTGTCGCATTCGAGGCGCGTCGCGGATTTGGTGATGGCGATCCGCGCGCCGAATTTTTCGGCTTGCGTGAGGGCGCGCATCGCCAGGGCTTGGCCGCTGATGCCCGTCGGGAAGCCGAGATAGTTTTCGATTTTCGAGCTCGAGCCGGCCTGGCCGCCCGGTGCTTCGGATTCGAGGACGAGGACGTCGAGGCCCTCCGACGCCGCGTACACCGCGGCCGCGAGACCGGCGGGGCCCGCGCCGATCACGACGACGTCGCGGACGATACCGATGTCGATCGCGGTGTTGAACCCGAGGCACTCGGCGACCGCGGCGTTGGTCGGGTTCTTCAGGACGCGCTCGCCGCGGCAGACGAGCACCGGGACGTCGTCGATGCCGACGTGAAAACCGTCGAGGAGTGACTGCACGTCCTTGTCGACGTCCACGTCGACGTAGCTATGCGGATGGCCATTGCGCGTGAGGAACTCTTCCAAGCGGAGGGTGTCCGCGGAATGGCGCGACCCGATGATGATGACGTCGCCCTGCTGCCCCGCGAGCAGCCCCATGCGGCGCAAGATGAAGGCGCGCATCAGGACTTCGCTCAGCTCCTGGTCGGTTTGAACCAGGTGGCGAAGCCGTGAGCGCTCGACCCGCAGCAGGCGCGTCGGTTCGGTGATCTTGCCGCGGACGAGCGCGCGCCGATCGGACAGGACGTCGGCCTCGCCGGTGAACTCGTGCACCTGCTCGATCGCGACGGGCTCTTCGACGCCGCTCCTCAGGTGGACGACCTCGATGCTCCCCTCGAGGACGACGTAAAACGGGACGTTGTAGTCGCCCTCCTCATAGAGGATGTGCCCCGGGTCGAAGCTCACCTCTTTACCGAACGGCGCGATTCGAGCCACCTGCGCGTCGGTGAGCGTCGGAAACATCTGCGAGCGCCGCGTATTCATCTCTTCGACGGTGGGAGTGGCGGGTTTCATGCGGCCTTCCGGGTTGTGGGCTGACTCGCGGCCCGACTAGATGAGGGAGTCGTCATCTAGCGCTACGTTTCGACAGTCACAATCGGGCATCGAGATGAGGGAGCTCGGCCCTTAGCAGGGGTGACGCATCACGCCAACGAGAGGGCCTTTTCGCCAAGGCCCGCGTGAGGTTTGCCACTAAGCTGATCGAACCATGACACCGTCCTTGGAGTTTTGGTTCGACTTCGCGAGCACTTATTCGTTCTTGTCGGCGATGCGTATCGACGCTCTTGCGACCGCCGCCGGCGTCGCCCTCGAATACAAACCGTTCATTTTGGGCCCCATTTTCGGAGCGCAGGGGTGGGACACGTCCCCGTTCAACATCTACGAGGCGAAGGGCCGTTACATGTGGCGCGACATGGAGCGCGTGACACAAGCGGCTGGCCTGTCGTTCAGACGACCCACCGTATTTCCGCGAAATAGCTTGCTCGCGGCGCGCGTCGCGCTCGTTTGCGAACGAGAGTCGTGGTCGGACGCGTTCGTCCTTGCGGTCTACGAGGCGAACTTCGTGAACGATCGTGACATTTCCGATCCCGCCGTCATCGGCGAAATATTGAACGGCCTCGGCGCCGACAGCGAAGCCGTCCTCGACTTGGCTGGCACGTCGGCCACCAAAGAGCGACTCCGCGGCCGCACGAACGACGCCGTGAATCTCGGCATCTTCGGCGCTCCGAGCTTCATTGCGCGCGGCGAGTTGTTCTGGGGCAACGATCGCCTCGAAGACGCGCTCCGCTGGGCGACGCGTCTCCACTGAGAGACCCCCGGGTCGCTCCGCCCGCGGCTTCCGCAACTTGCCGAAGCCTGTTAGGAAATCTAGGCAGTGACCAGGAGTAGGCGTCGAGGTCGGCTGATCTGGGGTGCACTCGCCGTCGGTGCCGTCACGGTGACGACGGTGGCAAAGGCAACCGAGACCGTCCTCGACGATTTCGAATCGGCTCAAGCGCCCGCTCCCTGGGTGTTCTCGAACGGGCCTGAATTTCCGGGCGCGACGGGCTCGCTCGCCAAAGGCGCCGGGCACGCCGGAAACGGTGCGGTGCTGACTTACGACCTGACCGGCGGCGGACACTACGTCGGCGCGACCTTGACGCTCGCGACCGCCATCCAGGCCGACGCGATCGCGTTCTGGGTGAGGGCCGCGCCCGGGATCAATGCGACGTTGCGCGTGCAGGACAGCTCCGGGCAGACGTTGCAATACGACGGAAGCCGCCCCCTCGAAGCGTCCGTCGCGACGGATTGGTATCGAGAAGTGATCGAGCTCGATGCGCCCTCGAGCCACTACGGCGGCGACAACGACGGCGTCGTGCATCAGCCCATCAAGGCCGTCTCGATCCTCGCGTCGGACCCGACGTACTATCTCACCGGCACGCTCGCGTTCGACGATGTGACGGCGATCGATCCGCTCGAGTCGTCGCTCGGCGCGGTCGACACGCCGGTCGTTCTCGCACCGTCCGGCGCGTCCGACCTCGGGCGGCGCCTCGCCGTGAACATCCACTTCACCAAAGACGACCGTGGGCTCGACATCGCCGCAGCGGCGGGCTTTTCCAAGGCGCGCATGGATCTCGGGTGGAGCGGCGTCGAAAAAACGAAGGGCACTTACGACTTTTCGGCGCTGGACGGTCTGGTCACGTCGCTCGCGTCGCGGTCGATGTACCTGCACCTCATCCTCGACTACTTCAACTCGATTTACCCCGGAGCGGACTCGGCCGACTTTTCGACGACGACCGTACCGGCGTTCGCCGCGCTCGCGAAGGCGGCGGCGGCTCACTTCGCCGGCAAGGGCGTCACGTTCGAGATCTGGAACGAGCCCAATCTCGCGGGGTTCTGGCCACCGACGCCGAGCGCGACGCAATACGCCGAGCTCTGCAAGGCCGCAATCGCCGCCGTACACGCAGGCGATCAGAACGCGCGCGTGAGCACCGCCGGGATCTCCGGATTCGATCTGACGTTCTTGCACGACACCTTGGCGGCGGGCGGCGGCGACGGCGCCGATGCGATCGGCGTGCATCCGTATCGCCAGACCGGCCCCGAGAGCGCGGGCGCGGATCTCGTGACGATGAAGGCCCTGATCGCAGACGGTCTCCACGCGAGCTTGCCGGTGTGGGACACCGAGTGGGGCTACAGCTCGACGTGGTACGGCGATGGACACGACCCGACGACGCAAAAGACGCAAGCGGTGCGCGCGACGCGCGAACTCCTGACGGCGTGGAGCCTCGGTTTTCCGATCGCCGTCTACTACGACCTTCGCGACGACGGCACCGACGGTACGAATGCCGAGGACAACTTCGGCCTCGTCGGGAACGACTACTCCGACAAGCCGGCGATCGTCGCGGTGCGGACGTTGACGACCCTCGCGAAGAATCGCTCCTTCATCGGATTTCTCGCGACCGAGCCGAGCAGCGTCCACGCGATGCGGCTCGACGGCGCGAAGGACACGGTGGTCGCGCTCTGGACGGACGCTCCGAACGCAAAGACGACGGTCACGCTTCCCGCGAGCGTCGGGGGCATCGACGTCCTCGGACAACCCGTCGCGCCGGGCGCGACCGTCGCGTTGAACGAAGCGAACGGCCCCGTCTACTTGACGTTCCCGAAGGCGCCGCCGCCCGCGATGGCCGACGCCGGCGCGTCGAGCAAGGACGCCGGAAGCGACGGAGCGTCGAAGCACGATGCTTCCGTGGGCTCGGAACTCGACGGCGGCGAGGCGAGCGGAGGCACGGGTGGAGTCGCGGCTTCGACGGGCGGCGTTTCAGGTACGGGTGGCTCCTCGAGCGCCAACGCGGACGCAGGAGCCGTCCCCAAGCTGTCGTCGCCGTCCTCGTCGTCGGGATGTGGATGTCGCACGGTGCCCGAGCGCTCCACGCCGCTGTCCCGTTTCGGCGCGCTCGCCGCACTGGCCGTCGCGCTGCGGCTTCGCTACGCAACGCGACGTCGACGGAGTCAGCGGCTCGCGGGCTCGCGAGATTCGGGTGGGAGCTCGACGTCGGGGTGATCGCCCAGGCGGTCCCATTTTCGCTCGAGGGCTTTGCGGTCCACGCCGATGAGGCGAGCCGCGGCGCTCTTGTTGCCCCCGCACGTCTCGATGGCGTGGTGCAACACGGCGCGCTCGATGACGTCGAGCTTCGAGCCGAGCCGCACCGGTAGCGCGAGAATCGACTTCGCGAGCGTATCCACCTCGCGCGCCGACGTGCCGAGTGCGTGCGCGCCGACGAGCTCGTCGAGGACGGGCGCGTCGATGCGATCGACCTCGGAGAGCAGCGCGAGACGCTCCACCGCGTTTCGGAGCTCGCGCACGTTGCCCGGCCATTGGCGTTGCGTGAGCCAGGTGACGGCGCGATCGGTCAGGCTGAGCTCACGCGGGACGTCGGCGAGAAATGCTTGCAGGAGCTCCGCGATGTCTTCGCGACGCTCGGCGAGCGGCGGCATCTCGATCGAGACGACGTTGAGCCGGAAAAATAGATCTTCGCGGAAACCGCCGTCGTGGATCCGCTCTTCCAGGGGGATGTGCGTCGCGGCGAGGACGCGGGCCTTGAGCGGAAGCTCCGTCTCCGAGCCCAGGGGACGAAATTTCCGATCTTCGAGCACGCGGAGGAGCTTCGCCTGGAGCTCCGTCGGCATTTCGGCGATCTCGTCGAGGAGGAGCGTGCCCTGGCCGGCGAGCTCGAGATGTCCGCGGACGCGCCGCTCGGCGCCGGTGAACGCGCCGCGCTCGTGGCCGAAAATCAGCGACTCGATGAGCGTGCCGGGAAGCGCCGAGCAATTCACGGCCAGGAACGGGTGCTCATGGCGTGCGCTCAACTGATGGAGGGCGCGAGCCACGAGCTCCTTGCCCGTTCCCGTTTCGCCGCGAATCAGGACGGGCGCATCGGCGTCGGCGACGCGCTCGATGAGGCGGCGCACGCGGGCCATCGCCGGCGACGAGCCCACGAGGGCCGCCGTGCCCCACGTCCGATCGATGCGCTGCCGGAGCCGGAGAACCTCCCCCTTGAGATCCAGGCGCTCGTGGATCCCTTCGACGATGGGAAGGAGCATTTCGGCGCTGAGCTCGTCCTTGAATACGTAGTCCTGGGCGCCACGGCGCATGGCCTCGCGAATCTCGGCGATCTCCGTCGAGCTCGTCACCATGACCGCCGGAGTGGTTCGGCCCGTCGAACGCATCCACGAAAGGAGATCGAGTCCGCCTCGATCGTTCATCGATTCGGACAGCCGCACGTCCACCAGCATCATGTCGGGTGCGGTGGATTCGACGGCCGCTTTGGCCGAGGTGAGCGAATCGGCTTCGGAAATTTCGGCGTAGCTCAGGGCGGCGAGCAACTGGCGGAGAACCCGCCGCGCGCTCTTCTGGTCGTCGATGATCAGGATCTTCATGTCTACGCGACCTCCGCCGATCGGCGGTGTGCGACGACGTCTTCCGGACGGATCCGGATGGTGAATGTCGTGCGGTCGTCGTCGCGCGTGGCGGAGACGTTCCAACCATGAGCGCGCACGAGCCGGTGAGTGATGGCGAGACCGAGGCCGGTCCCTTTCGCTTTGGTCGTGTACCACGGCGCGAACAGCTTTGTCGCGTCGCCCTCGAAGCCAGGACCGTCGTCCCATACGGCAAGCTCCGAATAGCCTACCTTGTCCGACCATGTGACACCCACGGTTCCCTCGGTTCCCGCGGCTTGCAAGGCGTTGGAGACGAGGTTCACGAGGATCTGCGTCGCCTGATCGATGTCGCACCGAATCTCGGCGGCCGCAGGAATGGCGCGAACGATGCGGCGCTCACCGAGAGCATCGCGGAGCAGTGTTTCCACTCTGTCGCAAAGGAGCGACACCGACAGGCTCTTCCGCTCGATGCGATGACTCGCCATTCGCTTGAGCCCGGAGACCAACCGCTCGAGACGACCGACCTCTTCGGCGCCGATCTCGAGGTCGTCTGCGTCGAGCGGTGCTCCACGTTTCGTGTTGTCGAATACGCTGCGAAAGAAATTGATCGGGTAGCGGATTTCGTGCGCGATTTCGGCCGCGACCGTCTCGACCAAGGCCGCCCTTTCTCCGCGCCATGCGGCCGCCTGCTCGCGGCGTCTGGCCTCGAGCTCCTGGTAAGCGAACGCGTGCGCGAGCGCCAAGGCCCCTTGATTGGCGATGGTACGGAGCAGATCCAGGTCATCGCTCGTGAACAGAGCGGCGCCCGCCTTCTGGCCGACTCTCAGGCTACCGAGTCGCACGCCACCGAACTCGACGGGAAGCGCCAGACGTTCGGCCCCCGCATGCAGTTGTAAATCGTTGAGAGCCCCGACGTCGATGAGCCCGCTCTCCGAATCGTCTCGGCGCGCCTTCGGCTCGACGGAAAGCTCGACGCTTTCGCACCGCAGCCAGCGACGGATCGTTCGCTCCACCGAGCGCGCCACCTCTTCGGGAGAGGTGATCACGATGAGGTCCTCGCTGAGCTGTTCGACGGTCGGCTTGTACTTCGTTCGCGCCGCGAACACGCGCTGGTCGACGAAGCGAAGCGCCGCCAAGACGAGCACCGACGCGATCACCCCGCTGACGCTCGCGGCGATGAACGCTTGCCCGAAGGGTGCGCCCAGGCTCGCGGCGAGCGCCGTTCCGATCGCGATCGCGATCGCGCAGACGGTCGATCCCACTGCCAGGCGCGTCAAGATACGAGAGAGCAGAGCACGGCTACCCCAGAGATCGTATCGGATGAACGCGTATCCGGTGGCGATGGGAAAAAGGGAAAGCGTGACGAACGACAGCGCCTCCGCGGTCGCCGCATGTAATCCATGGATGAAGAAAAAGGCGCCGATTCCGACGTGAGGCGGCGCGACGGAAACCAAGAGCGCGCGGAGCCGAGCGCGACGGACACCGCGAGCGCGCAAGAATCGTACGGTGAACGTGGCTCCGAAAAAAAGAAGGGAGATTCCGAGGGCTGGAGTCCAGAGCGCCTGAAGGTCGACCGTGCGGTGACCCGTAGCCGTCAGGAACAGAAACACGGTCGCAATCGAAATGCCGACGCCGACCGCGACGGATTCGATCCATGGAAACCTACGGAGGAGCGCGACGTCGTCCGGCAGACGGAGCGCGAGCATGACCCAGCTCGGGGGCACCATCGCGAACGCAGCGAAGAACAACCAGGAAAACTCGCGCGTCGTGTGAAAGTCGAACATCAGCCCCACGAACCCCGCGACGGACAGGCTCGCTTGGGCGAACGTTCGAGCCAGTGCGTTGCCAGGCCGAGCCGAGAGCGCTACGAGCCCGGCGACGGCGTAGAGCGCGGCGGCGAAGAGGAACGAGCCGGCGTAGATCCACCACGCCGCTGGCTCGAGCGGCTGGAGACGAAGCATCGACGATTGGAATCCGCGCCGCGTTTGGACGACGACCTTTACCTGGCGCTGACCGTCGTTCCACGCGCGCTCGATCTCGGTGTCCCAAACGTGGCCCGGCGACGTTTCCCCGCCGGTTCCCAGGGGCTTGTCGTCGACCGAGAGAACGAGGTCCGGGAACGCCAGTCCTTTTCGGCGAGCTTCCCATCCGGGAAACGCGATGTCCGAAACCACTCCGCCGGGATCGACGAAGAGTCCCGCCGTCGGATTGCCGTACCAGCTCACGGCGTTCTTGAGCGCGAACAGCGCGAGCGTCACGCAGACGGCCGAGACTGCGTAGAGCGGCCAGCGCCTCACGGACTGGGCAATCATCGAACGCTACCTCTGGGACATGTCCTTCTTGGCATGTCCGGGCTGACCTGTCGGAGATTACGCGGAATGGTCGAGTCCGCCAACGGAGGACCCGCGTCGCTCCCTCGTCTCGGTGTGCTCGTGTGCGGGCGTGTGCGAGCCCCAAACCTCCGACGCAGTTTGAAACCAGGCATTTTCGAGATTCGTTCTTTGATCGAGTCCGCTGCCGGTGTCGAGACATCGTCGCCGAAGCGCCTCGAGCTCGTCGCGCACCGCGGGGGGCGGACCCGCATCGGCGAGGCGGTCGAGCACGAACACGAGTGCCCGGATCATGGCGCCGGAAGCGTGCGCTCGTAGGCGCCCTTCGCTTCCGGCGATGAGACGTAGATGCCGAGCCAGCGTGGCAGCCGCTTGTGCCGCCAGTTCGTCACGACGAAGCGCGCGCGCTGCCCAGCGCGCCCACGTCGGGGAATAGGCCGAACGAACCGGGCCCGGCTCTGCACGCAACTCGAGATACCGCTCGGCGGCGAGCTCCTCTCCGAGACTCGCGAGCGTACTCGCGACGGGATCGGCGACCGAAAGACACGCCGCGAGCGCCGACACGCGGCCATAGCCGCACTTGGCGTCGTGCCCGTCGGCGTCGCCGGCTAGCGGAAGCACGTCTGCAACGTCCGCGAACGGTGCGTCGCTCACTTCCGGTTCGGGACGCCGCGCCGACCGGGTCAGCACACTCACGAGGTCGTCGACTCGCAGGTCCGGGTTCGTCGCCAGTACCAGCAGCGCGACACCTGCGGCGATCGCCGAGGCGCCGCTCGACTCGGCGTGACCAAGCCGCGGCCGCTTGGCGAACGGGTACGCCATGTCGTCTCCGGGTGCGGCGACGCGAACGGAGGGGCCTCGATTGGCGAATGGACGCGCCAGCCCGTTCTTGTCGGTCCACAGAAACCAGCCTCCGTTTCTCGAACTCGGTGCGACACAAAGAACTCGCGGGTCGCTCGCCGGATCGCCGAGCTCGAGCGTGAGACTGGCGTGCACGGAGCCGTTCGGACTCGACACCTCTCGCCCGGTCGGGAACACGACGAGCGCGCCGCGTCCTTCGCGCCCGAGGCGAACGGCGACCTCGAGGGCGTCGTCGAGGAGGGGGCTCGTCGTGGTTTCGACGTACGTCGCACACACGACGACGTCGGCTCCGTCATCGACGGCCCGAACGATCGCGAGGGGCAGCGAGAGCACGTCGCCCGCGGGCTTCGGAATGAGGTAGAGGCGCGGCGACGCGTCGGGAGCCACGCCGCGAAACGGCGCGACGTCGTCGCTCGGGCGACCGCGGGTTCCGACCGACCACGCGACCATCATCGCTCCGTGTGACGAACCCTTCGGCGCCGAGGCCTGACCGATGCACACCTCGGCGTCGAGCTCGAGCGCGTCCACGTCTCCGGCAACGTCGTCGATCACGGCCAACCGGGTGCCTGCTCCCGTGCCGCAGACCGCGCGCTTGGCGCCGACGCCTCCGTGCTCGTCGAGGAACCATCGATCGCTTCCCGGAACGTCATGGACGGCACTCGGCTCGCGTACGTGCCAGTCGCGAGGAGTCGCGACGGGGGCGAGGGAGACGTCGAGTCGTGCCCCGAGGCTCATGCTCCCTTGCTCGGTGCTCGTCACATAGCGCACGTGGCAGCCCGCGGCGCCCAGCGCATCGCCGAGATCGGGTGCAACGCGCAGCGACTCCGTTTGGACGCGATACCAAAACAGTGGCGCGCGCACCAAGACCGACTCCAAGCGGACACCTGGGTCGACCCGGCGAAGAGCCCGAGCGAGCACTTCCGGATCGGTCGAGTCGCGAGTGGCAACGACGAAGTGGTTCCCGGGAGCGGGATCGCCGTATCGGCCCAGCGCTCGATACTCGAAATCCCAAGGTCGGGTCACCCGAATACCTCGGCCGCCCATGGTCCGAGCTGTTTCAACCGGAGGAGAAAGCCAGGATTTTTGCGCTCACTTTCGTGAAAGCCGCGCGCCTCGCGCTCGCGTTCGTCGGCCCAGTGGGCCAGCGCCACCGCGCCGAGCTCCACGGCCCCGAGCCGCGCATTTCGATACGCCGTCTCCGACGACCTCAATAGCCCGGCGAGGACGCCCGACGACAGGACCAGCGCGCGTGCTTCGGCGAGGTTGACTGGATTCGACGCAGTCCCGCGTTCGTGGCGCGCCAAGAGGAACGCCCAAGCGCCGCCGCGAGTGAAGTCGGCTTCCCAATCGACGACGTCGTCTTGAAACTGAAGCCCGAGGGCGATGCTCATCAGTGTGGTACGAACCAGTTCAGTTCGGCTCGCACGCCATCCGAGAGCCTTCCCGAGCGCGACGCCCGCGGTCAATCCGACGGCTTGCTTGCCCGACGAGATCGCTTCGTAAAGGGAGAAGGGCACCGGATTGCCCTCGCCGAAGCATTGCTGTTCCGACGAGATGGCCTCCCGCGTCCGTCGATCTGCATCCGCAGCGAGCTCGACCGCCGAATGACCATCCAGCTCGAAGAGTGCTTCGTCGCGCGCGAGCCGAACCTGCTCGAGCACCAAGGCGAGCTCGCGTGAGGCCACGACTTGTCCGTCGGCGACGCGGTCCGCTCCAAATGCCTCGATGACGGCGAGCAAGTGCGCAAGAACTGCGCGATCGACGAGTCTCGCAGACGCACCGGGGCTCCCTTCGACCAGGAGCTCTGGCGCTTGCAGGGTCACGGCGTGTTTGAACGCCTGAGACCACGGTATCGATGGTCGGGGAACGAGTCCGAGCCGAAAGGGGAGCTCCCTTCCGGCGGATTGTAACGCTGGCGGGAGCCGGTCCAAGAAGGAGGCGTAGAGCGCGTCGATTCGAAGGGAGTCCGGCATGAGACCTCGCGACGACCCCCGGGGCAGTCCGGGACTCCCACAGGGGATCCCGGAACTCTCGCCCCACTTCAGGCTCAATATCCGTTCGCTTCTTTCCAGGGGGCAAGCGTGACGTTGAATCGCTCTTCGACGACGATACTCCGCCAGAGCAACACTTGCATGGCGCTCAAGCCCTCGAACGGGCCGCCGACCCAGTTCCGAATGCGCTCGTTGAGCTGTTCGCGCACCGCTTCGGCTTCCGACTCTTCGGCGGTCTCGGTTGCGGTGGTCGGGTAGAGGGCGAGAAGCTGCTTGAACTCGTGGTAGCGCTCTTCGCTTTCGAGGAGCGAGCGATAGAGTTGGCGGAGCTGCTGATGGGGGTCGTTGCGATTCGATTGATGAGATTGCATGAACGCACTCCTTTGTTTCGGCATCGGGCCGGACGTGGGGACTCCTCCCAGTGCAAGGGGCGTGCATGGCCAGATCACCCAGAAAAACCAGGCATTTCGTCGATTGCGCCGGTTCGCCCAGCCCGCTTGCGGGCAATGCTTGTCCGGATCTGACCAAGCGGCCGATGTAGGAGGCACGGCCACCGCCCGACGTCGCGATAGACCGTCGCGCTCCTTCCACGATGCCCCCGGGCTCAACGTTGCCCGGATCCGGGCGATCGCTGCCCGGCTTCGGGCAAGCGCCGGACGCCGTCGCGTCGTTTTCCGCCGCATTGCCCTAGTGGCCGGCAAGCATGGAACCTGCAGACCGGTTGGCGACTCCATGCTGACCGAACCCGAGCCCGAACCCACTCCCGATGCAGCTCAAGCGAGGGCCTCGTCGATCCAGTTCGTCGGCAACAAGAAGCTCAAGACGCCGCCTCAGCCCCGGAGCACCGAGCTCGAGTTTCTTCAGCTTGCCTTGCACGACCTTCAAACGCCGGTCGCCATCCTCGACACGAGCATGAAGCTATTGATCGGCGATTTTGCGTCCGCCGACCCGGAAACGCTGCTCACCCTGCGCGACGCGCAGCGAGCCGCGCGGCGCATCCAACAATACATCGACCATCTGCTCACCGCGGAGCGCTTCGGGCGCGGCCTCGGCGTGGATCGGAACCCATTCGACCTGTCGCGAATGCTCGCCGACTTCGCCGAAGAATACCGCGGCGCGGCCCTGGTTTCCGATGCCACTTTGGACCTCGACGTCGACGCGTCGATGGTCGTCGACGGCGACGCGACCCTGATCGGTCGGGTGCTGCAGAATTTGCTCGAGAATGCGCTCCGTCACGTGCCGTCGGGGGGACGCATCCTCATCGAGGGGCGTTTCCACGACGCGTTCGAGATCCGGATTTGCAATGACGGGTCGCCGGTGCGGCTCGACTACCGCGAGCGGATCTTCGACAAGTTTTGCGGCGACCGACGGCAAACGGGCACGACGGGCATCGGGCTCTATTTCTGCCGCCTCGCGGTCGAGGCCCACGGCGGCACCATTGGCGTCGAGGACCATCCGGGGTGGCCCACGTGCTTCGTGGTCCGCTTGCCCGCTTGAGCCGCTGAAATCGACCCGAGCAACCCCCGGAGCGGGTTTTTGCTCTCCCGCTGCGGGCAAAAACCTGCGGACGGTCAAGTCGTCGGGGAACCGCTGTACTTGGTGTAGAAGAGCGCCATGTCGTGGTTTGGTCGCCTCGCGTTGCTCGGGACGGCGCTCGTCGGTTGCGCGTCCGGGCAGCACGGCGCCCAAGTTCCGGCGCCTGGCGCATCTGCCGCGCCGTCTTCGTCAGCGACGACGACCGCGAGCAGCGCTGCTCCCGAGCTGCCGCTCGGCCAGGCGACGGTATCGCTGCTCGACCCTGGAAAGGAGCCGCGGCGACCCCTGCGCTACGCGTTCACGATGAAGCCGGAGAAGCTCCTGCTCGACATGAAAATGCAGATGAAGGTCTCGATCGGCACTCAGACGGCGCCGGAGGTCGGGCTTCCGACGGTTCGCACGGTTCTCGACGTCACGCCCATCCGCGTCTCGAAAGACGGCGATCTGTCGTACGACGGGCAGATCAGTCGCGAGGAGGTCGTTCCCGACGGTGACATGCCGGAGGCGGATCGCGCCGCGCTCGAAAACCAGCTCGGGAGCATCGTCGGCATGAAGATCCATTGCACGGTGACGGCGCGTGGCGTGGTCACCGACGCGACGATGGACGTTCCCGACGGTTCCGCGCCGCAGCTCCGCCACATGCTCGAGAGCATGCGCGATTCGCTCCGTGGCTTGAGCTCGCCGCTTCCCGTCGAGCCGGTCGGAGTTGGCGCCAAGTGGCGCGTCGACGTCGCGATCAAGACGGGGTTCCGGCTCGAGCAGAGCAGCGTGTTCACCCTGAAGGCGATCGACGCCACGACGGCCGACTTCGACCTCAAGCTGCAAGAAACGGCGAAACCGCAGCCGGTGATCGCGCAGGTTCCGACCAGCGATACCCACATCATGCTCGAGAGCTTCACCGGAAGCGGCGCCGGTACGATGAAGACGTACTTCGATCGCGTCGCGCCCGTGTCGAACGTCTCGTCCGACACCTCGATGCACCTCGTGATCGAACAAGCAGGTCAGAAAACGCCGACGCACACCGATCTCCACGTCGAGCTCGGCGTTCGCCAACCGTCCGGTTAGAGGTAAGAAGGGTCCTCATGGTTCGCGTCTGCTTCGTTTGCCTCGGAAACATTTGCCGCTCGCCGACCGCGGAGGCCGTCATGCGCGATCTGGTCGCGAAAGCGGGCCTCTCGTCGCAGATCGACGTCGACAGCGCCGGCACCGGCGACTGGCACGTCGGTCATCGCGCCGATCCGCGCTCCATCGCCGCTGCGGCTCGTCGCGGCTTCGCGCTCACCGGACGAGCGCGCCAGTTCACCTCGAGCGATTGGCGCGAGTTCGACTACGTGCTGCCCGTCGACGGCTCGAACTACGAGTCGCTCGTGCGCGGTGCGCCGCCGGGAGCGGCGGGAACGAAATTGCGACTCCTCAGATCCTTCGATCCTGCTTCGCCGCCCGGCGCGACGGTTCCCGATCCGTACTACTCCGAAGACGGCTTCGACGAAGTGTTGGACCAGTGCGTCGCAGCATGCACCGGGCTCCTCGCGCACATCGTCGCGACGCACGGGCTCGGCGCGTGATGCGCGCCTGGGAGGGCGCGCTCGAGACGTTGCTCGGCGCCCGGACGCGAGCCGCTTCGCCGCTCTCCGGCGGAGACATCAACGACGCGTTCCGCGTCGAGCTCGACGACGGGCGCGCCGTGTTCGTCAAGACCAACGCGCGCGCGCCGCGCACGATGTTCGCCGCGGAAGCGCGGGGCCTCGAGTGGCTCCGCGAAGCGAACGCGATTCGCGTCCCTCGTATCCTCGCGGTTGGCCCCGGCGACGCGGTGCCGTTTCTGGTGCTCGAGTATCTCGCGCCGGCGCGGCGCACGCCGAACTTCGACGAACGACTCGGACGAGCGGTCGCCGCGCTGCATCGATTCGGCGCGCCGCACTTCGGCCTGGACCATGACAACTTCGTCGGTCGCTTGCCTCAATCGAACCAGAGTGCCCCGACGTGGTCGGAGTTTTATCGAGACCGGCGCCTCTTGCCGCAAGTGAAGCTCGCGCGGGACGCCGGGCTCCTCTCGGCGTCGATCTTGCGAAGCGTCGAGCGGCTCGTCGGGGTGCTCGACGAGCGCGTCGGAGCGTCCGAGCCGCCGTCGCGCCTTCACGGGGATTTTTGGGGGGGCAACCTGCACGTCGATGAACACGGTGAGCCGTGCCTGATCGACCCGGCCGCCTACGGCGGCCATCGCGAAGTGGACCTCGCGATGATGCGGCTCTTCGGCGGTTTCGGCGAGCGGGTGTTTTCGGCTTATGCCGAAGCGTTTCCCCACACCGACGGCTCCGACGACCGCGTGCCCCTCTACCAACTCTATCCGCTTCTCGTGCACGTGAACCTGTTCGGCGGAGCCTACGTCGGCTCCGTCGAGCAAGCCCTGCGTGACGTCGTCTGAGAATGGCAGGTTCGAGTTCGGCGGTCTTGGCGAGGCCGGCGCGGGCTGGTTTCTGGTCGTCGGAGTCGCCAGACTTTTCAGGGCCGAGTGCCCGAGGCGGAAAGCCCCTCTCGAGAGGGGTTGATGGCACATCGCGGAAGGTGCACTAAGGCGTCCCGTGAAACTCGCGACGTGGAACGTGAACTCGATCCGGGCTCGGTACGCGGTGCTCTTCGCGTGGCTCGCGCGCGTCGAGCCCGACGTGCTTTGCATGCAAGAGACCAAGGTCGTCGACGACGATTTCCCGACCGACGAATTTCTTCGGATGGGTTACGCCGTCGCGATGGCTGGACAGAAGACGTACAACGGCGTCGCGATCGCGTCGCGCCTGCCGATGAGCGACGTTCGCGTCGGGCTCCACGACGAGACGGATCCGAAAGACAAGCGCCTCATCCGCGCGAAGATCGACGGCGTCGTCGTGTATTCGGCGTACGTCCCGAACGGCAAATCCGTCGCGTCGCCGTCGTTTCGAGAAAAATTGCGGTTCTTCACGCGTCTGCGGGAAACCTTGGAACGAGAGACGTCGCCGGACGCGCCGGCCGTCGTGTGCGGCGATTTCAACGTCGCGCCCGACGATCGCGACGTCTACGACCCCGACGCGCTCCGCGGACACCTTCACTTCTCCGACGCCGAGCACGCGGCGCTCGCGGATTTGAAGCGCTTCGGGCTCGTCGACTTGTTCCGAGAAAAGCACGACGAGGGCGGGCTCTACTCGTGGTGGGACTACCGCGGCGGCGGCTTCCATCGAAACCTCGGGCTCCGCATCGACCTTCTGCTCGCGACGCGGCCCTTGGCGGCGCGCTGCTCGATCGCCGAGATCGACGTCGAGCCACGCCATGCCGACAAGCCGTCGGATCACACGCCGGTCGTGGCGACGTTCGACTGAACCGATTCGGTTTGCGCGAAGGAGCGCGCGAGCACCCGGGCCGCCGAGAGTCCGATGCGACCCCGCGAGAGCCACTCCTCGAGCGACGGGTCCGATTCGAACGCCGCGCGGACCCGCGATAGGGCGGGCAAATAGACGAGCTCGCGCGCGAGGCCGCCTCCGCGATGGACTCTCGCCGCCATCGCGACCGCGTGGCGCGCGTCGATGCCGTGTCCGAGCCCGATGCGAACCGTGTCGACCCAGTCGGCGCCGCCGAACACGGCGGCGGCCATGCGGTGGCGTACGCCGAGCTCGCGGCGACGGCCGTCGTCGAAGAGCCCTTCGCGATCTTCGATGAGGAGCGCGCGTCCCTCTTCGTCGTCCGACGCGCCGCAGGTTCCGACCGCGAAGAGCCCGAGCGATTCGTTCCGCGCTCGATGCCGCGGCAGCACGTGGCCGTAGATCTCGTGGGCGGCGATGCGCCGCGCGCTGTTCGGGCTGTGCAAGAGCCCTTCTCGAATCACGACGAACCCGTCGCCGGCCGCCGCCGACGACGAGATCGCGTCGGTCTTCGTGATGCGCACCGGGAGTCGGAGCGTGCCGACCAGCGCGGAGAGCACGCTGAACAGGCTCCTCGGGTCGTCTTCGTCGTCCGAGCGGACCCTCACCGGCTCGGCGGGCGGCGCGAGACGACTCCACTCGAGCGCCCAGCGTGCCGCTTGCTCGCCGTGCTCCGACGCGTCGAGCGCGAACCGGGCTGCGGCGCGGCGTCGGAACTCGGGAGTGCCGAGCGCGTCGACGATCGCGGCTTCGCGAAACAGTTCGCCGGCGCGCCGCGCGTAGAGATCGCCGAGCGGTCCGTCGATCGGCGGGTGGGCCGCGGCTTCTTCGAGGACGTCGAGCAGCGCCGCGAGCTCCGGCTTCGGTGCGTATCGCCAGTCGGGCAGCGCCGCCTCGCCCGCTTCCCAGCGCGACATGAGCCGCTCCATCTCGGCCGCCGCATTCGCCGGCCGGCATCGATCGAGGAGGGACGTCGCCCGTTCGGCGTGCAAAAACAGCCGATCGAAGTCGAGGAGCGACGGGATTTTCGGCACTTCCGGAAGCGTCACACAGGGTCGGTCGTCAAACAAGGCCTCGCTCGGCGTCGTGGGGTAGAGTCCGCGCCGTGCCGTTCCGACGTCGCTCCTACTGGCTCGCGGTGGCCGCGGTTGCCTACGTCTGCTTCGGCGCGCTGCCCTCCGCCGACCAGCCGATCGTGCCGCTCCTCGGCGTGTTGCTCCTTCCGATCTGGCTCGCGGAAGTGTGGCGCCGCACCGTCGTAGCGGATCCTTTCGAGCGAAGGATCGAGCCGGCGGCGTTGTCGGCCGTCCGCGCGTGTCACTTCGGCGCGGCGCTCTGGGTAGCGGCGCGTCTCGGCGCGTCGGGCCGCGCCGGATACGACGCGATCGCCAATCTCGGCACCGCAATCAGCACGATCGGCGCGCTCGTCGCGCTCGCACGCTTGCCGAGTCGCGGCGGTATGCTCGCGCCGTCACCGTCGACGCGTTCACTCGACGCCGCGGCCTTCGCGGGTCTGCTCTGGGGCATCGCCGTCGCACTCCCGGCGACGCGCGCGCTCGGCGCGCCGCGCGGCGCGTTCATCGATCCGCTCGCCATCGACTACGCGACGACGACCGCGAGCCTCGGGAGCCTGCTCGTCTTCATCGCGGCGACCTTTCGGTTGCGAGTGCAGCGCCGCCTCGAAATCGGCGTCATCGATCGCATTTCGGGCGCATTCGCGCTCGCTCTGACGGCGGCGTTCGTCTCGGTGCCCGCCGCGGCCGCCGACATCGCGCCGCCCGATCGACTGCTCCCGATCGGGCTCATCGTCGGGGCGCTCGCCTGCACCTGGGCCGCCACCGCTCGCGAGCCGACGACGGTCGCCGTCGCGCTCCGCGGTGTGCTCGCCGTGATGATTCTCGGCGTCCCGACGGCGCTGCTCGTCGGGGTCGCGGCGCGTGCGTTCCCGGTTCACGCAGGTCCGATCGCGCTCGTCGGATGTGCGCTTGCCATCGCGACCGGCGTGGTCGCTCGCGACGTTGCGCGTCCTCTCGGGCCCGAGCAGTCGCGCTGGCTCGAGGCGATCGACAAGGCGAGTCACGGCGCGCTGCAGCCGGATCCCGACGCGGCGATCCGCGCGGCGCTCGCCGCGCTCGAAGCGACGCAGCGCGAGCCCGGCGAAAAACCCGAGCTCTGGCGCCTCGCGCCCGAAGAGGTACTCTCGGTCGACGTCGCCGGTTACCTCCACGTCACCAAATCGAAAGCTCCGGAGCGGCTGATCACGATGGCCCTCGGCGAGCCCGAGCGGACCTTGCGCGCGGACGTGCTCAAGGCGCTCGAAGTGAGGAAGCCCGAGGTGCGCTCGCTGCTCGCGTGGTTCGAGTCGCGGAACGCGTTCTCGGCGACCGTCGTGCTCGACGAGGAAGGGCCCATCGGGTTTCTCCTCTTGCCCCGCGGCAACCGCAAAAAGCCGATGACCCTCGAAGAGGCGCGCGCGATTCGCGTGCTCACCGATCGGATCAGTGCGCTCATCGCGGTGTCGTCGGCGCTCGCCCGCTCGCGTGAGCGCGAGCTGCAAGCGACGAGCAAAGCCGTCTATCTCGACTCGGAACGGGTGCGGCTCGAGCGGATCATCGACCGCGGTGCCGGAAGGCACCGGGGGTTCGCCGAGCTCGTCGCGCGGCCGATCCTCGCGGCGGCGTACAGCCCGGCGGCTCGCTTCACGATCGACGCCGTTCGAAACCTCGGAAGAAGCGGCGTGCCGCTCACTTTGGTGACGCCGCCGGGTGTCGACGCCGCCGGTTGGGGCGCCGTCGCGCATCTCGCGAGCCCGACGCGCAACGGCCCGCTCGTCGTCGTCGACGGCGCTTCGGGCATCGAACACGACGAAGCGAAGTGGCAAGACCCGGAACGGTCCCCGCTCGCGCTCGCCGACGGCGGCACGCTCGTCATCGTCGACGCTGCGGCGCTGCCACTTCCGGTGCAAGATCAGATCGCGCTCTCCATCGGTCGCCGAATCACGCCGGGGGGTCCTTCGAACGTGCCGCCGGCGAGCCTCGTGGTGTCGCTTCGTCATCCGACGTCGCTCCTCGCCGACGCCGGGCGACTCTCACGCGCGCTCACGACGCGCCTCGGCGACGCGAGCGTGTCGTTGCCGCCCCTCGCCGCCCGCGCGGAAGACCTGCGCGGCCTGGTACTCGATCGACTCGCCGCCGCCGGCGTGCGCGGACGGGGAAAGCCGCTCGGCATTCAGGCCGAAGCGCTCGCACTGCTTCTCGAATACGAATGGCCGGGGAACGATCTCGAGCTCGCCTCGCTCTTGTCGCGCGCTGCGGACGTTGCGACCGGACCGGCGGTGACGGCGATGGATCTCCACTCCGTCGGATTCGGAGCGGTGTTCATCCCCCCGCCGCCGCCTTCGGCATCGCCGACCGAGTCGCGTCGCCGGCGTTCGACGCGGCCCGCGCGCAGCCTGCGCGGTCGGTGAAACCATCGAGCTCGCCCCGCTGACCGACGTCGCGGCCGCGCACAGGGGTTCACGTCGACAAAGTCGCCAGGTCGTCGATGAACGGAAGGACGAGCTCTGCCTTCACCGATTCTTGAAGATTCTCCGCCGCCGACCTCAGCGCCCCGAGCGTCGCGCCCACGTCGGAAGCGCCGCGAGCCGCCCGAAGCATGAGCGACCGCGCGGGCGCTACGGCGACCATCGCGACCGCCGTCCCGGACCACACGAACCTCGGCGCGACTCGCGCCGCCGAGAACACATCGACCAGTGGGGTGGCCGCTAGGAGCCGTCCGAGCACCTGGAGCCAGGGTCCCTTTCCGTCGTGGTCGTCGGCGAAACGACCGAGCGGCACCCTTCGCGTCGCGACGCGTACGCCGCGGAGCTCCGGCATCACGACGAGCCGGCGCGGCGGAACCCCACCGCGAAAGGTACGGGTCGATGTCCCGGAAATGACGTCGATATCGTCGCGAACGAGCTCGGGGAGTCGTCTGAACGTCGCGAATCGAACGAGGGCGTCGCTCGCGGTGCTCGGTGGCCCGGCATGGGAAAGCGTGCGATCGGCGAGCGACAGCAGGCGTGCGGCGTCCTCGTCGTCGAGGCTCGAGTTGTGCACCTGCAAGAGGTCGTTGAGCGCGCAGGCAAGGAGCCATTCGCCGCGGCCGAGCGGCGCGAGCCCATTGATGGGTGCCAGGCGCCGAGCCGCGTCGGCGCGAGCGACGTCGAGGTCTGCGGTTTCGACCTCGCCGCGTTCGACGTTCGCGCCGAGTGCGCGCGCTTCGCCGATGGGTTTCACGGGTCTCAGAGTGCCGCCGACGACGAGTGGCGTGACCACGCGCTCGACGACGCTCGCGACCAGGGTCGCATTCGCGCTCACGACGCACGCGCCTTCACGACGAATCCTTCGCGCGGGCTCGAGACAGCGGACGAAGCCCGAGCGGCTCGAGTCGCACGCTCGGCCACAAGGGTACCTCGACGTCGAAGTCGCGCCCCGGGACGGAAGCCCACGACACGCCTTCCACGAGCGCAGCGTCCAGGGTCACGGCGTGCGCGCGGTCGACCGACACCACGCGGCCTTCGGGAAAAAAGAACGTCACGCCGTTCGCTTCGGCGCCGAGCGCCGTGGCGAGGGTCTCGGGAGAGACCCGCGGGACGAGGTCCTTGCCCAATGGGACGAAAATCGCCGGCGCACAGGCTTCGAACCAGCTCCCGAGGGGAATCGACGTCAGCGGACGCTCGGCGATGAGATACGCGCCGTCGGACGCGAAGAAGACCCGCGTCGTGGTGAGCGTCGTGCGATCGAGGACGTAGGCGAGCAGCCGGAGCAGCGGGAGCTCGCTCGTCGGGATGAACGCCGCCGTGGGTCGGCTGTTCGAGCGGCGCGAGGACACCAGTCGAAGCGTCGCCCGAAGGGACTCGGGGATCGACGCCCGCGTCGCGGCTCGCGGCCGCCCTTCGCCGACCGCGATTCGAACGAGCGCGCGCACGTCGGTGAACGAGAACCCCGGAGCAATTTCGAGCGGCGTGCGTCGCCCCCAGAACAGCACGAGGGGCGCGCCGGCGTGAAAGAACGGAAACGACTCGAGCGTCAGCGGATGCGAAAATCCCTCTTCGACGGCGGCTCGCGGCGCGACAGGGACGAAGCTGGCGACTCCCGGGAGCGACGAGCGGAAAATGCGCATCCGTTCCGGGAGCTCGGGAACCTCGAAGAGCCATTTGCGATCGGGCTCGGGCACGACGTCGCTCGACGTCGGAAAGTCGAGCACCGCGACGCGTGCTTCGATCGACGAACGCACCAGCGTGCGGACGAGCGCGGGTCCGACGCCGGGTTCGGCGAGCAAGAGCCGTGCGGCTCCGCGGAGCGCGGGGTCGGGACGCGGCTCGAGTCGCAGCACGAAGCGTCGCACTTCCACTTCGCGTTCGACGGCGTAGGGTTGCTCGAACGTCGAATGGTAGAGCACGAGCGCCGCGGGCTCGGCGGCGAGATCGACGGCGTCCCAGCCGAACGGCGCGGCCGCACTCCGGTACTCGACGAAGTGACGCGCGGTTCCAGTGAAGAGGAGCCCGCCGGCGAGCTTCGCTGCATCGGCGATGGAGTCCATCCGGTCGCTCGAACCCGCGTCGAACGACAGCGAAATTTCACTGACGTTGAGCGGCGAGCGCAGGACATGAATGCGGAACGTGGGCGCGAGCGCCGCGAGCCCGTGGCCCGCCGAGTACGCCGCCAGAAACGTCGCGAGTCGATCGAGCGACGCGAAGAGAACGAGCCCGCGCGCGCCGAGCACCACGCCGCGTGGGTCCGGGGTGATGCCCGGAATTCGAAAACGGGTTTGATGTAGCGCGACGCGCTCGAGCACCGCCGTAAGTTTACACCCGCCGGCGAGTGGCGTGCTTTTCGACGTATCGCGGCAGCGCCGGCACTTTTTTCGCGAGGGTCTGGTCCAGCAATGCTCGGAGCTCGCCCCTGGACGATGCGTACGCCGGGTCGTCGAGAAAGCTCCGGGTTTCGCCTGGATCGCGCTCCAAATCGAGGAGCATCTCGGCGCCGGTGCCCGAGCGGCGAACGAGCTTTCTCGCCCCTCTACGGATCATCGGCCACCCCATGCTCGTGCACGAGAACACGGCGCGATCGCCCGGGGCGCGCTCGCCGCGAAGGATCGGTCGGAGGCTCACGCCGTCGAAGACGCCCCGAGGCGGCGTGATGCCTGCGTAGTCGAGGCACGTCATCGCGACGTCGAACGATTGTATCGGCGCGGAGACCCGCGCACCCGAGCGTCCGTCGGGTACCCGGCAGGCGAGCGGCACTTTCGCGAGATCGTCGAACGGAAGCCACGGCACTTTGCCGATGAGACCGCGATGGCCGCTGTACGTGCCGTGATCCGACGTGAAAAATGTCACGGTCTTTTCTGCGTCGAGCGCGCCGAGGATGGCGCCCATCGAGTCGTCGATGTGACGAATGAGGCCGCGTGCGTAGCTGAGCACCCGGCGAAGCACGTCCTCCGGGATGCGCGACACGGGCTGGATGGTGTGTCGTTGTCGATCGGCTTTCTCGAACGTTTGCCGGAAATCGTCGGGGAGCGTCTCGTTCACGCCGTAGCCGTCTTCGGGAATGCGAGCATGCTTCGGATCGTACATCGACGCGTACGGTTCGGCGGGGTCGTACGGCGCGTGCGGTCGCGGATACGAGACGATGAGAAAGAGCGGCTGTCCCGCCGGACGCTCCCGAACGACGTCGAGCGCCGTCTTCTCCATCCATCCGATGGGATGCAGGGAGCGGTCGTAGGGAAACGCGACGGCCGAGTAGTTGGCGGTGAACTCGGCGGCGAGCGCGGCGTCGTTGGGGCCGAACATGTGCGTCGCGGCGGCGTCACTGCGACCCTGCCAGAGGAGAAATCGGTGGTAGTCGTCGACCTCGCCGCGCTCGTAGCCGCTGAACGGGACGAGATTTTCGGCGAGCTTCAGGACGTCGAAGCCGTGATGCGCGTACATCGGGAAAAAATGCATCTTGCCGACGAGCGCCGTGAAATAGCCGGCGCTCCGGAGAGCATGCGCCACCGTGAAAAAGCCCTCTTCGAGCGCCATCCCGTTCACCTGGGTCGGCAACCGATGATGCAAGAGCCCGGTGAGGAGCGAGCCGCGGGAGGGAACGCACACCGTCGAGCCGCTGTACGCGTCCTCGAAGATCGTTCCCCGCGCGGCGAGGGCGTCGAGCACCGGCGTTTCGTAGTAACCGGAGCTCCGATAGCCGACTTCGTCGTGTCGCTGCTCGTCGGTCAGAAAAATGACGATGTCCGGCTTGTCGCCGGCCGTGTTCACCGTGAACGACGGCGCCTCGTCCTTCGCACCGAATAGCGCCCTGAGGCCCACGGAGAGCCCATATCACGCTTTGTCGAGCGCCGCGGGCACGTGACGCTTTTCCGAGGCGTCGAGCACGGCTGCGAGCGCCTGGACGCGCTCGCGGTAGTCGGGGTCGTCGGCGACGTTCTTCGTCTCGCCCGGATCGCGGTCGAGGTCGAACGCGAGTTTTCCATTGTCGGGGATGCGAATCAATTTGAGCGGCCCTTGTCGCGCCATCGGCCACCCGACGCTCGCCGCCGAGAGCACGGCGCGATCGGGAGGAGCAGGGTAACCCTGAACGAACGGGCGCAAGCTGACCGCGTCGAAGGTCTTCTCGGGCGGGTCGATGCCTGCGTAGTCGAGACAGGTGAGCGCAAAGTCGAAGCTCTGGATCGGCGCGCGTTCGCGCCGTCCCGCCATCGCGCCCGGCGCCGCGCACACGAACGGCACGCGGGCCAGATCGTCGAAGGGGATCCAGGGGACCTTGCCGAGGAGCCCGCGATGACCGCCGTACGTCCCGTGATCGGACGTGAAGAACGTCACCGTGCGAGCAGGGTCGAGCTCACGCAGCACTTCGCCCATCGCGTCGTCGATTTGACGCACGAGCGCGCGCACGTAGGTGAGCACGCGGCGATAGACGCGTTCGTCGAGGCTCGCCGCGGGAAAAGCGTTGAACATCTGCGCGGCGTCCGGCAACAGGGATTGTCGTACGCGTTCGGGTAGGCCCGCGTTCGCGTCGATGCCGTCCGTGGGGATCCGCGCCTCCATCGGGTCGTACATCGACGCGTACGGTTCGGCGGGATCGTACGGCGCGTGCGGCCGCGTGAACGAGACCACGAGAAAGAGCGGCGCTTCGCTCTTGCGCGCGCGGATCACGTCGCGCGCCGTCTGTGCGGTCCAGCCGATCGAGTGGAACGACTTGTCGTAAGGGAAGGGGACCGCGAAGTAGCTCGCGTTGAATGCGTCGGACTCCCGCTCGAGTCCGGGTCCGAAAAAGTGCGTCGCCGAATGATCGGCGAGGCCCTGCCACATCAGAAACCGGTGGTAGTCGTCGACCTCGCCGGGGCCGTAGCCGCTGAACGGGACGAGGTGCTCGGCGAGCTTCATCGTGTCGAACCCATGGTCGGCATACATCGGCGAGAAATGCATTTTGCCGATCAGCGCCGTCTCGTACCCGACGGCCTTGAGCGCTCGCGCCACCGTCCAGAACCCTTCGCGGAGCGCGAGACCGTTACCCTGGGTCGGCAAGCGATGGTGTAAGAGTCCAGTCAAGAGACAACCGCGCGACGGTACGCACACCGTGGAGCCGCTGTAGGCGGTCTCGAATGCGACGCCGCGCGCCGCCATCCGATCGAGTTCCGGCGTTTCGTAGAAGCCGCCGCTCGCGAACCCGACCTCGTCGTGGCGCTGCTCGTCGGTCAAAAAGAGCACGATGTCCGGCCGTCGATCGGCGCGTCTCACGACGAAGTCGTCCCTCGTCGCTCGCTTCGACTTCGGGCGGCCCCACATCGAAAGCCGGCTCATCGGACGCCAGATAACACGCGGGAGACCTCGTCCGAAACGGAACGCCACCCGAAGAGTGGGCGCGATTCCGTGGCTCGCGCACGGGCCGACGAGGTTTCGCCACGAAAAGGCGGGACGTGCGCGAGGTCGACGCCGGATGAGGGGAGGACTACCCTCCGTCGTTCCCGTGTTTTCAGAGGCACCAGGCCGAACGCTAGGAGCGCGGTTCCGGATCGAGCGCGAAGTGGGTCGCGGTGGTGCGGGGGTCGTCTATCGTGCGATCGACGAGCATTCGGGCCAGCCGGTCGCGCTGAAGATCGTCGGCACCGAGGTCGGCGTCGCTCCCAAGGAGGAGGCGCGGCTCGCGCGCGAAGGCGAGGTGCTGCTGACGCTCGACCATCCGGGCATCGTCCGCGTCGTCGCGTCCGGCGTGTTCGAAGAGACGGGCCAGCCGTACCTGGCGATGGAGTGGCTCGAGGGCGAGGATCTCGCCGTTCGACACCGCCGCAAGCCGCTCACGTTTCCCCAGTGCATCGAGCTCGCCATCTTCGTCGCGAACGCGCTCGAGGCCGCGCACGACGCGGGGATCGTTCACCGCGACGTCAAGCCGAGCAACATTTTTCTGTGCTCGGAAATGCGCGAGCCGGCGGAGTATCTCGACGTTTCCCCGAAGCTCGTCGACTTCGGCGTGGCCATGTCCGACGACATCCGCGTCACGCGCGGCGGCGACGTCGTGGGGACGCCCGCGTACATGGCGCCGGAGCAAGCGCGCGGGGACGCGCCGATCGACGCGCGCTGCGACATCTACTCGCTCGGCGCGACGCTCTTCGAGCTCGTCGCCGGGCGACCGCCTCACGTCGGCCCGACCGCGATCGCGACGCTCGCTCGTCTGGTGACGACCGCGCCCCCACGCCTCCGCGAATTGCGGCGCAACGTGCCCCCCTTACTCGACAATCTCGTGCATCGGATGCTCTCCGGCGACGTGATGGAGCGGCCGGGTTCCGCCCAGGAAGTCGCCGAGACGCTCTCGATGTTGCTCAGGCAAGCCGGCGGCGACCTGCAGATCGACTCTCGCGAGCCGCTGATTTCGAACCGGCTCGGTTCGAGCGCGTCGCGCCTGGTGACCTCGATCGTCGCGATCGGGTTCTCGAGCGGCTCGGCGCGCGATCGGGCGCTCGAAATGCTGAAGCAACGCGGCGCCGACGCGGTGCCGCTCGGCAACGACTCCATCGTGGCGCACTTGGGTGCGCGGTTCGCCGTGGGGACGGAGGCCGCCGTCGCGCTCGACCTCGGACGGCGTCTCGCGCGCGGCGGCGCCCGCGTCGGGATCGGCAGCGGGCGCGCGCGCGTGAACCTGACGTCGCAGACCGGCGAAGTGCAACCCATCGGCGAGGTCGTCGACCGCGCGTCCGCCTTGTCGCGCGACGCGGCGGCGGGCGCGGTGCTCGCCGACGTGACGACGAGCGAGCTCGGCCGCGGCCGCTACGAATTTCGCTCGCGCGACGATGGCTCGACGATCGTCGGCGAACCGCTCCGCGGCTTTCGCGGCGACCGCATCGGCGGCGCGCCGTTCGTCGGACGCGAAGCGGAGCTCGCGCAGGTGCTGAACGGCTTCGAGCGCGCGCTCGGCGATCGGACGCCGATCGTCGTCACCATCGCGGGACCGCCGGGCATCGGCAAGAGCCGGCTCCGGCGCGAGGTGCTGGGGCGCTTCTCCTCGCGCGCCGATGCGCCGCGCGTCGTGCTTCAGCGCAGCGAGGCGTACGGCAAGAGCCAGGCGCTCGGCGCGGCGACCGACGTGGTCCGCGCACTCATCAATTTACCCAAGGGCGCTACGGTCCGTGAGGCCGAGGCCGCGATTGTCGAGCAGCTCGGCCCCGAGACGCGGAGCGAAGTGACCTCGACGAATCGCGAAATCATGGCGCGATTGCTGGCCGATCAGGCGCTCCCCGAGGGCGTCGCGCTCGCCGGCATGCGCGATTTGCTCTGGCTCGCGATGACCGATCTGGTGCTCCAGGTGGTGGGGCGCGAACCGACGGCGATCATCGTCGAAGATCTGCAGTGGGCGGACCCCGAGTCGGTCGGCTGGATCGACCACCTCATTGGTCGCGCCACCGGACGGCCGCTCCTCGTGCTGGCCATCATGCGTCCGAGCTTCTGGGGCGACCACGCCGGCCGCTTCACGGGGCGAGACCACGTGCGGCTCGAGCTCCGTCCCATTTCGAAAAAGGCGACGCGGCAGATTGCGATGTCGTTTCTCGGCGAGACCGCGACCGACAGCGTGCTCGACCGGATCGCCGAGCAAGCGTCGGGGCTGCCGCTCTTCGCGGAAGAGCTGTCGCGCTTGGCCGCCGCCGGCGGCAACACCGAGCACGCGCCGACGATCGAAGCCGTCATTCAGGCGAGCCTCGACTCGCTCGACGTCGAGGCCCGCGACGCGATCGGCCGCCTGAGCGTCTTCGGGATCACCTGCTGGGACTCGGGGCTCGAAGCGTTGGGAATGGTCGACTCCGAAGAGCGACTCCGCGATCTGGCGGCCGCGGAGATCCTCGTCGAGCAGAGCGCGTCGCGATTTTCCGGTTCGCGCGAATGGCTCTTCAAGCACGCGTTCTTCCGCGACGTCGTCTACGCGTCGCTCGGCGATCTGGAACGGCAGAAGCTGCACGCTCTCGCCGCCGATTGGCTCGCGTCGATGGGCGAAGACGCGGCGGTGATCGCCGGCCACTACGACCTCGGGCACCAGCAGCAGAAAGCGGCATTTCATTGGGCGCGCGCCGCGCAACGTGCGCTCGCGACCGCGGCGCTCCGCGACGCGCTGGTCATGGCCGAGCGCGCGCTCGCGTTCGCCGACGACAAGGTCACCGGGTTTCAGCGCGCGAGCTACCTCGACGAAGCCTGGAGCCGGCTCGACCCGCGGGCGAGCGATCGCGAGACGGCGATCGCCGCGCTCGAAGAGAACGTCTACGACGAAGCGAGCGGCGTCCGGGCACGCGGCGCGCGCGCGCGTTACGAAGACGCTCGCGGCGTGGGCGAAGACGTCTCCGAGCGGCTCGCCGGCACCCGGGACGAAGCGGCCGAGCTCGGCATGCGCGACGAAGAGGCGCGGTGTTCGGCGGCGCTCGCCGCGCGGCTCGCCTTCGCCGGACAATTCGAAGAGGCGGAGACCGAAGCGAATCGGCTGTTGCTTCTCGCCGATCGCGAAAATGCCCGCTCCGCGGCGGTCGACGGCTGGCAGACGCTCGCGATCGTCCGGCAGACGCGCGGCGAGCTCTCCGCGGCGCTCGAAGCGCGGCGTTCGGCGGTCGCCGCGGCGAGGAGCGCCGGACTTCGAGAGCGCGAAGCGACGCTCACCTGTAACCTCGGTTTTGCTCTCACGACCATCGGCGCGCGGCAAGAAGCGCGCGCTTCGCTCGACCGCGGCCTCGAACTCGCCGATGCGATCGGCAGCTTCGGCGCGGTGCGACACGCGCAGATGAATTTGCTCGGTTGGGCCGCGACGTTCGGCAACGATCGGAAGCTCGAAGCGGTGCTCGGCGAGGTGCGCGCCGACGCCGACGCGGCCGCGAGCGGCGTCTGGACCGCGCCGGATCGCTCGAACCTCGGGATGCTGTTTTATCGCGGCGCCGAGCTCTTGCGCTCCGACGCGATCGGCACGATGGACCGCGCGCGGCAGCTGCTCTCGATGTCCGCGTCGAGCTATCGCGCGACCGGCAATCGCGACGTGCTTCCGGTGGCGCTCGGCATGTGGGCGCTCGCCGAACGACGCATGGGCGCGAAAGAGCGCGCCCTCGAGCTCGCGACCGAAGCGGCGAAGCTCCTCGAAGGCGGTGCGCCGAGCCTCCTGAACGAAGCCGTCGTCTACCTCGTCCTGCACGATTGCTTGAAGGAAGCGAACCGCGAAGACGACGCGCGTCGCGCCGCGGAGCAAGCCGTTCCGCGGCTGCTTCGCCGTGTCCGCGGCCTCGTCGGGACGCCCTATGCGCGCTCCTTTTTGACCGAGCTCCCCCAGAACGCTCAGCTCGTCGCGATCACCGAGACGTACGGGCTCTTACCGGACGCGGTGCATCAGGTACTCGAAAAAGAAGGCGGCTGAGCCGTCGAGCCCGCGCGCCATCACCGCGCCGCGTCTTCCAATCCTCCTTGGTAGATATCGTCCACATGAAGGCGCACTCCGACGCTCGTCAGCTCGACCGATTCGCCGGTGCCCACCTCGGTTGCCGTCCATCCTGCTCGCTCACGCCGATGTCGAGTGAGGTTCTGCGAACGATGAGACACGAAGACGATCTCCTGCACCGATGGCAGCGTCTGGTATTGCCGTAGTTTCTCCCCGCGATCGTAGTCCTCGGTGGAATTGCTCGTGACCTCGATCAGAACGACGGGGTTGACGACCGCGAGCCCATCGGACGCGGCCCGTTCGGAAGGACCGCGGACGACCGCCGCGTCGGGATACGTCGACAGTCCGGTCTCCTCGATGCGAATTCGGAGGTCCGCCGTGAAAGCCCGACATTCCGGACGAAGCTGAGTCACCAGCGCCCCGATCACCCGGGCGGCCAACGCCGCGTGATCCGGCGTGCCGCCCGCCATCGCATAGATCTCACCATCCAGGTACTCGTGTCGCGTCGAGCTCGCGCTCTCGAGCGCGAGGTATTCCGCGTACGTGTAGTGGACGCGACGGACGGAGGTCATGAGGCTCGGACGAGCCTACCACGCGACTCATCGAGCGCTCAGTCGCTGACCGACGTCGCGCATCTCCGGCTCACCACCCGAGCGGGCCCTTCATCGCGGCGGCGAGCGCCTTGCCCATGATCGAATGGGTTTTGACCGTCGGGTGATAGTCGCAGCCGAGGCCGTTCGCGGAGTCTTGCGGGTCGACGAGGATTTGCTGAATGCGCTGGTCGCCGGCGTCGTGCCGCGCCTTCACGACCTGGTCGAGGTAGGTCTGCGCTTCGGTGAGCGAGTCGCCGGAGAGCATCGGGCCGATGATGACGAAGACGTAGGCGTTCGGGTAGTGCCCGCGTAGGTTCGTCACGAACGACTCGTACGCGTTGACGTAGGGTTGTCCCGGATCACCCGTGTTGAAGTCGTTGGTGCCGAGGTCGACGACTACCGCGTCGGGCTTCCACGAAAAATCCCACGTCGCCGACGTGTCGGTCGGAATCGAGAGCGGGTAGAGCACCGGCAAGGTCTGATCGGTGCTGCCGTCGCCGTTCCGGTACATTCCCTTGCCGGACCAGCACTCGGTGTACAAATCCGCGTCGAGCGTGCGCGCCGCGACCGAACCATACGCAAGGTAGTTGTTTTCGGTGTCGAAACTGAAGCTGCAATTGGGGCCGTTGCCTTCGTCGCCGTAGCCGCACGTGATCGAGTCGCCGATGACCTCGACTTTGTGCGCGGGCACCGCCGGCGCGAGCAACGCGCCACCGCCGATGTCCAGCCCGTAGAACTGCGTCGGCGTGTAGTTGTCGGCTTCGGTGCGACGCCAGATCGTGAGGTCGTGCTCGGCGCTCGTGAGCCCGGCGACGACGGGCACCATTTTTCGGCCCGTGCTGCCGGCGATCAACGGTTGGATCTGTCCGTCGACCACGACCTCGAAGTAGTTGTTGTTGCCGCCGTCCACGTCCATCGTGACCGAGGTGCCCCTGAAGCGAGCTTGAATGCTCACGCCCGACCATTCGAACCGCGGCGACGACGGATCGCCGTCGGTGCGCCCGACGATTCGCACCGTGGCCGGTCCGGAAATTCCGCCTTCGGCGCCGCCGTCGCCCGCGTCGACCGCGTTCGTCCTTCCGCCGGAGCTCGCCGTCGATCCCCCGGTTCCGGTCGACGCGCCGCCACTCGCGTGCGCACTTCCGCCTGTTCCGCCGCTCGAAGAGCCGCTCGCGCCACCGTTGCTCGTCGCACCCGAGCCGGTTCCAGTCGAGCCGCCGGTGCTCGTCGAGGCGCCGCCGGTGCTCGACGACGCTCCGCCGGTGCTGGCCGGCGCTCCGCCAGTCGCGCCTGGCACACCGCCGTCGCCGAGCGTGCCGTCCGACGAACTTCCGTTACAGCCCATCGAGACCACGCCGGCGCACGTCGCGAGCTGCGCGATTCGACGCTTCGCGACGCGACGAGCGTTCCCCCACGCCCACGACCGGATGGACATATTTCAACCCTAACGAACTCGGTCGAGCGCGCTAGGGGACGAATGGGTTTTGTTTCGCGAAAAAGAGAGTGCCGAGGCCGCCTCCCCAGCCGACCTCGGACCCACTCGTAAATTACCGTGACGATTTGTATCGCGCGGGACGGTTTGGCCCTCTCCGTGAGGACACCTCGGGCCACTCTGACTCACAACGGCTCAGTCGTGCTTCGCGCCGCAGACCAGCCACGTGATGAGCGTCTCACGTTCGTCGGACGACAAGGTCACCCCCGCATCGGCCGGAGGCATCGTGCAACCCGCGAGGTCGCCGAGAACCTGTGACCGCCAATCGACGACCTCTTGGTAGTCGGTGAGTGGCCACGGCCCGTCCGCGGTGTTGTGGCACGTGGTGCACCTCGCTTCGAGGATCGGCAGCACGTCGGCGGTGTACATCGGCGCATCGCTCGGACACTTTTTCGGAACCGAGGGCGCGCACGCCGAACCAATGACTATGGACCCCGAATCGCCGTCGGGCGGCGGGGTCGTCGTGTCGGGCTCCTTGCGAGATGAATCGGTTCCCCCGCCGCTCGAGCATCCGGCGAGGACGACGAGCGACACCAGCCAAGCCAACCTCGTACGCATGGCGGAAGCGTAGCTCAGGGCGCGCGCGCCGGCGAACGCGGATCCGAGTGGTCTCCGAGAAAGCACCGCGTTACCGAGAAACCGCGGAGGCTCGAAGAAAAAGCCGACCGTCTTCGAGCCGAGGTTCGTCCCGGTGCGGCTCGCGCGCCGCGGCGGTGTGATGTCCGATGTTCAGGAGGTCGCGGACGGCGTTCGGCGCGAGCGCGTGCCCGACGCTGAACAGCACGGACAGCCGCGTCCCGATCACGCGCTCCTCGGTGATGACGGCGCGCAGCACCTGACTCGACGCCTCCTCCGGGCTCCACGCGGGCACGTCGTGGTACGCCTCGGTCGGCGCGATCATGGGCGTTCGCACGAGGGGCATGTGCACCGTCGTGAAGCGCACGCACTCGTCGTCCACTTCGCCGGCCGCGACGCGCGTGAACGCGTCGAGCGCCGCTTTGCTCGCCACGTACGCCGAGAACAGCGGCGTGCCGACCTCGACGCCGACGCTCGAGACGTTGATGACGTGACCGCGCCCGCGCGCTCGCATCCCCGGCAAGAGCCCGAGGATCAGCCGGAGGGCGCCGAAATAGTTCAAGGCCATGGTGCGCTCGAAGTCGTGCAGACGGTCGCACGAGTCTTCGACGGCGCGTCGGATGCTGCGGCCGGCGCTGTTCACGAGCACGTCGACCCGCACGCCGTCCTCGTGGAGACGGCGGAGCAGCGCCTTCGCGCTGTCGGCCGAGCTGAGGTCCGCCGGGTACACGCGCGCCGAGCCGCCGATTCGTTCGATTTCCGTTTTCAATTCGTCGAGGGCGTCTTTCGAGCGGGCGACCAGGACGGCCGTGGCGCCCGCTCGGGCCGCGTCGAGCGCGACGGCGCGCCCGATGCCGCTGCTCGCGCCGGTCACCAGGACGCACTTGGCGGCGAGCACGTCCGCGAGCTTCCGAGTTCCGAGGAGCCGATGGCGCAGCGGGAGAGCGCTCGGCGCGGAGCCGCCGGTCAAAATGGCGCTCGCCGTCCGCGAGCGAAAGGCCCGCATGACCGTGAGAAGGGTGTCTTGAAGACGAGGGGTTCGAATGGGGGTGCACATGGTGAACGTCGACGACCTAGAGCAACTCGAGTGCCATCCCGCGGCGGCCAGCGACGAAGGCGTATCGCGCGCCGAAAGCCGCCGAACGCACCGCGAAATCCGGGGACGTGGACTCGGCTGGCGTCGCGCGGCGTCAAGGCCGCTGGGCACGGCCGGCCACGTGCCCATATCGCCGCGAGCGCGTGCCCATATCGCGGTGAGCGACTTCGGGACTCCTCAGCTCGCGAACGACGCGATCGACCAGGCGACGAACAGGCCGACGATCGCGGCGAGGTTACCGAGCATGAAGTGCGCGCAGAGCGGTCGCTCGTCCGCGTCGGCGCGCGCGACGAGACGCGCGTTTCGGGTCACGACTAGGCCTGCGACGAGCACCGGAAGAAAGTACGCCCTCAACCCAGAACCTGGAACGGCGAGCGGCGTCGCGAGCGCCGCCGCGACGATGAGCACGAGCGACGCACGGCGCGCCGAGAATTCGCCGCGACGGACCGAGAAGGTGCGCTTCTGGGCGCGCTGGTCGGCGGGAGTATCGGCAAGTCCGATGGTCACATTGGCGGCGTAGCCGAGCGCGAACGCGGGCAAGAGCGTGATCGGACGGAGGCCTTCGAGCGTCGCGGCCTGGGCGTAATAGCCGACCATCGGCAGCAGCAGGCCCATGCCGGCGCCCTGGAGAAACTCGCCGTGGCCGCGATACGAGAGACGGAACGGCGGGAAGCTGTAGATCCAGAACAGGTGCGCGGCGATCGCGGCGAGGACGACCATCCACGCGCGGCGATCGATGAAGACGAAGTGCACGCTGGTGGCGGCCATGCCGAAAAACGCAAGGATGGATGCGCCCGCCAAGGTTGCCGGCGGGATGCGCCGTTCCGGAACGACGCGCGAGCTGCCGGAAAACCGGTTGTGTGTCGTATTGGTGACGTCCGTCGCGACGTCGACCGCGTCGTTCGCGAAGACGACGAGCAGGCCGGCGAACAACCCGAAAAGCGCCGTCCAACCGACCTGTTTCCACTGAAACGCGCCGCGCGTCGCCGCGGCGAGCGCCTCACCGTAGAGGAGCGACGCGAAGATGGGGATCTGGGCGAGGGGCCGCGAGGCCTGGACCCAGGCGGCGAGCCGTGCCATGGGGCGCTGACTAGCAGTACTCCATAGGCTTTTGCAATTTGCCTCGAGTACTATTTTGTCCTCGTCTTCCTACGCTGCTTTTGCCTTCAGTCGGACCTTGCGCGCGCTATCGGGCGTTCCCTGTGCTTTGAGGCGATCCCGAGTCGTCGTTTCACCCTTCAGGGCGTCCAGCACGATCGCCGCGATGGTCGTTCGGCTCGCGATGTCGGGCGGATGCTTGCCGGTTTCCCAGTGCGAGACCGTTTCGGGCGTCACGCCGAGCCACTCCGCGAGATCCGCCGCGCGAACGCCCGCGGCCTTGCGCATGAACTTCAGCTCTTCCGGCGTGCGAACACCGTGCTGAGCGAGCCACGCGGCCGCAATCTGCTCGAACGACTCGAGGCTCGGGCCGTCGTAATATTGCTCGCCGCACGCCTTGCACCGCCAGCCCTCGACGGAGCCTTCGAAGCTCCGTTCGCCAACGTCGAGCACGAAAGGTTGCTCACCCGCCGAGAGTTCCGCGTTGTCGCACTTGCTGCATCGTTTCATCGCACGTTCCCTAGAACACCGTCACCACGACGACCCCGTCTTCAATCGCGACGACACACGTCAGGTTCTCGCAATCGACGTCGGGACCGGTCACTTTCCATTTCGGGCCAGTCGCCTCACACGCGTTTGCGCTCGTCAGAGCGCATCGAATATCGCGGAACGTCACGTTGCGTTGTCGCATTCGCTGGAGCGCGTGCCCGGCAACGACGATTCGGCCAGCTGCGGCGTAGCCTCGGATCGCCACGATGGCCTGTTCGGGGCTCACTCTCGGTCAACATACCTTCACTTGAAGTAATGTCAAGTCGCCTATATCGCGATCTGTCGGAGTGCGCAGATTGCTTGCAACGGGCTGTCGGTAACCGCGGCCCGTCAAATCCCCGAAAACCGGCCGTGTGTCGTATTCGTGACGTGGGTCGGGGCGACGTCGGCAAATGCGACCTTATCTGGGCGAGGGGCCGCGGGGCCTGGACCCAGGCGGCGAGCCGTGCCATGGGGCGTGCTTAGGTGTGACTCATGAGTACGGTCAAGACGTTCATCAAAAAACACTTCAGGCACTTCAACGCCGCGGTCGTCGTGGACGCGGCAGAGGGCTACCGCCGGCATCTTTCTAGCGGCGGCAAGATGATGCTGACCATGGGCGGCGCGATGAGCACCGCGGAGCTCGGCATCGTCCTCGCGGAAATGATCCGCAAGGACATGATTCACGCCATGACGGTGACCGGCGCGAACCTCGAGGAAGACATCTTCAACCTCGTCGCGCACGACCACTACGTGCGGCTTCCGCGCTATCGCGACCTCGGGCCGAAGGACGAACAGGAGCTCCTCGAAAAGCATCTGAACCGCGTGACGGACACCTGCATCCCCGAAGAAGAGGCGATGCGGAAGATCGAGCGCAAATTCATCGATCTCTGGTCGAACGCCGACAAGGCCGGCGAGCGCCTCACGCCGCCCGAGTTCTTCTATCGCCTCATCCGCAGCAAGGTGCTCGAGCCCGAGTACCAGATCGATCCGAAGGATTCGTGGCTGGTCGCCGCCGCGGAGAAGAACCTGCCGCTCTGGGTTCCGGGCTGGGAAGACTCGACGCTCGGCAACATGTTCGTGTCGAACGTGATCAAGGGCAAAGTCGGCAGCTACAACGTCATGAAGAGCGGCCTCGAGCAGATGGGGAATCTCATCGCTTGGTACAAGGAAAACGCGCCCTCGACGCCCATCGGCTTCTTCCAGATCGGCGGCGGCATTTCCGGCGATTTCCCGATCTGCGTGGTGCCGCTCATCGAGCAAGACCTCGAGACGAAGATCCGCAAATGGTCGTATTTCTGCCAGATCTCCGACTCGACCACGTCGTACGGCTCGTACAGCGGCGCGATCCCCAACGAGAAGATCACCTGGGGCAAGCTCGACGTGACGACGCCGAGCTACGTCATCGAATCCGACGCGACGATCGTGTTCCCGCTCATCGCCGCGTATCTGCTCGACTGGTGAACGGCCTCTATTTTTAGGGGCAATGCGGAGCGGACGCGTTCCGGCGGAGTGGGGACGCGGGCGGGGGTGCCCCTGAATTGGGCCCCGCGATCGGTCTCGACGATCTCATCGCGACCAAACGCGCCGCGTGGCGGGCGCAGGATCTCGTTGACGTCATGAAGCTCGAACGAATCGCGACGATTTCGACGAAGGAATAGCGTGACCGCCGGACGTTCATACCCACGTTGCGAAAACTGAGCACCCGTTCAGGTACCTCGCGCGACGAGACGGACGTCGAAGTTCCGGCCCGCCATGTTTCTCGCGTTTCCAGTCGCGCGGCTTTTGTGCGACATTGTCGTCGAGCTGGTTGAGCCGAGTGCCCTCGGGCGCCCGGCCAGGCTTGACTCCGCCCCCATCCCAGAGGACCGAAAGGCGCGTGCCGGCTAGCTATTTCGACGTCGACGGAACGTTGGTGTCCACGAACCTCGTGCACCCGACGCTCTTTTACCTATTGAACCAAGGGACGCCGTTCCGCACGGCCGTCCGTCTCGGTCGCGCGTTGTTTCGCGCGCCGTCGATGGTCGTCGCCGAGATGGCCGATCGACGGCTCTTCAACGAGCTCCTCTACAGCTCGTACGAAGGGACGAGCGAAGACCGGCTCGTCTTGCTCGCGGACGAGGCGTTCGACACGGTGCTTCGGCCGTCGCTCTACGCTTCAGGGCTCGACCTCATCAAGACGAGCCGCGACGCCGGCCACGAGATCGTGCTCGTCTCCGGCGCGCTCGACGTGATCGTCCAGCACCTCGCCGCGTTCATCGGCGGCGCGACCATCATCGCGAACCGGCTCGAGATGAAGGACGGGATCGCGACCGGGAAACTCCTGAAGCCGATCATCGCGGGGCCCGAGAAGGCGCGCTGCATCCGCGAGCACGCGCGAAAAAGCGGACACGATCTCGACGAGTGCTTCGCCTTCAGCGACAGCTACTCGGACATTCCGATGCTCAGCGTCGTCGGTCACCCCGCCGCGGTGAACCCCGACAAGCGACTCGAGCTGCTCGCCAAGGCATACAGCTGGCCCACCTTCCACCTCAGGGCGTCATGAACCGACGACCCCATCGCCGCACTCGCATCGGGTTTTTCCCGAGAGGTCTCCTGAAATGAGCCATCCCTCCGTCGTCACGCTGGATCGCGGAAGCAGGCCGCGCGTCCTGTTCGCGGGCGATCGTCTGATCGAGGTCGATCTGCCGCCGGGCACGCGGTGCATCTATTCGAAGCCGCCGCTGAAGCCGCTGAAGAACGTCGAAGCGGCGATCCGCTACGCGATCAATCACCCGGAAAATTCGGAGCCGCTGTACGCGAAGCTCCGGCCGGGCATGAAGGTGACGATCGCGGTCGACGATCTGTCGGTCCCCTTGCCGCCAATGAAGCGCCCCGACGCGCGCGAGCGCGTGCTCACCATCGTGCTCGAGATGCTCGCCGACCACGGCGTGGACGACGTCGAAATCATCATCGCGACGGGCGTTCATCGGCGCATGAAGCCGAACGAGATCCGTCACATGGTCGGCGACCGGATCTTCAACGCGTACTACCCGAGCCGGCTCTACAACCACGACGCGGAAGACGCCGCGAACATGGTCGAGATCGGCACGACCGATCACGGCGAGGTCGTCGAGTTGAATCGCCGCGCCGTCGAGAGCGATCTGCTCATTTACGTGAACGTGAACCTGGTGCCGATGAACGGCGGGCACAAATCGGTCACGGTCGGGCTCTGCGGGTACAAGAGCCTCTGCGCGCACCACAATCCGAAGACGCTCCGCGCGAGTGCCTACATGGATCCGAGCTCCTCGGCGCTCTCGACGAGCTTCGAGCGCATGGGGCGCCTCACGAACGCGAAGCTCAACGTGTTCACGATCGAGACGACCGTGAACAACCGGATGTTCGACAAGCCGCTCGAGTTTCTGACGAAGAACGAGGACGATCTCGACGATCGCGAGCTCACCTTGCTCCGCGCGCTGGTCGTGACGACCGCGAAGCTCCCGCAAGCGGCGCGGCAAGCGATTTTCTCGCGCGTCCCTTCGCCTTACGAGATCACCGGCGTGAACGCCGGCGAGACCGAGGCCGTTCACGCAAAGACGATCGAGAAGAGCTTCGAGCAATACATGGTCCCCATCGAGGGCCAGGCCGATGTGCTGGTGATGGGCATTCCGTACATCAGCCCGTACAACGTGAACGCGTTCCTGAACCCGCTCCTCGTTTCGGTCTTGGCTCAGGGGTATTTGTTCAATTTCTATCGTGGCGCGCCGCTGGTGAAGAAGGGGGGCACGCTCATCATCACGCACCCTTGCACGGACAAGTTCGATCACGAGCAGCACGCTTCCTACGTCGACTTCGTGCATCGGCTCTTGCCGGAGACGCGCGACGCGGTCGAGCTCCACAAGCGCTACGAGGCGAAGTTCGCGCAGAACCCGGCGTTCCTTCAGATGTACCGCGACGGGCACGCCTACCACCCCGCTCACCCGTTCTACATGTGGTACTGGGGCGAGGGCGGACGGCAGCACCTCGGCCGCGTCATCGTCGTCGGCGCCGACAACGAATACATCCCGAAGCTGCTCGGGTACGAGACCGCGCCCACCATGGACGAAGCGCTTTACCGAGCGAAGAACGGCGAAAATCGCTCGCTCGACATCACGCTTTTGCACACGCCGCCCATCGTGATGGGCGACGTCACCGTGCGCGCTCCCGTTGGGGGGAGAGGGGCATGAGCGAAGAGAGGGGCAAGCTCATCGGTCCGTCGGAACCGGCACCGCGCGACAGCGGGGTGAACGGCAACGGCAAGGCGTCCGCCGGTACGAACGGTACGAACGGCGCGAACGGCAATGGCGCCAAGCGTGCGAAAGCGAACGGCAACGGTGCGAACGGGAACGGCGCCAATGGCAACGGTGCGAACGGCGGTGTACGCGAGAAGCCACTCCTGCCCGCGCACCTGTTTCGCGGCAGAAAACTGGTGATCATCGGTGGCACCGGATTCCTCGGGAAGGTGTTCTGGTCGTTCCTGCTCCACCGCTACCCGATGATCAGCCGCATCTATCTGCTGGTTCGACCGAAGGCGGGTCAAACGGCGGAAGAGCGGTTCTGGAAGGACATCGCGACGAGCGAAGTGCTCCGGCCGCTCGCCGATCAGTACGGCTCCGGCTACGAGATGTTTTTGCGCGACAAGGTCATGCCGATCGCCGGCGACGTCGCGCTCCCGTTCTGTGGGCTCGACGCGGATCTCCGCGACGAGCTGCGCGGCGAAACGGACGCGGTGATCAACGCCTCCGGCGTCATCGACTTCGACCCGCCGCTCGATCTCGCGCTCGAAGTGAACGCCTTCGGCGTCCAGAACCTCGTCACGTTGGCGAAGGACCTCGGCAATGCGCCGCTGATGCACACCAGCACGTGCTTCGTCGCCGGGACGCGCACCGGGTTCATCGAGGAGCGCGACCCGCGCCAGCACCCGTTCCCGCGGTGCGGCGAGCTCGAGAAGGCGCACTGGGATCCGGATCGCGAAATCGCGGAGTGCCTCGACGTCATCGAGCAAGCGCGTCACCGCGCGAACGACGCTTTCCGGCAGAGCCACTTCCTCGACGAGGCGAAGAAGAACCTCCGCGGTCGCAACGAGCCGGCTACCGGCAAAGCGCTCGAGGACGAGATCGAGCGCGTGAAGCGCAAATACATGGAAGCGCGCCTCGCCGAGATGGGCACCGAGCGCGCCCAGTTTTGGGGTTGGCCCAACACGTACACGTACACGAAAAGCATCGGCGAACAGATCGTGGCGACGTCGGGGCTCAAGTTCACCATCGTGCGCCCCGCAGTCGTCGAATCGAGCATCGCGTTTCCGAGCGTCGGGTGGAACGAGGGCATCAACACGAGCGCGCCGCTCCTCTACTTTGTGTTCCACGGGCAGACGCAGATCCCCGGCTCTGATCACTATCTCGACGTGATTCCCTGCGACCTGGTCGCCGGCGGCATGGTGCTCTCACTCGCCGAGCTCCTCGAAGGGACGGCGCCTGCCGTCTATCAGTACGGCGCGAGCGACACGAACCCCTGCAAAATGTCGCGGTTCGCCGAGCTCGCCGGGCTTCACAAGCGAAAGCACTACCAGCGCTCGGGCAAGGGCGGTCCGATCGTCAGCTTTCTGCAGGCGCACGTCGAAGCGGCGGTGCTCGATGAGCACGCGTTTGGCGCGTACGGTCCGGAGTTCGTCGCGCGCGGCGTGTCCGGGGTCGCGAAGTTGCTCGGTGTCGCCGCCCGCGGACGCGCCGAGCCGCTCCTCGGTCCCGCCGCGAAAGCACTCGATCGCTTCGCCGATCAGCAGCGCAAGGTGAAGCACGTTCTCGACAACTTCCTGCCGTTCGTGGCGCGTTTCGACTACGTGTTTCGTTGCGACAACACCAAGGCCGCGTTCATGCGGCTCGGTCCCGACGACCAGGACAAGATCGGGTGGCGGCCCGAGAGCATCGATTGGCGACAGTGGTTTCTCGAGGTCCACATGCCGGGCCTCGAAAAATGGGTGTTCCCCGAGATCGACAAGCGCCTGGATCGTCCGCGGCGCGCGCCACTCCGGCACGAGACGTTGCCGCTCCTCCTCGAGGAAATGGCCGCGCGGTTCGACCTCGCCGTCGCGCTCCAGCGCACCGAAACCGACGGGCTCAGCCGCATCACGTTCCGCGAGTGGTACGCTCGCTCGCGCGCGTGTGCCGCGCGGTTGCGCGCGCTCGGCGTCGAAAAAGGCGATCGCGTCATGCTCGCCGGGTCGAACCATCCGGCGTGGCCCATCACGTTCTTCGGGATCCAGCTCGCGGGCGGCACGGCGGTTCCGGTCGACGCCGCCATCGAAGCGGGGCCGGCCGCGAACATCCAGAAAGCGTCGCGGGCCAAGGTGTTCGTCGCCGACCGAGCCGTCACGCTTCGCGTGAAGAGCGCGCTCGACCCGTCGATCGCGTGGCTGTCGCTCCAGGAATCCGCAGAACCGGGACCCGCCACCGACGCTCTGACCGACGTCGTAAACGTCGCTCCGAACGACATCGCCGCTCTCATTTACACGAGCGGCACGACGGGGACGCCGAAGGGCGTCATGCTCTCGCAACGCAATCTGACGTCGCTCGTGGCGTCGCTCGCGCCGCTCTTCCCGCTCGGCAAAGACGATCGCGTGCTCAGCGTGCTGCCCTTGCATCACACGTTCGAGCTGTCGTGCGGCATGCTGCTTCCACTCTCGCGCGGGTCGCGCATCGTCTACCTCGACGAAGTCACCGGCGAACGCCTCGAGCACGGCCTCAAGGCGGGCCGGATCACCGCCATGGTCGGCGTGCCGGCTCTGTGGGAGCTCCTCGAGCGCAAGCTTCTGTCTCAAGTAGAGGAACGCGGAGCGGTCACGTCACGCCTCTTCGACATCGCGATCGAGCTGAATCGCGTGCTCGGAAAATCGATGGGCATGGACGCGGGGCGCGTCCTCTTCGGCCCCGTCCATGACGGGCTCGGCGGCCATCTCCGTTATCTGGTGAGCGGCGGCGCGGCGCTCTCGTCGGACACGCATCAGCTCTTCGGCGGCCTCGGGCTCCACATCGCGGAAGGCTACGGGTTGACCGAAGCGGCGCCGGTGCTCGCCGTCGCGGCGGCGGGGCCGAAGACGCGCGCCGGTCACGTCGGCCGCGCCATCCCCGGCGTCGAGCTCACCGTCAGCGAACCGAACGCCGACGGGGTCGGCGAGATCCTCGCTCGCGGTCCGAACGTCATGGTCGGGTACGCCGACGACGACGCCGAGACGCGGCGCACGATCGACGACGCGGGATGGCTCCGCACCGGCGATCTCGGCAAGATCGATCGGCGCGGCAACCTGACCATCGTCGGGCGCGCGAAGGACACGATCGTCGCGTCCAACGGCGAAAACGTCTATCCCGACGACGTCGAGGCCCGCCTCGGCACCATCGACCACGTGGAGGAGTACGTGATCCTCGGCGCCTTCGACGCGAAGGGCGTCGAGCGCATCGCGTGCGTCGCGGTGCCCGCGACAAACGACTCCATCGAGCGCGCGGACCGGCACGCGCGCGCCAAGGGGGCGCTCGACAAGGCCCTCGCCGCGTTGCCGAACGGGATGCGCCCGGCGGTGACGTTGCTCATCGACGTGCCGCTCCCGCGCACGGCGACCCGCAAGGTGAAGCGCAACGAAGTGAGACGGCTGGTCGAACGCGTCGCCGCCTCGGGCGCTCGCGAAACGACGCCGGGCGAGGCGCGACCCGACGGGGCTGCGCGGCTCGCGCGCGTCGCCGTCGCGACGATCGGACGGAAAGCGCCGAGCGAAATCACGCCGGCGATGACCCTCCGCGGCGACCTCGGGTTCGACTCGTTGATGCTCCTCGAGCTCCTCGTCGCGCTCGAGAGCCAGATCGACGATCCGGTGGACGCCGAGCGGCTCAACGCGTGCGAGACCGTCGGTGACGTCGAAGCGCTCGTGCACGACACCGGAACCGCGCGCCGCCTTTCGCGGAGCGTCGCGGTCGAAGAAGTGCCGGATCGGCCGCTCGAGCTTCCGCCCGCGCTGCGCCAGGCGGCCATGCACTGGCTCGGTCGAACCCAGATGGGGTTCTACGAGCGCGTCATGCGCACGAAGGTGACGGGTCGCGCGTTCATTCCCCAGAACCGCAACGTTCTGGTCGCCGCCAATCACGCGAGCCACCTCGACATGGGTCTCGTGAAGTACGCCCTCGGCGAATACGGCAAGGGCATGATCTCGCTCGCAGCCCAGGACTACTTCTTCGAGGGCAGCAAGTGGCGAAAGGCCTACTTCAAGAATTTGACGAACCTCGTGCCGATCTCGCGCACGGGATCGCTGCGGCAAAGTCTTCGTCGCGCCGGCTCGCTCATCGACGGCGGCGACGTCGTGCTCATTTTCCCCGAAGGCACCCGCACGCCCGACGGCGCGGTGCACGAGTTCAAATCCGCGGTCGGTCACCTCGCGCTTCAGCATCACGTCGACATCTTGCCGGTGTGGCTCGGCGGGACGTATGGCGCGCTGCCGAAAGACGCAGCCGTCATTCGGAGCCGGAAGCTCACGGTGCGCATCGGGCCACCGCTCGAGTACGCCGAGCTCCGCCGGTTGACCGAAGGCATGGGACCGTCGGATGCGTCGCGGACCGTCGCTCGACTCACGCAGCGCGCCGTCGTCGCGCTCGGGCGCGGACAGGTCCTCGATACGAAGACGCTCGGCGTCGACGACCTCGACGAGCGCGACGAGGATCAGTCGATGGAGCGGCTCTTCAAGGAGCTCGAACATCGCTTCGTCGCGGGAAGCGTGACCGACCCGATCAGCTTCTATTTCTCGCTCGGCAAACGCGAACGCTGGACCGTCAAGGTGACGCCCGACAGCTGCGAGGTGATGGCCGGTAAGCCGACCGGCGACGCCGACTGCGTGCTGAAGACGTCGCCGGCGATGTTCGCGCGGATCGTCCGCGAGGCCTACACGCCGACGCCCGGCGAGTTCATGTCCGGCACGATCAAGAGCAACAACATCGCGCTCCTCATGACGTTCCAGAAGGTGTTTCAGCTCGCGGGAGACAGCTCCTGATGGCGAACTATTGGGTCGGCGGCGCCACGGGTTTTCTCGGCGCTCACGTCACGTCGTGCCTCCTCGCGGACGGCCATCGCGTCGTGCCGATCGCGCGCGGTGCGGGCGACGTGCACGGCGTTCGGGTCGTCCCGGTCGACGTCCTCGATGCGTCGCAAGTCGAAGCGAGCGCGCGCGGCACCGACGGCGCGTTCTTGCTCACCGGAAAAGTGTCGCGCGACCCCGCCGACGCCGAGGAGCTCTATCGCGCGAACGTGCTCGGCACGCGGGCGGCCCTCGCGGGGCTCCGCGCCGCCGGCGTTTCACGCGTCGTCGTCGCGAGCACGAGCGGCACCCTCGCGCTCTCGAAGGAGCCGCGCACCTTCGACGAAAACGGCGAGCCGCCACGCGAGCTCATCGCGCGATTTCCGTACTATCGCTCGAAGTACTTCGCCGAGCTCGACGCGCTCGAGGCGAATCAGCCCGGGTTCGAGGTCGTCGTCGTGAACCCGTCGCTTTTGCTCGGTCCGGGCGATCTCCGCGATTCGTCGACCGAAGACGTCCGGAAGTTCCTCGCCGGGGACGTGCTCGCCGTGCCGCGCGGCGGCCTCGCGTTCGTGGACGTGCGCGACGCGGCGCGGGCGTTCGTCTCCGCGATGGACCGCGGGCGACCGGGAGAGCGCTACCTGGTTTCGGCGGCGAACATGACGGTCGAAGCGTTCCTGCGACGACTCGAACGGCTCACCGACGTTCCGGCGCCGCGCGTTCCCTTGCCCCGTTCGAGCGCGCTCGCCGTCGAGGCGACGCGTCTCTTCACCAGCGTCGTCAAAGCCATCGGCGGGCAAGCGCCGGTCGATCCGGTGAGCGTCGAGATGGCGCAATATTTCTGGTACTGCGACAGCCGGAACGCGATCGAAGAGCTCGGCTTTTCACCGCGCGATCCGATGGACACCTTGCGCGACACCATCGACGATCTCGTCCTTCGCGGCGTCGTGTTGCCGCGCGGGCCACGCTGGGAAGCCACCGGCGCGCCGAGCGACGGCTTTTCGCGGCTCGGTCCGTCGTGAGCGCGTCGCCCGAACAGCTTTTCTCATGAACGACGCGCGCGAGCGCCTCTCCGCGGAGCTGGAGACCGCAGCCGTGCGCGCGATTCGCGCGACCTACGCCGACCTCAACGGGACGTTCTTTCGCGGCGTTCTCCGCCGCCCGACGATCGAGCTCTCCGACGCCGAATCGCGGCTGGGGCGATGGGTGCGATCGCACCGGCGGCTCGAAATCGCCCGTTCGCTCCTCTCGAGATACGGCTGGGGCGTCCTCGTCGAAGTCTTGAAGCACGAGATGGCGCACCAGTTCGTGGACGAAGTGCTCGGCGCGGTCGACGAAGGCGCGCATGGCCCGTCGTTTCGCAAGGTCTGCGACGAACGCGGCATCGATGCTCGCGCCGCCGGCATTCCCGTTTCCGGCCAGGAACAGGTGCGGACGCCGATCCTCGAACGCGTCGCGAAGCTCCTCGCGCTCGCGGAGAGCGCGAACGAACACGAATCTCAAGCGGCGATGCGCGCCGCGCAGAAGCTCATCCTCAAATACAACCTCGACGAGGTGAGTCGCGGCGGCAATTGCAGCTTCCGCCATCTCGGGCGTCCTACCGGCAGAGTGTCCGAAGCCGAGCGCGTGCTCGCGAATCTCTTGGCCGAGCACTTCTTCGTGGACGCGATCTGGGTGCCCGTATGGCGCGCCGACGAGGGCAAGCGCGGCAGCGTACTCGAAGTGTGCGGACGACTCGAGAACCTCGAGACGGCGGAGTACGTGCATTCGTTCCTCGAAGGCACCGCGTCGCGGCTCTGGCTCGAGCACAAGAAGCGACATCGCTTGCGCGCGAACCGCGACCGCCGCGCGTATCTCGCCGGCGTGATGGCCGGCTTTCGCGCACAGCTCGACGAGCAAGCGCGACGCAACGCCGAGGAGGGGCTGGTCTGGGTCGGCGACGCGGGCGTCGCGGACTACTTCAAGAAACGCCACCCCCGCATCCGCTGGACGCGCCACGCCTCGAGCCGCGACTCCACCGCACATCGCGAGGGCGTCGAAGCCGGCAAGCGCATCGTCCTCCACCGCGGCGTCCGCGCCGCGCCGAGCGGCGCCGTGCGATT
>CAZDNG010000045.1:0-54527 GCA_964506835.1 uncultured Polyangiaceae bacterium
GCCGAAGCGCGATTTGCCGATCGCGCCGCGTGCGGAGCCGTTAAAGAAACGGCTGCCGCTCGCCGACGCCGCGCGTCCGCAAGATCAGGTGCGACCGGTCTACGCGGTCTGGGAGATCACCTTGGCGTGCGATCTCGCGTGCCGGCATTGCGGCTCCCGCGCCGGCCACGCGCGCCCGAACGAGCTGTCGACGGAGGAGGCGCTGAACTTCGTCCAGCAAATGAAGGAACTCGGCGTGCGCGAGGTCACGCTCATCGGCGGCGAAGCGTATCTGCGCGACGACTGGACGACGATCGTCGCCGCCGTGCGCAGCGCCGGCATGCAATGCACGATGACGACCGGCGGCCGCGGCATCACGAAAGAGCGCGCCGAAGCCGGAGCGCGCGCGGGGCTTCAGAGCGTGAGTGTGTCGATCGACGGCGTCGAAGCGACCCACGATCGCCTCCGCGGAGTGACCGGTTCGCATCAGTCGGCGCTCGCGGCGCTCACGCACCTGTCCGAGGCCGGCATCGCGGTTTCGGTGAACACGCAGATCAATCGCCTGAGCGTGCCGGATCTGCATCGCGTGCTCGACACGCTGATCGAGAAGGGCGCACACAGCTGGCAGATCCAGCTCACCGTCGCGATGGGCCGCGGCGCCGACGAACCCGAGGTGCTCCTCCAACCCTACGACTTGAAGGAGCTGTTTCCGCTGCTCGTCGAACTGAAGGGGCGCGCCGACAAAGCCGGCATTCGTCTCTGGCCGGGAAACAACATCGGTTATTTCGGACCCTACGAGTCGATCCTTCGCGGATCGATGCCGCTCGGCCACACCTTGTCGTGCGGCGCGGGTCGCTTCACGTTGGGCATCGAGGCCGATGGCACGATCAAGGGGTGTCCATCCCTCACCACACACGGCTGGGCAGGCGGCAACGTGCGCGAAAATTCGCTGAAAGACATCTGGGAACTCGCCGCCCCACTCCGCTACACACGCGACCGGACCGTCGAAGATCTGTGGGGATTTTGCCGGACTTGCTACTACGCGGACGAGTGTCGCGCGGGGTGTACGTGGACCAGCGATGTGCTCTTCGGGAAACCGGGGAACAATCCGTACTGCCACCACCGGGTGCTCGAGCTCGAGCAGCGTGGTAAAAGAGAACGGTTGGTTCAGGTGGAGCAAGCGCCTGGTCGTCCTTTCGACAACGGCAAGTTCGAGATCGTCGAAGAGGATTGGCCGAGCGCCAGTGAAACCGCTTTAGCTTCGGAGGTTCGGTCATGAGTCAGCTCGTCGTTTGCCCCGAATGCAGCCGTCATATTCGACGAAATGAGCCTTCGTGCCCCTTCTGCCACGCGGCCGTCGGCGACCAGCTCGGTTCGATTCCCCTGCGCACGATGCCGACGACGCGGCTCGGCCGCGCCGCGCTCTTCACGTTTGCCGCGGCGAGCATCGGCAGCGCGGCGTGCAGTAGCGACACGAGCGGAAACCAAACCGGAACGAACGCCGTGAAAGACGGCGGCAACGACGGCAGCCCCGACGGCGCCGCGACCGGCGGACACTCCGGCGAAAGCGGCGGTTTCGGCGGCGTGGTCGCGCTCTACGGCGGACCTCCGCTGAACACCGGCGGTTCGCTCGCCAATGGCGGCGCGACCGCGATTCCCGCCTACGGAGCTCCGTTTCCCGTCGGCGGCACGACGGGCGCCGGCGGCACGACGAGCACCGGCGGCACCGAGAACGCAGGCGGCCACAGCGCGATCCCGCTCTACGGCGCATCTCCGATCCCCAGCGTCGGCGGAACGAACGGCGCCGGTGGCGCGATCGGAACGGGCGGCGCGACGCACACCGGCGGCCACGGCGGAATCACTCCCGCCTACGGCAGTCCCGGCCCGATCTACGGCGCGCCCCCCGACAACACGCCTTGACGGATCCACGCAAATCTTCGCGGTTCGGCCTAGTGCGAGCGCGGGGCTGAGCCGAGAAGCAACATTCGGGCTTCGTTAGGAGCCCGAACCCCCGGTGCCACACGGAATCAACCCCAAGGCGCCGCCAACGACAGTGCACTGCCATTCTCCCTTTTGGCAATCGCACTGGAAAATAGCCAATTCCGGAACATAGCCAGTCATGCCGGGCTTGCAGGTGCCGACTATGTCGATGGTGCAGGAGCCCGAGCCTGAGCAGCTGCCGGTGGGCACGTTGTTGGCGTCCGCCGGACAGGGCGTCCCGTTCTCCGGCAACGAAGCGTCAGGTCCACCGGCATCGATCGCGGTAGCTCCCGACCTTCCGCAACTGGCGCAACCGAGCGCGAGCAAGACCAGCGCTTTCCCTCTCATGGTCGTTCAGCTTCCTGACGCGGGCGCTTCGTCTCCGAGCTGCACGAGCTGCCCGGTGAGGTCGAAGCAGAGCGATTCGCCGCCGAGCGTGCCGCCGTAGCAGGCGTGGGCTTCGAACTGGCCTTTCCAGTCCCAGGATGTGTGATGGACGCGCAACTGACCATCGAGGAGGTCGTCCGGCAACCGCGCGAGAAACTTCGCCCGCGCCCCCTGATTGGCGAGGACGACCCGGAATTTCCTGATTTCTGCGACCACGTCGTCGCCCATCGCGGGCCAGAATACCTGCTCCTCGAGCGAAGCGCCGTCGGCGCCCAGGATCGCATAGGCGGTCGAGTCCTCGATCGGGATACCGTCATAGCCGCGCTGAAGTATGGTGAACCACGCGGCGACGCTCTGATCCCCGGCATCGCCTGACGGGGCGGCGCTTCCGGACGGGAACGGTACGACGCCGGTCTCGTTGTTTGTCACCTGCAGAATCTGATCGGCGGGCAGGCCCGCGTCCGTCAGGTAGGCAACGACTACCGGATTCTGCGCCGCATAACCGCCGGGGTAGTATTTCCCGCCCAGGATCGGAACGGCGAAATCCGGTATGGCCGTTGCCGCTTGAGATGCAATCTCGGTCGCGAATACCCCGTTCGTGCCGGTGATCTTGTGCATCCCGAATTCGTCGGTCTCGCTCTCGATCGTGCCGATTGGAAAGCGGGACTTGGCGAGCGTGTGGACGTATCCGACAATCCCCGATGCTGCGGACGCCCCGGAGGCGCCGCCGCATGCAAGCGCCAGCGCCCCCGGAAGAACGAGAACGGCAGTCACCTGCGAGAGGCGAGACAAACGCGTCACTCTTAGTCCCTGAGTGCTTCCGCCAACGCCTCTTGCCACGGCGCGAGCGCGACGCCGAAGACGTGGCTCAGGCGTTCGCAGTCGAGCGGCGTGTAGGCGGGACGCACGGCGGGTGCCGGAAAAGCGTCGGCGGTCACCGGCTCGATGCTCGTCACGGTGTGCTCGCTCCGCTTCGGATCGAGCTCGAGGACGGCGCGCGCGAGCTCGTAGCGACTGCACGCGCCCTCGCCGGCGGCGTGATAGACGCCGCGCGCCGCCGCGGCGGCTTCGCCCGGACGATCGCCGAGCCGTTCGATGATCGCGTCGGTCGCGCGGGCGAGGTCACGACAAAACGTCGGGCTGCCGACTTGATCCGTGACGACCTTGAGTTCTTTCTTTTCGCGCGCGAGCTTCAGGATCGCCGAGACGAAGCTCTTTCGGCGCGTGCTGTATACCCACGCGGTGCGAAGCACGAGCGCCGGCGCCGCGAGCTCTTCCAGGGCGCGCTCGCCGGCGAGCTTCGAGCGACCGTAAGAAGAGAGCGGATTCGGCGCGTCGTTCTCGCGGTACGGCGTCTTCTTTTTGCCGTCGAACACGAAGTCGGTGGAATAGTGAATGAGCGCGCCGTTTTTTCGCTTCGCGTAAGCACCGAGAACGGCGACGACCTCGGCGTTGAGTCGGAGCGCCGCCTGCGGCTCGGATTCGGCGCGGTCCACTTCGTTGTACGCGGTAGCATTGACGATGATCACCGGACGCTCTTTCGAGAGCCGAGCACCGAGCGCGGCGAGGTCGGAAACGTCGAGATCGGCGTGTGAAAGCGCGATCAGATCGCCGTGGCGCGACAGAAGCGGCGTGAGCTCGTGTCCGAGCTGACCCGTGGCCCCGAGGAGCAGTATCTTCATCGGGCGCGATGATAACAAAGCCGCCTGCGACGGCCCCCTCCGAGGGCGGAAATCGTTGAAAACGACGGTCCTTCTCGTGTCCGCCACCCGTCCCGACCCGGCGGCCTTGGGCGGCGTCGACGTCCATGTCGCCGCCCTGGCGACCTCGGCCCGACATGCCGAAGTGCTGTCGGCGTACCCCTCGTCGAGCGGGTTCGTGGTCGAAGCGTGGAACCCGCGCCGCCCGGTCGCCGTCGTGTCCATCTTGCCTGGAGAGGACGCACACGGCGGAGTCGGTGCCGCCATTGCCGCCGCGCTCCGCGGGACCCGCGCCGACGTCCTTCACGTGCATTCGCCCGGGCTCGGCGCTCGCGCGATCGCCGCTGCCTCGGCGCGCACCGGCTGTCCGCTCGTCGTCACGCTCCACGACCATTCGCTCGTTTGCGAGAACTACACCTTGCTCGAAGGAAATGTCCGTTATTGCGGGATCCCCGTCGACCTTCGCCGCTGCGATCGTTGCCTCACGAAGACCTACGCGCGCCCTGCCGGCGCCGTGCAAGACTGGCGCGCCGACATGCACGTTCTCGTCGAACGAACCCGCGTCTTCGTCGCGCCGTCGGCGTCGGTGCTCGACCACGCCGCGCGCGTGCACCCGGGAGTGCGCGAGCGTTCGCGACGCATCGCTTGGGGCGTCCCCGACGCCTCCGCTCGCCGGCTCCGACGTCGCGACTCGTCTCGTGCCGGTTTGATGGGGGCGCGCGGCACGTCCGGTCGCGGCGCGGAGACGCCGCTCCGCATCGCCGTCGTCGGCGTGTTCGCGACCGTGAAAGGCGCCGACCGCTTGCCGGAGCTGCTGTCGGCGTGCCGCGGCCTCGACGTCGAGTGGCATCTCTTCGGCGCGACCGAGGGCGCGTCGCAACGCGCGCTCCACGCCACGGGCGCAAGCGTCATCGCGCACGGCGCGTATCGTCGGAGCGAGCTCGCACGACGCGTCACCAACGCCGATTGTCGCGTCGCGCTGTTGCCGAGCATTTTCCCGGAGTCGTTCTCCCTCGCGTTGAGCGAAGTCACTGCCGCCGGACTGCCGGTGATCGGCACGAACCTCGGCGCGCTCGGCGAACGCATCGCCGAGGGCAGCCTCGGGTGGACCTTCGATCCCTTCGATCCCACCCGGTTCGCGAGCCTCGTCGCAGGCCTCGTCGCCGATCGAGCGCTCGTCGAGACCGCGGCGGCTCGCGTCGACGCGCTCCCCGTGCGCACCGAATCCGACATGGCGGCCGACCACGACGCGCTCTGGGCGTCGCTCGGCAGCGCACGCGCGGACTCGACAAACGCGTCACGTCCGCAAGACACGCCGACCGACGACGAGCTCGACGCGCTCTTCGCCAAAGGCATCCGCAACTCGGCTGCGCATCCCGAGTCGCGGCTCGAAAAGTGGGTGCGCGCCGTGCGGCAGAGTGAATTCTATCGAGACCTCGGGCTCCGTCGCGTGCTCTCGGAATCGACGCGCCACGCCGTCGACGACGCCATCGCCCGGCTCGCGTCGCGCAGGCGGCGCCGGTGACGCTCGATCGCCGGCTCGCGTGGTCGGTCTTCGGCCTTCTCCTCGTCTCCTACGTCTATTTTTATCACGGCGGCGGGTGGAACGAGAATTCGCGCTTCGATCTGGTTCGCGCCATCGTCGAAGATCACTCGCTCGCCATCGATCGCTTCGCGACGAACACCGGCGACAAGGCGTTCTTCGCGGGTCACTACTACTCGGACAAAGCGCCCGGCGCGTCGCTCGCGGCAGTGCCCGTATACGCGTTGTTCCGGCTCTTTCGGCCGTTGTTTCACGACGAGCACGCGTTTCTCGTGGTCGCGTCGTGGATCGTCACCATTTTTGCCTCCGGTCTTCCCGGCGCCGTGACCGGCGTGCTCGTCTATCGCGCCACGCGTGTGTTCGGCGCGAAAGCGACGGGCGCGCTCATCGCCGCGCTCGGTTACGGACTCGGCACGACGGCGTTTCCGCTGTCGACCATGTTCTTCAGCCACCAGCTCGCGGCGCTGACGTTGTTCGCGTCATTTTTCCTGGCCGCCACCGGCGACAAATCGCTGGGGCGCTCGGCGGCGGTGGCGGCGCTTGCTGCGACCAGCGTCCTGGTCGAATTTCCGACGGCCCCGGCGGCCGCGGCGATCGTCCTGTTCGATTCGGGGTTCCGGCTGTCGCGACGCACGTGGATCGCCCTGGCGGCCCTCGCGATCCCCGCGCTCGGCTTGGGCCTCTACCTGACGTCGGCGTTCGGCAGCCCACTTCACGTCGGCTACCAGTTCTTGTCCGACCGCGGTTCACGCGAGGAAATGCGACATCGCGGACTCATCGCGTTCGGCCTGTCGTATCCCAACCCCGCGGTCATGGCCGAGCTCCTCCTCGGTCGATTTCGCGGGCTCTTACCCTATTCGCCGATCCTCTTTCTATCGATTCCCGGCTTTCTGCGCGCCCTCGCCGGTCGAAGCGAAGAGGGCGGTGCGCACCCGGTTCCGGCATACCGCAACGCGTTCCGCCTCGCGCTCGGCGTCGTGATCTACTTCGTGCTCTTCGTCTCGAGCTACGCCTGGTGGCAAGGCGGCGCGAGCTTCGGTTCACGGCACCTCGCGCCGATGCTGCCTTTCCTGTCGCTTCCGGTCGCCTTCGTGGCCGACGCGCGCCCGCGGCTCGCCGTCGTTCTCGGTGTGGTCTCGGTCCTCTTCATGACGGTCGTCACTTCGGTGCAACCCAAGCCGTCGGAGCGCTTTCGTAACCCGCTCTGGCAATACGACGTACCGGCGTTCGTGCGCGGTGACCTCGCCCTGAGCAACGCTTGCCCGGTGCTGGGCTCGTCGGAGCTCCGCGGCCATCCGCCGTTTCTGCGCGGCCGAAAACGCGACGCCTTCAACGTCGGCATCCTGCTCGGCGGCAATGGCTGGAAGAGTCTCCTCCCGCTCCTCGCGCTCTGGCTCACCGCAGGCTGGGCCCTCCACAAAACGTTGCGCGACGAAGATGCGACGCGCTCCGTCCCCGCCCTCGATTAGTCACAGCTCAACGCAGTTGAGCTGATCGAGACAGAACACAGCGGTGACCGCGGTTCTGCAAAAGGGGAGCGGGTTTTTGACCCCCACCCGCTGGGGCGAAAAACCTGCGACCGGTCAACTCAAAGCGGGAACCGCCGTATGTGGCTCCTTTCGCGTCGCGGCCGTCGGCGACATGACCGAGAACACGCGAAGGCTCGAGTGCACGGAAGCGACGTCGCCGCTACTCCGGCGGACGCCAGCGTTGGTTCCACTTTTTTTCGAAGCGACGGCGATTTTCGTTCCACGTCGCGAGGTAGCGCGCGTCGTCGAGTTTCGACAAGGTGGCTTGTCCGACGTGGTGCACGAAGGCGTCGTCGGCGACCGCGAACGAATAGCCGGCGCGCCGCAACGTTTCGCAGAGGTCGTCGTCCTCGAACATGCCCACTGCGTAGCGTTCGTCGAGGAGACCGGCGCGTTCGAGCACGTCGCGGCGCGCGACGGCGCAAAAGAGCGCCAGGGTGCGGAGCTCGCGCCGCCGTCCGGAGAAATCGACGGCCCGGGCCGCCGCGAACGACTCCATCTCGTCGAAGGTCGCGTAGTCGACGGCGATCTTCGCCGCATTGCCGATCTGGTTCGTCGCGGGACAAATGAGGCCGAGCCGCGGGTCGGCTTCGAGATGCGCGACGAGACGTGATAACCACCCCGGGCCGACCACGGTGTCGTCATTCAAGAGGACGGCGTAGGCGCCGCGCGCGACGCGGAGCGCCTGGTTCGTCGCGCGGGCAAAACCGAGGTTCTCCTCGTTGCGAATGACGACGAGGCGCGATTCCTCTGCGGCGAACGACTCGAGGAGCGCGCGCGTGCCGTCGGTCGAGCCGTTGTCGACGACGATGATTTCGAGCGACGGCGACGGCGTATTGCGCACGAGCGCGCGGAGACAGAACCGAAGGAGCTCGCGATTGCCGGTCGTTGCGATCGCGACGCTCGCGCCGGTCGCGTCGCCCGGAGCGGGCACCGCACGGTTCTCCGACGGCACGGCAAGCGCGACGTCGCTGGGCCGCACCGACAAACCTGCTGGAACTTTCAGGACGAAACCGGGGCTTCGTTCGCCGGCGGCAATCGGGTAAACCCACCGCGACAGGCGCCGACGGACCGCATTCGGGGCTCTCGCCCAGGCGAAGCGCGCGAGGCCCGGCCTGAGGCGCACCATGCGCTGGAGCGCGCGATGGACGACGCTGGACATGCCGATATACTCGGAGCTGAGCTCGGTGGGAGCGAGACCCATTCCTTGAATCCGTTCTTGTACTCGTTCGAAGGCTATCGGCTGGTGCTCAGGGCGCTAGTAGCCTTGATGAGCGCGCAGTTCGTGCTCGGAACGGTGCTGTTTCTTCGCAATTCTCGCCGAAGACCCACGCCGCCCGCGCCGGCGCGCTGGCCCGCGGTCACCGTCCAGCTCCCGCTCCGCAACGAGTTCTACGCCGCCGAGCGCGTCATCGAGGCAGCGGGCGCGCTCGACTATCCGCCGGAGCTGTTCGAAATCCAGGTGCTGGACGACTCCGACGATCGCACGTCCGAGGTCGTCAGCGCGTCGCTCGAGCGGCTCCGACGGCGAGGCATCGAGGCATCGCACATCCGCCGACATGATCCGCAGGGGCACAAGGCCGGCGCGCTCGCCGCGGGGCTCCGCGAAGCGCGCGGCGAGCTCGTCGCGATCTTCGACGCAGACTTCGTGCCGTCGCGCGATTTCTTGAAAAAGACGGTTCCCTACTTCGCCGATCCCGCGGTCGGGCTGGTTCAGGGGCGATGGGAGCACACGAACCGCAATGCGTCGTGGTTCACGCGCCTGCAGGCCTCGATTCTCGACGGGCTGATGGTCGTCGAGCAGACCGCGAAGAGCGACGCGGGGTTGCCGTTCCAGTTCAACGGCAGCGGCGGCGTGTGGAAGAAGTCGGCGATCGAGCGTGCGGGCGGGTGGAAATTCGATTCGCTCACCGAAGATCTCGACCTCAGCATCCGCGCGCAGCTCGCGGGCATCAAGCTCGTGCACCTGCCGGACGTCGCGGTGCCGTCGGAATTGCCGACGACCCTCGGCCTCTTCCGCGTGCAGCAGCGTCGCTGGGCGCTCGGCACCGCGCAGCTCCTTCGCAAGCGGTTCGGCTCCGTCCTTCGATCGCCGTTGCCGCTCTCGGCGCGGCTCTCGATCCTGTTTCAGCTCGGCCGTCACCTCGGCTACCCGCTCCTCGTCGCGATGGTGCTCACCTTGCCGCTCACGACGTTCGCGTACGTGCGCACGCCGCTCGAGTACGGCGTCATCAACGCGCTGGTGCTCGGCGCGGCGGTGCTTTCGGTCGCATTCCAGCAAGCGGTCGCCGCCCGCGCGATCGGACGCAGCGTCGCTTCCGCGGTCGTCTTCGCGCCGTTCTCGATCGCACTCGCGATCGGGCTCGCACCGACATACACGGTCGCCCTCGTCTACGGCTTTTTCGACCGCGCGGGCCCATTCCACCGCACGCCGAAGGTGCCGCGCACGCCGCGCGAAGGCGAACCGACGTACCGCGCCCGCCGCTCGATCCTGGTCGCCGTGGAGCTCGTGATCGGCGCCCTCTACGCCTGGTTTTCGTACGTCGCCGTCTCGCGAAACATCTTCACCGAGGGCGGGTTCTTCGCGTTCGTCTCGTTCGCCTATCTGTGGGTCGGCGTCGGGTCGCTTCACGTGAACGCCGCGCCGCCCTCGCCGGTCGTCGTGCCGGAGCGAGTGCCGCTCGGAGCGCCGCTCGCCGTGCTGGACCCCGAGCTCCCAGCCGCCACCGGATCCGTACCCGACGGCTGAGGCGGCCGCGCTAGTGATGCAAACGGTGGCGACGGTCGCGGCCGTCGTGATGGCGGCGGGCCTCGTCGCGCTTCACGCCGTCGCGCTCTACGCGGTCTCGATTCTTTTTTTAGGGGCGCAGAGAGCGGGCCATACGCGCCGCGGAGACGTCGGAGCCGCCGCCAACGCCGCGGCGGCGCCGCCGCGAATCGCCGCGCTCGTCGTCGCGCACGACGAGGAGCGCGTCGTCGTGCGCTCGGTGCGGAGCCTTTCCGAGCAGCGGTATCCCGAAAGTCGATTCGCGGTGTTCGTCGTCGCCGATCATTGCAGCGACCGCACGGCCGCCGTCGCGAGTGCCGCCGGTGCGACGGTGTTCGAGCGCCGGGGACCGAAGGCGGAAGGGAAAGCGCCGGCCGTCGCCCACGGCGTGAGCGCGATCGCCACGCTCGGCGGTTTCGACGCCGTCGCAATCTTCGACGCGGACAACGAGGTCGATCCCGGATTTCTGGCGGCGATCGCGGCACGCTTCGACGCCGGCGAGCGCGTCGTGCAGGGCGTCGTCGACGCATTGAACCCCGACGCCTCGTGGGTCGCCGCGTCGAGCGCGCTCGGATTCTGGGCGATCGCCGCCGTCGCGCAGCGCCCCCGCGAAGCGCTTCACCTCAGCGCACCGCTCATGGGCACCGGTTTTGCGATGGAGCTCACGGCCGCCGTCCGCTTCCTCGGCGACGCCTCGTCGCTCACCGACGATCTCGAGCTCGCGTGCCGGCTCTGTCTCGACCACGTCCGCGTCGCGCACGAGCCGCTCGCCCGCGTGTTCGACGAAAAACCCACGACGATGAGCGCGGCCATCTCGCAGCGGCACCGCTGGATGCAAGGACGATGGTCGGTCGCGCACCGCTACTTCGCCGCACTCGGCGCGCGCGCATTCGGCCCCGGCGCGTCGTCGTTCGCCGAGCGCTGTCGCGCGGCGGACGTCGCGTATCAACTGGTCGCGCCCTCGCTCTTGTTCACCGCGGTCGCGCTCGCCGTCTTCTCGGGAGCGCTCACCCTGCTGCTCGCGGCCGTCGCGCTCTCGGTCCACGCGCGCCTTGCGCCGATTCCGTTCGAAGGTGGATTTCGCACGCTCGCGCTCGCGTCGTTCGTCGCCGCCGCGCTCTATTACGTCGTCCCCGCGCGCGAGATCGCGCGGTTCCGGCCTTCGGCGAAAGTGTGGCTCTGCTACGCGCTTCAGCCGTTCTATCTCGTGCTCTCGCTGCCGCTGTCGATCAGCGGATGGCTCACTCGCCGACGCCGCGCCTGGAAGCGCACCCCGCACGGTGCGGCGTGAAAATCGCTAACGAATCGCGATGGCGCAGAGCCGCGCGTAGACGTCGCGAGCGCGCTCGTCGAGCGCCGTCTCTTCGAAGCTCGAGTGGTGGCGAAGCAGCGGCTCGAAGAACGTCGGCGCCGCCCCTGGCAAGTCGAGGTGTCGCGCGACGACCTCGACGGACCGGCGATATGCGGCGTCGTCTTCGTCGAAGCGCACGACGGGAAAAGGTTCTTGCTCGTGGAGCGCGAGCAAGCGTTCGTTGTAGTGGGTCCACAGCGCAATCCACCGCGCGAGCTCGCCGCCGTTGCGCTGCATCAGCGACTTCGCGACGAGAAACGGATGACGGAACGTGCCGACGAACGCGATGTCGTCGAGCGCCTCGCGCCAGAACGCGAGCGTGACGAGCGTGCGCGGATCCTTGAACCCCCAGCGCGGCACGGCGTACGAGGCGATGATCGCGTCGCGCCGCGCGCGGTGCTCGTCGGTCCACGCGAGGCGTTCGGGCGGCACGTCCCAGGCGCCCCCGCTGTGCACCAGCACGGCCTCCTGCAGGTCCATGATGCTGCGGTTTTCTCGGTTCCCCTTTTCGTTGTGGGGCGCCACCGTGATGACGTCCCCGAGGTGGAGCCCCGCCTCTTCGAGACTGCCGGCGAGGCTGCTCGTCCCGCTCCGATGCATGCCGACTATCGAAACGACGCGCGCCATGAACCCGCTCTCGGCCTCGTATCATAGACGACTCGAAGACAGGGTAAGATCGGCGAATGGGACCCACCCTGACGATCGTGGTCGTCGTGTTCTCGATGCCCGAGCAGGCGCGACGCACGTTGCACACGCTGTCGCCCGCGTATCAACGCGGCGCGCCCGCGGGCGCGTACGAGGTCGTCGTCGTGGAGAACGAATCGCCGCGCCTCCTCGGCGAAGCGGCCGCCCTCGCGTCGGGTCCTCACGTTCGCTATTTCTTGCGCCCGGAGCGGTCCGAGTCGCCGGTGGCTGCGGCGAATTTCGGCGCCGAGCAAGCGCGCGGCGACGTGATCGGCGTCATGGTCGACGGGGCGCGGCTCCTCAGCCCCGGCGTCGTCGAGCTCGCGCTCCTCACGCATCGAGCGGCTGACCACGCCGTGCTCTCGATCCCCGGGTATCACCTCGGCAGCGAGCTCCAGCAGCGCGCCGTCGCGGGCGGCTACGACGAGGTCGCGGAGGCCGCGCTCCTCGAGAGCATCGGGTGGCCGCTCGACGGGTATCGGTTGTTCGACGTCGCGTGCTTGAGCGGGTCGTGCGCGGCGGGGTTTTTCGCGCCGTTCGCGGAGAGCAACTGTCTCTGCGTGCCGAAAGCCGTGCACGAACGGCTCGGCGGGTTCGACGCGCGCTTCGTGCTCCGCGGCGGAGGCTATTCGAACCTCGACTTTTACGCGCGGGTCTGCGCCGAGGAAGACATCACGCTCTTCGTCGCTCCCGGCGAAGGGACGTTTCATCAGTTTCACGGGGGCGTGACGACCGGCGGAGGCGACCCCGCGTCGCGCGAGACGTTGATGGCGGCGCTCCGCGACGAGTATCGAGCGATCCGCGGCAAGGATTTCACCCTTCCGGCGCGCGAGCCGCTCTTCGTCGGGCGCATCGCGCCGAGCGCGCGACGCTTCGTCGTGCATTCGACGAAAGCGTGGGAGCGCCAGTGACGACGCCGAAGCTTTCGATCGTCGTTGTCGTGCACCGCATGGCGCGGCAAGCCGAGAACACGCTGTACAGCTTGTCCACGGCCTATCAGCGGCACGTCGCCCCCGACGACTACGAGCTCATCGTCGTGGAAAATGCCTCGAGCGACGTGCTCGGCGAAGCGCGCGCGACGGCCGCCGCGAACCGCGTGCGCTATTTTTTTCGCGACGAACGCGGCGTGTCCCCCGCGCCGGCGCTGAACTTCGGCGTGCGACAGGCGCGCGCGCCGTTCATCGGACTCGTCGTCGACGGCGCGCGTCTCGTGACGCCGCGGGTCGTCGAATACGCCCTCCTCGCGTCGCGCATGGACCCCAAGGCTCTGGTCGTCGTGCCCGGCTACCACCTCGGCGCGACCGAGCAGCAGCGCGACCCGACTTACGAGGAAGCGAAAGAAATCGAGTTGCTCGCCCGCTCCGGATGGCAGGACGACGGTTATGCCCTGTTCGACATCGCGACGCTCTCGAGCGCGAATGCTTCGGGCGTCTTCCACCCGTTCATGGAATCGAACTGTCTCTTCTGCGCTCGCGACAGCTACGACCGCATCGGCGGAGCCGACGAGCGGTTCGATTTGCCGGGCGGCGGGAGCGTCAACCTGTACCTCTATCGGCGGCTCGCGCTGCTCGCCGAAAGCCGACTCGTCGTCCTTCCCGGCGAAGGGTCGTTTCATCAATTCCACGGCGGCGTCACGACCACCGCGTCGCCCGAGCTTCCGGGCGTGCTCGCCGAACACCGCGCGCAACTCGCCGCGCTCCTCGGGCACCCTTTCGAATCACCGAAGCGCGAACCGCTCTTGCTCGGCGCCGTCACGAGTCACGCGCTCCCGGCACTCGGACACTCGGTCGAACGCGGCCTTTCCCGCTTCACCCGCTTCCGCAATCAGGGAAACAAAGCCTGGAGCGACGACCCCGATCCCACCGAGTGAGCAGCCATCTCATCAACCTACTGCACCCCCGCTCGTGACCGCGGGCTCGCTACGGTTTCTGAGATAGCTTGTCGTCCGTCTCGGCTGCTTCGCGCGCGCGCTTGTCGCGGACGGCTTGCTTCAGGATTTCGATGCGCTCGTGCTTTCGCCGGAGCTCCTGAAACTCGGCGGCGTGCACGTAGAACCCACGAAGCCGCTCTTCCGTCTCTCGATCCTTCGAGAACAGGAGATCGAGGAGCGGCGCGCGCCGCACGGGGCCCGGTTTGCGGAGCACGCCGAGCCCGAAGCCGTGACGGAAGAGAAACGTCTCGTGGTTCTTCTCGAGGTCTTCCCAGAATCGCCACGCGCCGAAATCACGGATCTTCGCCATGACGTCGTGAAACAAGACGATGCCGCCCGGTTCGACCTTGGGGTACCAGGTCTCGAAGTCGTTCTGGACGGCTTCGTACGTGTGATAGCCGTCGATGTGCACGAGGCCGATCGACTCGGGCGCGAATTGTCCGACGGCTTCTTCGAACCGCATGCGAAGGAGCGTCGAAAAATCGGCGTAGTGCGCGTCGTTGTGCGCCTTCACCTCGGCGAACACCTGTTCGTCGTAGTGCTCGGTGTGCTCGTCGCCTTCCCAGGTGTCGACGGCGTACGCGCGCGCAGCGACGCCGTGCTCGCGGAGCGACTGGCAGAGGCAGAAATACGACACGCCGGACTGCGTCCCCAATTCGACGAGCACCGACGGACGGAGCGCCCCCACCAAATCGTAACCGAACGGCAAGTGGTCCACCCACGTCGAGAACGCCATGCGACGCGGCGAGAACGAGAGCGACGGCGGGAGATAGATCGACGAGGTCATGGCTCGCTCATGGCGGGTCGAGCGGCCATTCGACGAGGCCGAGTTTTTTGCAAAACGTGTGACGGAACGCCGCGCGACCCGCCGAGGCTTGCAAGAAGAGCTGCGCCTTGCCGGGGATCACGCCGAAGAGCATCGGCTCTCGGTGCGCGCCCTCGAATTTCCCGCCGTTCAGCTCGCGGAGCTGCTTCCGATGGCTCTCGAGGACGCCTTCGCGGTCTCCGACCTCCGCGGTGGTCACACCGCCGTGGAACTGATGAAACGACCCTTCGCCGCCAAGCACGATGAACTTGATGTTCGGGAGGGCCGCGAGCTTCGTATAGATGTGGATGTTCACCGAGCCGCCGCCGGGCAAGTCGAACCGCTCGTCGGCACGGCCGATCGCTTCGAAGCTCTCGCGCGTGCAAAAGAGGCAATTGGACTCGAGCATCGGTGAGAGGAAGCCCTTGTCGTTCGCGCCACTGAAGCAAGCGATGTCGAAGAGAGCGTAGCCGTCTTCCTTCCACTTCGATTGTTCGAGGAGCTCCGCTTCGACGCGTTCGTCGTAGCCCGCCGTCACGTTCTTGTGATGCTCCTCGGGCCCGAGATGATAGCCGGGCACGGCGATGAGCGGATGATCGGCGAGCCGCTGCGCCTTCAGCGCGTGCTCGACGAGTCGCGGCGTCACCATCCGCGCGCCGTCGATGATCAGGCAGACGAGGGACCCGCGGCTTTGCTCGTACGCGAAGTTCAGCGCGAACACCGGGGTCTGAGTCGCCTCGTCGCGGAGAAAGTATCGGATATTTTTTCCGAGGGCCGTCGCGCGCACTTCGCCGAGCACGTCGTCCGAACCGTTCTCGACCGCGATGATCTCGTAGTCCTCTTCGCGCACGTTCTTCTGATGCCGCGCCGAGAGGCTGTAGAGCGTGTTCTCGGCCTGCCGCGACATGCGGTAAATGACGACGAGAAAGGAGATTTTCGGCGACGACGTCATCACTCTTCGAGACCGTATCGAGGACGGCGGAAGCTTGCCATGTCGAAGGGAGGGATCACAGCGGTCGTAGTGGATGCAGCGGCGAGGCCTCGAGCCTCACGCGGCCTGACGGCAGCCTCGCGGGCGGCCCGGTAGAGATTCCATGGCCGAACGAGGCGCCTGCGTTTACGCTCGGGGTTCCTTGCCCGCATGACGACCCCGGAAGAACATCGCCGGCAGAAGATCGCCGAGGAGCTCCTTCGCCGTGGGTTCTTGCAAGCGACGCTGCCGGCGCGACAGGACACGCTGCTCGACTTCAAGCGAATGTTCGAGCTCGCGAAAGAGCGTTCGAAGGAATACCGAGACGCGGCGCCATTTCCACACGTCGTGATCGACGACTTCTTGCCGGCGGAGAGCTTTCGCGCGGTGTTCGACGCGCTCCCGCGGCTCGACGATCCGGAAGTCGTGTGGGGGAACCTGAACGCGAATCTTCCCGACGGTCGGGCGGCGCAGGCGCGCAAATTTCACCTGCAAAACGTGCTCTTCATGAAGCCGCCGGTGCGGCAGCTCATCTCGGAGCTGAACTCCGGACCGTTCACCTTGCTCCTCGAGCAGCTGACCGGCGTGCGCCCGCTCTTGTCGGATCCACATCTCCAAGGCGGCGGCGTGCACCTCGTCGAACCGGGCGGGCTCTTGCGCGTCCACGCCGATTTCGTGAAGCACCCGGCGTTTCAACTCGATCGACGGCTGAACCTCTTGCTCTATCTGAATCCGGATTGGCAAGAGGAGTACGGCGGACACCTCGAGCTCTGGGCGAAGGACATGTCGGCGTGCGAGCGGCGCGTGCTGCCGATCGCGAATCGATGCGTCATTTTCAGCACCAGCGCGGACTCATTTCACGGTCATCCGCGGCCGCTCGCCTGCCCGGAGGGTTGGCTCCGTAAATCGATCGCGCTTTACTACTACACGCCGCCGGCCGCGCCCGCCGAGCGCGCGAACCACACGACGCTCTGGCAAGAACTGCCCGACGAAAAGCAGTCGGAGTAACGGCTTGCGGGTTCTTTACGTCACGGAGCGTTGGGACGCGCCGTACCGCTACCGATGCCGCGCGGCGATCGACCAACTTCGCGCCGAGGGCGTGTTCGCGAATCTTCGTCACCTGTCGGACCGCGCGCTCCTCGACGAAGTGCCGCGCTACGGCGTGGTCGTCTTGTTTCGCTTGCCGTGGAGCGAACGCGTCGAGGCCGTCATCGCGGCCGCCCGCAAAGCGCGACTCGCCGTGCTGTTCGACATCGACGACCTCATTTTCGATCCGAGCTTCGCCGCGCTGCTCCCGTTTCGACGCCGCTATTCGGCGCGCGATTGGCACGCGAGCTACGGCACGACGATCGCCGCTCTGTCCCGCACTTTTTCGCAATGCGACGCCTTCATCGGCAGCACGCCGGAGCTCGCCGAACAAGCGGCGCTCCTCGGCAAGCCGGCTCATGTGCACCCGAACATCGCGCCGGAGCTGTATCTCCGGCTCGGTCGAGTCACCGATCGCGCGCGACCCCTCGTGCGGTCGACGCCCGTCATCGGCTACTTCTCGGGCTCCGACACGCACGACGAGGATTTTCGGTTCATCGGTCCGGCACTCCGCCGCGTGCTCGCGAAAAAGCCGGAAACGCGGCTGCTCGTCGGCGGACACCTCGCGTTCGGGCGACGCGAAGCGGATCTCGCACGCCGCACCGTGCGCTTGCCGTACATGAACTGGCGTCACTTCGCGGTCGCGCACGCCGCCTGCGACGTCGTGGTCGCGCCGCTCTCGCTCGTGAATGCGTTCACGAACGGCAAGAGTGCGCTCAAATTCTTCGAGGCCGGCGCGTTTTTTACGCCGCTCGTCGCAACGCCGGTGCGTGAGCTCGCCCGTGCCGTCCGCCACGGCGAAACGGGGTGGCTCGCGGAAACCGAAGAGGATTGGGTGGGAGCCCTGCTCGCCGCGCTCGATCCGGAAACGTCGCGCCGCGTCGGAAGCGCCGCGCGGCGCGCCGTGGAAGCGTCGTATTCCGAGCGCGCCGTGCGAGGCAACCTCTGGCGCATTCTGCGCGGCTACGCGCGGAAGGCGAGCGGGCCCGCGCCGCGTATCGTCGATCCCCGCGTGCGCGACGACGCCGGGCGCGTCGTTCCCCTGGCGCCGATCAACGGAGCGCGGAGCGCCGTGCGCGACGTGGCGGCGATCGTGCGAGCCGCGCGCGCGCCGAGCGCGACGAACGACGGGCACGCGGTCGACGCTACGGAACCGGCAGACGATCCCGCGGTGCGGCGCGGCGTCGACATCGTCGTTCCGGTCTACGGCGCGCGCGATCTGGTGATGCGCTGTATCGACAGCGTCGTTCGACACGCGACGGGCGACACCCGGCTCGTCATCATCGACGACGCGAGCCCGGATCCGCTGCTCTTGCCGGAGCTCGCGGCGTTCGCGGCGAAGCACGACCGCGTCGTGCTGCTTTCGAACCCGGTGAACCTCGGCTTCGTCGGAACGGCGAACCGCGGCATGCGGCATGGGGGCGGGCGCGACGTGCTCCTCTTGAACAGCGACACTGAGGTGTTCGAGGGGTTTGTCGACGGACTCCGTCGCGCGGCGTACTCCGCTCGAAACGTGGCGATGGCGTCGCCCCTGTCGAACAACGCGACGATCTGCAGCGTGCCGGATTTTTGCGTCGAAAACGCGCTCCCGCCCGAGATGACGGCGGCGGAAATGGCCGCGCTCGTTTCGAAGGTGAGCGATCGGTCGCACCCCGAGCTCGTCACGCCGCACGGGTTCTGCATGTACGTCCGCGCGGATCTGATCGCCCAGATCGGCGTGTTCGACGAAGAGCGTTTCGGGCGCGGCTTCGGCGAAGAAAACGACTTCGGCGAACGCGCGCGCGAGGTCGGCCGCACGACGGTGCTCGCCGACGACGTGTACGTCTGGCACGCCGGCAAGGCATCCTTCGGCGACCTCGGGCATGAGCTCGAAGCGCGTCACGCGAGCGTGCTTTCGCGCCGGCATCCGGCGTTTCATCCCGCCGTTGCGCGGTTCATCGCGGAAAATCCGCTCGCGCCGGTGCAATCGCGCATTCGACGCCACCTCGCGCGCCGTTCGGATCGGGTGGATCCCGCGCCGCTCTTCGTCCTTCACGCGAACCCGTTCGCCGCGTCGCCGGGAGGCGTCGAATACGCCGTGCTCGATCTGGTCCGCGCGCTCGACGTTCCGCGCGCGGTGCTGCTCTACCCCGTCGATGGCGCCCTCGAGGCCGCGGAGATCCTCGACGCAGACGTGAAAGGCGCCGTCCGTTATCGATTTTTGCTCGGCAGCGCGCCGGAGCGGTTTTGCCACGAACACACCGAGGCGACGCTCGCGCTCGGCGAAGTGCTCGACTTGTTCCGCATCGGCTGGGCCCACGTGCACCACGCCATGTTCCTGCCCATCGGCGCGTTCCGTCTCTTCCGCGAACGGAAATTGCCGTATCTCGTCACCGTTCACGACTTCTACCCGTCGTGCCCGAGCTTCAATCTGCTCGACCGCACGACCACGACGCGCTGCTGCCCGGCGTCGAAGTGCGACGCGAGCCAGGTGCTCCGCTGTCAGCGGGCGCTTTTCGCCGACCTCGGAGAACGACTGCCCGACGACCCGGTCCGATTCGTCGACGAACATCGCCGGCTCTTCGAGTCGCTGTTCGACGGCGCGCACCGAGTCGTCTTTCCGACGGCGAGCGCCGCGCAGATCACCCAAAATCTGCTCCGGATCGCCCCCGAACGCATCGCCGTGATCCCGCACGGTTACGACGCCGCCCCCGTGACGGCGCGAACCACACGGCGCGCGGGGCCACTCCGCGTCGCGTTCGTCGGACAAGTGGCGTACGCCTCGAAGGGGTCGGCGGCGTATTTGCAGCTTCTCGAGCTTGCCCGGAACGAGCGCGTCGAGTGGCACGTCTTCGGTCGCACCGACTTGTTCGGATTCGACGGCGCGCTCGATGCGATCGCCCGGCGCGGCGAAGGTCGCGTCGTTCGACACGGACCCTACGACCGCGACGCGATCGTGAAGCGCCTCGTCGACCTGGACATCGACGTCGGCATGCTTCTCTCTCCGTGGCCCGAGACGTTTTCCTACACGCTGAGCGAGCTCCTCGCCGCGAAGGTGCCCGTCATCGCGCGAGCAGACGGCGCCTATCTGGACCGCCTGCGCGATGCGCAATACGCGATCCTCGTCGAAGGCGAAGGCGACGCGGCGCGAGAGGTCGCGCGGCTCGCTCGGAACCCGCCCGTGCTCGTCGCGATGGCTCGGCGGATCCCCGAGCTCACGTCGACCTACGTCGCGTCGCGCGCCTACGCCGCGCTGCACGACGAAGCGGCGCGCGCCTCGCCGGTGCTCGGCGCCGAACCGGCCAGCGCCGAGACGATGCGACGGCTCGACGAGCTCGGGACGACCGATTCCGCGCCGCCCTCCGCTCTCGTGAGCATCACGCGGCCCGCTTCGCATCACGTGTCGTCGTTCTGGTATCCGTACGCGGAGCGATTGAAACCCCACGTGCCGGAATCGCTCCGGCATTTCGTGCGGGCGCGTCTCACGAACGACCGAGGTCGGCCGATCGCGCGCTTCCGGTTACCCGGCCCCCGCGCGACGCTGTTTCATCAACTCACGCTCGACCGCCGGTACGTCGCGACCAGCCGATTGACCTCGCACGGCACCGATCCGTCGATTCTGCTCGACGTCGTGCCGTTCGATCCGGCGCGCGTCACGCATTTCCGATTCAATCTCTGGTGCAGCACGCCGGCGCCGGTTTTCGCGCAGCTCTATTTTCGGCACGCGGGCGAAGAGAAATTCGACGAAGCGCACAGCGCCACGGTCGCGCTCGACGGACGGCAAGGTGCTTGGCAGGAGTACGTGTTCCGGTTCGACCGGCAAAGCGGTGCGAAAACGACGTGGTATGACGGCGCGCGGATCGTCGGGCTCCGCTTCGACCCCATCAACGTGCCGGGCCTGATCGGGCTGGGCGAGCTTGCGCTCTGCGAGTGACGGAGGTCACGAGGGCGTTGCCGAATCGAGGGCGCTCATTTAGTGTGTGAGCGAGCGCCGAGTACCGGGGTTTCGACACGCCACCATGACCGAGAGCACCGTATTTCCCGACATTCACCCGGAAGTGTTCCCGGACGTTTGGGTCCACCGAAACGCGCAAGGTCTGGAAATCGGCTCGGAAGTACCGACCGGCGTTCCCTCGAACGCCATCGCGGCCTTCTTCGCTGCCGTGCAGGTCACCTGGGAAATCCGCGAAACCTTGTGGATGCTCGTCCTTCGGGACTTCAAGGGTCGCTACCGCGCGCAAGCGCTGGGGCTCTTCTGGTCGCTCGCCCATCCGCTCGTGATGATGATCACGACGACGATCGCGTTCGAGTACGTCCTCCGCGTCCAGATCGCCTTTTTCCCGATCTTTTATCTGGTCGGCGCGATCTTCTGGCACTTCTTCACGAACGCGATCCTCGCGGCCACCGGCGCGATGACCGACAACGGCGGGCTCATCAAGCACACGACGTTCCCGCGCTTCCTGTTTCCCATCGCGGCCGTCCTGTCGCATTTGCTTCATTTCGGGATGGAGCTCTTGCTCGTGTTCGCGTTCTTTTTCGTGTTCCCGGACGCTTATCGGTTCAACTTCACCCTGGTGGCGCTCCCGCTCCTCGTCTTTCTGATCCTCCTCATCTCGATCGGCGTGGGGCTCATGGTGTCGGTCCTCCACGCGAAGTATCGCGACCTCTATTACGTCGTCACGTCGCTCATCACGATCGGGTTCTGGGGAACGCCGATCCTCTACTCGACGGCGATGGCGCCGGCCTGGCTTCGCCCGCTCCTCCGGTTGAACCCGGTTGGCGGCGTGATCGAAGGCGCGCGCGACATCATGATGAACGGCAAGTGGCCGAACCTCGAATACTTGCTCCCGGCGTTCGTGACCGGCGTCGTGGTGTTCGTCGTGGGGTGTCTCGTCTTCCGAAAAGAAAATCTCCGGGTGTCCGACTACGTATGACGAACGTCGCCATCCGCGCCTCCGACGTCGGCAAGCACTTTTACCGAGTGCACGAGAAGCCCATGCTGCTCCGCGAAGCGGCGATGCTCTTCTCCGGCCGGCGCCGGCGCGTCGACGATCTCTGGGCGGTGCGTCACGTCACCTTCGATCTCCACGAAGGCGAGACCCTCGGCGTCCTCGGCCCGAACGGCAGCGGCAAGAGCACGCTCCTCACCGTGGTCGCCGGCACCGCGTACCCGAGTGAAGGCACGATCTCGACGCGAGGTCGCATCTCGACGTTGCTCTCGCTCGGCGCCGGGTTTCACCCCGACATGACCGGCGAAGAGAACATCATCACGAGCGCCGGGCTCCTCGGCATTCCCGTCGAAGAAGCGCGCCGGCGCATGACCTCCATCGTCGAGTTCGCCGAGCTCGAGTCGGTCATCGATACGCAGATCCGCCACTACTCGAGCGGTATGATGGCGCGCCTCGGCTTCGCGATCGCGATCCACGTCTCGCCGAACATCCTGGTCATCGACGAAGTGTTCGCCGTCGGCGACATCGCGTTTCAAACGAAGTGCCTCGACGCGCTCCGCGAGCTGAAGAGCCGCGGCATCACCATCCTGTTCGCGTCCCAGGCGCCGCTCATGGTCGCGGAGTTCTGTTCGAGAGCGCTGTGGCTCGAAGGCGGCACCATGAAGATGCTCGCGAACGCGACGGAGGTCGCCGAGGCGTACCAGGTCGCGATGACCGGTAGGACGATCGGTGAAGAAGTCGCCGAAGCGCTGTCGCACGCGGTTTGATTGGGGGCACGCGGCCGTCGCGATCGCCCTGGTGGGGACGAGCAGCGTCACGGCGTGCGTCGGCGAAACGCCGTCGCGAAGCCAGCCGCGGCGCGACGTCGCGGTCTGGGAATTTCCGCCGGAAAAGGCGCCCGGCGCGGTCCATCTCTGGCCCGCGGACAACGGCGCACCGGAACGCGACAAGCGGCAAATGACGACCGCGCGCGACGGCGAACGGCTCTCCGCCATCGTCGAAGGCAGCGACCCTTACTTCGTCTGGAAGCTCAAAGAGCCGATGGCCGCGCACGTGTTCTCGGTGGACCTCGACAGCGACGGTGCCGGCACGCTCCAGCTCTTCCACACGTCGTCCGCGTGCCCCATTTTTTCCGAAGCGTGCAGCTCGATCCGCGGTGTCGTGCGCGGCGAAAGTCTCGTCGAGTTTCTGCTCGACCCTGCCGATCCGGTGCGAGAGCTAAGGCTCGATCCTCCGGGCACGACCGGCGCGCACGTGGGGTTCTCGTCGATCGCCGTGAGCACCGGCGCGAGCCTCGCGGCACCGTGGAAACCGGTTTCCAATCAATGCACCGCGGAAACGACGAGCTTCGGTCTTCGCTGCGACGCGATCGGAAATGATCCGGGCCTCGGCGTCGCCACGCCCGGATTGAACGCGCACGACGTGACCGCGATCGAGCTCGTGATGCGCGAAGGCCCGAACCACGGCGCGCCGCAGCTCTTCTGGGACGGCACGTGCGGCAATTTCAGCGAAGCGTGCAGCGTGCGTCTCGCGCCCGCGGACGCGGGCGATCTCACCCACCGCGCGAATCTGAAACGAGCGCCGCGGTGGACCGGCGCGATCTCGAATCTGAGGCTCGATCCGGGCGACGCGGCGGGGGCCTACGTCATCGAACGCATCAGCCTCGTGAACGACCCGCGCGATTGACCGCGCACAAACGAGACGAGCCGGCGGAGTTCCGCCGGCTCTCGGTTGTTTTAGTGAAGGCTCGCGACCGCGTTGCCGCGCTCAGTGCGCGCCGTCGGGCTCGGCGTCGGTCGCCGCGTCGCCGTTCGACGTCGTGGCATCGCCGGTTTCGCCGCCAGTACCGGTGCCGCCGGTCTCCGTCGCGCCATCGCCCGCTTCGCCGCCCGAAGCCGTCGTGCCGCCCGTGCTGGTCGTACCGCCTGAACCGGTCGTGCCGCCCGTGCTAGTCGCGCCGCTCGAACCGGACGATCCGCCGGTGCTCGTCGCGCCGCCCGTGTGCGTGCCGCCCGAGCCGGAGGAACCACCGGTAGCGGTGGAGCCGCCCTCGCCGCCGTCTGGAGCACTCCCCGACGAAGTCGACGTGTCGCTGCTACACGCAACGAACGCCGTGCTCGTCATGAGGGAAACAGTGAAAGCGAGAAGCGTCGTGTGCCGACGAATAAAAACAACCATGCCCATGGTTGCCAGAATGACGGAGGTAACGCGCTCTGTCAACAATCCTCTCGCGTGCCCGCGAAGCGCGTATCGCGCACGTTTCGTGCTGTTCCCACACCCGTTGGGGGAACCGAGCCCCTCGTCCCGGGTCGCGTGTGGCGCGCTCTTACATCGCCCGCTGGCGTTCTAGGTCAGTAGCAAACTCCGAGAAAACCCGCAGTCGTCGTCAAGGTGCTTCCGCCGAAGTCCCCCCGGGGGTCAATGGAACCTTCGATGGAATGGGGCCTTCGCCCCCTGCGCAGAGGCGGCTCATTTCCGGTGACAGCGCAGCGCAGTGGATCGCTCGACGCATCCCGAGCTGCCGCCCCCCTCCCCTTTTTTTTATGTCGACGATGTCGGCACGGGCGCCTTCGACGTCGCCCCTCGCCAATCGCCCGTACAGGCGCGTGACCCGCGCGCGCAAAAAATTGGGATCCAGCTCGATCGCGTGCGCGATCGCTCGGTCGGCTCCGTCGAGATCGCCGTGCATACGGAGCGAGCGCGAAAGTCCGGTGAACGCGCGCGCCGAAGTCGGGGCGCGTTCGGTCGCGACGCGCCAGAGCGTCGCGTCGTCCTTCCACGCCGATACCGCGTGGCGCGCGACGACGATGAACGGCAACAGGACGACGGCGAGCGCGACCGTGCGCACGCGCACGGGGAGCACGCGCGCGATCCGATCGGCGAACGTGCCGGCGATGATGGCCCCGCCGAGCGTCCCGATGAAGACGAAGCGATCCGCCGTTTCGTTGATGGGCGAAAGCAGCGGGCTGGTCGCCAGAGGCGCGACGAGCGCGACCGCGATGCCGGCAGCGACCGCGCGAAAACGACGCTGTCGCGCCAGCGCGAACGCGACCACGACGATGGCCACGAGCGCGACGGACCAGGCGATCGACCCGGCGATCGACGGCGCGGGCTCGGGCGCGTAGTCCGGTGCCCAGTGGAACGGGACGATGCCGTCCCAGGCTGCGCGGACGAGGTAACGCGCAGTCCGGACGAGCCGTTCGACCGCGCCGCGCGGAACGAGCACGAGCGGTACGTCGTCTCTGCCGGTCGCTCGCAACACGGCGCGCCACGCCCCCCAAGCGAGCGTCGTGCCGAGCACGGCGCCCACCCCCCATTCATTCCGCCCGATGAGCGTGCGCGTCTTCGAAAGACCAGCCGCGACGGCGACCGCGAGCGGCAAGACGACGACGGCGTTCTCCTTCGCGAGAAGACCGTAGAGCACGAGCGCGGCGAGACCGAACGTCGCGACGCCGTTCCGAGCGGCGCGGCGCGGCCAGAACAAACACGCGAGCGCGCCGAACACCGCGAGCGCGCTCTGGAGATCTTCGCGGTAATTGACGGCCGCGACGACCTCGGCGTGAACCGGCGCGACTGCGAAGAACGCGCCGCCGACGAGCGCGGCCCTCCATCGACGGGTGATCGCGAAGATCGCGAACACCGACGCCGCGGTACAAGCCGCGTAGAGCGCGAGCGAATGGAGGTGAAACCCCGACGAGTCGTGGCCGAAGAGCCGTCGATCGAGCCACAAGGACGCCACCATGATCGGCCGCGTCGCGTCGGGAACCCCGCGAGCCGCGCCGCGCCCCGACAGGAGATCGCCGAGCAAGGGCCCGAGCCCGCGGTCGAGTGCAGGATTATTTTCGACGGTCCACAGGTCGTCGTAGGCGTAGGCGTACGTGAGCGCCGGCGCGAACAGGGCGGTCGCGAGCGCCGCCACGGCGAGGATGCCGGCGGTTCTCCCGCGTTCGGAGCGCGCCGCTGACAAGGCTCGGACGATACTCCCAATGAGCCGTTCGAGCGCCTAGAATCCCGCCCCATGCCGATGCCAGTAAAAATCCTCGCGACCGAAATCCCGGAGGTCCTCGTCGTCGAAACGGGACTCGCGCGGGACGATCGCGGATTTTTCGCGGAGACGCACTCCGCGAAAATGTTCGCCGCCGCGGGTCTCCACGAAACCTTCGTACAAGACAACCTGAGCAGCTCGAGGAAGGGCACCCTCCGCGGCCTGCACTACCAGATCGAGCCCGAGGCCATGGGCAAGCTGGTCCGCGTGGTCAAAGGGTCGATCTTCGACGTCGCGGTCGACATCCGTCGCGGCTCGCCGACGTTCGGCAAGTGGGTTGGTCGGACGCTCACCGGCGAGAACCGGCTCTCGCTCTGGGTGCCGGTCGGGTTCGCGCACGGGTTCCTCGCGCTCGAGGACGACACGTTGGTGCTCTACAAGTGCACGTCGATCCACGCGCCGGAGTTCGAGCGCGCGGTGAACTACGCGGACCCGGCGATCGGGATCGCGTGGCCCTTCACGCCGTCGCTGGTCACGCCGAAAGACGCCGCCGCACCGCCGCTCGCGAGTGCCGACTACAATTTCGCCTACCCACGCTGAGCGCGCGTCGCCAGCGTCGAAGAGCGCGCGCTACGGCATGACCGATGGACACGACGCCAGAAATTGCTGGAGCGCGTAGGCGCACAGCGGGTCGCTGCCGTCGTACACCGTGTACGTGCTCGCGCACTCTTCCTTGGTCGTGAGATCCGAGATCGACTGACAACACCGATTCAGGTCGTCGCAGTTGCCCGGAGGGACGTCGGTCGCGCCGCCGGTGCTCGTCGCGCCGCCCGCGCCCGGCTTGCCGCCGCTCGATGAAACACCGCCGGTGCCCGTCGTGCCGCCGGTGCTCGTGCTCCCGCCGCTAGGAGCGCCGCCGGTATTCGACGCTCCGCCGGTTGCGGACGCTCCACCGGCCGCCGATGCTCCGCCGGTTGCCGACGCTCCGCCGGCCGTCGCTCCGCCGCCGTCCCCTACTCCGCCAGTACCGCCCGTCCCTCCGTCGAATCCGGCGGCCTCGCAAACGGGAAGCGAACACGTCGCTGCCACCACGCAGTTGCCGAGGCCCGACAGACACGACTGACAATCGGCGTCGGGAAGCGCGCAACTCGTCGCGCAGATCTGCGGAGCCTGACCCAGGCACGCCGCGTAGTCGGCGCATAGGCCGCCCGAGAAGTCGCCCGTCGCGAAATGAGCGCCAAAGCAGGTTTGATAAGCGACGGCACACTGGTCGCCGAGGCAAGCTCGATAAGTGTCGAGACCGGTACACTCGACCCCAGGAACGGCGACGGACTCCGGACAGGTGGAGAGCAACGTCGGGTCGAATGTCGACGTCTGGCTCTTGGACGGCGAGCTGCAGGCCGCTCCAAGGAGCGCGACGACCAGAACCCAGCGGTGGGGCAAATCCTGCAACATGTCGACCGGCGTGCCGCGACGAAGTGAGCAGGCCCGGCCTGCGAAACCGCCGCCGCCCGATGAAGAGCGAACTCGATAGGCTATTCTTGGCGCTTCGAGCGGGCAAGAGAGGCCCCCGTCGCAGGGATCGCGGGCCCCACTGGATTTTGCGACCCAGCGCTCTATACGGACGGGCGGTGGCTCGCCGTCGGGCACGACGGCCCATCCCGTCTCTCCCGTCTCGGTTGGGGGATGGCCGAGCACCTCCGCACACGTAGGAACGCATGGACACCACTAGCGAACGCATCATCGAAGGCAACGCGGGGGCGAAGCTCGAAGCAGGACCTCCCGCGAGCGCCAAGGCGCAGGTCGAGCACAAGTCGTCGAGCGGCCGGCGCGTCGCACTCATCGCGGTGGCCCTCGTCGGCGCCTCCGTGGCGCTCGGCTATTGGTGGAACGGGCGCAACTACGAGGACACCGACGACGCGCAGATCGACGGCGACATCAGCAACGTCGGATCGCGCGTGGCCGGGACGGTCACCGCCGTCTTCGTGACCGAGGATCAGACGGTGAAAGCCGGCGAACCGCTGCTCGAGCTCGACACGGCCGATCTCGACGTCGCGCTCCTCCAGTCGAAAGCGGAGGTCGCGCAAGCCGAGGCCGAAGTGCAGGCCGAAGATCCGAACGTATCGATCACGGAGACCACGAACTCCGCGTCCGTCGCGAGCGCGAGCTCGAGCGTGTATTCGGCCGCCTCGGGCTTGAGCGCCGCGAAGCAACAAGTGGCGCAGATCGCCGCGCAGCTCGACCAGGCCAAAGCGACCGATCGCCAGGCTCAGCTCGACAAGGACCGCGACGCGAGCCTCCTTAAATCGAACTCGATTTCCCAGGCCGAATTCGACAAGGCCACGAACCTGGCCGCAGCGTCGGCCGCGGGCGTACAGGCGCTGGTTCAGGCGCTCGCGGCGGCGCGTGATCACGTGGGCGAAATGCAAGCTGGCGTGTCGAGTGCGCAAACCCATCTCAACGAAGTGAAGTCCAACGCTCCGCGACAGATCGACACGAGGCGGGCGTCGCTCATCGTTCGTCAGGCGAACCTCGAGCTCGCCCGGGCGCGCCTCCACGAGGCGGAGCTGAATTTGTCGTACGCGCACCTCGTCGCACCGGTCGACGGCATCATCGGCAAGAAGTCGGTCGCGGTCGGCGATCACGTCGCTCCCGGCCAGGAGCTCGTCGCGATCTCTCAAGTGGGGCGCGCGTTCGTGACCGCGAATTTCCGCGAAACGCAGCTGCAGCACATCCTGAAGGGCCAGCCCGCGACGATCCACGTCGATGCGCTCGATCTCGACCTTCGCGGCAGCGTGGAGGCGATCGGCGGCGCCACCGGTTCGCGTCTCAGCATCTTGCCGCCCGAGAACGCGTCCGGAAACTACGTGAAGGTCGTGCAGCGCATCCCGGTGCGCATCAAGCTCGACCCGAACCAGGCAGGCCTCGATCGGCTACGACCGGGCATGAGCGTCGAACCCGAGGTGAGGGTGCGGTGAGCAGCGCCGCGCCGGCTTCGGCGAGCCTCCCGCCCTTCGCTCGCCCGGCCTATTTCGACACCGGCTGGACCGGCGGGCGTAACCCGTGGGCGATCGCGCTGGTCGTCACGCTCGCGACGTTCATGGAGGTGCTCGACACGAGCATCGCGAACGTTTCCTTGCCACACATCGCCGGCAGCCTCTCGGTGACTCAAGACGAGAGCACGTGGGTGCTCACGTCGTACCTCGTCTCGAACGCGATCGTCTTGCCTATCAGCGGCTGGGCCTCGACGAAAGTCGGCCGCAAGCGCTTCTACATGAGCTGCGTCGGGCTCTTCACGATCAGCTCTTTTCTGTGCGGGATCGCGCCGTCGCTCGGCTGGCTGGTGTTCTTCCGCGTCATGCAAGGGCTCGGCGGCGGCGGCCTCGGGCCGAGCGAGCAAGCGATCCTCGCCGACACGTTCCCCCCGGCGAAACGCGGCATGGCGTTCGCCGTTTACGGCATGGCCGTCGTGCTCGCGCCCGCGATCGGGCCCACCCTCGGCGGCTTCATCACCGACCATTTCTCGTGGCGATGGGTGTTCTTCATCAACGTTCCGGTCGGAGCCATCTCGCTGTTTCTCTCGTCGCGGATGGTCACCGATCCGCCGCATCTCGCCGAGGCGAAGAAACGCTCCGGCGGCATCGACTACATCGGCCTGTCTCTGATCGCCCTCGGCCTGTCCGCGCTCGAGCTCGTGCTCGACAAGGGCCAAGAGGACGACTGGTTCCATTCGGACTTCATCGTGATCTCGATCGTCGTCGCGGCGGTCGCCATCACGTCGTTCATCGTCTGGGAATGGCGTCACCCGAAGCCCATCGTCGACGTGCGCCTGTTCAAAAATCGCACGTTCGCGATGTCCAACGTGATGATGATGACCCTCGGCATCGCGCTCTTCGGCTCGACCGTGTTGCTCCCGCAGTACATGCAGATCGTGATGGGATACACGGCCGAGCAAGCGGGGATGGCGCTGTCCCCCGGCGGTTTCGTCGTGATCGCGCTCCTGCCGATGGTGGGCATCCTCGTGTCGCGCGTCGACCCGCGGTACCTCATCGGCGTCGGATTCACCTTGCTGTCGGTGTCGATGTTCTACATGACGACGCACCTGTATCAGGGCATCGACTTCAAGCACGCGATGTACCTCCGGATGTACCAATCGACGGGCCTCGCGTTCCTGTTCGTCCCCATCAACCAGCTCGTCTTCGCGGGCGTCTCGCCGGAGAAGAATAACGCCGTCAGCGGCATCGTGAACCTGTCGCGCAACATGGGCGGCGACGTCGGCATCGCCATGGTGACGACGCTCATCGCGCGGCATTCTCAGACGCACCAGGCCCTGATCGTCGCCCACACGACCCGGTACGATCAGACGTTCGTGAGCCGCATCGACGGCTTTGCCGCGGCGCTCGTTCACTCCGGCACGTCGATTCCGGACGCGACCCGGCGCGCGACGGCGCTTCTCTATCGGCAGGTCATCGGGCAGGCGACGACGCTCGCCTATCTCGACGTCCTTCGGATCATGGCGGTGGGCACGTTCTTGATGATCCCGCTCCTGTTCTTCACGCAACGGCCGAAGACCGGCGGGGTGGTCGGCGGGCACTGAAAATACGGCGCTGCGGAAGACCGTTGCCTTCGCGAGCACAGCCGGTGTAGCCGGGCACTCGCATGAAGAAGCGCATCGGCATCGTCGGAGGCGGCATTTCGGGACTCGGTGCGGCGTGGGGGCTCAATCGCCACCCCGATCGCTTCGACTTCGTCGTGTTCGAGCAGAACGACCGCCTGGGCGGCAACGCCATGACGGTCGACATTCCTCAGAACGACGGAACGACCATTCCGGTGGACATATCGGTCACCGCCTTCATCCCGTCCGTCTATCACAACTACGTCGAGATCCTGAATCGCTACGGCATCGAGCAGGTCCCGACGCGCTTCAGCTACTCCGTGCACTACGACGACGGCATCTTCGCGCACGACTTCGAGTCACCGCTGAAGACCTCGCTCGCAGAGGACATCGAGAAATTTTCGCGGCTCCTCGCGTTCTTGAAGCGATTCAACGTGCTGAACGCGCGGCCGTCGTTGCTCCTGTCGTCGGCCAATCCGTTCAACTACACGAGCATGGGCCAGATGCTCGACACCTGGGGGATCTCGAGCAGTTTTCGCTACAAGGTGCTGAAGCCCCTGTTCGTCAACTTCGTCCTCGCGACGAACGTGTTCGACATGCCGGCGTCCATGTTCTCGCGCTACCTGGATTTCTTCGACATCGAGCATTCGACGCCGATGGTGACCTGGCAGGGCGGCACCCGCCGCATCTACGACAGCATGACCGCGGACTTTCGCAGCAAGATCCGCCTGAACACCGGCGTGGCCCGCATCGAGCGCGACCCGGCCGGCGTCACCCTCACCGACGTCCGCGGGCAGCGCGAGCGGTTCGACGAGATCATTCTCGCGTGCAACGCGAACCAGGCCTTGATGCTCCTCGCCGATCCCTCCGCGTTCGAGCAGCGCGTGCTCGGCGCCGTGCGCTACGAGAGCGAGCTTCACAACCACGCCATCGTCCACACCGATCGCTCCATCTTGCCGATCGACGCCACGAAGATCGAAGACACCCGCTCGAACTACGTCCTTCACTACGGCGCGCGCCCGGACAACTACGAGATCACGTATCTCATGCACAACCAGCAGCCGTGGGCGAAGCGCTCCGACAAACCGTGTCTCGTCACCTACAACCCCATCCAGAAAATCGACGAATCCAAGATCGTCAAACGCTGGTGGTTTCAACACGTCGTGCACGACGTCTTCCACACCGTCGTCCTCCTCAACCTCTTCCCCCGCCTCCAGGGCCGTCGCAACACCTGGTACGCCGGTGCCCACACCACCGTGAACAGCCAGGAGCACTGCTTCCTCTCCGGCCTAGCCATCGCCCGCCAACTCGGCGCCGACTACCCCTTCGACTCCAACGACGAAGCGCGTCGCTGGTTCAATTTTTACGGCAGGTTGACGCAGGGAGTGACGTTCAGGACGGCGTGAGGGGTCAGAGCCGGGGGGGATCGCAGCGACCTCGGTTTCCGCGACGCGACTTGGAACCGTAGTGGTTTTTCCATTCGACGACCGGGCCTCGGATCGCTCTCTCGGTGCCGTTGTTGTCGAGGGGCACGAGGGAATTGTCGACGAAGCGAGTGAGGCGCTCCCAGTTGGCAATCGCGTAGGCGGCTGCCTTTCCGATGGAGAGTGTCTTCAACACCGCCTGGCTCCAGAGCCACGTCTTCAGCTTGGCGAGCACTTGTGCGGAGTCCGTGCGTCGAAGCTCGGCCTTCTTCTGGAGATCGCCGCCGTCGCGCTCGTCGACTTCGTACAGCTCGCCGATCCAACCGAGCGCAAGATTCGCCTCGGGATGATCGGAGACAGCGTGCGGCGTCCGACGAGGTCACACCCCTCGATGAACAACGCGAGCTCGCTCGCGGTCAGATGCACGACGCTGCCGTCGTCGCGCCACAGCGGCGCAAACCGACCTCGCTCGAGTCGCTTCTGAAAAATGCAAAGCCCCGGGCCGTCCCACACGAGCACTTTGCACGCGCCGCGACGCTTGTTGACGAACAAGAAAAGATCGCCGCTCAGCGGATCGCGCCCGAGCCCGGTCTTCACGAGCCCGAACAGGCCGTCGTAGCCCTTGCGAAGATCGATCGGCTCCGGATACGCGAACACGCGCACCGCACGACTCGTCCCGATGCTCATTCGAGCTCTCGAAGAACGCGGACCCGCGTCGACGAGAAAGAGTCCCTCGATGCGGAACCCTGAGGGTGACACGACGACGAACGCACCCGGAGTCGGATCGGGCACGACGTGCACCGGCACGATCGCACGCACCGCCTCGTCGCTCCAGCGCAGGACCGTGCCGACCGCGATCCCGAGATCGGCCGCGAGCTCGGCGACCGTGCGCCCCTCCGCGCGTTGTGCCCGCAGCCACGCTGAAACCCGAGCTTTGAGGCCTGGCCGCACGCACCGCCCGCGCCGCGTCCCGATGCGATCCAATTCTCGCCGCAGCGCTCCCGCTTCGTCCTTCATGTCGCCGACCGCAGCACTTGCAGGGCGTCATGTCAGGACGGGTCACGGCGAGACGTAACTCTACTGGCCCCCCTCGCAGTTCGAAGCGGCGTTCATCTCCGCGGCGCACACCGAGGACGACGTGGATCGGACGATCGCGGCGGCGGCCGAGGCGATGGGGGCGCGGTGAGAAGTGATCGGTGCGCCGAGCATACTCGTCACTTCCGAGCGACCCACACACACAGAAGGACAATCGGCAACAACAGCGACCCCCCAATATAAGCCCACATTCTTCGCTCAGCTCGCTTCCAGGAAATCTCATCCTCGTCAGAGAACTGTTCGATCAGTCGCTTCACGCCGCGACTTCGCACGAGCCAGATATAGTTTACCATGCACGCAACGGCGACGAGCAACACAAGAATCGGCTTGAACCGCTCCAAGACCATCGCATCATGAACACTCACCGAATAGAGCAGCACCAAGGCAATGAGATTCAAAGTCATGACAAATGATAGGCCGCTCGCTGCGCTCGATGCGTAGCTCACTCGACCGGGCCACTTTCTCTGACTCCGAACATAGAGTCGCGCAAAGAGCCACGCGAATGGGTTTCTCACGATACTCCTTCACTCTCTGACTATCGAACGGGCATTGCCAAGAGCCCGTACGGAAACTCCGTATGTCTCCACCCTACAGTGGCATCCATTACCCAATAGACCGTCCCTGCCCACGTGCTCGACCAACGACACGATCCACCATCGAGCTACGAGGCTCGCTCGCCTCCGGGCTCTCGGACTGAACCGTACCTTCACCGGATGCTTCGAAGCTCGGCCAGAACTTCCTCGGCGTCGATCAGCTCGCCCGCCTTGGCCTCGGCCAACGACAGTTCCAGCTCCCGATGCAGAGCCTGTCGTTCTTCGTCGTCGAGGTAGTCCCCGCCGTTCGCTAGCACTTCATCGACAGGGATCAGCTCGACGACTTCGCCTTCGGGTAGATTCGTCGGTTCATCCAGAACGAGCCGACCGTTCTTCACGTGTGCCTTCAACGCGTCCATCGTAACGCGAGTCTACTCCGGCGCGGTTGGATCGTCGAAGGCCGGTTCGACTCGGTGGAGCTCCGCGCACGAACGCCGCATCCGCATCGAGAAATCACACACGCGTGCTCGAGCCCCGGCGAGCGACAAGACAGCATCGAGGCTCGATAGGCGAGACCGCGTGCCTAGATGACCGGGTGAGGCCCGGAAGCGTGCACGTGCACGCTGAAAGAACGTGAAATCAAGGCTGGTGTCCGTCCCGGACTCAATCAACAGCGCGCCCGCTAACAGCCCCCGGGCTCACTCAACAGCGCGCCCGCGACCGGGAAGGGCCCCGGTCGCCGCCACGACTCGATCAGTCTTTGGAAGACTAGATCGCGATCCACCACTGAGAGGCGTGTGAGACTACCGGCGAACCCGGCGCAGGTCGCTCGCAGCGCGCGAAACGCCGCGTGGCCTTTCGCCCGCATCAAGAAATCACAGCGTGCTCGAAGCCTAGCGAGCCTCGATGCGACCGACGACGAATTCATGCACCGTCGCATGATCATGCCGCGACAGTTTTCGCTCGAGCGCCGGATCCCGTTCGATGCGTCGCGCGTGCGCCGGGGCGAGGGGGCGATGATAGATGTTCGCGCGCGAGCAGAGCCGGGCGTGGGGGGCGGCGGCGCCGAGCACGGTCTCGAACAGGTCGAAGTGCGGGCCCTCGTCGAGGTAGGACGAGATGTCGGAGATGGAGAAGGCGTCGTAGCCATCGCCGGCGGTTTCTTGGATCGCGTCGGTGGCCATGGACGTGATGATGTCGAGCTTGACCTCGGCGAGCGCGGCCCTCACGCGGTCGTAGGTGGCGGCGTTGAGGTAGATGGGAAGGACGTCTTCGAAGACGTACCGACCAAAAAATACCATCTGGAGAAACGGGTTGTCGCGGAGCACGTTGTACTTCAGGTGACCGTGGACACGGTCGTAGAGCACCTCGTGGAGCGGCATGTCCGGCGGTAGATTGCGGTAGAAACCGGGGTCGCCGGAGAGGGCGGCGAGGACCGGGCGGCGCGCGACGAGGTGCGCGAGCGCTTTCCAGAGCGGCGTTTCCCACCGAGCCATCGCAGCGCGCTGTTCGTCGAGGTTCGCGGCGTGCACGACGTTCTTGAGCCCGAACGGGTGGCCGAGCTTGGTCGCCGCCGCGACGATGCGGAGGTAGCGCTCGAGCTTCCCTTCGAAGAGTACGCCGGCGTCGATCGCCTTGGACTGGCGATCGAAGAAGTGCGCCGCCTGATCGGACAGAAGACGCCTGAGACGCTCGTACACGTCGAGCCGATCGAGCGCGCGGCGTACCCCGAGAAAGCGGAGGTAGCCGGCATGGTCCAGCTCGCGCATCGCCGCGACCTTGAGCTCGAGGAGCGCGTTCTGCGCCGGATTCAGATCCACCGCGGTGATGGCGCGGGGCCGATCGATGAGCAGGTTCAGCACGCGGCCGCCCCCGGCGGTGACGCAGAAGACGCGCTTGCCTGTGAGCGGGCCGAGCGCCTCGAGCTCGGAGCGCGAGTCTTCCTGACAGGCAGAGAACAGGATCGACTCCTTCGACCAGTTGATCGGATCTCGGGAGGCGTTGGTGAGCAGGCTCGAAATGCGAGCATCCATCGGCGCGGAGACTACTCCGGTCGCGCCGTCTTTCCGCAGGTTCTGAGGCAAATTTCGACGCCGGCCGGCCCTTTGGACGGCGACCCCGCGAGCGTCGCCGTCACTGAAGATGCGCAGGGTTGTCAGCAGATGACTTGCTTGCTATGTGGTCCAACCATCAACCCATGATACCGAACAAATCCGAGTCATTTCCTGCTACTTCGGTTTTTCATGGGGAAATTGTCCCCAGGAGGATCGGTTTGGCAGCCGTTCTCGCGGGCTGCGCGGCGGTCGTTTCGGCCTGTGCGGGCGACGGCAACCCGATCCGGACCGGCCCGGGCTCGGCAAGCGGGGGAAACTCGTTCGGCGTCGGTGGGTCTGGTTTCTCCGGAGCAAGCGGAGGCGCCGCGGGCAACGGCGGCTTCACGCCGAACGGAGGCACCGCAGGCGTCGGCGCGACCGGCGGATTCGGCGAGAGCGGCGGAAGTCCGAGTAACGGCGGCGCGCCGCCCTTCGACGGAGGCCCGAACGACGGCGGCGCGACGCCCGGCGACGCGGGAACGATCCACGGTCCGTTCACCGGCGCACAGCTCGCCGCGCAGGGCTGCGATCCGACGCGGCCGGCGTTCGCGTATCGCGCGGGCACCGGGAAAACGACCACCGCGGTGGACGCACCGTCGGGCTTCGCGCCGGTGCCGTGCTTGTCGCTCACCGGACTCGGGTCGGCAGAGGCGTCGCTTGGCATGACCAGCGACGGCACGCCGTTCTATGCGCCGAGTTTTTCGTCGGACGGCACCGGCGTCCTCTCGTCGAACGACTTCGGCGCGTCGTGGAACGTGCACCTGCCGAAGTTTTCGAATGGCGGAACGATGGGGCGCGTGCAGCCGTATCTGTACGTCGATCCGAAGACCGATCGTCTGTTCTTCGCGACCACGGCGTCGAGCGGGACCACGAGCCCATCGGGATCCGGTTTCAATCTCGTGATGTCCGCCGACAAAGGCGCCACCTGGACGTACGCCAACGTCGCGACCGACGCGTCGGATTGGATGAAAGTGTTTGCCGGGCCGCCGGTCACCAGCAAGCCGACGAACTACCCGAACGTCGTGTACGTGTCGGCGCCCGCGCCGATCTCGACGCCGGTGCCCATCGTGTCGCTCCTCGGTCTCACGCCGAACTACCAGTCCTTCTACAAATCGCTCGACGGCGGCGCGACGTGGCTACCGGGCGCTCACGTCGACATCAAGGCCGCGGACGTGCCGAATTGCGATCCGAACGAGTGGGTGATCTTCGGCTCGGGCACGGTGGGTCCGGACGGCACCGTCTACCAGGTGCTTCGCCGCTGCACGCGCCTCGCCATCGCGGTCAGCACCGACGAAGCCGCGACGTTCACCATCCACGAAATCCCCGGCGCGTCGATGCCGGCCTACAACGTGACGAACCTGGTCGGCATCGTCGAAAACGCGAACGTGCTCGCGATGGAATTTTTGACCGCGGACTCCGCGGGCAACCTCTACATCGCGTGGCCCGACGGCGACGGCGTCTTACGGCTCACGGTGTCGAAAGATCACGCCGCGACGTGGTCGACGCCGGTGGCGATCGCCGCGCCGGCGGTGAAGGTCGTCTCGTACGCTTCGGTGACGGCGAAGGTGCCCGGGACGATCGCCGTCGTGTACTACGGCAGCAGCGACGGCGAGAAGACCGACGCCTACATCGCCGAATCGACCAACGCGCTCGACGCGACGCCGACGTTCTGGACGGTCACCGTGAATGCGCCGTCCGATCCGATGTATCCGCGCGGGTTCGAGGACGGCCATGTCGCGCTTCTCGCCGGCGGCGATCTGAACGAGATTATCCAGGTCAAATACGCGCCGAACGGCGACCTCTGGGCGTCGTTCGCCAAGCAGATGTGCAAAGGCATGGACGTCACGCAGTGCACCTGGGACGCGAAGGCGCACGCCAACTCCGTCTTCCAGGGCGCGATCGGGAGAATGGTGCACGGCGTGGCGGGCCACTGGAGCACGTCGCCGGAACGGCTCCCCGATCCGCCGCCGGATTGCGCGACCAGTCAGGCGGTCACGGATCAGTGCACGATCATCGCGACGGGCGAAGGCATCTGCACGGCGCTCGAGACCTGCGCCTGCGCGAACTGCGCCTGCCCGCTCCTCGATTGCCAGAAGAACGCCGATTGCGCGGCCGTCCGCGAGTGCGCGACGAAACAAAACTGCCGCGGCGTGGACTGCATCTTCTCGTGCCAGCCCTCGCTGCTCACCGCCGGCGCCCTCGAGACGAGCAATGCACTCAAGGTGGCGGATTGTCTGACCGCGAGTTCGTGTCCCGCCAGCTGTCCCTGAGCGACCTCAGTCGTCGCGGCGGGGGCGTTTGTTGCCCTCGAGGACGCGCTTGCGGACGCGCACGGCGTCGGGCGTGACTTCGACGAGCTCGTCGCGATCGACGAACTCGAGCGCGGACTCGATGTTGAGCCGGGTCGGCGGCGAGAGAATGACGTTCTCGTCGCGGCCCGCGGCGCGAATGTTGGTGAGCTTCTTCTCGCGGGTCACGTTGACGTCGAGGTCGTTGGGGCGATTGTGCTCGCCGACGATCATGCCTTCGTAGACCTCGACGCCGGGGTCGATGAAGAGCTCGCCGCGCGGTTGGACGTGGAAGAGGGCGTAGGGCGTCGCGGTGCCGGCGCGGTCCGACACGATGGCGCCGCTCGGGCGACGCAGCATGACGCCACCTGTCGGCTCCCAGCCGTCGAAAATCGTGTTGAGGAGCCCCGTGCCGCGGGTCTCGGTCAAGAACGTCGAGCGGAAGCCGATGAGGCCGCGCGACGGCACGCGGTATTCGACGCGCGCCCGCCCGCTGGTCGGGCTGTGCATTTTCACCATCTGACCGCGACGCTCGCCGAGCCGCGTCGTGACCGCGCCGACGTACGTGTCCGGCACGTCGACGACGACGATTTCCCACGGTTCGTAGACGACGCCGTTCTCCTCGCGGGTCACCACCTCGGGCATGCCGACGGCGAATTCGTAGCCTTCGCGCCGCATCGTTTCGGCGAGGATGGCGAGCATCAGCTCGCCGCGCCCCGACACGACGAACGAGTCGGGCTCCGCCTGCATGTCGACGCGGAGCGCGATGTTTCGCTTCGCCTCGCGCTCGAGACGTTCGCGGACGTGCCGCGACGTGACCCATTTGCCGGCCCTGCCCGCAAACGGCGAATCGTTCACCCGGAAGGTGACCTTGATCGTCGGTTGCTCGACCTGGATGCGCGGGAGCGTCGTCTTTCGCTCGGGATCGCAGACGGTGTCGCCGATCTGAACGTCATCGAGACCGGCGAGGGCGATGATGTCGCCGGCCTCCGCGGAATCGGTGCGCACTCGGCGCAGGCCTTCGAAAGCGTAGACCTGTGAAATCTTTTCCAGGCGCTCCGAGCGCTCCTGAATCAGCGCGACCAGCTTGCCGGCGATGAGGGTTCCCTGATGAACCCGGCAAATCGCGAGCCGACCGACGTAGTCGTCGTGATGCACGTCGTGCACGAGCAAGGCGAGCGGCGCGGTCGGGTCGCCCTTGGGCGCCGGGATCCGCGCGATGATCGTGTCGAGCAAGGGGACGAGCGACTTTCTCTCGTCCTCGAGCTGGTACATCGCCACGCCGTCACGGCCGACCGCGTAGAGCGTGGGAAAATCGGCTTGAGAGTCGCTCGCTTCGAGGTCGCAGAACAGCGCGAATACCTCGTCCTGAACGTCGGTCGGGCGTGCGTCGGGGCGGTCGATCTTGTTGATGACCACGACGACGGGCATTCCGAGCTCGAGCGCCTTCGAGAGCACGAATCGCGTTTGCGGAAGCGGCCCTTCCGCGGCGTCGACCAGGAGCAGCGCGCCGTCGGCCATCTTCAAGGTTCGCTCGACCTCGCCGCCGAAGTCGGCGTGGCCCGGCGTGTCGATGATGTTGAACTTGTAGCCGTTGTAAGTGAGCGCCGCGTTCTTCGCGAGAATGGTGATCCCGCGCTCGCGCTCGAGGTCGTTCGAGTCGAGCACGCGGTCGGTCATCGTCTCGTTGGCGCGGAAGACGCCGGTCTGCCGCAGCATGGCGTCGACCAGGGTGGTTTTGCCGTGATCGACGTGGGCGATGATGGCGACGTTTCGGATATGGTCTCTGCTTTGGGTCACGGCACGCTCCGGGCGCTCGATTCGAAATCGGGCGGCGTCCCTTAGCCGAGGTGGGCATTCGGCGCCACTCCGGTACCAAAAGCACGGGCGTTCGGGCTCAGCGATTCGCGCACAGCGCGAATTTCGAGGCGTTCTTTCGGACCGGCCCCCGAGCTCAGAAGGTCGGGTGAAATACCGCGACGCGGTTGCCGCTCTTCTCGGTGACCAGCAGATCGTTCTGCGAAAAGCCGAGCCGGCCCTCTGCGGGAACGATTGCCGACGGCCCCTCGAACGTGAACAACGCCGTGTCGAACAGGTCGATGCCGCCCGGCGTGAGCACCTGGACGGCGCCGAACAGGTAGTTCGCGACGAGGATCCGGCGGGCATCGACGTAGAGGTCGTCGAAGAACGTGAGCTGCGTGTCGAGGGTCGCGATTGGCCCGGCGCTGCCGTCGGGAAGGAGCGGCACGCGCTTGATCGACACGAAGTCGGTGTAGTAGATCGCCGCGCCGAAAAACTTGAGCCCGTTCGGCAAGACGTTCGAGCCCTTCGCGACGAAGGTCTCCTTCGTCGCCACCGCGAATGGATCCGTGGGGGCGAGGCCGAGGCGAAGGATCGTCCCGTCGAACGAATCGGCGACATAGAGCCGGCCCTGCGAGTCGGCGGCGACGCCGTTCGCGAGCGCGACGCCGGAGAGCGTGTAGATGGACCGAAATTGCGGGACTGGATCGAGCTTGCCCGCGTAGATGAACGAGTTCGAACCGGTTTGATCGTAACAGGCCGCGTAGAGCACGCCGCCGATCTCCGACATCCCCGCGAATTTGCACGTCATCGCCGGTGCGACCACCGTCTTGGTCACATCGCCCGAGACGTCTCGCGTGAGCTCGTAGATCCCGTCGTCACCCGTGACGAACAGTCGACCCGTGTCGGAAAACATCAGGTTCTCCGCCGCGGCGATCCCGTCCACGACGGTCTCTCTCGAGCCGACGAACGCCAGTGCCTCGCCCGTCGCGCCGGTCTGACCGACGGTCGGCGGAGTCGCGTTCGGCGCCGCCGCGCCGGACGAGGGCGCCGTCGAACTTCCATCGGGTGCCGACGAGCACCCCAATCCCACAAGCGACGAGACCGAAACGAACGTGACGAGGGCGACCGTCGAGACGCGCGCGCGCTCCGCAACGCGGGACGAGAGAGAGTCGATCATGACGAAAACTCCTTTGGGAACGGAAGGTTCCGCTTCGCAGCCGAAAGGCCGATGATCGCGACGTTAACGGCACGGAGTGGGTCGCGACGCGGCCCGCGCGGCCAAAGGAGGCAGCACTTCCGGCCACCGCCCGCGACGCAGACGCCCCGCTAGTGTCTCAGGGAATTGCGCGTGTACTCGTGCGGCAACGATCCGGTCCAGCGTCGAAAGGCGCGCGCGAAGGACGTCGCGTCGGAAAATCCGAGGAGCTGAGCCATCATCGTCACCGTGTACCGGCGCTCGGCCACGAGCGAGAGCGCGCGCTCCGAGCGCACCGCGTCGAGGAGCACGCGATAGCTGAGGCCCGACTCGCGGAGCCGGCGCCGGAGCGTACGCTCGCTCACTGCGAGGTCGCGCGCCACGGTACCGAGCCCGACCTCGCCGAGACCGAGACGTCGTCCGATGCTCGCGCGAACGTGCTCCGCAAGACTCTGCGGCGCCGGCAACGTGGCGAGCACGTCTTCGGCGCGACGCTCGAGGATCGCGCGGAGCCGCGGATCGCTTTCGCGAAACGGCACGCCGAGCGCCGCCTCGCCGTAGACGACGGTATTTTGCTCCGCGTCGAACACGATGGGGGCGCGAAAATACCGGCGATACGGCTCTCGTTCGCGAGGTTCGGGTCGCGCCAATCGAACCTCGACGAGGTTCGCCGCGTCGCCGGTGATCTCGCGCACGCCACGGACGAGGACCGCGACGATGAAATCGGCGGCCTCCGGAAGATACCGACGTCCGCCCGCCAGCCCGATCGTGACGGTGACACGCCCGTCGGCGCGCTCGACGCTCGCTTCCGCCGCATCGCCGAGCAAGCGCACGTAGCGAGCGAGTGCGATCAGCGCTTCGATCAAGTTCGGCGAATGGCGAACGAGGTAGCCGACGAGATCCGCGTCTTCGGGACGAAACCGTTCGGCGGCGCGGAGCCCGAGCTCCGGATCGCCGACGAGCGCGATGAGCCGCTTGCCGAACGCGCGCGCCCGTTCGGTCGGAATGCGCGTGTTCGGGTCGAGGATCTCGGCCTCGGTCAGTTCGGAGTCGCGAAGCGCGCTCGCGATGTCGACGTTGGCCTCGCGACACAGCTCGAGGAGCGGGCGATAGACGGGACCGATGGCCATTCACGAGCTGTCCCCTTATCGGACGGCTCGCTCCGCGCCTCAAGACGCGACGTCACGGCACCGGGAACCCGGTGGTTTCGAACCCCGGAAAAAACCGACGCAACGCGACGAAGTTACCGGAGCACGACGGTCGTGCGCACCGTGGCCGTGCGCCCTTCGAACGGCGCGACGCGGATGCTTTGCAACTGACGCGCGACGCAACTGCCCGCAGCGGTACCGCGAAGCGCGCTGTCCTCGACGACCGCGTGCGTCACGTAGCCGCCCGGCGCAAACGTGACGGCGACCGGAACGCTCCCCGTCGCTTCAGGGCCGCAATCATTCGCGCCGACTCCGGCGTTCGTGACCGCGTTCATCGCGGCGGCAAAGTCGAACTCCGATAGCGGCGCAGCGACTCGGTGTGTCGGGCTCGGCGGCGTCCCGTGGATATGAAACGGCGGGAGTACGACGTCGGCAACGACACTGGACGCGCTGTCGTTCGAAGAGGCGGCGGCCGAGACCGGCGCGGTCGCGGTTTCTTGGGGGGCACCCTCGGCGGCCGACGGCGGCAGAGTGGGGACCGGGTTCGCGTTCGCGGCCGGCGCGGCGTTCGCGTTCTCGTTCCGACCGACGTCGGTGACGCTCGCGTGGTGAATTCGCGAAGCAGCAAAGAGCATCGTCGACAGGAGCGCGGCGCCCGCGACGAGCACGACTCCCGGGTGAACCCTGAACGGCGTCGGAGAAGCGTCCACTTCCCTGGCCACGGGCGGAGACGACTCGATGCGGAGCGACGGCAGTCCGCTGATCGCGGGTGGCTCGTTCACCGGGTGCCGCCGCGTGCCCAGAAACGCGATCGGATCGGCCGCGGGAATCGTGTCTCGCTCGACGGAATCTACCAGAGAGCGCGGAAGTGGCGGGATCCGAGGTCGATTGGTACGACTCGAACGAGGTTTGGGTCCGTAGCGCGCTCGCGCCTTTTCGATCCGCGCGTAAATCCCTCGCAACTTGTTTTCGGCTATCGACTCGCGCATGGCATCCTCCGAGATGAGATGCATCCCTAAGTGCATGGACCGAGCCATCGAGCGGCGAGCGCGAACGCATCGAAATTCGTAGCAAACCCGCCGATTCCGTCGAAGTCCGAATCCACGGGGAGCCGTGCAATTTTCCCGCATGAGGCACGCCGCCTCGCGGCGCTCTCGTTTCAATGATTCGGAAGCGCGGGCAAGGTCGCCCACACGCGCTCGTCGTGCGCCGGCACGATGACGAGGTCCGGAAATCGCTCTTTCAACATGTGAAGGCGAACCACGACGGTGCGCACGCGCGCGTCGTCCTTGTCGGCCATGCGGCGGGTGAGCCACGGGCGTTCGGCGGGCAATTCGACACCCTCTTTTTGCCAGACCTCGTCACCGATGAACGCGTAGCGCCGGCCTTCGGGCAACGTCACGAACACGATGACCGAGCCGGGTGTGTGTCCACCGGCGGCGACCACGACGACGCTGCCATCTCCGAAGAAGTCGTCGCTCTGTTCGAAACCGAGGTACGGCCCGCTCGGAAACCCGTACACCTGGTATTTCAACTCGCCGAAGCTGTGGATGAGGGAAACCGCGAGGTCGCCGGAGTGGATGAAGTCGAGCTCCGTCTGTGAGACGAACACCGGCAGGTCACGGAAGTCGTCGAGGCCGCTCACGTGGTCCCAGTGCGCGTGCGTCAGGAGCACGCCCATCAAATGGTGCGGATCGATGCCCGCGGCGGTGAGCTGATCGACGATTGGCGTTCCCTTCCCGTAGGTCGTGAAGGCTCGCATGAGAAACGGCGACGCGCGTACGTGGTCGTCGATGTGACGCCCGAAGCCCGAGTCGATCAACAGGTCGCCTTTCGGGTGCCGCACGAGGATGCCGCCCATCGCGAACGTCCGTTCGTCGGAGAAACTGCCGCCGCGATAGGCAAACGCCGCGCGCGATTGCATGGTGCCGGAGCGGATCGCAAAGAGCGTCATTCCGGCAGGCGGATGCGCGACGGGATCGGTGAAGGCCGGGAGCGGCGTCAGCGGCAGCGGCTTCGAGGCGAACGTCGACATCACCATGCCGGCGAACGCCAGCGCGACGATGGCGCCCACGAGAGTTCGCTGTCGCACCGGTGATTACCCGAGCGGAAAATACGCCGGATGGGCCCGTGGTTCAACCCGGCGGACCCGCATCTTCGAGTGGCGAGAGCGCAGGCGGCACATGCCGTCACGCCGTCACTGGCGTTCTCGGGAAGGCCGCCATAAGTGTTCCGGATGACGCCCGAGCCCACTCACGAACTCTCCGACGACGAACGCGCCGACGAGGCCGGCGAAGAATCGTTTCCCGCGAGCGACGCGCCGTCCTGGACGGCAGGGGTCGAGCGCCACGATTCGCTCGCAACGCACCCCGTCGTCGCGTTTCTCGCGACGGCCGACGCCGCGAAATCGCGCGCCTTCTACGAGGGGCGCCTCGGTCTCACGGTGCTCGACGACGGACCATACGCGCTGGTGCTCGACCTCCACGGCACGCCGCTCCGCATCCAGAAAGTGGAGAAGGTCGTCGCTGCGCCCTACACGGCGCTCGGTTGGAGCGTCGGAGACATCGCGCTCACGGTCGAGTCCCTCGCGAAACGCGGCGTCGAATTCGAGCGCTACGGTTTTCTGAAGCAGGATGCCCGCGGCGTCTGGGCGTCGCCGAGTGGCGCCCAGGTTGCGTGGTTCAAGGATCCCGACGGAAACACGCTGTCGCTCTCGCAAGAGTGAACTACGGTCCGCGTCGTGCATCCGGGGGGCGTCGTTCGAGCGGCACTCATCGTCATCGGCGCGGCGTGGTCCGGCCCGGCGTGGGGCGAAGGAATGAGCGACGTCGCGATCGCGCGCGCGCCGTCCGCCGCGAACGACGCCGCCAACGGGCGCGCCACGGTGGCCGCCAGCGACGCAGAGGACGGCTTGCCGTTCGTCGCGCCCGTCCTTCGCTTGGGTCTCCTCGCGTACGGGCGCGGCGAAGAGAAAAACGGATGCTCGGGAGCGTGCACCGGGTTCGCGCCGGACAATGCCTCGTACTCTCACGGGCCCGCGCTCGGCGTCGGGGCCGAGGCGCTGTTCACCGTGCTCGGACAGTGGCGTTTCGGTCCGAGTCTGTTCTACGTGCTCCCGAATCATGTCGACATCGACGGCGCGAGTGGAAGCTTCGGCGTCGGAAGCGATTTGACCCTCGACGTCGCGGCGGAGTTCGCGCCTCGCGTCGCGCCGCGTTTCCGAATTTTGCCGCGAATCCAGGGCGGCTTGCTCGTGCTGTTTCCCGGCGGCGCTCTCGGAAGCTCCCTCGACGCGCTCCGTGCGGACTGCCCGTCGAACATTCGCGGATGCAGTTCGGTCGGCGACACCGTGGTCGGGTGGAACCTCGCTGTCGGCGCGGGCGCGCTGTACTCCGCCCTACCGCATCTCCGGCTCCGCGTGGACGTGCTCGCGCAGTACTACTCGGTCGGTCTGTACGACATTGGCGCAAGCTTGCTTAGTAAGCCCATCGACGTCTCCGAGCGCCTCTCCGGCGGCCGGCTCTTCGTCACGGTCGGCGCGGAGTATTGAGGGTCGGGGTCGAGCCGCGGGTTGCGGCGTGCCCCGCGCGCGACAAGATGGCGTCGATGGTCGTTCGCACGAAGCGCTGGAACGATCCGGCGGAACCGGACGACGGCTATCGGCTCCTCGTGTGCCGGTATCGTCCGCGCGGCGTGCCCAAAGAAGGAGAGCCCTGGGACGCTTGGTGTCCGGCGCTCGCGCCGAGCAAGGCGCTTCACGCCGCGGCGTACGGCAAGACGGGCGCGCCGCTCGATTTTCGCGAGTATGAGAAGCGGTTTCGAGCCGAGATGACCGCGCGGCGTTTCTGGATCACCGGCTACGCCGATCGGGTGCGTCGCGGCGAAACCGTGACGCTCCTCTGTTCGTCCGCGTGCACCGACGAAGCGCGGTGTCATCGGAGCATCGTGAAAGAATTGATCGAACACGCCGCGTTTCCGCCCGCCCCGCGCACGGCGGCGCAAGACGTCGTCAAACGGCGTCGCGGCTTCAACGCACGATGAGGCGGACCGAGGTACCGACCTTTCGGAATTGCCGGAGGTCGGCATCCCGCCGACCTTCGGTAGAGAGCTCGTAACCGGGGGGGCGCGCGAGCTCGTAACCGGGGGGGCGCGCTCGATGGAGAGCGATACTTGAATGCATTCAACTATCCAATGCCTTGAAGCACCTGGTCCACGCTTGGGGTGAGAGCTCGCGGCTACGTCTGCGCCGGCGGAGGCACGACGCTCGACACGCCTCTTTACCGAGCGCGAGAATTTTCGCGAGCTTCGATCGCGCAGGCTCGTGTCCTTCGCCCCCTCAAGCCGTCACGCGGGGTCGCGCGCCGAACAGAACTGGTGCACGCGAGCCACCGCGAGGCAGCCTTCTCCCCTCCCTGCTCTCGCCCTAGCTCTTGCCCTCGCGTTCTCAGTTGAGGACGATGAAGCGGCAATCACTGCCGCAGTCGGGGCCGCCGTCGCACTCCTCGTAGGCGCTCTGGATGCGTCCGTCGCCGCAGTACGGCGCGGGCGTGCACGCGGTCGTGCAGAGACCGACGCCGTAGGCCGTCGCGGCGCTGACGTTGTGGCCGCCGTTGTCGCACTTCTCCGCGCCGTTCTTCACGCCGTCACCGCAATAGCCGGCGAGCGTGCAGTTCGCGTTGCAGGTGCCGTAGCTGCCGTTGTTGACGCCGTTGTCGCATTGTTCACCGACGTCTTTGTAGCCGTTGCCGCACTTGAGTCGGCAGCTCGCGTCGCAGGTGCTGTCGGCGGTGCCGTTGCGGGCGCCGTCGTCGCACACCTCGGGCGATTCGATCTTGCCGTCGCCGCAGCTCGAGAGCGGCACCGAGCCTTTACAATCCGGCGTGCACGAGCCGGGTTTTCCGTTGTTCACGCCGTCGTCGCAGACTTCGCCGTCGGCGCCGTCGACTTCTTTGTCGCCGCAGTACGGCGCCACGGTGCAACGATTGGTGCAGAGGTTCTTGCCATACGCCGTCGCGCTATTTTTGGAGCCCTGGTCGCAACTTTCCGGCGGGGTTTGCACCACGCCGTCGCCGCAATAGCCGGCGATCTGACACGTCGAGGTGCACGTACCGTAGCTCCCGTCGTTCTTGCCGTCGTCGCAGGTTTCCGGCGCCGTCTTGATGCCGTCGCCGCAGCGGGGTCCGGAGGTGCAATCCGGATTGCACTTCCCGTATCCACCGACGTTCTTGGCCGTGCCATCGTCACATTGTTCGCCGGGGTCGAGCACGCCGTTGCCGCACTTGACGGTGCAATTGGAGCCGCAGGTGCTGCTCGAAGAACCGTTGTTGATGCCGTCGTCGCATTGCTCCGGACCGTTGACGCGACCGTCGCCGCACCGCTGTCCGAGCGTGCACGAGGCCGTGCAATGTCCGTAGCCGGTTCCGTTGAGCGCGCCGTCGTCGCATTGCTCGCCGTTCGAGACGACGCCGTCGCCGCAATACGGAGCGAACTGACAACCGGGGGCGCAGACCTTGGCCGTGCCGTAACCGCCGAGGTTCGTGCCGTCGTCGCAGGCTTCCGGCGGATTTTGGACGACCTTGTCGCCACAGTGCGGGCCGAAGGCCTGGCAACCCGGCATGCATCCGCCGTACGAGCCGTCGTTCTTGCCGTCGTCGCAGACCTCTTCCGGCGTCACGAAGCCGTCGCCGCACACCGGTTGACAGACGGAGAGCGCATGGACGAACCCGGTCAAGGTGAGCTTGTAGGTCGACGCCGTCGTGTGCCGCTCGGCCTGGAACATCGCGATTTCATACATGCCGCCCGCCGTGAGCCCGAGCTTCGTCGCCGTCGCCGGGTTCAACGTCACGCTGCCGTTCGACGCGCCGTGCACGCCGCCGAGATCGACCGCGAGGCGGTTGTTGATGAACACCCAGACGTCGTCGTCACCGGTGAAGTCGAGCACCTCGCCGCCCTGGAACGTGAACTGGTAGCGGAGCTCGCTCGTGAACGAGAAATTGTGCGAGAGCTTGTCGTCGGCCGTGCTCACCTGAGGGTTCGGGCCGGCGTTCCAGCCGAGGCCGTCGAGCGGGAAGAAGCTCTGATTGTTGAACTGGTACGCGCCGCTCGCGATCTGGTTCAAGGTCAACGTCGTGGGGTTCCCCATCGCGTCGACGTAGACGAGCTTGTCGTAGGGGTTCTGGATCAGCGTCTCGACGCCGCCATCCGGCGCGCCGCCGTCGGGAACGAACACGTCGCCCGCATCGGCGGGTCCGCCCGCTTCACCCGTCTCGTGGTACCACCAGTAGTACGACATTTCGTCGGTGATGAGCGGGGTGCTCCCGCTGCCGGTCGACGACGCGAACTCGGGCAAACCTTCGTCGTCGAGCGTCGGTTGCACGAGCCCCTTGGCCGTCGCGATGTTCCACTGGAAGTCGGGGTGCCCGTTGGAGGTGCCGCGGTAGCGAAAGTCGCGATACAGGATCGGAATGACGAGCTGCGAAGGTGGCGTCGCCGTCTCGACCTGGCAGGTGAAGCCCTTTTCGAGCTTACACGTCGCGCTGCAGCCGTCGCCGTTCGTCGTGTTGCCGTCGTCGCACTGTTCCTGAGGGAACTTGAGCCCGTCGCCACAGATGGCCGTGCATTTTCCGCCGCCGCAGACGGGCTCGATGGTGCAGGAAGGCGAACAACCGTCGTACGGAATGAGGTTCCCGTCGTCGCATTGCTCGAAACCTTCTTTGACGCCGTCGCCGCAGGTCGTCGTGTGGCAGGTCGTCGGCTTCGGCGGCACCGTCGTGCACGCGGAGCCCACTTCGAGCTTGCACGTCGCGCTGCAGCCGTCGCCCGACTTCGCGTTGCCGTCGTCGCACTGCTCGAGGCCGGCGATGATGCCGTCTCCGCATCGCTTCGCGACGCAGCGCACGCCGGGGATCGGACAGACCCAGCCCGCTTCGAGGTCGCAGCTCGCGTCACACCCGTCCCCGGTAGCGAGGTTACCGTCGTCGCATTGCTCGCTCCCGCCGAGCTTGCCGTCGCCGCATTTCCCTATGGTCGAGACGCAGCTCGAGCCCGGAGTCGGGCACGAGTATCCCTGCTCCTTCTGACAGAGCGGGCTGCATCCGTCGCCAGCCGTGGTGTTGCCGTCGTCGCACGTCTCGCCGATGTCGAGATCGACGATGCCGTTGCCGCAGTACGCGGTCTTCGTGCACGCCGCGCCCGGCGTCGGACACGTCCAGCCGACTTCGACCGAGCACGTCGAGTTACAACCATCGCCGTCCGCCGTATTGCCGTCGTCGCACTCTTCGCCGGAAGCGAGGATCGCGTCGCCGCAACGACTCGTGACCTTCACGCACGTGCCGCCGGTGCCGTTGCTCGACTTCGGACACGTATAGCCGGGCTCGACCGTGCAGTTCGCACGGCAACCGTCGCCGTCCGCCGTGTTGCCGTCGTCGCAGGCTTCGCCGGGGTCGACCTTGCCGTTGCCGCATACCCAGATGTTCACGCACGGCTGACCCGCGGTCGGACACGAATAGCCGGGCTCGATCTGGCAGACGCCGGAACAGCCGTCGCCGGGCACGGCGTTGCCATCGTCACAGTTTTCGCCGAGCGACGATTGAACGACCGCGTCTCCACAGTACTCGAGCGGCGCGCACGCCGCGCCGGGACTCGCGCACGTCCACCCCTGCTCGAGCTTGCAATCCGCGCTGCAGCCGTCGCCGCCAGAGGCGCCGCCATCGTTCCGATTGCCGTCGTCACATTCTTCACCCGACTCGAGCAGGCCGTCGCCGCAAACGGCGGGGTGCGTCGTGCGCACGCACGCTTGCCCGGGCGTGCACGAATAACCGGACTCGACCGTCGTGCAATCGCCGCTGCAACCGTCGCCACTCGCCGTGTTGCCGTCGTCGCAGATTTCCTTGCCTTCGATCTTGCCGTCGCCGCACGTCATCTGAACCGTGTACACGCAGGGGCTCCCGAGCGTCGGGCAGGTGTATCCGGGTTCGATCTGACAGACGCCGGAGCAGCCATCGCCGGGGATCGAATTGCCGTCGTCGCATTGCTCGCTGCCGTTGATCTTGCCGTCGCCGCAAACCGATTGGGGGTCACAGGCGGCGCCGCTGCATCCGCCTGCGCCGCCCGTTCCATTTCCGGAGTCGGTCGCGAAGAAGCTCTGCCCGCCGCCGCCGTCGACGTGCGACGTCGTGCCGCCGCTGCCCGAGTTCTTTTGGCCGCCGCCTTGGACGTATTCTGCGTTGCTGCCGCACCCGAAGAGCAACCCCGAAACGCCGACGACCAACGCCGTCAGGGAACCCAAATAAGAAGACTTCCAGGACACTCGCGCACGCTCCTTCGACGCGGCTCACTCGCGCGCCAACTCTCAAACGTATCATCGCTTCGACAATGTGCGAGGCGGCGCGATCGCTTTCGCAACCGCAAGCGCAGATCGGATCGAGTCGCAGCCTCCGTCTCGTGCGCGCTCGGTGTGCGTCAGGTACGGAGCGCGCCGGTGCACGGCAACGATGTGAGCGTGAGCGATTCTTCAGCCGAGCTCGGTCGGCGCTTCCTTCGTGTCGCTCGCCCGCGCGCAGTCGTCGGCGCGCTCGAGAAGCAGCGCCTGTTCACGCACATTCTTCGTGAGCGACGCGGCGCGCTCGAACTCGGCGCGGGCCTCGGCGTGGCGACCGAGCTTCACCAGCAAATCGCCGCGAACGCTCGGTAAGAGGTGGTAGGCGGAGAGCGAGGGCTCGCCCTTGAGCGCGTCGAGTACCTCGAGACCGGCCGCGGGTCCGAGTGCCATCGACACGGCGACGGCGCGGTTCAGTTCGACGACGGGAGACGGGGACACTCGGCCGAGCGTCTCGTAGAGCGCAGCGATGCGCGCCCAGTCGGTGTCGTCGGCCGTACGCGCGACGGCGTGACACGCGGCGATCGCCGCCTGCAATACATAAGGACCGGGCGGCCCGAGCGAACGGGCCCGCTCGAGCGCCCTGAGACCGCGACCGATGAGCAGGCGATCCCAGCGTGCGCGATTTTGCGCGAGCAAGAGGACCGGCTCGCCCGTGGGTCCGACCCGCGCCGCCGCTCGCGACGCCTGGATCTCGAGGAGCGCGACGAGTCCGTGCACTTCCGGCTCCGATGGAACGAGCGTGGCGAGGATGCGAGCGAGGCGGAGCGCGTCCTGGCAGAGCTCCGGACGCATCCAGTCGTCGCCGCTGGTCGCCGAGTAGCCCTCGTTGAAGACGAGATAGACGACCTCGAGCACCGACGCCAAGCGCTCGGGGAGCTCGGACGCGCGCGGAACTTCGAACGGCACCTGCTTGTCGGCGAGGGTGCGCTTGGCGCGCACAATGCGCTGCGCGATGGTCGGTTCGGGAACCAGGAACGCGCGCGCGATCTCGTCGGTGGTGAGCCCGCCGAGGAGGCGCAGCGTGAGCGCGACGCGCGCTTCCGTCGACAAGACGGGATGACACGACACGAACACGAGTCGGAGAAGATCGTCGCCGATGTCGTCGTCGAGGGCGGCCTCGACGTCGGGCACGGACGCGTCCGTTTCGAGCGCGTGCCCGAGCTCGGCGTGCTTTCTGTCGAGTAACTTTCTGCGACGCAGCTCGTCGAGCGCGCGTCGCTTCGCCGTGGCAGTCAGCCACGCTCCGGGGTTTTCCGGAACGCCCGACTCCGGCCAATGCTCGAGCGCGGCGACCAGCGCATCCTGCGCGAACTCTTCGGCGAGACCGACGTCGCCCAGCATACGCGCGACGCGCGCGATGATTTTCGGCGATTCAATCCGAAAGACGGTGTGGATCGTACGATGCGTGTCGGCGGTCGTCACCGGCGCCGATCAGAGCATCTTCCCCGCCCGGCGCAAGGCCGTCCGTTTTTCGATCCCGCGCGTCCGTGACGCCGATCGGCGATCTGACACCGTCCAAGACGGAGGCGAGATCGCGCACGGTCCCGGCATCGTGACATGTTGCCCCAGCTATTTTTAAGGGGGTTCGTCGCTCGACGTTCGTCGTTTCGTGCGAGACTTCTCGGGCTGCCGTAGAGGTCCGACAGTGGCTGACGATCGAATCGATATTTCTCTATCGCGACGGCTGTTCGCGATGATCGTGACGCCGTTGGTTCTCCTGGTCGGAGTGGGCGCGGTGCTCGCGTATCAGGTGGAGCAGCTATCGACCACGGCGCACCTGCTCGATCACTCGGACGCCGTGATCGGAAAGCTGTACGACCTCCAGAAGGAGATCATCGATCAGGAGACGGGATTGCGCGGTTACCTGGTGACCGGCGATCGGGCCTTCCTCGAGCCCTACGAAAAGGCGCACCCGCTCTCGCGATTCGCCGCGATACGCGTTCTCATGGCGGACAACCCCGCCCAGCAAGTCGCGCTCGACGACGCCCGCGCCCGGTACGACGACTGGTTGCACCTGTCGAACGGTGCCGTCGAACACAACGCCTCACTCGACGCTTTCCGCTCGGTGAGCGCGATGTTCGAACGGAAGAATCGGATGGATTCGGTCCGCGAGGCCATCGGAGAGCTACTCACGACCGAGCAATCCTTGAAGGCGGCGCGCGCCGCGAACTCCGAGGACGCGAAGCGCACGACCGGAATCGTGAGCATTCCGCTGTTCATCGGCCTGGGCGTCGCGCTGGCGTTCTTCTCGCGCCGGCAGATGTCGGAGCTCGCGAAGACGTACGGCGACGCGCTCGCCGGCGAACGTGAAACGCGCCGAGTCGTCGAAGATCAGAACTGGATCCGCCAGCAGCTCGTACTCCTGGCACAAGCGATCCAGGGCGAGCCGGCGCTGGAAGAGCTCGGCCGGCGCGCGCTCGACGCGCTCACCCGAAGCGTGGGCGCGGTGGTCGGCGCGTTTTACGTCGGAGAGCCGGGCGGCTATCGACTCCGCGCCGGTTACGCTCTCGAGAACAGCGCGACGGAGTGGATCGTCGACGGGGAAGGCCTGGTCGGACAAGCCGCCGTCGGGCAGCGGCTCGTCCAGGTGAAGAACGTCCCGGACGGCTTTCTCAAGGTGAGCTCGGGAACCGGAAATCACGACCCGGCCGAGGTGGCGCTCGTTCCGGCGTGTCTCGACGGGACGCCGCTCGCGGTGCTCGAGTTCGGTTTTTTTGGCGAGCCCGAGCCGCGCGCGGTCGAGCTCCTCGATCGCGTCGGCGAGATGATCGCGATGTCGCTCCGCTCCGTGCTGCAAAAGAGCCGCCTCCGGGATCTGCTCGAGGAGTCGCAGCGCCAGGGGGAAGAGCTACAGACGCAACAGGAAGAGCTCCGCGTCGCCAACGAGGAGCTGCAACACCAGAGCGACGCACTGCTCGCCGCGCACGCCCAGCTCGAGGAGCGCAAGGAAGAGCTCGAGACGTCGAACGCGAATCTCGTGAATCAGCGCGACGCTCTCGAGCGAGCGCAGCGCGATCTCGAGGACAAGGCCGACGAGCTCCGCAAGACCAACCGATACAAGTCGGAGTTCCTCGCGAACATGTCGCACGAGCTCCGGACGCCCCTGAACAGCTCGCTCATCTTGGCGAAGCTCCTCGGCGACAACAAGGGCGGGAACCTCACCGAGGAGCAGGTGAAGTTCGCGAACACGATCTACTCGGCCGGGAACGATCTGCTCGCGTTGATCAACGACATCTTGGATCTGTCGAAGATCGAAGCGGGCAAGATCGACATTCACGCGGCAACGGTGAGCCTGACGAACCTCGTCGAACCCGTGGCGCGCATGTTCGAGCCGGTTGCCCAAAAGAAAGCCGTCGTCTTCGTCACGAACGTCGCCGACGGCGCCCGGACGATCGACACCGACGCCGCGCGGGTACAGCAGATCCTGAAGAACCTGCTGTCGAACGCCTTCAAATTCACCGAGCGCGGCGAGGTGCGTCTCACGGTGGAGCGCACCGACGACGGCGTGCGATTTCTCGTCCACGACACCGGAATCGGTATCGATAAGGCGCACCACGAGTCCATCTTCGCCGCGTTTCAGCAGGCCGACGGCACGACGAACCGGAAGTTCGGCGGCACCGGGCTCGGGCTCTCCATCTCTCGAGACCTCGCGCGCCTCCTCGGCGGCGATCTCACCGTCGAGAGCGAAATCGGCAAGGGCAGCACGTTCACGTTGACCCTGCCGCTCGCCTACGCGGGTCCGAGGCTCACCGATGATCTGGCGCCCGAAACGCCGAAGCGGCTCCCGCCGGCGATTGCACGAAAGCGTGCGGCGCGAACGCTGCCGCCGAAGGACTCCACGCCCGTCGACGATCGCGATCATCTGGACCCGAAACGCCGCCTGCTTCTCGTGGTGGAGGACGACGAGTCGTTCGCGGACATCCTCGCGAAGCTCGCGGGAGAGCTCGATTTTCAGGTTCTGCTCGCGAACAACGCCGAGGACGGTCTCCGTCTCGCGTTCGCGCACCTTCCGAGCGCGATCGTGCTCGACGTGAACCTTCCCGACCACTCGGGCCTCTCGGTGCTCGATCGGTTGAAGCAAAACCCCTCGACGCGCCACATCCCCGTCCACGTGGTGTCCGTCGAGGATTACTCGCAGACCGCGCTGTCGATGGGCGCGGTCGGCTATCTCTTGAAGCCGGTGCAGCGAGAGGATCTGATTCACGCCTTGTCCGAAATGCGCGAGCGATTCGCGCGAGTGCGTCGGCTCCTCGTCGTCGAAGACGATCAGGTTCAGCGTGCGGCGATCGGACGGCTCCTCGAGGCGGAAAACGTCGAGATCGTCGCCAC
>CAZDNG010000045.1:54627-74772 GCA_964506835.1 uncultured Polyangiaceae bacterium
CGCTTGCTCGACGAAGTGACGTTGTTCTTGCACCAGGTCGAGTCGGACCTGCCGCCCGAGCGGCAGCGCATGCTCCGCCAGGTGCGCGATCGTGACGCGGTGTTCGAGGGACGGAAGATCCTCGTCGCCGAGGATGACGTTCGAAATGTTTTCGCGTTGACGAGCGTGCTCGAGAGCAAAGGCGCAGAGCTCGTCATCGCGCGAAATGGAAAGGAAGCGCTCGAGCTCCTCGAGGCGAACGCGCGCATCGACCTGGTGCTCATGGACATCATGATGCCGGAGATGGACGGGATCGAAGCGACCCGGCTCATCCGCAAGGACCCTCAGAAGCCTTGGGCCAAGGTGCCGATCATCGCGCTCACCGCCAAGGCGATGCGCGACGACCAAGAGCGCTGCTTGCAAGCGGGAGCGAACGACTACATCGCGAAGCCGCTCGACGTCGACGTGCTCCTCTCGTTGGTGCGCGTCTGGATGCCGAAATAGGCCGATGTCGAGCGCGGAGGACATCGAAATTCGGCTCTTCTTGGACGCGATCTTTCTTCGCTATCACTACGACTTTCGTCGCTATTCGATGGCGTCGTTGAAGCGCCGGATCGCCGCGGCGAAGGCCCATCTCGGCTGCGAGACGGTCTCGGCTCTGCAGGAGAAGCTGCTCCACGATCCGGACACCTTCACGAGGCTCCTTCAGTATCTCACCATCCAGGTGAGCGACATGTTCCGCGATCCGGCGTTCTTCCGCGCGATGCGCGAGCGCGTGATCCCCGAGCTGGAGACCTACCCGTCGCTGAAAATCTGGATCGCCGGCTGCAGCAACGGCGAAGAGCTCTACTCGTTCGCGATCCTCCTTCGCGAGGAGGGCTTGCTCGATCGCACGATGCTCTACGCCACCGACATCAACCCCGAGGCGCTGCGGAAGGCCGAGGCCGGCATCTACGCGCTCGATCGCATTGCGTCGTTCACCGAAAATCACCGCCTGTCGGGGGCCAGATGCTCGCTCTCCGATTACTATTCGGCCGCGTACGGCTCGGCAGTGTTCGACCGCTCGCTCCGGAAAAACGTGGTGTTCACCGATCACAGCCTGGCGACCGACAGCGTCTTCGCCGAGGTGCAAGTCGTCTCTTGCCGGAACGTGCTCATCTATTTCGATCGCATGCTCCAGGATCGTGCGCTCGGACTGGTGAAGGACGCGCTCTGCCGTCGCGGCTTTCTCGGCCTCGGCGCCAAGGAGACGTTGCAGTTTTCGGCGCAGGCCGAATCCTTTCGCGAGCTTTCCCTTTCGGACCGGTGGTACCAGAAATGTTAGCGGTGAAACCCGGCAAGCCCGCGGAAGCGGTGGTCATCGGTGCCTCGGCGGGCGCCCTCGACGCACTCACGGTGCTCTTGCCCGAGGTGTCGCGGGAGCTCGCCGTCCCGGTCGTCGTGGTGGTGCACTTGTCGCCCCGCCGTCCGAGCTTGCTTCCCGACATCCTCAGACCGCTCTGCGCCTCCGAGGTGAAGGAGCCGGACGACAAGGAGCCGGTTCGTCGGGGCGTGATCTGGCTCGCCCCGCCCGACTATCATCTCCTCATCGATGCCGACCGCACCTTTTCGTTCTCCGTCGACGAGCCCGTGAAGTTCTCGCGCCCCTCCATCGACGTCCTCTTCGAATCCGCGGCGGACGTCTATCGAGACCAACTCGTGGGCGTCGTGCTCACTGGCGCGAACGACGATGGCGCGCTCGGCGCGCGCGCCATCCGGCGAAGCGGCGGCTTGGTCCTCGTCCAGGATCCGAAGCTCGCCGAGGCTCCGGAGATGCCGCGCGCAGCGGTGTCCCTCGCCGACCCGCAGTTCGTCGGGGCATTGCCCGAGATCGTCGAGACGCTGACGGCCATCACGCGGAGGCCCGCGTGATCCCGCAAAGCCGCGAACCGGTGAAATTTCTCATCGTCGACGATCTCGACGAGAACCTGCTCGCCCTCGAAGCGTTGCTCAGGCGCCAGGATCTGGAGATCCTGAAGGCGCGTTCGGGCCGAGAAGCGCTCGAGCTCCTCTTGGTCCACGACGTCGGCCTCGCGCTCATCGACGTGCAGATGCCGGAGATGGACGGCTTCGAGCTCGCCGAATTGATGCGAGGCGCGGAGCGAACGCGGCGCATTCCGATCATCTTCGTTACCGCGGGCATTCAAGAGAGCAACCGCATCTTCCAGGGCTACGACGCCGGCGCGGTCGACTTTCTGTTCAAGCCGATCGAGCCGAAGATCCTTCGCCACAAGACCGAGACGTTCTTCGAGCTCCATCGCCAGCGACAAGACCTCGCCGAAACGCTCCGGCTTACCGAGGAGCTGGTGGCCGTCGTCGGGCACGATCTCCGAAACCCGCTGAACGTCGTGCTCATGACGGCGACCGTGCTCTCCGGAAGCACGAACGAGCCGGAGACGCGCAAAGCCGCCGAGCGACTCCGCTCGAGCGGGACGCGCATGGTGCAGATCATCGACGAGCTGTTCGATCTGGCGCGTGCGCGGCTCGGCGGCGGCATCCCCATCGAACGCCGGCCGGTGAACCTCGGTCTCATCGCGAAGAAAACCGTCTCCGAGTTCGAGGCGACGACCCCGGGGCGAATGATCGAGCTTTGCACCTCGGGCGATCTCTCGGGAACCTGGGACGAAGGACGGCTCGAGCAAGTGCTGTCGAATCTCATCGGCAACGCCGTTCGTCACGGCTCGCCCGAGGCGCCGATCGTCGTCGACGTCGCGGGACCGAAATCCGAGGTTTGCATCTCGGTGCACAACGGCGGCCGCATCAGCTCCGATGTCTTGCCGCGGATCTTCGAACCTTTCCGCTCCGGGCGCCGGCGCCGCGGCGACGGCGACGGGCTCGGCCTCGGTCTCTACATCGTGCAGCAGATCGTGCACGCGCACGGCGGCACCGTGGACGTGGATTCGACCGAACAGCGCGGCACGACATTTCACGTGCACCTGCCCCGCGGCGCACCCGTCGCCGCGATCTGAGTCATTCGATCGTTCGAAGCTATTTGGCGGGAGCAAGGACGAAATAGCCGGTCGGGCGATCCTGCCGGAGCGCGATTGGCCACGTCTCCCGCGAGACGACGGAATAACCCGCGCGCGTCGCGAGCTCGGCGATCTCGTCGTACGTGAACTGGTGCAAGAAGCCGCGCGTGCGCACGTAGCGAAGGCCGTCGTCGACGCGCTGACCGCCCACCGTGCCGAACGCGCGACGAAGGATCCGGCGAACGCGCGGAGATTGGCCGATGTCTTCGGCCCCTCGACGCATCGTCACGGTCGCCAGCACGCGCGCCGCGGGCGACGTCTTCCGAAGGGCCTTCAAGACCGCGAGACGATCCGCCGGATCCGTCAAATGTCCGAGGCTGTTCCGCCCGAGCACGACGGCGTCATACGGACCGAGCGCGCCGGAGAGCGGGCCGCTGCGACCATGGGCCGCGTCGAGAAAGTCTTCGTACGACCCCAGATGCACGACGGCGTTGCCGAGCCTTCGGCCGATGCGCGCCGCGGTCTCGAAGAGCGGCTCACTCGGTTCGAACGCGACGACCTCGCCGACGAGCGGGGCGAAACCGGTGAGCTCGCGCCCGCCGCCGGCTCCGGCAATCAACAGGCGAGACGTCGCGCCGAGCCCGAGGAGCGGAATCGCCGCGCGCTCCCAATCGAACAGACCGCCGTCGAAGTGCGTTCCCCCCGGAACGTACCGCACCGGGTTTTCGCTGTACGCGAGCCCGGTCACCCGAGGGCGATCCGCGGGGGGAGTGAACGCGAGAAAAATCTCGTCGCGCACCGCTTCGTGGATCTGAAAAGCACGTTGCACGCCGTCGTCGAACCAGCGAAGGGCTCGGATCCAGGGAGCGACGGCATTTGTCGAAGCCACCTCCCACTGATATCACAGGGCCTGATCGGATCGGTCGGTGCCCGAACAAGACGACGAGTGGCTCTGGGGTTGGGATGCGACGCCCGGCATCGTCTCGGTGTGGGCGGAGCCCGACGGCATCGCGCTCGTCTGGCGGCGCGCGCCGGACACGCGCGCGTTGGTTCGCGAGGAAGCCCGGTTTCGTCCGTGGCTCCTCCTCGACCGGCTCGATGATCTGTCGCACCTGGGCGATCGGCTGCGGCGCGAACGCGACGGCGCCGGGCCGGGCGCGGTGACCTACGACGAGCTCGCCGGGCCGGGCGAGCTCCGCTACGTCGTGCGCGCGGAGCACCTTCGCACCCTCACCGATGCGGTGCTCACCGGTGCACGCCGCCGACTCGGCCGTCCCCTCGCCCACGTGCGCGAGCTCGGTCACGACGCCGTGCTCGCGCTGCCGCCGGAAGAGCAATACCTCGTCGCCAGCGGCCGCACCTATTTTCGCGACCTCGCTTTCGACGATCTGCGGCGGGCGCAATTCGATCTCGAGACGACGGGACTGGATCCCACGGTGGATCGAATTTTCTTGGTCTCCCTTCGCGGCCCGGACGGCGGCGGTACGTGCTTGGAGGCGGAGGGCGACGACGACCGCGCCGAAGCGGCGCTCATTCATCGCTTCGTGACCCGGATTTCGGCGCTCGACCCCGACGTCATCGAAAACCACAACCTGCACGGGTTCGATCTGCCGTTTCTCGCGCATCGCGCGCGAGTGCTCGGCGTGCCGCTCGCGCTCGGCCGTGCCGGCGCGCCCGGCTTGCGGCAGCGTCCGTCGTCGCGAGGCGCGTCGCTCGGCGGCGCCGCGACGCTCGCCGGCGAGCGACTTCGCCGGACGCGCTATACGGTCCCCGGTCGCGAAATGATCGACTCGATGGACGCCGTGCGCCGTCACGATTTTTCCGCGCGCGATCTGCCGGGGCACGGTCTCAAGGCCGTCGCGCGGCATTTCGGCCTCGCCGGGCCGGCGCGCGAGCTCATCGGCGGCAAACACGTCTATGACGTGTACCGTCGCGATCCGGAACGCGTGCGGCGCTACGCGCTCGCCGACGTCGACGAAGCCGCCGGCGTCGCGCGGCTTCTCGGTGGCGCCGCGTTCGCGCTGGCTCGCATGGTGCCGCGGCGCTACGAGCGGCTCGCCGACGCCGGCGCCGCGACCGGCGTGATCGATCCGCTGCTCGTCCGCGCGTACGTCCGCGCCGGCGCGGCGCTCCCCGCGCACCAGGAGAGCGACGGCACGACGCACACCGGAGCGGCGCTTCATCTATTCGCGACCGGCGTCGCGGAACGCGTCGTCAAGGCCGACGTCGCGAGTCTCTATCCGTCGCTCATGCGCCAGTACCGCATCGGTCCCGCGCGCGATCGCCTCGGCGTGCTCCTCACCGTGGTCGATCGCCTCGTCGAGCAGCGGCTCGCCGCCAAGGCCCGCGCTCGCGCGAGCGCCCGGGGATCGTCCGAGCGCTTCACCGACGAAGCGCTCTCGGCGGCGATGAAACTCGTCGTCAATTCGGCCTACGGCTACCTCGGCGCGGCATCGCTCACGCGCTTCTCGGACGTGCACGCCGCGAACGCCGTCACCGGCCATGGCCGCGCCGTCCTCGATCTTCTCTGCCGCGAGCTCGCCCGCCGCGGCGTCACCTTGCTCGAGGCGGACACCGACGGCGTCTATTTCTCGGTTCCGACGCGCTTCACCGAGGCCGACGAACGACGCGTGGTCGCCGAGGTCGCGGCGCTCTTGCCGGAGCACGTGCACCTCGAATTCGACGGTCGCTACGCCGCGATGCTCTCCCACGAGCCGAAAAATTACGCCCTCCTCGGGTACGACGGATCGCTGCTCCTCCGCGGCGTCGCGTTCCGTTCGAGTCGCGCCGAACCTTTCGGCGAAGCCTTTCTGCGTCGAGCCATCGCCTGCCTGCTCGCTTGCGACGTGCTCGGCGTGCGCCGCGCGTACGTCGACACGGTGACCGCACTCCGGCGCCGGACCCTCACGACGTTCGACGTCGCGTCGCGCGTTCGCTTGACGAAGACCGCGACCGAGTACCTCGCGACCCGCGAACGCCGCCGCGAGCTCCCCTACGAGGCCCTGCTCACGAACGGCCGGGACGACTGGCGCACCGGCGAACGCATCCACGTATATCGGGCGCGCGGCGGACGCGCCGGCCTCCTCGACGACACCGACGACGATCTCGCCTCCGCCGGCTCCGACCCCCGCGACTACGACGTCGATTACTACCTCCGTGTCCTCGAAAACACCTTCGCCGAACGGCTCGCCCGCGCCTTCACCCCGGAAGACTTCCAGGCCGTCTTCGCCGACCCCGAACAACCCTCGCTCTTCGAAGCGTCCCTCGCGACGATCCGCTCCGTCCTGACTGTGCTCGGCGAGCCGCCCGAACGAATCCCCTGAGCGCTATCCCTCACGTCCTTCGCCCCCTCGAGCCGCGACGCGTGGCCAAGCAACGAACAGGACTGGTGCACGCGCGCTCACCACGAGGCAGCCCTCTCCCTCATGCGCTCGCAATAGCTTTTAGCTTTTTGCAGATGGGCTCTTCTTCCCCCAGAGCAGCAAGTATCGCGACACGCATTGCACCGGACCGCGCCGTAAATCCGCTTCGAGTCGTTCGAGACCGCGGCGGAACGCGTCGTCGCTGATGTAGATGAGGGACGAATACACCTTGTCGCGGTACGCCGCGGCGTCGGTGATCTCGTAGGAACGTTCGGTGACGCGTTCGCGGAGCGACTCGAAGCCGGCGGCCGTGAGCTCGTCACGGAGCGCGTCGATGCTGGGGTATCGCGCGAGCTCCACGTCGATCGTTTCCGGGAAGTACACCGACTGCGGCCGCCGATTCCGGATCATCCACTCGGAGTCGGTCACCGTGCACACGAGCGCGCCGTTCTTGAGCACGCGAAACGCCTCGCGAAACGCCGCCGGCCGATCCGCCACGTGATGAATGACGTCGACCGAGTAGACGCGGTCGAACTCCGCGTCGGCAAAGTCGAGCCGTTCGGCGCGGCCCTCGAGCGCACGACTCGAAAGACCGCGCGCTCGCAGCTGCTCGAGCATTTGCGGCGAAGGATCGATCCCGATCGCATCGCACCCGACGCGCTCCCCGAGCGCGGCGAGGTAGTTGCCCGTCCCGCACCCGAGCTCGAGCACACGCGACTCCGCCGTCAATCCGATCGCCAGCTCCGCGACGACGCCTGGATGCGGCCGGCGATGTGCCGCGTACCGATCGGCGAGCACGCTGTAATCGGTCGGCTGCATGGGACTCACTGCGGGTGGACTCGAACCGCGATCAGGTTTTGTTCGCTCGCGATCCCCTTCAGGCGCGCCTTGAACGGCGAGCAGGAATACGGCGCCAGCACGGCTCGAACGTCGGGGTGACGGTGCAGCTCCTCGGTGATGACGAGCTGGCCGCCTTCGGCGCGGGCTTGCAGACGTGCCGCGAGGTTCACCGTGGTCCCGAAAAAGTCGAGGCGATCGTTCGCGCGGACGGCGAGGCACGACCCCGAGCCGACGCCGAGCTTCGCGCTCACGCCGAGCTCGCCGTGACGCTCGTGGCAGCGCTGCACCATCTCGAGCGCGGCGGCGACCGCGTCGGTCTCCGACGTGAAGCTCGCCATGACCGCGTCGCCCATCGTCTTGACGATCGCGCCGCGACGCTCGGCGACGATCTCGGTCATGTCTCGGAAATGCTCCTGCACCACGGCGAAGGCGCGCGCATCGCCGATTTGTTCGTAGAGCGCCGTCGAACCGGTGAGATCGCTGAAGAGGAGCGCGAGGTGCGCGATCGAGAGCTCCACGCCGGTGGCCGGCGCCTCCGTCGCGAACAAGTCGAGGAAATCGGGAAACGTCGCGAGGATGGAGCCGAGCGCCGCGTGGCCGTCGATCCCCGTGCGTTCGACGAGCACCACCGCGGTGCGATCGCTCGTCGAGGAAATGGTGATCGTCTGCGACGGTTCGCCGGACACCACCTCGACGCGAAGCGCGAGCTGGTCGTCGAGGGATACCCGCAACGACCCGCCGGGAGGCAGCGTGACCTCGGCGCTGCCCTGGCCGGAGAGGAGACGCACGTGCAGCGCGGCCGGCGGTGCATCGAACGGTTCGACCCGCGTCTTTTGGGGCTCGACGGCGAGCTGAGCCGTCACGTGCGGAAGAAACGAGGGGCTCGAGGCGCAGTACACGCTGGTCTCGGTTTCGCGGATCGCCGGATGGCATTGAAAGACGGCTTCGACGTGTTTGCCGAAGTCCACGCCGTAACCGATGTTGCACGCGGCGCAGTGCACGTTACCGGAGACGTCGGCCAGCGCTCCGACCACTTGAGCGGCCACGCGACAGACGGGGCAATTGATCTGCCAGCGCAGATCGACGACACCCGCCCGCGTCGCGTGCAGAAAAACACGAAGGACTTCTCTTCGATCCTCGCGCCACCGGTCGGCGAGCTCGAAGGGGCGCATTTGCGCGAGCTCTTCGTCGGGTCGCTCGACCAGGGCACGTCGCAAGCGCTCGACGAGGCCGTCCTTGAGTCCCTTGTCGGCGAGCCGCCCGACGCGCCGGTCCAGCTCGGACACCGAGGTCTCCGAGCGCGGCCCTTGCGTCAGGGGATCGTACGGTCGCTCGGCGATCAGCTCGCGCGCGACGAGCGACGCGGAGATGGCACCCGAGGCGAAGGATCGTTCGGAACCATCGCCCGCGGACAGCACTTCTTCGATGCCGTCGAGGTAACGAACCAGCGCCGTCGCGAATCTCCGCTTCATGATCGGCCCGATGAGCCGCATGAGAGGACCCGCGCCGGCCACGTACGCCACGGCCTCGACCAGGGTTTTCCCCTCCACGTCGCGAAGCCGCGCGTGAAAACCGCCGCGCGCCACCGGCCCCTTGAGGAACGCGCGCTCGCCGTGAACGAAACGCCCTTCCACCCACTCGTACGGCGGTTCGATCCATTCGATGTCGAACCCGAGCTCCTTCGCGATGCCCGCGCGCACCCGCTCGGTGCCGCGCTGGCGCCAGGTGTACTTCCCGGGGGTCAGGCCACTCGCGCGGTCCCAGCGATTGGTGTCGGAGACGAGTCCCCACACCACGAACCGCGGGGCGGCGAAGCGACGCGAGAGGATCGCTTCGTAGAGGCGCTCGGCCATGGGAGACCGCGATCATACCGGCGTTTCGCACGCGCGACCACGGCCGCGCGAACCAAGCCCGGGCCACTGACCCCGAGGTCGCCGCTCGATTCTTCCTTCAGCCGCGTCACTTCCGCGGCGACGTCGTTTCTGACGAGCCGCGCGTTTTCGCCGACCGTCTCGAGCGTCGTCGAGAACACGATCTTCGGCTTCGCCTTCCAGATGCGCGCAAAATCCAATCCGACCGGCGACGTGGACGGATCTTGGTCAGCCGTCTGCCACCCGATCATCGTCTCGTACATGCGGCGCCCGTAGAGGAATGCCCCAAAGTCGCGCGCCTGGTCGTTGTGAAATCGGTGAACCTCTTCGTCGGGAAAGGCCCAACCGAAGCCTCCATCCGGCCCCTCGACGAAGCCGTCCGGGGAGAGGTTCATCAAGTAAATGACCTTGTTCGTCGCCACGAACGCCGTCCTACCGAATGAGGTCGGGAACGGCAACGCCGCAGGAATTCCCGCGGCGGGACGCGCCTTGATCCCACCATCGGGCAAGATGGGACGCCACCGTGGCGTCTTGGCGCCCGCGTCGTCCCAACCCGACACGCGGTCCGACGTCGGCGTCCTTTCGCAGCCAGTTCCAGGTCTCGAATTGGTTTCCGCCTACGGCATACAAGATGCAATGCAGGACTAGGCTGAAACTGCACGCGGAGCCCTTTCCCATGATTCGCGATGGCACTAGGTCCCGAATGTTCTCGAACGCACATGACGCGAGGATGTGAATGATTCGTACGACAATCTCTTGGCCTGGCGGCCTCATTCTTCTCGGCTTCGCGAGCGTGGCTTCACTGCCCGCGTGTAGCGGAAGCACGAAGAATCAGCCGCCGCCGGCAACCGCCGGAGCCGCGCAAGAACCCGCGGACGACGTCGCGATGGCGTTGATGGAGCACCACCGCTATCACCACCACGGCGGCGTGACGCTCTTCATCGCGATGAGCCTCGACACGATCGCCGTCCCGCCGGAGAAGAGCGCGGCGATCGCGCCGATCCGCGCCGAGCTCGTCGCGAGCATGGAGCCGGGTCGCGCCGCAGAACAGTCGCTGATGACGGCCCTCGCCGACGGGCTCGCCGCGGGGACCATCGACGCCGCGAAAGTCGACGCCGGGGTCGCGGACGTGACCACGGCCGCGCGCGGCGTTCACGACCGAACCGCGGACGCGTTGAACCAACTCCACGCCGCGCTGTCGCCCGCCGAGCGCACGGCCCTCGCCGACAAAGTCGTGGCGCACTGGGCCGTCTGGAAGCAAGTGAACGGTGACGAAACCGGCGCGGCGCCGCGCGAGGGCGGTCATCTCGCAGCGCTGGCGAGCGAGCTCGATCTCACGGCAGACCAGGTCAACCAAATCAAAACCGCGATGGCTCGAGACATGAAGGCCGTGCCGCCGCTCGATCCGAAGGAGATCGACGCAGACCTCCGGGCATTCGGCGACGCGTTTCGCAGCAACTCCTTCGACGCCAAAGGGCCGACTGCCGAAAACGACGCGAACGCGCACATGGTGGGTTGGGCCGCGGCGCACCTCGCGCACTTCGTCGAAGCCGTCGGCCCGGTGCTCGCGCCCGATCAACGCACCGCCCTGGCGGACAAACTGCGCGCCCACGCTGCGCACGATCCGAGCGCGGAGGCGACGCCATGATCCGCTCCTCGACGCATCCGGTATGGCGACGACTCGTCGTTGCAGCGACTCTCGTGGCCTCTTCCGGCTTATTGACAGGATGCGAAGTCGGCGTCGGTGCCGACTATCCGGCGGGTTACTACGGCGACGACTACCCGCCCGACGCGTACATCGCGACGACCTCGCCCGTGTACTACGACGGCTATCCGTCGTACTGGTATCACGGTCGGTGGTTTTATCGGAACGGAGGGGGTTGGGCGCACTATGACCATGAACCGCGCGGCCTCTACGACCGCCGCGTCGCCGCGCCCCCTGTACGACGCAACTACGAACCCGCGTTCCGCGGTCGCGTGAGTGGCGGGGCACACTTCGGCGGCCACGTTGGTGGCGGCCACGGACGTCGGTGATCGCTCAGTCGAGTCCGCGCTTTCCGTCGGCCCAGTAGGCCTTCACGGACTGGGGGCGTCGCGATCCGCTGCGCAACAGCGCGCGCAGCTTCTGGATCGACGACGCGCGACCGGTGAGCACGATCGTGCCGCCGTCTCGGGTCGACGCCGAGAGCCGTCGCGCGACCTCCTCGAGGTGCCCGTCGTTGTCATCGCGCACGATCAGCGTCGCGTCCGATAGACCCAGCGCGGCGCACGCGGCGCCTGCATCGTCGACCGACGATACCTCGAGATGGGCGGTAGAGCGCGCGCCCGCGTCCTCGAGCTCATAGACCGAGCGCGCGATGCCGAGCGACGTTTCGTCTCCGAAGAGGGCGATCGGGAGCGCGAGCGACTCGAGCGGGATCGAACGCCCGGGGCCGAGAACACGCAGCGTGTTCCCTACCTCGATGCCGCGAGCGAACCTGGCGCCCGGCGTGTCGCCGTGCAGATAAAAGAGAAGCGAAAACGCTTCCGATCCCCGGCCGATGTCGAACGGCGTGTACGTGCGCGCACCGACGTCGGGCAAATAGATCTGCACCTTGTCGCCCGCGCCCGGCGGGGCCTCACCGAGCCACGAAGCGCCGACGCGGATCCTCCGGAAACGACGATGAACGGGCTCGACGTTCGACACCACCAGATCGCGAAGGAGCCGGTCCCCGAGCCAGCCCCCCAGCAAGCGCGCTTTCAGGTTCGCCATGTCCTCGTTCATAGCTCGCCGCGCGCGAACGAAATGTTGAGAAGTTTGAAGAAAGGTTTACGGCCCCACGTCGTCGGTCCGAAAACCGAATCCCCTTCTCGACCGAGAAGATGCATGGGTTTTTGGGCGCGCTCCACGCCGTTTGCCGGCGATGTGGGGACGTTTGGCGCAGCCCGACTCAGAGGACCTGTTCTTCGCGCAGCGCGCGAGCGGCGAGCTCGACCGCCGGCATTCGATTCTCTTCGAGTCGGCCAGCGACGCAACTGACGAAGACCCACGTGCGTTCGCCGCGACGCACGCTACCGACGAGCCATTGCACACCATCATCGCGATCGTACGACGCGCTGCCGGTCTTCGCGCTCAATACCGTGCCCGGCGGCCACGGCGCCGCGAACGCGTGCGCGCCCGTCGCGTTCACGACCACGCCCTCTGGTTGCACGAGAATCTCGCGAACCGTCTTCAGGCTCGAGCGATCGACAGGCAACGACCCTTCGTAGAATTGCTCGAGAAACGTCGCCTGTTCGTCGGGAGAGATCGCGAGCGAATCCTCGATCCAGAACCGTCTCGGATTCCCACTCGCGTCCTCGTTGCCGTAGTGGAATTTCGCGAGGTACTCATGCTCGCGAACTGGCCCTAAGGCGTCAGCGATGCGCTGAAAATACCACACCACCGAAAAACGCATCGCCGACGCCAAGGTCTGATCATGCATCCAGTTCGGAAATGGCATCGGCGATCCATCGTACGCAAACGTCGTGGACGCATCTTTCACGACTCCCGCGTCGAGCGCCGCCAGCGCGTGCGGGATCTTGAACGTCGAGGCCGGCGTGACTCGCTCCGCGCATCCGACCGCGGGCGCGCGCCGCACCTCGCCTACGCCCAGTTCTCGTAAGAGAAAGCACGAGACGACCGGAACCCGCGTCGGTCGCCCGACCGCGGCCGTTTCACCCTGTTTCGCCGCTCCGCCACAGCCCGGCGCGACGAGCGAGAATACGAAAACGACGAGAGCGAAACGATCCTGCGGGACTGCTGGCCGGATCTGCAGCATCAATCCTTCCCGTCCTGCTCGCTTTCAGGTCCGCGCTACGAGCAATTCCTCTGAGTTGTTCGGCGGTCGAAGGCCGTCTGCCCTCCCCACGAAGTAACGTTCGGCGAGCGTCGCTGCCGATACGTGTTGGACCTCTCGGAAGCCGCAATCACGCGCCAGCGCCAGCATCTCGCTCGGCGTGAAGAAGCTGATGAAGGGCGTGCCGCTCGCTCGCGCCCCTGCTGCCGCCCGCTCGATCCCCGGACGCACCTCCGGGTCGGTCATCTCGATCGGAAGCATGAATGACATGGCGAGCGTCGAGCCCGTAGCCAGCGCCGCGACCTGGCGCAACGTCGCAGCAATCGCTTCCTTGGTTAGGTACATGCTGACACCGGTGGACGCCACGACCGCCGCCCTTGTCGCGTCGAAGCCCGCCGCCGTCAGCCGCTCCCACCACGCGTCGCCGGCCTCGAAGTCGACGGGCACGAGCCGCAGGAACAGCGGAATGCCATAGCCGAGCTCGACGAGGCGTTGCCGCTTCCATGCCTGAGTGCCGGGCTGATCGATCTCGAATACGAGCAGACGCGACGCTATCTCCGGCCGACGTTGCGCGAAGGTATCCAGACCCGCGCCGAGGATCACGTATTGCCCAACGCCACGAGCAACTTGCTCGACCACGAGGTCTTCGATGAAGCGCGCGCGAGCCAGGATGGACGCCCGGAAGGGGCGCGTGAACGGACTCATGTCCGGACGGTTCTGCCACCCGTCATCGGGAGCCACCAGCTTCAAGCCGACGATGTCTTCGAGCACGTGCGGCGGCGAATCGACTTCTACGTGCAGCGCTCGCCACAACGCGACGCGAACCGCCGTGTTGTCCGGCGTTGCCACTGGCTTGTCAGTCATATCGTTCTTTCCGTGGTTTTGGGTGTTGCCTAGTGGAGCATCGCCACCTTCGTGGCCCAGCCATCGCGACTTCGAGTCGCGACGGCAACACCGCTACCGGTTGGTGGCAGCCGCGTAACGAGGTCGCCGTGTTCCGACCAGATCGAGCTGCGACCCGCTGAAGCGAGCCCTCCGGTCGGACTCCCGAAGTTACTTAGCGCGACGACCATGCCATGTTCTTCGGCGTAGTGTGCGAGCCGCACACAGCTGGTCTCGAATTCGGACGGAATGACGAACATGCTCGCAAGATAGGCTTTCGCTCCCGATCGCGCGGCGCGACGTGGGTGGGAAGTTCGGCTCGTATCGGCACAAATCGCCACCGCAGCGAGTTCGTCACCGAATCGAACGCGGGCATCGAGCGCCCCGGGCTCAAAGAAGGTCGCTTCGGGAGGCGGCACGTTGCCATCGCGACGTGCGCTGTCGTCGAAGGCGCCGAGATGATGCTTCGTGTACAACGCGATCGTTCGGTCCGGCTGCACGATGAATGCACCGATGTGAAGGCTCTGCCCCATTCGAACGGGAGCACCCGCGACGATGGTCAGCCGATGTGAAGAAGCGGCGCCCAGCAGCGGAACGATTCGCGAATCGTTCTGCGACATCGCAAGCCGGTCGCCGAGCTCGAGTTCGTAACCGGTCAGCGACAGCTCGGGGAACAAGATCACGTCGGCTCCGAGCCCGGCGGCGAGCTCCACCAAACGTAGATGTTCGTCGACGTTGGCAGACACGTCGCCCCGCACGGGGCATGTCTGAGCGACGCAGAGAGAGGGACCTTTTGTCATCGCGGTACCCGACCGGCCCGACGCTGGCGCGTTGACCCGTCAGTCCCGAGTTTAAACGAGGGTCCCGTTCACTTCAACGCGGAGTGGCATCATCCGCGTCCGCTCCTTGTTGCGACGCAACAGCGGACCGACGCGGTGGAATGGTGCTCCCGATGAGCCAGCGCGCCCAGAAGCTGTTCGCGAACGCGCTCGAAATCCGCGCCGCAAAAGTCGCGCAACGTCTTCATCCTTTCGAGTCGTGCCGCCCAGGCCTCGAGAACATCCGAATCAGCCGGTCCGTCGAACGAGAGTTCCTTGTCTCCGAGAGTGCGACTGGTCGTCACCGAGAACCCGGCGTCTTCCAGATGGCCACGCAATTTTCGTCCCATTTGAAAGTCATGTCGGTTCGCTGCAATCGCCGCTTCTCCGTACGCGCGCAGAATCGCCTTTACCTCCACGTCGAGCGGTTCGTGTCCGAAAAGATCGTCGACCTCCGTGAGCATGATCCAACCGCCGGGCTTCAGGAGCTTCTGCCAGGAGCGCAGCACCTCGCCCAGACGCGGAAAGTACGCGGCCGCGAAGCTACACCAAATGCCGTCCACTTCCGCCGCCGACGGGGCCAACGCGCGTAAATCTTCTCGACGAAATTCCGCATCTCGAAGGCCTCGGGCACGAGCCACCTCAAGCAGCGCTTCATTGGCGTCAATCCCGATCACTCGGGCTCCTCGCGCCACGAGTTCTACGGCCTGATCGCCGACGGCACATCCGAGGTCGAGCACGGTGCTTCCGTCTACGGACGGTAACATCTCGAAGAGCCGCAGCCATTCGCGCCAACGAGTCTGGTTTCGATATTCGTCCGCGAGAGTCATGTCGCACGCGGAGTCAGACAGGCGCGTGTCAGCTGCGAGCCAATCTCGCTTAAACTCCGAATTGTCCGGACGCGTTCGTGATTCGGATAATCGTCGTCGCACAGCGCGAAGACGACCATGCCCGCGGCGATACCAGCGTCAATTCCAGGTGCGGCGTCTTCCACTACCGCGCAACGCGACGGCTCAACGCCGAGCCGCTCGGCAGCATGGAGAAAAAGCCCTGGATCTGGCTTCCAACTACCGACGTCGTATGCGCTGAAGACGTTGGGCGAAAAATACCTGAGCAAGCCAGTCACCTCGAGACTAAGCGCCGTCTGTTGAAGAGGCCCGTTCGACGCAACGGCGATGGGGATCTGCAACGTGCGGACAAGCTCCAAAGCCCCGTCGATCGGGCGAAGACGCTCGCGCACGGCGCGATCACGACGGCGTCGCAGCTCGGGAACGAATGCACCAGGTAGTTTGGCTCCGAGAAAGCGTTCGAACCCGGCGACCGACTCGGCAAGTCGTCCGCTACCGAAATGGACGGTCGCCTCGGATGCCGAGAGCGTCACTCCCAAGCTCGCGAGATACTCGACCAAAACCGCCGTCGCCAACGGCAAGCTGTCGACCAAAGTCCCGTCGCAGTCAAAGATGATCGCATCGATCGGCATGCTTGTTTACCCGCTCAACGGCCTCACGCGCCTTTGTCGAAATCCTTCCGCGACCAACGACCATCAAAGTAAACGAGCGGCTCGTCGCCATCAACGCGGACAAGGCTGGCCCGGAGTCGCGACGACCGCCGTCACGATCTGGAAACGGGGGCGCGCCGCCCTTAGGCCGGCCGCCCACGCGGCTACGGAAGTGGCTCGAAAGTTTTTTGCGACTCGTGTCGAACCTGGGTCTCGCCGTTCGTCGTCCGGACAAGGCTCCGAACCTGTTCCAACGACGAGGCTCAAATCATGTCCCAAGTCCCGAATCTCTTGAACGACGACGGAACCGCGTCGATGGCCACCGCGCTCATGATGTCACACCACGGTTTTCGTCGAGATCTCGCACGCTTCGCGAATGCGCTCGCCCGGATCACTGAGGGTGACCATGCCAGAGCGACGGCGGTGCGCGACGAATGGCGGAATTTCCGCGGAGCCCTGCACGGGCACCACGAAGCCGAGGACACCGGCGTCTTCCCGAGTCTCGCGAACCAGCACCCATCGGTGCACGCAACGATCGAGCGGCTCGTCGCCGATCACCGCCGCATCGATCCACTACTCGAGCTCGGTGACGAGGCCTTCGCCGAACTACCGAAGGCCGACAAGGCTGCGGCGGTCGTCGACGAGCTAAAGACGCTGCTCGATCCGCACCTCGGTCTCGAGGAAGCGGAGCTCATTCCGTTCCTTCGCGACGCCAAGGAGTTCCCGACGCCACCCACCAATGAAGACGCAGAAATGTACGCGCAAGGCTTCTCGTGGGCCATGGACGGCATCGCTCCCGACGTACTCGAGCAAGTGTACGCCATGCTCCCTGCGACCCTGCGCACCAAGCTGCCCGCCGCCCGCACCGCTTTCGAGGCCCGCTGCGAGCGCGTCTGGGGCTCGTCGAAAGCCGGTTCATCGAGGACCCCGATCCCCGCTCTGTAAGGTCAACGCGCCGACGATGGAGAAACTCGCCGCCGCGTGCGAATCGTGACGAGCACCGCGGAGTGACGTTCAGCCTCAGGCTTTCTCATCCACCTTGCCGGATTCTTCGAGCGGGCCGGCGAACGTCAGTAAGAGCGAAATCCGGCCGTCGGCGTCGATCTGACCCGCGTCGAAGCTCTCGAGTGCGGTGCCGTCACGACGTTCGACGACTGAGCGAAAGCGGAACGTTGTGCCCTTCGCGTCGATCGCGCTGATCACACGGATGCGCAAGAGCTGCGGATCTGCGAGCAAGTTCGTCATCAAATCAGCGAATGCCTTCCGGCCACGGATCTCGCGGCTGCGCGTGACCATGCGACCCTCCGCGGCCAAGCACGCATCGAGCATCGTCGCTCGGACCATCGGGTCGCGCTCGCTCCACATTCGAATGTACGTATCGACGGCGATCTCGACCGCGCTCGGCATGGCGCACCGTAGCGTAGGAGGTCGCGGCGCGCCACCTACGGCGCCAGTCGCGAGCCTGCTAGATTCGCCGCATTGTTTCTCGCTAGTCTTGGTCGTCATGCGCCCACTTCGATACGAACTCTGCGATGTCTTCACCGACCGCGCCCTCACGGGAAACGCCTTGGCGGTATTCACGGACGCGAACGGCATCGACGACATCACCATGCAGGCGCTCGCTCGCGAGATGAATCTCTCCGAGAGCGCATTCGTGCTGCAACCAAGCACCGCGGATGCCGATGCTCGTGTACGGATCTTCACGCCCACCATGGAGCTCCCCTTTGCCGGGCATCCAACTCTCGGAACCGCATTTGTTCTCGCGAAAGCGAAACGAGAGGGAGCGGTCATCCGCCTGGAGACCGGCCGTGGCATTGTCACCGTTCGCGTCGCACCTTCGGAAACGGCCGTGAATTTCGGCTGGATGACGCAGCCGATCCCTATTCGGCAGCCTTTCGACGCGACCGATGAGCTGTTGGCGGCACTGCATGTAAGTCGGTCGACGTTGCCCATCGAGCTGTACGACAACGGCCCTCGATACGTTCTGATCCAACTTGAAACGCCCGACGCGGTCGCGGGGCTAGCCCCGGACCTCTCGCTCCTCGCCGCGTTCGGCAGTCTCGCGTTCGTCGTGTTCGCGCGCCAGGCGGCGAACTGGAAGGTTCGCGTATTCGCACCTGGAGAGGGGATTCTCGAAGATCCAGCAACAGGTGCTGCGGCGGGGGCGCTTGCCGTTCATCTCTGTCTTCACGGCCGGATCAGCTTCGGAGACGAAGTAATCATCGAGCAAGGCGCAGAAATCGCGCGCCCATCTAAGCTGCACGCTCGCGCCGTCGGCAGCAAAGAGCGGCTTGATCTCGTCGAGGTAGGAGGGAACGGCATTGTGGTTGCTCGCGGTGAGTTCGATCGTTCCTTGGAAATACTGAAGCCGCTTGGCGCCTTCAGTCGCGGTGGGTAGGAATCCGACCGATGATCACGACCGTGGACGCGCGATTGGTCTGACCACAATCGCATCGCAAATGGACCGGACAGTCGGAAAGCTCATCGTCGGCTGCGAACGTCGAATACCCGCCGCTGCCGCGATCCTCGCCGCTGCGATGGATGACGATCCCGCATACCGCTACCTGATGCCGAACCCTTTGACGCGCGCCCAGGGTTTACGCGACTACTTCGCCCGGAGCCTGCGAACATATCTGCCGCATCGGTGCACGTACATCGCAGTCGATGCCTGCGGCGCTTCGGGAACGGTGACGATGCGGCCACCGGGCGGGCTCGAAGTTTCGACATTAACGATGATCCGTCGTGGTCTGCTTCCGTTCGCAGTGACACGCGGGATTGCCGCCGTTCGTCGTCTGTTCACTCTCAAGGACGCCTACGACCGCGTCGAGGCCCGCCTCTCCGAAGGACGGCCGCACTGGTATGTTCATATGATGGCCATCGACCCGCGGAAACAAGGTCGCGGAATGGGCAGCGCCCTCCTGGCAAACGCCCTTGCCGCGACTGCGGACGCCCGCGGAGCGCGCTACCCGGTCTTGCTCACCACGCACAACGAGCGCAACGTCGCGTTCTACCATCGCGCAGGGTTCGAAGTTGTCGACCAGCACGAACTCGCACTCGACGGGTCGGCTGGATATGCGGTGTGGGGAATGCGACGGACGTGAGCTCCAGAAAACCAGACGGATCTGGCATCCCGTCTGGCTCACGAGCGAGGACGGCGCTCTTCAAGTTGTCGTAGAGAAGGACACGCGGCACACCGCCGAAGTCGGCGAAGGCCTCCACGTGCCCGGCCACGAAGAACGGCATCGACGCGCCAGGAGAGAATCGCAGGAACAGCCTGCGCGAGTAGCTGAGCACCATGACTAAGGCCCACAGCGGACGCTGGGCGCCGCCGATCTCGAGCTTGCCGAAGTGCGCCCAGTCGACCTGCGCCCGCTCGCCCGCCATCGCCCGCAGCCGCTGGAACGCTTCCGCGGCTTTGCGCGGCCGGAGGCGAGCGACGAGGCGCCGGAGATGATCGGGCCCGCCGGGGTAGCCGCGCTCTTTGATCATGACGAACAGCCGGCTCGCGCGCAGGCCCGGGTACTTCTCGAGCTGCTCGACGACGAAGGGGACGTACGGGTCGATCATGGACGGCCGCGGCGCGACTACCTTCCGGTCGACGCCCGTCTGTCGCAGCACGCGCTGCACCGTCGTGTGATGGATGCCCAGCTGGCCGGCGATGGTGCCGATGGGCCACTTTGCCCCGTGATACAGCCGGACGATCTCCGCCTCGGTCTCCTTGGGGATCACAGGTCGAGCACTCCGATCCCGGCGGTCCTCGGGGCGCCGACGCGCGGCGCACCTCGACTCGCGTCGGCGTTCCGGACGACACGCCGGGCAAAGGGGCGCGTGCACGACCTGAGACAGCGAGTTCGCAACATCGACACACAGAAGCGAGCGGAGGTGGTGGTACACGGCCCTTCGCACCGGCGCATCGACCCGGATGCAGGAAGGCAAGAAGTTACCCATGAGCATTCGAAGCGTTTTGCCGCTGTTGCCGCTGTGCATTCTGTCGGCGTGTGGAGCGAACACCGACAACGGGTCGCCGAGCGAGAGCACCGGGGTCACCGCGCAGGCCGAGCTGGAAGGCAAC